>JBKBOH010000030.1:0-27994 GCA_046294975.1 Erythrobacter sp. | reverse complement strand
TATCGCCAATGCCGGCGACATCATGCGCGGGCTGGACTTGGGGCTGGATCGCTTCAAGTTTTTTCCGGCGATGGCCGCAGGGGGCCTGCCTGCCCTCAAGGCGCTGGCCGCGCCCTTCGGCAATGTCCGCTTCTGCCCGACCGGCGGGATCAGTCTTGAGAACGCGCCGGAATGGCTCGCCTTTGACCCCGTGTTGTGCGTCGGCGGCTCGTGGGTCTCCCCCAGAGGCACGCCCGACAAGGCGGTGATCGAGAAGCTGGCGAAACAAGCCTTCGCGCTGCGTTAGTTCTTGGCCAGCAGCCAGCCGAAGATTTCGGGCAGGCGCGCCGCCCAGGCGTTTTCCTCGTGCTCGGCCCCTGCATAGACCTTGCTCTGCCAGTCGCGGCCCTTCTGCCAGCCCGCGGCGGCAAACCTCGCGTCGATGGCCTGTTGGTAGGGGGCGTAGTATTGGTCAAGCGTTGCCGTGCCGTGGTCCATCCACACCCGCCGCCCGTCGGGCGCGCCGAGCCTTGCGGCAAACCACCCGTCCCACAGCGCCTTGACCCCGCTATCCTCCCCCTCAACCGCGCGCGGATCGACCGCGGGCCAGTGCGAGGAGACGCAGCCCGCCCGGCCGAACACCTGCGGGCGTTCAAGCAAGGCATAGCAGCTCATCAGCCCGCCCATGCTGGAGCCGACAATCGCGGTATCATCGCGCCCCGGACGGGTGCGGAAGCTAGCATCAACCCATGCTTTGAGCGGACCGGCGATCCAATCGAGGTAAAGGTCGGACACCACCACCCCGCCCGCAGCGGCATCCATCTGCGCTTTCAGCGCCTGCGGAGCGGCATCATAGGCGCTGCGCGGCAGGTATTGACGGTAGCGATCCGGCCCCGGCGCCCAGATGCCGACGATGATGTGCGGCTCGACCGTCCCGCCCGCGACCGCCGCCAGCATCGCCTGGTCCGCCGCCCAGATCTTGTTGAAGTTCGACTTGGCCGGATCGAACAGGTTGTGCCCGTCATGCATGTAGAGCACCGGATAGCGGGCGTGCGAAACGTCATAGCCGGGCGGCAGCCAGATCGTCAGGCGCTGGTCGGGCAGGCCGGCGGCGGGCACCCGCTCATACTCGAGCAGCCGCCCCTTATCCTGCGCCTTGAGCGGCACGGCAAGGCAGGCCAGCAGCGCCAGCAGCAAGCCCATGAAACGACCCATTTTGCTCTCCCCTGCAACGGTTATGCGCCTTGCGCGGGACGTAGCAGCTTTGCATCATTTGGACACCTGCCAAGGCGATTGCACAGCCCCCGCGCGATGATTAGGGTCGCCGCCCCGTCCCCAAGGCAGATGCGCGCATGACCAGCTGGCGACCGAACGCCCAGATCGACGATATCAGGGTGCCGCTGGCCGAGGTGCGGCAGGCGGGCGAGCCTTTCGCCATCGCCACGCTGGTGACGGTTGAAGGCTCGGCCCCGCGCGAACCGGGGGCGCAGATGCTGATCACCGAAAGCGACTACTGGGGTTTCCTGTCGGGCGGCTGCATCGAGGCCGATGTCGCCCGCCATGGGCACGAGGCGCTGGCCAGGGGCCACGCGCGCTGCCTGCGCTATGGCGCGGGCAGTCCATGGATCGACATCAGGCTCGCGTGCGGCAGCGCCATCGGCGTGCTGGTCGAGCCGGTGGCGGCGGATGATCCGGCGATTGCCGCGCTCATGGCAGGCTGGGCCGCGCGCCGACCGCTGGCGTGGGAAAGCGACGGGACGCAGCGCCGCGTGCAGGACAGCGATGCCCCCACCTTCGCGTGGGACGGCGTGCGCTACATCAAGGGTTACACCCCCGCCCCGCGCCTCGTGCTGGTCGGCGGGGACGGCGCCGCGCTCGCTGCCGCGACGCTGGCAACCGCAGCGGGGATGGAGGTGGTGCTTGTCACCCCCGGCGGGCCGCCGGCCGCGCCCTTTCCCGGCATCGCCTTTCACCGCGCAGCGCCGCCCGCCGCGTTTGCCGCTATCGGCATCGACCGCTGGACTGCCATCGCCGTGCTCAGCCATGACCGCGAGGATGACGAGCGCGGGCTGGCGGCGGCGCTGATGAGCGAGGCGTTCTACGTCGGCGCGATCGGTGCCCGCGCGCGGCTCGCTGCCCGGCTGGCCAGGCTGCGCGAGCACGGGGTGAGCGAAGCGCAGATCGCGCGGCTGCGGGCCCCGATCGGGCTTCACGGCTTTGGCAAGGCCCCGCGCGAGATCGCGCTGTCGCTGGTGGCCGAGGTGGGGCAGGCCTTCCATGCGGCGACCGCGATGGCAAGCTCTTCAGGGCAATCGATGTCGAACACCGCGCCGCTGGCTTCGGTGTCGAGGTAGGCCACCCCTTCGCGCCGGCCCTTGAGCAGCGCCGCCGCGCCAACGTCGCCGGCGAGCCGCGCCAGATCGGGCAAGGCCGCAAGGGTGAAGGCTGCCGGGTGGCCGGGCTTGCCGCCAAGGCGAGGACGGGCGGCATAGCCCGCCGCCTGCGCCAGCGCGGCGAGCTGCGGGCACAGCGCCACCGGCACCAGCGGCATATCGCCAAGGAACACGAACAGGCCCTGCCGCGGTGGGCCGAGCGCGGCAAGGCCTGCCCGCAGGCTCGCCGCCATGCCTTCCTCCCAGCCGGGTGCAGGCACGATGCGGCAGGCGAGGCCATCGAGCGCGGCGGCGATCTGCCCATGCGCCGCGCCGGTCACCACCGCCACCGCGCCGAAGCCTGCCGACAGCACCGCATCGGCGGTGCGGCGGATCACCGGGGCACCGGCAAGATCGGCGAGCAGCTTGCCCCCATCCTCGCCGAAGCGCCGTCCGGCCCCCGCGGCGAGGATCAGCGCCGACCAGCCGTCCAACTTATGCCTTGGCCTGCCGGAGCAGCGGCAGGGTGCGGATGCGCTTGCCGGTCGCCGCGAACAGCGCGTTGGCGAGCGCGGCCGAGGCCGGCGGCACACCGGGTTCGCCGATCCCGCCCATCGTCGCATCGCTCTCGATGAAGTGGACATCGATCACCGGCGGCGCATCGGCCAGCGTGAGGATCGGGTAGTCGGTGAAGTTGCTCTCGACCACCGCCCCCTGGTCGAGCGTGATCGCCTCGCCGATGGTGGCCGACAGGCCCATGATGATCCCGCCCGCGATCTGCGCTTCGGCATTGAGCGGGTTTACCGTGGTGCCGCAATCGACCACCGCGAAGGCCTTGAGCACCTTGGGGCTGCCATCGTCTTTCACCGTCGCCTCGATCACTTCGGCAACGATCGTGCCGAAGCTCTCGACGATCGCGATCCCGCGCCCGGTGCCTTGCGGCAACGGCGTGCCCCAGCCCGCGCGCCTGGCCACTTCGTCGAGCACCTTCTGATGGCGCGAACCAGCGGGCAGGTGCTTGCGGCGGAACTGGTAGGGATCTTCGCCCGCGGCATGGGCCAGCTCGTCGATGAAACTCTCGTTGTAGAAGCCGTGCTGGGTCGAATTGACCGAGCGCCACGGCCCGTCGATCTGGTTGGTGGTATAGGCAAAATGCCGCCGCGCGGTGGCGGGCACATCGTAGATGAAGCCCACCTCGCCCTCGGCATTGTCGCCCTGCACATAGTCGCTCTGCCATGCGGCGATGCGGCCCTTGTCATCGAGCGCGGCCGAAAGCCGCGCCGAGGATTGCGGGCGATAGGTGCCGTGGCGCACGTCCTCCTCGCGGCTCCAGATAAGCTTGACCGGATAGGGCACCTGCCTGGCGAGCTTCGCGACCTGATCGAGGATCTCGGTCACGCCGGGGAAGCGCCGGCCAAAGCCGCCGCCCATGATCATCGGATGGAAGATCACGTCCTCCATGTCCATGCCCACCGCCTTGGCCAGCCGGTCGCGCGCGCCGATCGGATCCTGCATCCCGCCCCACACGCTGAGCTTGCCATCCTTGAAATGGGCGGTGAGCGCGAAAGGCTCCATCATCGCGTGGTGCAGGAAGGGGACGCGGTAATCGGCGGTGATGAGCCTGTCGCCCGCCGCCTTGAAGGCCGCCGCCACATCGCCCGCGCCCGCGGTGTTGTCGGGCTTGCCAGCTTGGCGCAGCTTGTCCTGCGCGGCGTAGATCGCGGGGGTGGACATCGCCCCATGACCGCCGTCGGAAAACTTCGGCGACAGGGTCGCAAGGCCCTTGGCCGCTTGCCAGTAGCCCTTGGCGACGACGATCACCGCGTCGTCGAGCTTCACCACCTTCTCGACGCCCGGCACGGCCAGCGCCGGAGCCTCATCGACGGCTTCAAGCCTGCCGCCGCGCACCGGGGCGGCGGCGATGGTGGCGACGCGCATGTCGGGCAGGGTGAAGTCGATCCCGTAAACCGCGCTGCCATCGACCTTGGCCGGGATGTCGCGCCGGATGACGGGCTTGCCGATCAGCTTGTATTCGGCACGCGATTTGAGCACCGGTTGGCTGCTGAGCGAACGCTGCGCCGCGCCTGCCGCCAGTTCGCCATAGCGCAAGGCACGGCCCGAAGCGGCATGGATCACCTTGCTGTCGGCGGTGGTGAGTTCGCTCGCCGGCACGCCCAGCCGGTCCGCCGCTTCCTCGATCAGCGCGAGCCGCACCGCCGCACCGATCACCCGCATCCCGCCCTGCCCGGTAAAGCGCACCGCCGAGGAACCGCCGGTGATCTGGACCTTCTGCGAACGGGCGAGCATACCCACAAGCGCTGCCGGCAGCGCGCCGACGAGGCCGGGATAGCCGCTCATCTCGCCCAGTAAGCTGTGCACCAGCGCGGTGTTCGAGAAGGCCACGTCAGAGGGCGCCTGTTCGACCTTGACCTTGGCCCAATCGGCATCAAGCTCGTCGGCCAGCATCTGGCCGAGCGCCGTGTGGCTGCCCTGCCCGAAATCGATATGCGGGGAGAACAGCGTGACGGTATCGTCCTCGGCGATCTTCATCCAGGTGAGGAAATTGTGCTCGCCCTCACCCGTGGTGAGCGCGCGGGCGCGGACGCGGGCCGCATTGTCGGCCCAGTAGAGGCCGAAAACCCCGCCGCCCACCAGCAGCGCGGAGCCGGCCAGAAAGAGGCGGCGCTTGATGCCCTTTTTCTTGACCGGAGCGACCTCGGCCAGAGCGGCTTGGGTTTCGTCGATATTGGGGTTGGGATTGTCGGCCATCATGCCTCACCCCTGACAGCGGCAGCAGCCTGGCCGGTCGCAGCGCGGATCGCCTTGCGGATACGCGGATAGGTGCCGCAGCGGCAGATATTAGTCATCGCCGCGTCGATCTCGGCGTCGGACGGGCTGCCGGTGCGCGCGATCAGCGCCACTGCCGCCATGATTTGGCCCGACTGGCAATATCCGCATTGCGGCACCTGCGCGTCGATCCAGGCCTGTTGCACCGCGTGGAGCGTGCCGTCCTCGTTCTTGAGGCCCTCGATTGTGGTCACTGCTTTGCCGGCAATCGCGCTCAAGGGGACACTGCACGCGCGGGTCAGTTCGCCATCGACATGCACCGAGCACGCCCCGCAGGCGGCAACGCCGCAGCCGAACTTGGTGCCGGTGAGCCCCAGATCCTCACGCAGAACCCACAAGAGCGGCGTATCGGGTTCTGCGGCAACGCTGACATCCTTGCCGTTGACGGTAAAGCCGATTGCCACGCGCTTATCCTCTCAAAAGTTGCCCTGCAACCTCAGCCTAGCAGGCCTGCGCGGCGCGAGCCATGGGAAAGACGAGGCAGACCTGCGCTACACGTTCACGCCGAACAGCGAGCCGACTGCGGCGGTCACCGCCATGGCAAAGATGCCCCAGACGACCACCCGCACGGTCGCGCGCAGCAGCGGTGCGCCGCCCACCTTCGCCCCGAGCGCGCCGAGCATTGCCAGCGCCACCACCGAAATCACCAGCACCACCGGAATGATCGTGCCTTCAGGCGCCAACCAAGCGGCGACCAGCGGGATCGCAGCGGCACCGCTGAAGGTCACCCCCGAAGACAGCGCCGCCTGGAGCGGACGCGCGGCGAGGTGCTCGGCCAGGCCAAGCTCGTCGCGCACATGCGCCCCCAGCGGATCTTTCGCGCTGAGTTCGCGGGCCACCGTCAGCGCCGTCTGGGGCGTGAGACCACGGCTTTCGTAGATCGCCGCCAGTTCCTCCAGCTCGCGCTCGGGCGTTTCGGCGAGCGCCTGCTCTTCGCGGCGGATATCGGCCGCTTCGCTGTCGGCCTGCGAGGAGACCGAGATGAACTCGCCCGCCGCCATCGACATTGCCCCTGCCACCAGCCCCGCAACCCCGGCCACCAGCACCGGCCCCGTCTGAGGTGTCGCGGCTGCAACCCCGGTGATCAGCGAAGCGACCGAGACAATCCCGTCATTCGCCCCCAGCACGGCCGCGCGCAGCCAGCCGGTGCGATGGACATAATGTGGATCATCGGGATGCGAACTGGACCGTGTCATGGGGCGAAAACCTATCTCCGCGGTGCCTGAGCAGCACCGCCAGCGCCCTGTTTCTGCCTGCCGGGCACAGAAAGCAAGCCGACAGGCTTGAACGGCCGGCTAATGATGCATAGTTTCACACCTGTAAATCTGCATAGTTTTGCAGGTTTTGGAGACGACATTGCCCAGCCGGATCATCGTATCGCGCGAACTGGCCGAATTGTTCAGGCTGCTCGCCCATCCCGATCGCCTGCGCCTGATCGAGGAACTCCGCTTGGGGGAGCGTGACGTGACCAGCATCGCGACCGCGCTCGATTTGCCGGCCACCCGCATCTCCCAGCATCTTGCCCTGCTGCGCGCTCACCGGATCGTCGAGGACCGGCGCGAGGGGCGCAATCACTTCTACCGCCTCACCCGCCCCGCGATCGCGGCATGGATCGTCGAAGCGCTCGCATTCGTCGAGGTTCGCAACCGCATCGGTGAAGCCGCACATATCGAAGTGGTGCGCGCGCTGTGGACCGCCGATGCCAACCCCGCTTCCTGCTAGAAGGACATCTGCCATGTCGAAATTTGCTCTTGGTGTCATCAAGTTTCAGCGCGAAGTCTTTCCCGAAAAGCAGGAATTGTTCGAGCGGCTGAGCACCGGCCAAAGCCCAGAGGCGCTGTTCATCACCTGCTCGGACAGCCGGATCGAAACGGCGATGATCACCCAGACCGATCCGGGTGAATTGTTCATCTGCCGCAATGCGGGCAACATCGTGCCGCCGCACACCAACCAGACCGGCGGCATGACCGCGTCGATCGAATTCGCCATCGGCGCGCTCGGCATTCCGCACATCGTCATCTGCGGCCACACCGAATGCGGGGCGATGAAGGGCGCGATGAACCGCGAAGGCCTGACCAACCTGCCGCACGTGCGCGAATGGCTCGGCTATTCGCAGGGCGCGGTCGATATCGTCGAAACCCTCGGCGCAGGGTTGGATGAAGAGGCCAAGATGCGGATGCTGCTCGAACAGAACGTCATTCTCCAACTCCAGCACCTCAAGACCCACCCGACCGTCGCCGTGGCCTTGGCTCAGAAGGCGGTGCGGCTGCATGGCTGGGTTTACGATATCAAGACCGGCGAAGTCTCGGTGTTTGACGAATCAACCGGAACCTGGCTGCCGATCGAGGAACGCTATGCCGCGGAAGTCGCTGCGGCCAGGCTGGCCCATCACGCCTGCTGATCCCTTCCTCCCACTCCAGCCGTGCAGAGTTGCGCTGAAATGGCACCTGCGACCGCCTCACGCTTTGCTCCGGCCAGCATCGGGCGGGATATTCTCGCCTCGATCGTGGTCTTTCTGATGGCCCTGCCGCGGTGCAAGGGGAATGCGATCGCATCCGGTGCCCCGCCCGCGCTGGGGTTAATCACCGGAATCGTCGGCGGGCTGGAGGTCGGCAGTCTCGCCGGGCCGCCGCTTCAGGCCAGCGGAGCGGCGGCGGCATGGCGGTGCTGGTGTTCCAGCTGGTGGACGTACACGGGCTGGCCATGCTCGGCGTGGTCGGGCTGATTGCCGGGGCCGCTGCTGGGCGTGATCGTCGGCACGCCCTTCGCTTTCACCTTCGCCCTGCCGATCACGCTGGTGGAGCTGCCCGCCAATCTCACCGCCGCGCTCAACGTGCCGACCGGCCCGCTCGCTCGCAGGACCCGGACAAGACCGAAATCCCGGTGCTGATCCGCCGGCCCGCCGCCTGACGCGCACGGGCCTGCGCCGGGCGGCCATCAGCCCACCGGTTCGAGCGCCTCGCGGTGCCACAGCTCCTTGGCCGTGGCGATATCGGCCGCGCTGGCGCGGCCAAGCCGGTGGGCGATGAAATCGATGCCATCGATCAGCCAGTCGGCGAGGTCCGGCTGGTTGAGGCGATAGACCCGCTTTTGCGCCTGCGCTTCGGTTTCCACCAGAGCCATGGCGCGCAGCACGCCAAGATGCTGCGACACGCGGGTGGCCGGAATTTCGAGCGCATCGGCCAGTTCGTTGACGGTCAGATCGCCGGCCTGCAGCTTGAGCAGCAGACGGATGCGATCCGGATGGGAAATCTGGCGCAGCACCTTGGCCAGTTCATTTGCGACAATCTTGCGGCTTGGCATGAGGGATAACCTTTCGTCTACGATTGGGGGGAAGGATTGGCGGCAACCAGATTGAGACGCACCGGCGCAGCCGATGCGCGACCCGCAGGCCCTTCGCCGAGCGCGCGCCACCGCGGCACCGGACGGCTGCCGATCCCCATGCCGGCACAGATCAGGCTGATAAATTGCGCGTCGCTATGCGTGTTTGCGTAAGGGGCGCAGGACCCGCGCGAGGGCGTTACCACCCCTTTGTCGCGCAGCCGCACACAGGCTTCGTGCAGGTGCCGGGCGGCGGCCGTCATGCCGGCATGATGCAGGGTGATCGCCAGCGACTGGACCAGCACTGGCGCATCGAGAGGCAGGCGAGCGCCGGCCTCGCAGAGCGCCTCGCTCGTCACCAGCTCGACCCCGCGCGAACCGTGCCACAGCATCGGCCAGGGCGCGCGGATCGCGCTTGCCTCGGCCAGCAAGGCAAAGACGATGCCCCGCAGCCGGGGCATGACGATCAGCGCATCCCACGCGGGCCTTTCGAGGGTGAGCGCGCCGAGCGCCTGTTCGATGGCGATGATGTCCAGTTCCAGCCCCGCGCGGGCAAATGCGCGGCCGCCGGCCAGAAGCTGGCGTGCGAAGCCGTTGCGAAGGGCGGCCGGAACGATGATGGCGATGCGGCTGCGGCCTTCGGCCCGGGCGGCGCGGATCATCGCTTGGATAAGCGCCGGGCGCGGCAGCGCCGGCGCACCGGCCTCGTCGGCGGCACAGGCGGCCGGGCGCGGCGAAATCAGCATCAGATCAAGCGGCTTGCGGTGGACCCTGCCGCCCCCGACCGAATGATCGAACAGGTAGCTGGCAATCCACTGCGCGTGCGGCAGCGGGGCCGCGCTTGCCTGCTGCAGCGCAACCGGCGAAATCGCCTGCCACGGCATGAACCGCACCGCCCGATCCGCGCCCGCCGCCCCGCGCCTCCAGTCGGCCAGCTTGCAAAGGGCGGCAGGTCGTCCCGCGGCCACGGGATCAACCGTCACGCCAAGCCATGCGATCAGATCAGCAAAAGCCGCCCGCCACTGCGGATCGGGCGCGGCGACCGGATCGGCCAGCCGCAACCGATCGTTCACCAGTCGCAGACCGCTTCGGGTAAGGGACGCCGCGCGAGCAGGCGAAAGCCGGTGCGATACGGGTGCCTGTTCGGATGCCTGATTGCCGCTGTCCATGCCCGCAATCCCCACGCAGATTGGTTGATGCCGGGGGATTAGACGAAAACAAATCGTATGAAAAATTCAATATATCTTCAAAACCATTCTGTTTTATAGATATTCGAGCGCCGAAGCCGCCGCGTCGTCCGTCATCGCGGGCCACAACTCCCGATCAGGCAGCCCGCGCGGACGGGCCGATCAGGCGGGTTGGCTGTTCAACCGCTAGTCCTTGAGCGCATCGAGCGCGGGCAACAGGCGCTGCGCCAGCATGTCCGCCGCCGCGCGGGCGGCCTCGCGCCCGGCCTCATCGGCGACCTCGTAGGTGTAGGCCGGGATCGCATAGGTCGCGTGGAACCAGTTCTTGGCCGTCCCGCTGCCGGGATTGGCATTGCGCGGTTCGATCGTAAAGGGATAGCCCGGCAGAGCATTTTCGCGCCCATCGAGCCACGCCGCCCGGAAGCGCTGCTGGGCGGCGCTCGCCTCGTCATCGCCCTGCACATAGAACAGGTTGGTGCGGGTCGAGTGGAAATCCACCATCAGCACCGGCCGCACGCCGCGGGGCAGGCGGTCCAGCCAGGCCTTAACGCTGCGCGTTTCGGGCTGGGTGAAGGCACCCCAGTCGCGGTTCAAATCGACTGCGCCCCGGTTCGCGCGCCAGTGCCCGCGCACCACGCCATCGGGGTTGAGCATCGGCACCACCAGCACCTGCACATCGCCCAAGTCCCCCGCGCGGGCCGCGAGGGCACCCACAAAGGCCTCCATCGCAATCGCGCCAGTCACCTCAGGGGGGTGCTGCCGTCCGAGCAGCACCACCAGCCGGGGCGCATCGGGGCGGCCCAGACGGACCGCGTCAATCGAGCGGCCATCATGCGAAGTGCCGAGAGTGAACACCTTTGTCCCGCCCTGTTCCGCCCAGCGGGAAAGCGCCTGCCGGGCCAGCACCGGCTCCATCAACTCCTGTGCCGCAATTACGCCTGCGCCGGGCGGCAGATCGATCCGCGCAGCTTTGCCATCGGCGCTGACTTCGGCCGGAATCTCGCGCCAACTGCCGTCGGTGGCGAACTTGGGGGCGTAGCGATGCCCGCCTTCGAGATAGCGCAAAGTCACGCTGACCGGGCCGTCGCCCTGCGCGGTGTAGCGGAAGGCATACCACGGGCTGGGGTTGATTGGCGGGGCGTGCTCTGGCGTGACCAGCAGCGAAAAGGCGCGCTCCCCCGTCACCCAGCAGCGCAATGGCGGCGCGCCGTCGAAATCATAGGCGATGGTGACGCTGGCCGAACGGCAGCTGTTCGCCGCCACCACCGCCATGTCGGTTGCGGGAGGCGGCGATGCCGCGCAGCCCCCCGCCAGCAGGGCAAGCCCGGCCCACAGCAATCGCATCATCCCTCGCATGGGCCGGTGGCTATCAGAAATTCTTGCGGATTTCGAACCGGACGACCCTCCCTCGCGGCGAATGCAGCGCGCTCAGGAACCCGTAGGTTTCGTCAGCCAGCGGCGGATCCTTGTCGAACAGGTTGTTCACCCCCACCCGCAGCCGCGTCCCATCGAGCGGGCCATCGGTCTTGATGGTGAAGGTGAAGCTGGTGTTGATCGTCAGCATGTCGTCCACGCGGTAGAAGTTCGCGTTGGGATCATCCGACACGACCGGCACGTCGCGGGTGACGCTGGTGTTCCACACCTTGCCGACATAATTGGCGAAAATGGCAAGGTCGACCGGGCCGTTGCCCCAGTTGACCGCGCCGCTGAACCGCCATTTGGGCCGCCCGTCGAGTTCGAGCAGCTCGCCCAGCCCCTCGATCCGCACCTCCGGCGGCAGCGCGCCGCTCGCCACCGCGTCGAGCAGGATCTGCCCGTCCGCCCCGGCTGACTGGACGAAGCTCTCCAGCCGCGCCGCGTTGAAGCGCAGGCGGAAATCGCCAAGGCCAAAGTCGGGCACATTATAGAGCAGGCCGAAGTCCCAGCCCTTCGACACCCGGCTGTCGAGGTTGAGATAGGGATCGAGCACCCGGATGATCTCGCCTGCGGGGGCAAGGCTGGTGCCGGTGAACAGATCGATTTCTTCCTGGGTCGGGGCCGCGCGGATCACGTTGGGGTTGCTGCTGCCGTTGAGGCGCAGCAGCAGATCGAGCGCAATCGCATTGTCATCCCCAAACGTGCCGACCAGACCTTCCTGCTGCACGCGCCAGTAATCGGCTGTCAGCGTCAGGCCGGGCAGGAATTTCGGCTCGATCACGATCCCCAGATTGATGCTCTCGCTGTCCTCGGGCCGCAGCTGATCGCTGCCCGAACGGAAGCTGATCACGCCTTCGCCCGGACACACGCCGAGATTCGTGATGATGCCCTTTTCGACCTGCGCCTGACAGCGCACGAAATCGTCGCGGGTATTGGAACGGGTGGTGCCTTCGTCATTGACCTGCACCAGATTGGGCGCGCGGAAGCCCTGCGACCATGCGCCGCGCAGCATCACACCGGGAACCACGGTCCACGATGCCGCCGCACGCGGGACGATGGCGGTTTCGCCAATGTCCTTGAAGTGCTCCATCCGGCCGGCCAGCTGGAGGTTGAGCGCGCTGATCAGCGGAATGTCCATGTCCTCGCTCACCAGCGGGACAAAGGTTTCGAGGAAGGCTGAATAGACCTGCCGCGAACCGCTGGTATCGGGCGAGGCGCTCGTGCCTGCCACATCGCTGCCATCGAACACGCCGGTGACGCTGTCGGTCCAGGTGATGGTGCCATCGATGCGCGGATCGCGATCGTCGATAAAGGTCTCGCGCCGCCACTCGATGCCCGCCGCGATCCCGACATCGCCGCCGGGCAGGCTGAACAGCTTGGAGTTGCTGACCTTGAAATCAGCCAGCGCCAGCGTGGTGGTGCCCTTGCGGAACACGCTGATGCGGAACGGATCGATCGCGCTTTGCGGGTTGGGGGTGCAATCGCCGTTGTTGGGATCGTCCAGACAGCCGCCGTTGAACGGGTTGTAGGCATCGGGCGTTGACCGGTTGATCGCCTGCTGGAGCAGGGTCAGCGAAACGCGGTTGCCTTCAAGGTCGGTCGATCTGGCCTCGGAATAAACGAAGCCGGTGTCGAAATCCCAGGCGCCGAAATTGCCGCGCAGACCGGCGACGAGACGGTAGGAATCCTTTTCCACGTCGACCGTGCGGTTGCCGACATCGACGAAGCGGTAACGCTCCATGATGACATCCGCGCCGGCAGCGGGGACAGTCAGGCCGGGCAGGCGGTTGGGATTGGACGCGCCGCCGGGGAAAGTCACCGGGCCGAACGGGTTCCAATAGGCATTGCGCGAGATCCCGACCGGCACCGCGCTGAGGATCGCCGCCGGGGTGATGTTGCGGCTGCTCTCGGAACGGTAGTATGTCCCTTCAAAATAGCCTTCGACATTGTCGCTGAACGCGTAGTTCAGCAGCAGGGCGGCGTTGTAGCGTGTCTTTTCGCTGATCAGCGTGGTGCCAAAGGCGCGGTTGTAGCGCACGTCGACCGCAGGCGTTTCGCCGTTGCGGGCGCAGATCCCGTTGCCCAGTTGCAGGCGGCAGCCCGGAAACGTCGAAGGCTGGATGTAGAAGTCGTCATCGCGGATCGGCGTCTGGTTGTTGTTGGTGATCTGGATGTCGAACTGGCCAAATGGCCCGAAGGTGTTGCGGTTGTTGAACTGCGTGTCGCCTTCGAAATCGGTGCCGACCACCAAGGGGCGCTTATCGTCATCAGCCGAATAGCGCCGTGCCGAGGCGGGCGTGGCGTTCTCGTGGAAATAGTTGCCATAGACCGTCAGGTTGGCGCGCCCGTCGGCAAAATCGAAGCCGAAACCGCCGTTGATCTGCGTGGCATAGGCGCTGGTGCCGTCCGACAGGCGCAGCTCGCCCTCAAGAAAGCCGCCCCTGCGATTGCCGCGCAGCACGGTGTTGACCACGCCCGCCACCGCATCGGCGCCATAGATCGCCGAGGCGCCATCGCGCAGCACTTCGATCCGTCGCACCGAGCCGGGCGCGATCTCGTTGGTATCGGGGCTGACCACCGGCACCAGCAATTCGGTCTGGAAGCCGGGGTTGAGCACCATGCGCCGCCCGTTGATCAGCAGCAGCGTGTTGCCGGTGCCGAGATCGCGCAGATTGATCGAGGCGGCATCGCCGCGCACATTGTTGGAGGTGACATCGTTCTGCTCGTTGAAGGCCACCGCGCCCGCCTGCGGGATGGCGCGGAACAGCTCGTCGCCCGAAGTCGCCGCGACGTTCTGAATGTCGACCTCGTCGACCACCGTCACGGGCAGCACATCGTTGATCTTGGCCCCCTGGATCTGGGTGCCGGTGACGATGATCTCGCGTGCCGGATCATCCGCGGGCGCGAGCGGCGTGGCCGGCGCCTCCTGTGCGTGCGCGGCGGTGGCGGCGATCAGGCTCGCCCCGCACAGCAGGGAAAGCCTGCCCATATTCTTTCTCGACATACTCATTCTCCCCTTTTCCCAATAATCTGTAGCGAGCGTGCCCAGTGCTCGAAGATTCCGGGCCATTGGCTGATGACCTGCTCCGGCTGGCCCAGCCCCCATCCGTGCCCGCCGTCGCGGAACAGATGCAGTTCCGCGCTCGCCCCGGCAGCGACGAGAGACCGGAACAGCAGGATGCCATGCTCCGGCGGCGTGGTCGGATCGTCGGCCGCAGCGAAGATGATGGTCGGCGGTGCGTCCTTGCTCGCGTAGGTATCGAGCGACCACTGGTCTTCCGCCTTGGTTCCCGCCTTGTCGCCAATGATTTCGCGGCGGGTGCGGGTGGTGTCATGAGGCTTGCGAAGGGTCACCACCGGGAACAGCAGCACCGCGAAATCGGGGCGGGCAGAGACGGCCTCGTAGCGGTCGCTTCCGGCATAGAGCGCTCGGGCGGGCTGATAGGCGGTAAAGCCCGCCAGATGCCCGCCGGCGGAAAAACCCATGATCCCGATCCGCCGCGGGTCGACAGCGAATTCACCCGCGCGGGTGCGGATGATCTTCATCGCCCGCTGCGCGTCCATGAAGGGTGTGGTCGAATCCCAGCCGTCATTGGGCAGGCGGTAAATCAGTTCGAACACAGTGAACCCGCGCCCCCGCAGCCACTCGGCCGCAGGAGTGCTTTCCTTCCTGAGCTGGATGCGGAAATAGCCGCCGCCGCCCGCCACCAGCACCGCCGCGCCGTTGGGCTTTGCGGGGCGATAGACGCGCATGCGCGGCAGGCTGACATTCGACACCGCGCCCAACCCCGCGCCTTCGGTGCCGATTTTCTCCGGCCCCTCGACCTTGCCATTGCCCGGCATCGAGCCGGGCCACAGCAGGATCTCCTCGGGAATGGTGGCGGTGTGCGCGGCGAGCGGCAGCGCGGGCATGAGCAGCGCCAGCAGCGCGGCGAAAGCGGCAAGCCGGCGGGCGATCACGGGGCCTTCTCCAGCATGCGGGCGATTTGCTCGCTCACCGGCCCGCTGCGCTCGTGGCGCTCGATATCCTCCGGTTCCAGCGGCAGCGGCGCGCCGGCCAGCGCCGCGTCCAGCCGTGTCCGATTGAGTGCGCCTTCCCAGCGGGCCACAACGATGGTCGCCACCGCATTGCCGATGAAATTGGTAAGCGCGCGGCATTCGGACATGAAACGGTCGATGCCGAGGATCAGCGCCATGCCCGCCACCGGCACGCCGGGCACCACCGAGAGCGTGGCGGCCAGGATCACAAAGCCCGAACCCGTTACGCCCGCCGCGCCCTTGGAACTGATCATCGCCACCAGCACCAGCGTCAGCTGCTCGGCGAGCGAAAGCTCCACCCCCACCGCCTCGGCGATGAACAGCGAGGCGAGCGTCATGTAGATATTGGTGCCATCGAGATTGAAGGAATAGCCCGTGGGCACCACCAGCCCGACCACCGCCTTGCGGCACCCGGCGGCCTCCATCTTCTCCATCAGGCTCGGCAACGCCGCCTCGGAGGAGGACGTGCCAAGCACCAGCAGCAGTTCCTCGCGCAGATAGCGGATCAGCGCGAAGATCGAGAAGCCGCCCGCCCAACCCACCAGCCCCAGCACGACAAACACGAACAGCAGCGAGGTGAGGTAGAAGGTGGCGACCAGCGCGGCGAGGTTGGCAAGACTGCCGATCCCGAATTCGCCGATGGTAAAGGCCATCGCCCCGAAGGCGCCGATCGGCGCAAGCTTCATCAGCATGTGCACCAGCTTGAACACCACCGCCCCGAACGAAGCGAGCACGTCGGTGACAAGGTCGCTCGCCGGGCGGGTGGCGGCAATGGCAACCCCGACCAGGATCGCCACCAGCAGCACTTGCAGGATCTGACCGTCGGTGACCGCGCTGAACAGCGTATCGGGGATGATGCCGAGCAGGAAGCCGGTGATGCTGGTTTTCTCCGCCTTGTCGGCATAGTCGGCAATCGCCGCGGCATCGAGCGTGGCGGGATCGATGTGCAGCCCTTCGCCCGGACGCACCACATTGCCCACCACAAGGCCGATAATCAGCGCCAGCGTGGAGAAGGTGAGGAAATAGGCAAAGGCCTTGCCCGCCACGCTGCCGACCGCCTTCAAATCACGCATCCCGGCAATACCGCTCGCCACGGTGACGAAGATGACGGGTGCGATGATCATCTTCACCAGCTTGATGAAGCCATCGCCGAGCGGCTTGAGCGCGGCCCCGAATTCGGGCGCGAAATGGCCAAGGCACGCGCCTAGCGCAATCGCAAGGAGCACCTGCACATAAAGCAGGCGATGCAGCGGCCTTTTGGCCGGCTGATCGCAGGCCCCGGCATGAACGGTGGCATGCGAACCCATGCGCGCAGATTTCTCCCGATTGCGGTTTGCCCAATCCGCAACATCAGATCAGGTTCACGAAGCTGCAAGATTTTCGCCCCCGTCGCAGGATTGTTGCAGGATCAATAGTTTGCTTTGAACATTCCAACCTTTTGTGCGGAAATCCGCACAAATTCCTTGCGCGAATTGCGGAAAAGCGCACAAGCCCTGCAAACCAGCCACAGGCAGACATCGGGGTGCAAGGCAGATCAGGCAAGAACAAGCGGGCGTATGGCCGCACCATTCCCGGCCGTCCCGGGCGGGTGACGCTGGCGGGAATCGCGTTGCTTGCGCTGTTGGCGCTGGCCGCGCTGACCCTGCTCGGACTGGAGCGTGCGGCGCGGGTCAGCGCGCTTGCCGAAACCCGCGACCAGGCCACCAGCCAGGCGGCGATCCTCGCGGCGGGGCTGGAAAGCGAGCTCAACAAATTCAGCCTCGTCCCGCGCGTGCTCGCAGCCGATCCCGATGTCACCGCGCTGCTGACCGGGCAGAGCCGCGGGCCACAGGTGCTCAACCGCCGTCTTGCCGCACTGGCCCGCCAGACCAGCGCGGCGGCGATCTATCTGATGGATGCCCGCGGCGTGACGCTGGCGGCGAGCAACTGGGATCGGCCCGGCAGCTTCATCGGCACCAAATATGATTTCCGCGAATACTTCGCAGGGGCGCTGCGCAGGGGCACGGCAAGCGAGTTCGCGCTCGGCAACACCACGCTGCGCCCCGGCCTTTATCTGGCCGAACGGGTCGGCCCGGCCGATCATCCGCTCGGGGTGATCGCCCTGAAGGTCGAATTCGACAGTCTCGAACGCAGGTGGCGCAATGCCAAAGATGCGGTGTTCGTCACCGACGCGGAAGGCATTGTGCTGCTGACCAGCAATCCCGACTGGCGCTTTCGTTTGATTGCGCGCGATCCCGGCGCACAGCGCGCACGCGATCCGGTGCGCGATGCGGCGCGCTTCGGGGTGGCGGTGCCCGCGCCGCTGGAATTGCCGGACACGGTTGCCGCCAATCAGGCGGTGCGGATGATCGAAAAGATCCAGCCGATCGCTCCGACCGGATGGGAATTGCACCTGCTGGCCGACCCTGCCCCGCGCCTGTCGGTGGCGCGTGCCAATGCCCGGCTGGCGGGCGTGAGTCTCCTCGCCCTGCTGGCGCTGGCCGGGTCCGGAGCGTGGCTGTGGTGGCGTCAGCGCCAGAGCCGCGCCGCTTCCGAAATCGCTGCACAGACCGCCACCTTGCGCGAGCAGTTGCAGCAGGCCAACCGCCTCGCCACGCTTGGCCAGATCACCGCCGGGCTTGGTCACGAGATCCGCCAGCCGCTCGCGGCGATGCGGGTCTATGCTGAAAACGGCGAGCGGCTGCTCGCGGCCGAGCGTCCCGTCGAAGCGGCAGAGAACTTCTCCCGCATTGCCGGCCTCGCCGGACGGATCGGTGAAATCGTCGAGGAACAGCTGCATTTCAGCCGCCGCTCGATGGAAGAACCGCGGCTTGTCCCCTTGTCCGAGGTGATCGACGGATCGCTGCTGCTGCTGCGCGACCAGATCCGGCAGAAGAACATCGCCCTCGCCCTGCCCGGCCCCGAGGCCAGCGCCGCCACCGTGCGCGCCCGCCACGTCCAACTCGAACAGGTGCTGGTCAATCTGCTCCAGAACGCGGTGCAGGCCTGCGGCCAGGGTGGCCAGATCGCGCTGGCGATTTCGGCCGAGGCCAGGACGGTGCGCCTGAGTATCAGCGACAACGGGCCGGGCGTGCCGGCCAAACTGCGCGACACCCTGTTCCAGCCCTTTGTGACTTCCAAGTGCGAAGGGCTGGGGCTCGGCCTGGCGATCGCCCGCGACATCATGCGCCAGCTCGGCGGCGACCTCGATTACGAGGATACCGCCAAGGGCACGCGCTTCACCATGACGATGCCCGCCGCATGAACACCCCCGCTCCGCCGCTGAGGATTGCACTGGTCGAGGACGATCCGCCGCTGCGCGATGCAACCATGCAAGCGCTGACGCTGGAAGGGGCCGAAGTGGTCGTCTTCCCCGATGCCCGCGCCGCGCTCGGCTGGTTGACAGCAGACTATCCGGGCGTGGTGGTCAGCGACGTGCGGATGCCGGGGATCGACGGGATCGCCTTTTTTGCCGCGCTGCGCGGGATCGATCCTGATCTCCCGGTGATCCTGACCACCGGCCATGGCGACATTGCCATGGCGGTCGAGGCGATGAAGAACGGCGCGGCGGATTTTCTCACCAAGCCCTATTCCTCGGCCGATCTGATCCGCGCGGTGCGGGCAGCGGCCACACGCCGCGCGCTGGCGCTGGAGAACCGGGCGCTGCGCGAACAGGCCGGGCGCGGCGCCGCGAGCGCAATCCCCGGCACCTCGGCTGCGGCGCAACGTTTGCGCTCGGTGATCGAGGGGGTGGCGCGCTCGGAGATCGATGTGGTGCTGACCGGCCCGCCGGGCACCGGCAAGAGCCATGCAGCCCAGGCGATCCACGATCTCAGCCCGCGCCGCAGCCGGCCTTTCGTGGTGGTCGATGCCGGGATTCTCGCGCACGAGGATGCCGAACTGCTGCTGTTCGGGCGCGATCCGGCCGCCGGCGTGGGCCTGTCGCGCACCGGGATGGCCGAACGCGCCAATGGCGGGACGCTGTTCCTTGACGAGATCGAGACAGCCGGCCCGGTGCTGACCGCAAGGCTCGCCTCGCTGGTCGAGAAGCGCCAGGCGCTCCCCATCGGCGCGACGCAGGCGCGGCGGCTCAACATCCGCATCATCATCGCCCGCTCTGCCAGCGATACCGATCCAAACGGCGCGCGCGCGCGCGATCCGCTGTGGCACCGGCTCGGCGCGGTGCAGATCGCTTTCCCCCCGCTCAGCCAGCGGCGCGAGGATATGCCTGAGCTATTCCGCCTGTTCGTCGCCCGCCACGCGCGCGCGCTCGATCTGGCTGCGCCGGCAATCGGCGAGGTGCAGTGGCACCACGTCCAGACCCACGACTGGCCCGGCAACCTGCATGAACTGAGCGCCTATGCGCGGGCCTTTGTGCTCGGCCTGTCGGACATCGGCGCGCCAGTCGCGCCGCGGGCGGGGCAGCGTCCGCTGCATCAGATCGTTGCCGACTTCGAGCGCGCCGTGCTGGAGGATGCGCTGCGCCAGTGCCGGGGCGATATCGCCACATTGCAGACGATGCTGCAAACCCCGCGCAAGACGATTTACGACAAGCTTGCCAAATACGCCCTCAAGCCATCGCGCTTCCGCTAATCGACCGGCACCACGTTGTCGTCCGAATCCCGGTCGATGCGGAAGTTGTAGGGATCGATTCCGGCGAACAGCGGCTTTTTTGCCGTCACCAGCTCCACCACCTGCCGACCGGAACGCACAGGAATACGCTGCATCGCAAGCACGTCGGCGCTGTCAAAGGCTCCCCGCCCCGGCTGGTCGGTGAACAAGCCCACCTCGATGCTTTCGGCCAGCGGGGCTGCGCGTTCGGTTCCCTTGGCGTCGGCATAGAACTTGCCCGCCTCGATCGTGATCCGCGTGCGCCAGCGCCCGTCGGCCAGCTGCCGCGTTACCGCCTCTTGCGCCTTGAGGTCATAAATCGTGATCTTCTCGAACAGATCGGTGATCAACGCCTGATCCTCTGGGGTTTTGGCCTCCTTGCGAAGCTCGGCGATCAGATCGAGGCTGCGCGGGAAGGGCGCACCCTTGAACCGCCATCTCGCCACCATCCGCGCCAGCGCGCGGTTGACTGCATCCTCGCCCAGCCGGTGCTGCAGCAGATACATCGCAAGGCTGCCCTTGCGGTAATGGATGTATTGCTGATCTTCGACCCGCATCAGCGGCTGTTCGCCCAGCTCATCGCCCTTGCGGCCTGTCAGATACTGATCAAGCTCGTACTTGAGGAAGCGGCGGATCTTGTCCTCGCCGTACATCTGCTTCATCACCATCAGCGCCGAATATTGCGCCAGCGTTTCCGACAGCAGGGTCGAACCCTGCATGTCCGCCCCGATCACCTGGTGCGCCCAATATTGGTGGGCAAGTTCGTGGGCGGTGACGTAGGAGACATAGTCGATGGTTTCCGGATCGCGCACATCGGCGGCAAAGCCGATGCTTTCCGAATAGGGCATGGTGCCCGCGAAAGCCTGCGCGAAACTTTCATAGCCGGGAAATTCGACGATCCGCGCATAGCCGAACTGGTAAGGGCCGAAGTTGGCGGTGTAGTAGCCCAGCGCTGCCTTCATCGCCTTGAGCATCCCCGGCACGTTCCAGGCATGGCGCGGGTCGTGATAGACGCTCAAGGCAACATCACCGAGACGGTCTTGCGCCACGGCATAGCGCGCGGACTGCACCGAGAAGAAGTTGAGGATCGGCGCAGGCGACTGGAACACCGCGACACGCCGCCCGTCCCTGACCACATCCGACAGCTTGTTGCCAGGTGCGATCGGCACCTGATCGGCGGCGGTGCTGATGGTGATGCGCGAATTGACCCAGTCCGCGCCGACATAGTTGCGCCCCTGCGCGGCGCTGTCTTCGAGCTTCGCCATGTGCAGCTCGTCAGGCAGGCCCTGCCGCCGGCGCGCGGTGCGATCGGTCAGCAAATCGCGCTGGTCCATCCCGATCACCGGCGCGAACACCGAATTGTCCACAAAGGTGCCATTGGCGACAAGATCGGTCGCCGCGTCGCGATTGGCAAAACCGCGCCGCCACACCTGCGAGGTGAAATCGAGCCGCGTGGTCGCGCCCGGAGCCAGCGGGGTATCGAAGCGGAAGATGCGGTAGCCATGGCGCCTGTCGAAGCGGGCAAGCCTGGCTCCGGCAATATCGAGGCGGGTGAATTGCGTCGCCTCATCACCCTGCCGGACGTGCAGCTCGGTGATCGGCTTGCCGCTGTCGTTGCGTAAGTCGTAATGGCCCGTGGCGGTCAGCCGGCGCTGATCGGGATAGATCGCGACAGCAAAGACGACATCGGTCACCACCGGACGCGGCAGGGCTGCGAACCTGAGATATTTGCGCTCGAATTCGGCGGTGCGCGCCTCGGCATGCTCGGCGGTTTCATAGGTGTTGAGCACCTTGATATTGTGGTGGATCACCAGCCCCGTGCCCACCATCCCGGCAATGGCAGCCAGCGCCAGCCCGCCTGAGGCCGGCGTGACGCGCTTGCCCATGCCCCTGAGGCGCGCAAGCACCGCAACCTGCGTGCCGCGCGGCCATGACCAGTGCGACAGGCACAGCAGCAGCACCGCGAACGCGCCCCAATAGGCGCGCGCGATCAGCCCCCCGACCCCGAACCCGCCGGTGCCGTTCATGTCGGAGAGCGGCTCGGCCGGCGTGCTGCCGAAATTGTAGAGCATACTGGTATAGCCGAGGTTCGACAGGAAGATGCGCCCCACGAACCACACCAGGAACAGGCCCCAGCCGAGATATTTGTTGGGACTGAGCACCTGGAAAAACACCGCCAGCACCGCCAGCAGCAGCAGATCGATGCTTTGCGGCAAGACGTAGGCGGACAGGTATAGCCCGGCATCGATGCTGGGCGCGCCCCTCACCAGCTGGTAGACGATCCCCGCCGCCATGCCGGTCAGCGCCATCGCCAGCAGCACCACGAAGATCGCAAGGATCTTGGGCACGAACATCGCCCATGCGGGCACCGGGGTGGCATCGATGATCTCGTCGATCTTCACGTCGCGCTCGCGCCACACCAGTTCGCCGCCATAGAACACCGCGACGATCAGGCTGAACAGGCTCATCGAACCGATCACGGTCTCGATCACCGTGGCGGTGAGCGGATAGGACGGGGTGCCGTAAAGCGATTCCGAAAAGGCCAGATTGATCGCGCTCAGCATCACGCCGATCAGCAGCAGCACGATCAGTCCGGGGCTTTTGACCACCTGCAGGGTTTCCGTCTTCAGCCGCACCATGAAACTTGCCAGCGCATGGTCAGCGCCAAAGCTGCGCTGCACCGGTGCGGTGAGCGCCTGCGGCGGCGCTGCCGGCGCCCTGGCGGCGCGCTCTGCCTGCTTGGCCAACCGCCGCAGCCGCCAGCGCGACGGCGCGCGTTCGGACATGCTGAAGCGCGCCCAGGCCACCGCCAGAAACACTGCCGTCCAGCCCAGCGCCAGCAGCCGGTTGAGCAGCAGGTTGCCTTCAAACGGGATCAGCCGGCTGTTCAGCTCGGCGGCGGTCCAATAGCGGGTGGCATCGGCAACCGCGCCAACCGCCATCGGTTCGAACACCGCCAGCGCGTCATGATAGGCCGGATCGCTGGCAAGCACGCCGGTAGCGATCGAATAGCCCATCACCAGCCCCAGCACCCCGATATAGCTCGCCAGCATCGAGCGGGTGATGGTCGCCAGACTGAACAGCAGCGCCGAGGACAGGATGATGTTGGGCACCGCAATTACCACGAAGGGCCAGGCATAGGTGGCAAAGCCGCCCGGCCCCACGGTTTCGGGATCGACCCAGGGCATCGCCGCCCCCAGCGCAATCCCCAGCGGCACGGCGCAATAACCGAGGATCGCGATCACCAGCCCGCCCAGGAACCGCCCCGCCAGAAAGCTCGTCCGGCCCACCGGGGTTGCGCGGATCATCGGTCCGAACCCGGTCACATCATCGCGCACCACCGCGTTGGCGACGAAGGAAGTGATGACAAACAGGTAGAACAGGCTGAGCACCGCGAGCAAGAGCGTGACGGCAAAGGGCGAATTCTCGTGCACCGCCCCGGGCGTGCCGAAGCTGACATTGTCGCTGGCGGACAGGCCGAAGCCGATCAGGAGGAAAATTGCCGTCGCAACCCAGAAAACCGGGTTTTTCAGCTGGTAGCGGATCTCGAACGCGGCGATACGGGCGGTGAGCATGGCAGGCGGGCCCGGTTATGCGGCGTGGGCAGGCGCGCATGCGCGGCGGGTTTCGGCAAGCGTCGCGAAATAGACGTCCTCGAGTCCGCCCGAGACCGGCGCAAAGCCTTCCGGCTGGCTGTCGGCCAGCACGTGAACCACGATCTCGCCGGCAAAGAACCGGTGCGAGATAACCTCGTGAGTGGCCTGCATCTCGGCCAGCCGGGTGTGCGGGATGGTGCGCTGCCACACCCGCCCCTTGGTGCGGGCGATCAGATCGTGCGGCGCGCCTTCCAGCCGCACCTTGCCGCCCGCCAGCACTGCCATGCGCGGGCACAGATCGGCCACATCATCGACGATATGGGTCGACAGGATCACCACCACGTTTTCGCCGATCCCGGCGAGCAGGTTGAGGAAGCGGTTGCGTTCTTCCGGGTCGAGGCCGGCGGTGGGTTCATCGACGATGATCAGTTCGGGCTCGCCGATCAGCGCCTGCGCGATGCCAAAGCGCTGGCGCATCCCGCCCGAAAAGCCCGCAATCGCCTTGTTCCGAACCGCCCACAGGTTGGTCTCATTGAGCAGGTGTTCAACCATCGCCTTGCGCTCGCCGGCATTGGTCACCCCCTTGAGCACCGCCATGTGATCGAGCATCTGGTAGGCCGAAACACGCGGGTAGACGCCGAAATCCTGCGGCAGATAGCCCAGCGTGCGGCGCAGCTTGTCGGGCTCGGCCAGCACGTCGATATCGCCAAAGCGGATGCTGCCGTTGGTGGGGGTCTGGAGGCAGGCGATGGTACGCATCAGCGTTGACTTGCCCGCCCCGTTGGGCCCCAGCAGCCCGAACATGCCGCGCGGGATCATCAGCGTGACATCATCGAGCGCGCGCGTGCCATTGGGATAGACGTGGCTGACACCTGAGAGATCGAGCATGAGGATCCCCGTTTCTGACCCTGCCACACTAACGCGTCGATAGCGGATGAAAAGCCGTCTTCGGCGGGATTCGCAGGCGCTTGATCGAACCACCCGCCGGTGATCGGCCCGGGAGCACGGTTGTTGGCAGGTATGCTCAGCCCGCCGCCGCCGCCAGCATCAGCGCGCCGGTGATCCCGGCGTCCCCGCCCAGGCGCGGCGCGGTGACGCGGTGGCGTGTGCCGCCGGGAAGATAGCCCGCGCCCAGTTCCGCCGTGCGCGCGGCGATGCGCCCGACGAGACCGGCGGTCTTTGCCACCCCGCCCCCGATCACCACCCGCTCGACGGCAAGGCAGGCAAACAGCATGTGGCAGGCTTGGGCCACGTATTCGGCGATAATGCCATGGCCGGGGTGATCATCGGGCAGCTCCGAGAGCGGGCCTCCCCACCGCGCGGCGATGGCCGGGCCGCTGGCCAGGCCTTCGAGGCAGTCGCCGTGGTGCGGGCAGATCCCGGCAAAGTCCTGATCAAGCGGATGACGGCGCGGATAGATGTGGCCCATTTCGGGATGCGCTATGCCGTGCACCGGCCGCCCGTCCAGCACCAGCCCGCCGCCGATCCCCGTGCCGATGGTGAGATAGGCAAGGCTGCGGCACCCCTGTTGTGCGGCGGCGCGATATTCGGCGAGGGCTGCGGCGTTGACATCGGTATCCAACCCCACCGGCACGCCCAGCCGGTCGATGAAGAAGCCCGCGATGTCGCAATCGGCCCAGCCCGATTTGGGGGTGTTGGTGATGCACCCCCAGCCGACCGAGGCCGGATCGAGATCGACCGGGCCGAAGCTGCCGATGCCAAGCTTCCCGATCGGCCCCTGCCGATCGAACCACGCCGCCGCCGCCGCCAGCGTGGTGACCGGATCAAGCGTGGGAATCTCGGTGCGGGCGGTGATCGCCTCGGGCGACGGGCCGACCGCCAGCACGAACTTGGTGCCGCCCGCCTCGATCGCGCCCAACATCAGCCAGCGCTCTCGGGCATGGGGCAGCGCACCTGCGCGCAATCGCCGTCCAGTGCCAAGCGCAGCAGGGGCGCAGGAACACCGCCGAAGCGGCCATCGGGCAGCTGGTCGACGAAGCTGCACACCGTGAGCGAGGCATCGACGAACCAGCTATAGGTTTGCAAGGGGCGGCTGGCGGGATTGGCCAGCACCAGCCCGCTGCCGTTGAGCGGCTTCCACGGCCCCTGCATTGATTCGGCCACCATCCCGTACAGCCCCCCCGGCGCATCTTCCAGACCCGGCGCGAAGGTCGCGCTCTGGGTCGACCAGAAGGCGTAATAGCAACCGGCATGAAACACCAGATGGGCGCGTTCCAGTTCGTTGTTGACCCCCTCTGCATGGATGCAGGGCGGCAGCAGCGCCCAGCCCGATGCCCCCTTGCGGGCAAGCCCGAAGGCCCCGTTGAAGGCGCTCGGCGAACCGGCGAGCGAGGCGGTGAAGGCGAGGTATTCGCTGCCGTCCACCGGATCGCGGAAATAGGCCGGATCGCGGAACGCCTTGATCTTGCCGGCCTCGCCCTCGTGCGCGTCGGCAGGCATGTAATGGGGTGCATAGCTGCGCACCAGCGGCGCAGGCCGCGACCAGCCGCTCGGCAGGCCGCCCGTTCCCGCCACGGCGCTCGCCGACCACAATTCCTGCTGGTATCCACCCGCCCGCGCGGCGGTTCCGGCAGCGGTGAAGAACAGCGTCACCATGCCCGCATCGAGCAGCGCCGAACCGGCCCATTCGCGTTCATAGGGCACGGCGAAATCGGGCAGCACCGGGCCGAGATCGCGCCAGCCTTCGCCGCGCGCATCGGGCCGCCGCTCGATCCAGTGGATTTTCGCTTCGAAATGGCGCAGCGCCGGGTCGCCGCGATCAGGCGCGGTCAGCGCCATCCACAGCTCGCGCCCGGCAAGGCGCGCGCGCGCGCCGGTGGCATCCTGCAAGGGCCACATGTCCCAGTAAAGCCGCCCCTGATCCAGCCCCGCACGCTCGGGCGCAGGCACGGGCGGGATGGCCGCCGCCTGCCGCGCAATGGCGCGCACGTGTCCGGCGGTCCAGGCGGTGGTCATGGCTGATCAGTTTCCCGGTTAATCATCATAAAAAAGGCTGGCCGCCAAGGGGAGCGGGCGGCCAGCCTTCGGGCTGCGGTGACTGTCAGAAGTCGAACCGCACCGAAGCGAGCACCGTGCGCCCGGCAATCGCGCGCGCGCGCACGATGCCGCTCGCCGGGATCGCCCCTTCTTCCGCCTCGGTGTAGCCGGTGGCGTTGAACAGGTTGGTGGCGTTGAGGCCGACCTCGATCCGCTCGATCGGGCGGAAGGCGAGGAAGGCGTTGACCTGTGCGAAGGCCGGCAGCCTGAGCTGGTTGCTGTCCTGCGTGAAGCTGTCGGTGGTGCCAACGATGTTCGCGCCCAGGGTGAACATGTCCGCATCATATTGCGCGGTCGCCTGATAGACGAGATCGGCCTGACGACGCGGCTTGTTGCCGATGGTGGTAAGATCAAGCGCATCCTTGATTTCCGCATCGGTCCAGGTGGCCCCCGCCGACAGGCTGAACGGCCCGCTGCGCCAGGCGCCTTCCAGCTCGATCCCGAAAGCTTCGTACTTGGTGTCGAACAGTTCGAGCGGGGCAATCTCCACGTTGGTTTCCGCGGTCTTGGCAAAGAAGCCGGTGGCGAACAGCGACAGGCCATTGGCCTGATACTTCAACCCCGCCTCCAGCTGATCGACCCGCGCGATCACCCCCGCATCGCCGCCCGGCAGGCTGCCGTCGGTGGTGCTGACCGCGGGCGAGAACAGCGAACGGTCTGCGGTGTGACGGCCGCCCTGACTGTAGCGCACGAACGCGCCCAGATCATCGGTGACAAGGTAGTTCGCCCCCAGCGAGAAGCTGACATAGTCGAAGCTGTAATTGACCGGCCGCGCATTGCCGAGCGGCAGCACGCTGGTCTGCCCTTCGGCGGTGCTGATCACTCCGTTGTTGTCGAAATCGAAGCGGCCGACCCCGACGCCGAAGCCGCTGTCCGAGCCGGTGATGGTGCCGCTGGCATCACCGAAATCATAGCGGATGCTGGCATCGAGCGTCAGGCGATCAAGTTCAAGAGAAAGCGAGGCAAACGGCGCATAGGTGCTGTAGGCGACATCGTAATTGCGGCGGCAGCAATTGCCGAAGAAGGTCGCCCCGAAGCCGACCGTGCCGTTCTGGGTGACCAGCTGGCCGGCAGCATTGCGGATATCCACCAGCACCGCCTGCCCGTCACCCTGCACGGTCTGGACATGGCTGGTCCACAGCCAGTCGGTATCGACATCCTGCCGCGAGAGGTAAAAGCCGGTGGTGAAATTGGCCGTGCCCCCGCCAACGTCGAAGCTCTTGTTGACGCGGAAATCATTGGTGATGTTGTCGAGGCTGTTGAGCCGGGTGTTGAACACCACCACGTTGGCCAGCAACCCGTTGCCGCCGATAGTGGCCGCATTGGCGACCTGGCCCGCGTTCGGCCCGCTGGCAAAAACGATGCTGGAGCCGGCCCCGCCAAGGCTGTTGGCGATATCCTGCGCCGCGCCCGCGCCGGCCGGGAAGGGCGACATGAAGCTGCCCGAATTGTCGGCAAAGCGGAAGCGGTTGGTCAGCGTCCAGCCGCCGCCCACGTCGATCTCGCTTTCGATGCCGAAGGCGAGGCTCTTGACCGACAGCCCGTCGCGGAAATCGAAGCGCGCCGGGTTGTTGTTGCCGTCGAGCGTGAC
>JBKBOH010000029.1:0-30535 GCA_046294975.1 Erythrobacter sp. | reverse complement strand
TCGGCCAGCGGCCGGTGCGGCGCGCTGCGGCGCTGCCCGAAGCCACCGGCGGCCCGGTGAAGGCGGATTCGCTGGGCGAGCTGGTCCCGCGCGATGGCGGCGGCGAAGCCCCGCGCGCGCTGAGTATCGAACCGCAGTAAGCTGCCGCCTAGCGGGTCGGAACCGGCACTTCGCCCGTGTAATCGTAGAAGCCGCGCCCGGTCTTGCGGCCGAGCCAGCCGGCTTCGACATATTTCACCAGCAGCGGTGCCGGGCGATACTTGCTGTCGCGGGTGGTCTTGTAGAGCACCTTGATGATGTCGAGACAGGTATCCAGCCCGACGAAATCCGCGAGTTGCAGCGGCCCCATCGGGTGATTGAGACCAAGACGGCAGCCCTTGTCGATATCCTCGATCCCGGCGGTCGACTGGCCGAGCACGAACACCGCCTCGTTGATCATCGGCAGCAGGATGCGGTTGACGACGAAGCCGGGTTCGTCCTGGCTCAGCACCACTTCCTTGCCGAGTCCGCGCGCGAAGGCGGTGACACGATCGGTGGTGTCCTGCGAAGTGGCGAGGCCGGGAATCACCTCGATCAGGCCCATCACCGGCACCGGATTGAAGAAGTGCAGCCCGATGAAGCGCGCCGGATCGGGCGTGTGGTTGGCCATGCGGGTGATCGGGATCGACGAGGTGTTCGATGCCATGATCGCTTCCGCAGCGAGCACCTTGCCAGCGTTTTCGAAGATCGCGTTCTTGATTTCCTCGCGCTCGGTCGCGGCCTCGATGATGAGGTCGGCATCGGCGAAGGGGGCATAGTCGGCCACCGGGGTAATGCGCGCAAGCAGCGCCTCGGCCTCGGCAGCCTCGATCTTGCCGCGGCCCACGAGCTTGACCAGCGCCGCCTCGATATTGGCCTTGCCCGCCTCGGCGCGGGGGAGATCAACATCGGTGAGCATGACCTTCATGCCATGGGCGGCGACAGTCTGGGCAATGCCGGTTCCCATCTGACCGGCACCGATAACGGCGATGTTCCGCATAGGGTGCAAATTCCTTCGCAAGTGCAGCAAAGGCGCTGCCCTAGCGGGGAACAGCGCGCCTGGCCAGCACTTAGCGCGCTATCTGTTCTGGCCGGGCACCCACTTCACGTCCATCTGCCCGTTGTCGTTGACCACGCGGGCCAGCACGAACAGGTAATCGGATAGCCGGTTGATATAGGCCAGCGCCGCCGGATTGACCGCATCCTGCGCTGCCAGCGCGACCATTGCGCGTTCGGCGGCGCGCGTCGTGGCGCGGGCGATGTGGAGCCGTGCCGCCAGTTCCGACCCGCCGGGCAGGATGAAGCTAGTGAGCGGCGCCAGCTTCTCGTTATGAGCATCGATCCGCTGTTCCAGCCATTCGACCTGCGAAGGCACGATCCGCAGCACCATTTCGGACGGGGTGAAATCGTCCCCCGGCGTCGCAAGATCGGCGCCAAGATCGAACAGGTCGTTCTGGATGCGGGTAATCTCGGCCCCGGGCGCGCCGGTCATTTTGACCGCGGCGAGGCCGATGGCGCTGTTCGCCTCGTCCACCTTGCCCATCGCGGCAATCCGGGCGCAATGCTTGGGACAGCGCGAACCATCGACGAGGCCCGTCGTCCCGTCATCCCCGGTGCGGGTGTAGATCTTGTTGAGCCTGACCATGACGCGAAGGGATCAGCGCGACACCGCCAGCAGGATCGCCACCACCACAATGGCAAGCGCCTGATACTTGATGCGCGCGAACATCGCCTTGTTCTGCAGCAGCTGCATATCGGTGGCAGTGTTGCCTTCGCCCGTTTCAAGATCGATCCTGGTGGTCTTGAGGAAGGCAACGATGCCGCGGATCAGCGAATAGGCCACCAGTCCCATGAGGACGAGCAGCACGGGGACGAGTATGTAGGCCATGCCTCCTACAATGGACGTTTGGCGCTCAGGTTCCAAGCCTCAAATGCTGCAACCTAAGTTGTTCGGCAAGTATCTGTCCGTCCGCGCCCGCCGCGCGCCGCTCCGCCAGCGCCGGCGAGCCGCGGCGTTTGGCGAGTTTCTGGCCGGTGTCATCGGTCAGCAACGGGTGGTGATGCCAGCGCGGCACCGGCAGGCCGAGCAGCGCCTGCAGTGTGCGGTGGAGGTGGCTGGCGGCGAACAGATCAGCCCCGCGCGTCACCAGCGTCACCCCGTCGGCCGCATCATCGAGCGTGACAGCAAGGTGATAGCTGGCGGGCAGATTCTTGCGTACCAGCACCACATCGCCAAGGCCGGCAAGGTCAACCGCCTGCGGCCCCGCCAGCCTATCCTCCCACACCAGCGGCCCGGTCTCGGCCAGCGCCTTGTCGGCATCCAGCCGCCATGCCACCGGCAGGCACGGATCGGGGGCGCGATGCTTGCAGGTGCCGGGATAGATCAGGCCTTCAAGCCCCGGACGCGCGCCCGCTGCCTCGATCTGTTTGCGGGTGCAGGTGCAGGGATAAAGCAGCCCGCGCGCCTTGAGCGCCTCGGCAGCGGCGGCGTAGCTGGCGAGGCGGGTCGATTGCGCGGGCACCTCGTCCCATTCCAGCCCCAGCCAGGCGAGATCGCGGCGAAATTCATCAGCCAGTTCGGGGCGGGACCGCGGCCCGTCGATATCCTCGATGCGAAGCAGGAACCGCCCGCCGCTCGCCTTGGCCAGATCATGCGCGACGATGGCCGATAACGCATGGCCAAGGTGCAAGTGCCCGTTGGGGCTGGGGGCGAACCGGGTCACAAGAGGCGCGCAGGCAGGCATCACCTTGCCCATGCCACACGACAGATCGTTTCGCTATCCACAGCCTCTCCACAGCGTGTCCCTGTGGATATGCTCCCTGTCACGGGTTTGACTCTTTGCCATGCAAGGTCAGGATGCAATCAATCAGGGAGGAACGCCAGGCCCGTGTTCAACGCCGAACTGATCGAGAAGGCGGCCCGGTTTCGCAGCGTCGATGACGATCCGACGCGCAACCTTTCGGCCTGCCCCGCGCTGGTGCTCAACGCCGATTACACCCCCTTGTCCTATTACCCGCTGAGCCTGTGGCCGTGGCAGACCGCGATCAAGGCGGTGTTCCTTGACCGGGTGGACATCGTCGCCAGCTATGACCGCGAGGTGCACTCGCCCAGCTTCGACATGAAGATCCCCAGCGTCATCGCGCTCAGGCAATATGTGAAGCAGAGCGAATTTCCCGCCTTCACCCGCTTCAACGTGTTCCTGCGCGACCGCTTCCAGTGCCAATATTGCGGCAGCCGCGACCATCTGACCTTCGATCACGTCGTGCCGCGCCGCCTCGGCGGGCGGACGACGTGGGAAAACATCATCACCGCTTGCGCGCCCTGCAACATGAAAAAAGGCGGGCGCACCCCGCGGCAGGCCGGCATGGCGCTGCATCAGGCACCGATCCGCCCGACCAGCTGGCAATTGCAGCAGGCCGGCAAGCTGTTCCCGCCCAATCACCTGCACGAAACCTGGCGCGACTGGCTCTACTGGGATGTTGAACTGGAGGCCTGAGCCTCAGGTCACCGCAGCACGTCGGCCGAATTCCGGGCGCTGCCATTCGCCGCTGGCCAGCACCGCGGCAAGCTGGCGCGCGGCGGCGGCGATGTCGGCAAAGCTCAGATAGGCCGGCGCAAAGCCCAGCCGCAGCACATCGGGATCGCGGAAATCGCCGATCACCCCGCGCGCGATCAGCGCCTGACAGATGGCATAGGCATTTGCGTGCCGGAACGACAACTGGCTGCCCCGGTCACTGACGCGCGCGGGGCTGACCAGCTCCAGCACGACATCATGCGCCTTCAGGCTTTCGAGAAAAAACTCCGACAACGCCTGCGATTTCTGGTGCAGCCGCCCGACCCCGATCGCGGCAATCAGTTCCACCCCGACTTCGAGCGCGGCGAGGCCCAGCACCGGCGGGGTGCCGCACTGGAGCTGCGCGATCCCCGGCGCGGGGACGTAGTCATCGCTGAAAACAAACGGCGCTGCGTGGCCGAACCAGCCGGTGAGCGGCTGGCGAAGCGCGGACTGATGCCGGGCGGCGACAAAGGCAAAGGCCGGCGCACCCGGCCCGCCGCACAGATATTTGTAACCGCAGCCGACCGCGAAATCCGCCCCCACCCCGTTGAGATCGACCGGCACCGCTCCGGTCGAATGCGACAGATCCCACAGCACCAGCGCGCCCGCATCGTGCGCGGCGCGGGTGAGCGCGGCCATGTCGTGCATCGCACCGGTCTTGTAATGGACGTGGGTGAGCAGCAGCAGCGCGACATCATCGTCAAGCGCGCCGGCCAGCGCTTCGCGCGGCGCCAGCCGCCGGGTCGCCAGCCCCTGCGCTTCCAGCCCCGCGATCATGTAGAGATCGGTCGGGAAATTGCCCGGTTCGGACAGGATCACTGTGCGCCCCGGGCGCATCTTGAGCGCGGCGGCGATCAGCTTGAACAGGTTCACGCTGGTCGAATCGCACGCGATCACCTCGTCCGGCGCAGCCCCGATCAGCGGCGCGATCTTCGCGCCCACGCGGCCCGCCATGGCAAACCAGCCCGCATCATTCCACGAACGGATCAACCCCTCGCCCCATTCCTGCTCGACGACGCGCCGCAGCACTTCGACCGTCGCCCTGGGCAGCGCGCCCAGCGAATTGCCGTCGAGATAGATCACGCCTTCAGGCAGCGTGAACCGCGCGCGGTAAGGTGCCAGCGGGTCAGCCGCATCGAATTCACGGGCGCGGTCTTCCGGGCTCATATTGCCGTCCTGACGCTCAGCAGTTCGGGGAAGAACGCCTGCTTCAGCACGCCTTCGAGATAGGGCACACCCGCGGTGCCGCCGGTGCCGCGCTTGAAGCCGATGATCCGCTCGACCGTCTTGAGGTGCCCGAACCGCCAGCGCTGGAAGTGGTATTCGAGATCGACCAGCTTTTCGGCCAATTCGTAGAGATCCCAGTGATTCTGCGGATCTCGGTAGATCGCCGCCCAGGCCGCCTCGACGCTGGGGTTGGAGCGATAGGGCGCGCGGACATCACGCTCTGCCGCTGCCGCATCAATCGCGAAACCGCGCCGCACCAGCAGGTGGATCGCGGCATCATAAAGGCTCGCCCGTCCGGCTTCCGCCTCCAGCCGCCCGGCCCAGCCCTCGTTGTCCTGGTGGAACTTGATGTGCTTGCCATCGCGTCCGCCAAGCATGAATTCCATCATCCGGTATTGCGCCGACTGGAAGCCGCTCGAGGCGCCCAGATGGGGCCGGATCGCCGAATAGTCGTGCGGGGTCATGGTGGAGAGCACGTCCCAGCTCTGGATCAGCTGCGCTTGCGCGCGCGCCACCCGCGCCAGCATCTTGAAGGCCGGGCGCAGATGATCGGCCTCGATGCATTTGCGCGCGGCGGTCAGTTCGTGCAGGCACAGTTTGAGCCACAGCTCGCTCGCCTGATGGACGATGATGAACAGCAGCTCGTCATGGGAATCCGACAAGGGGCGCTGCGCTGCAAGGATGCGATCGAGATCGAGATAGCGCGAATAGGTGACTTTGCCGGCCATGAACCGTTCCTAGCGGCTGGCGGCGCGCGAGGAAACTACCCCTCGATCACCTGCGTTTCGGGATGATGTTTCTCGATGTGCCTGAGGATGATCTTCAGGTTTCTGCTGTTCGATCGGAACAGCGCGTCGGCCGCGTCGCCCACCAGCGGGATCGCGCCGATCGCGGTGTCGAACAGCACATTCGCGCCCATCCGCGCCAGCTGCCAGCGCGACATGCCGAGATTGCGGGCCTCCCAGATGATGTAGGCGCCCATGGCGGTGGTGATGATCTCGCCCAGCACCGGCACGAGGCCGATAATCACGTCGAGCCCGATCGGCATGTTGATGCCGGGGATGACAAGGCTGCGCTCGAGCAGCTGCTCCATCGCCGTCACGCGGGCGCGCACCGCAGCGGCATCGGTGCCGGTGGGCAATTGCCTTGCGATGATGCGGGGCGCGACGGGGCGGCGGTTCATGGTCTTGTCCATGCCGCCTATGTGGTGGGCTGCGACAGCGGGAACAAGGGGTGCAGCCCCCACTGGTTGGCGAGGTAGTTGCGGATCGACCCGCGCACCAGCGACCAGCGCACCGGCGCGCCGAGCGGGATGTAGACCTCGCGTGCCACCAGCGCGGCATGGGCCTCGCCCAGCAGCCGCTCGCGCGCGGTCGGATCGCGTTCGTCGAGCGACTGGCGCACCAGCGCGTCGGCCTCGGGCGAACACAGCCCGGCACCGAGCGCGCAGTTGAACTGGTTGAGATACCAGCGCGGCGAGGAATAGCGCGCGACATTGTCGCGCAGTTCGATCTGCGCGCGCTCGCCCGGGCCGACCCGCTCGATCGCAACGCCGATGCTGGTCCAGGCGCGGGCGAGCTGGCGGAACAGCAGGTCGCTGCCGGGGCCGGGTGGCAGGCCGACCCGCAGTCTGGCCTCCTTGCCCGATTGCCTCGTCCACGCCCGGATCCGCGCGGCGGCGGTCTGGCGACGCTCGTCGAGCGTCAGGTCCGGCCAGCGCTGCTCGGGATAGCGCGGCTGGGCAAAGGCACCGGGTGGCACGATCCAGGTGGTTGATTGCCAGCCGCTCAATCCGAACGGCTGGATCAGCGACCCCCGGTCGATCGCCATCGACAAAGCCTCGCGCCGGCCCGGATCGGCAAGCAGGCCGGTGTCCTCGCGGATCACCAGTCCCATCAGGCCCATCGCGGGATCGACCTGGATCGTCCCGCGCGACAGCGGGCCGGCTTCAGCCAGCGGGAAATCGGCGATGCTGCCGCCCAGCACCAGATCGACATCCCCGCGCGAAAAGGCATCGACCGCCTGCCGCGCCGGGCGCGCTTCCACCATCAGCGGGCGGGCGATCTCTTCCCAGTCCTCGCGCGCGGGCAGGCCGCGGGTTTCGGGCGGCAGGGCTGAAAGCCGGGCAAGCGGCCGGTCTTCGTCCCGCGACAGTACCATCGGGCCGGCGCCGGCACCGCTCTTGACGAAGCCGAGTTCGGGCTGCGCCAGCAGCCGCAGGAAATCGGGCATCGGGCTCGTCAGACGCACCTCGATCACCCGACCGGTCATCGCGCGAATGTCGTCCACCTTGGCCAGATCGAGCCCGAGCGAGGTGCCCCTCAGCCGCGCAATCGATTCGCGCAGCAAGCGGCGGATATCGGGGGCGGTAATATCCTCGCCATCGGGCCAGGTGCTGTCGCGCAGGCGGAAGATATAGCTCAGCCCGTCATCGGTGATGATCCAGCGTTCGGCCAGCGCTGGCACCACCTGCCCTGCCGGATCGAGCGCAACCAGCCCTTCGAAGGTGGCGGCGCGCACATGCTGGGCCGCAGGCGAAAGACGCACGCCCTGCTGGAACAGGCTTTCGGGCGCCCCAATGATGATCACTTTGATCGGCCCACTGCCGCTGGATGGGCCGCACGTTGCGAGCAGCAGCAGCATCGGGATCAGGGCCAGCCGGAATCGCATCCCAGCCTGCCTAGCAGCTTGCGCGACGATGGTCAGCTTGTCTGGAGCACTATTGCCCGACGAAAGCCCCGCTGCCGGCGATCACAGCTTGCGAAGCTTGCTCGGCTCGGGTGGCGGCGGCGCGCGATGCACCCACGAGGCCTTGAGCATCATTGCCGGCGGGGATGCTTCGGCCTGCACCGGCCGGCGCACCAGCTGCGAAACGATTTCCTCGTCGAAGGCGATACCGAAGCGGTTGTCCTGCACCCAGGCGACACTGCCCGTGATGCTGCCGACGTTTCGCAGTTGCACTTCGACCCGGTGGCCGCGCTTTACCTTGAGATTGCCCTCGGCCATCATCCCGCCATCGGACAGATTACGCACCCGCACGCGGTGGGCATCGGTCCCCTGCTCGATACGGATATCAGCCAGCAGAAACAGGCTGTCGCGCGCCACGCTCCGTGTCTCAACACCCGTCATCTCAGGATCGCCTCCGTGTCGTGCCGCATGTATCTGGCCGTGCCACCAGGCTAACCCGGCGCGCGCGGGAATGCCAGCAAGTGCTAGGCAATGGCGGTTAACGCAAGGTAAAACCCACGGCTGCGGCGCCCCGGTTGCTACGCACCGTCCCAAACAGGCACAACCTGCTGACCGATTATGAGCGATCAGTCGTCGCGCGAGATCTTTTCGCGGCGCTCGTGCGCTTCCTGCGCCTCGACCGTCATGGTTGCCACCGGGCGGGCGATCAGGCGGCGCAGCCCGATCGGATCGCCGGTCACCTCGCAATAGCCGTATTCGCCCTCGTCCAGCCGGCGCAGCGCGGCGTCGATCTTGGCAACCAGTTTGCGCTGCCGATCGCGGGTCCGCAGTTCGATGCCCCAGTCGGTTTCGCTCGATGCGCGATCGGTCAGATCGGCTTCGCGGATCGGGCCATCGGCAAGCGATTGCAAAGTTTGCCCGGCGGCGGAATGGATTGAGCGCTTCCATTCGATCAGCAGCATGCGGAAATAGGCCTGCTGGCGCTCGTTCATATATTCCTCGTCCTCGCTCGGGACGTAGCCCTCAGCGATCAGGCGCTTAGCCTTTTCAAGGATATCGATTTCGTCAGACACCGCAGATGCCATGTGGCCCTCTAATCCCCCAGAGCAGCTTGCGGGGATGGGATGTTCTGACACCTGAATTTAGCCATCGCTCACTTGATCCCGCAAGGTGATGCTGTGGCCGCGCTATAGGCAAGCCCCCCGAAGCGCACAAGCGGCTTTGACACTCAGTTCCGCGAAACTCGGCACGCGGCGTTCGCCCGGCCGCTCTTGGGCCACCTGCGCGGGTTAACAAGGCATCAGCGGCGTTAACCGATTATTGACCATGTTAGCCGAATTCTGCGGCGACGCAGGGCCGCAGGGGGCGGCTCTGCCGACGAACGGGGACCAAACCATGCAACTGATCACGATCACCGGCCACGACAGGCAGGCTTCACGCCAGATGCTGGCCGATCTCGGCCTGGCACGCTTGCTCGCCGCTGCCGCTGACGGCGACATCAATGCCTGCTTCGAGCTGGGCGTCGCCTTTTCGACCGGCAGCAACGGCGCCGAATGCGATCTGATCGAGGCGCACAAGTGGTTCAACCTCGCCGCCGCGCGCGGTCACGAGGAAGCCGCCCGCTGCCGCGCCGACATCGCCGAAGAGATGACCGCCCGCCAAATCGCCGAAGCCCAACGCCGCGCGCGCCAGTGGCTGGCCGAGGATGCCCGCCGCGCCGCCTAGGCGTGGTCAGCTATCCTTCCTGAACGGCGTGCGGCTGCCGAGATAGAGCTGCTCGCTCGCCACCCCCGCCCGCTCGCGTTCGAGGAAATCGGCAACCGCGGCGCGCAAGCCGGGGTCTGCGATCCAGTGCGCCGACCATGTCTGCACCGGCTCATAACCGCGCGCCAGCTTGTGGCCGCCTTGTGCGCCCGCCTCGACCCGGGCAAGGCCCCGCGCAATCGCGATCTCGATCGCCTGATAATAGCACAGCTCGAAATGCAGGAAACGCACCTCGCGGGTGCAGCCCCAGTAACGCCCATAAAGCGCGTCCTTGCCGACGAAATTGAGCGCACCGGCAATCGCCTCGTCGCCGTCATAGGCCAGGATCAGCACAATCCGTTCGCCCATCCGCTGGCCCAGCAGACGGAAAGCCTCGCGCGTCAGGTAGGGCCTTCCCCATTTGCGGCTGCCGGTATCCTGATAGAACAGCCAGAAGGCATCCCAGTGCTGCTCGCCGATCTCGCCGCCGGTAAGCTGGCGGATGGCGAGGCCTTCCGCCGCCGCCGCGCGCTCCTTACGCAAGTCCTTGCGTTTGCGGGATGACAGCGCGCCGAGAAAGTCGTCGAACGACTGATAGCCGCGGTTGAACCAGTGAAACTGGATGTCCGCGCGAAGCATCCAGCCGGCATCCTCGAACAGCGGCAATTGTGCAGGATCAATGAAGGTCGCGTGGGCAGAGGACAGCTTATTCCGCAGACACACCGCCTCGGCCGCTTTCAGCAGGTGGGGAGCAAGGCGTGCTTCGGACAGCAGCAGGCGCGGGCCGGTGGCGGGGGTAAAGGGCGCGGCGATCTGGAGCTTGGGATAATAGCGCCCGCCCGCGCGCTGCCAGGCATCGGCCCAGCTGTGGTCGAACACATATTCGCCCTGGCTGTGCCCCTTGGCATAGGACGGCAGCGCCGCCAGCAGGCGCCCGGCATCATCGGTGATGACGATCGGCGCAGGTTCCCAGCCGGTGCCGGGGCCGACCGAGCCGGAATCTTCCATCGCGGTGAGGAATTCGTGGGAAACGAATGGGTTGTCATTGCCGCCCAGCGCGTTCCATTCGGCCGGTTCGAACGCGCCAACGGATGATGCGATGCGGACGGTCAATTCGGGCGCGCTCACGCCAACCCGGCTCCTTCGGCGATCAGCCCATCGGCATGGGCAAGGCCCAGCGCGCGGGTTTCTGGCGAGCGCACCGTCCAGGCCAGCAGCGGACGGCCGCTCTCGCGCCATAGGCCGGCGAGCGCATTGGGCAGGTCACGCACATCGCTGGCGAGGAAATCGGGGGCTGCGCGGTCGAGCGCATGGGGGGCGCGCCACGCGTGGCGATAGCCGTGATCGAGCGTATCGGTGATAACAAGGCCGCGCACCACATCGGGCGCGTGCCGGGCGAACCATTCGCCGACACGCAGGTCGAAGCTCATCACCGCGAACGGTCCGGCATAGTCAGAGAGCACCTTGGCAATCGCCAGGCACGGCTCGGCGACCGCAAGATGCGGCTGCGCCTTGATCTCGACGAGAAGCGGCGCCCGGCCCGCGACCAGCGCCAGCAACGCCTCCAGCCGCCAGATCGTCTCGGCGGTGTCCATCAGCGCGATCCGGCACAGATCATCGGCGCTGCGGGTGCTGGTCTTGCCTCGCTCCCGCGTGAGTCGATCCAGCTCCCAGTCGTGGAACACCAGCGGCACGTTGTCGCGGCTCATCTGGATATCGCATTCGATCCCCATGCCGGCCGCGATCGCGCCTTCGGCAGCGGCGCGCGAATTTTCGGGCACGCCCGGCCGATGCAGTCCGCGGTGGGCATAGTCCCACTGCGTCAGCCAATCCGGAGCGCGCCTGTCGTTCATGCCCTGAGCGCGATCACCGCATCGACTTCCACCGCCGCGCCGCGCGGCAGGGCAGGCACGCCGACCGCAGCGCGGGCGTGCTTGCCGGCTTGCCCGAACACCTGTTCCATCAGGTCGGACGCGCCATTGGCGACTTCGGGCTGATCGGTGAAATCGGCGGTGCAATTGATGAAGGCCCCAAGCTTCACCACCCGCTCGACCGAATCGAGCAGGCCCGCGGCCTCCAGCTGGGCCACGATCATCAGCCCGCAGGCGCGCGCGGCGGCCTGGCCTTCGGCGATGCTCAGGTCATCCCCCAGCCGGCCCTTGACCACCTCGCCATCGACGAAGGGCAGCTGGCCCGAAACATGGGCAAAGCCGCCATGCACCACCACCGGCACATAGCTGGCGACGGGCGCTGCGGCCTTGGGCAGAGTGATGCCGAGTTCGGCAAGTTTTGCAGCGATAGGCATGTTCTCAGTCCTCCAGTCGTTCCAGCAGCCACGGCAGGGCCTCGTCCCAGCAGTCGATCCGCGAATGGGCGTGGCCGGCCTTGTGCGCGCAATCAATGGCATGGGCAATCATCGGCTCGCCGCACAGATGCAGCCGCGTGACCTGCGGCGCGACCTCGGCCACCGAGGCATGATGCTGGGCAAGGTCGTCGATAAACAGAGCCTTGGAGGGCGCGTATTGCTCGATGATGGCCTTTAATGCCGGCCCCTTGGGCCCCTGGTTGGTAAACACCCGCGCATTGATGCCGACCTTGGCCAGCTGCTCGGCCCGGGCATCGCGGTGGCCATCGACGAGGTTGGTCAGAATCACCACATCGGCCTTTTCGGCCAGCGTGTTGATCGCTTCAACCGCGCCCGCAATCGGCATCTGGGAATCCATTTCATTGTCAAAAAAGTTTCGTAACATCCGCCAGATATCGGCAGGTGCCAGCAGTTCGCCGCTGTCTTGCCAGCGCAGCGCTTCGGCGAAATTATGGCCTTCGAGGCGGAAGCTGACGCCCTGCGTCGCCTCCAGCCAGTCCTTGAACGGGGCGACCATGTGCAGCAGCACTTCGTCGCAGTCGGAGATGATGAGCGGTCGGGTCATGCAAGCAAAGCGTCCTTGGCGGCAACCAGTTCCTCAGGGGTGACGGCGAGGGCTTCGGCGGCGCGGATCAGATCGGGTTCGTGATTGGCGAGAAATTCGAGGCTGGAAGCGAGGACCAGCCGATCGCCCAGTCCGGCGCGCAGACTATCGGGATCAAGCCCCGTCAGTTCAAGATAGCGCACCGCACGCTCCTCGCTCTCCAGCACCCAGCCGAGCGCGGCCAGTGCGAGGGTCTGCGGATTGACCGGATCGGAGGCGGAGCGAAGCGGGATTGTCCTGTCCTTCGGGCAAGGGTAGTGACGAGCGTGTGCGATAGGGGCGCGATGTGACAAAGCGGATCATGGTTGTCGAGGACAATGACCTCAACCGGAAATTGTTTTGCGACGTGCTCAAGGCCAATGGCTTCGAAGTCGAGCCGGTAGCGGACGGCAATGTGGTGCTCGAAACCGCGCGGGCCATCGTGCCCGATCTCATCATCATGGACATCCAGCTCGGCGGGGTTTCGGGCGTCGACCTGATCGAGGCGGCCAAGCACGACCGGCAGCTTTCCTCGATCCCGGTGCTGGCCGTCACCGCCTTCGCCGCCAAGGGCGATGAAGAACGCATCCGCGCTGCCGGGGCGGAAGGCTATCTGTCGAAACCGGTGTCGATCGGGCCGTTTATGAATGCGGTCAAGGCGCTGGTCTAGGCGGCCGGGCCATCACGCCAATTTCACGCCATATTCCACCACAAAGGTGATCGCCGTCAGGCACAGGCCGATCATGAAGTTCTGGTAGGCATAGGCGAGGAATTTGTATTTCTTGCGCTGGAGCACCTGCCCGTTCTGGTAGACATCGTGCAGAATGGCGCGGAACATGGCCTCATCGGATCGCAGATCGGCAAGGACGCTGGCGATCCATTCGTCCTCGTCCAGGCCGGTGAAGGTGCCGAAGAACAGCTTGTTGGCCGTGCGGTCGTCGAGCCTGCCCGACACCGGTCTGCCGACCGAAGGCAGCACCGCCCACACCGCGCACATCGCCGAAAGGAAGGCAAACAGCGCCAGCACCCCCAGTGCTGCGGGCATCGTGCCGTTGGCTGCCTGTCCAACCGCGATGGTGAATACCAGAAAGGTCGCCCCCATCAGGATCGAGGCCTTATGATCGGCCATCTGGCTGAGCGACAGGTTGATCTGCTGGACCGTCCGCAAGAGATGGATCGCATTGCTGGAATAGCCAGAGGGCGATGGCGGCGAGGGCACGGCATTGAGCGCATCGGTCGGCGCGTGAAATTCAGCCATGGTCATCCCCTGGATACAATGCGCTCGCCCGGCGCGGCGCGGCAAAACTTGACAAGCTGCATCATCCGCCGCTTTGCAGGCGTAATATCGTGGCACACGCCGCGCGACAACTTGAGACAACGAAAGCACCGCCTGCCATGACCTTCGCCGAAGTCGATGCGACCATTCGCACTCTGATCGAACCCTTCAACAAGAAGGGCATTACGATCGAGGATGCCACCACCTTTGCCGGCGATCTCGAATTCGACAGCCTGACGGTGATGGATTTTGTCGCCGCGATCGAGGACGAGTTTGATATCATCATCAGCATGAACCAGCAGGCCGAGATCGAAAACTGGGGCCAGCTGGTCGCGGCAGTGCACAAGCTGCAGGATAGCTGATAATGGCAAGCGCTATGACTGAAACCGTGACGCAGCCGGTCGACCTGCTGGCGAAGTTCGATCCGATCATCCAGACCCGCGAGCAACTGCTCGCGGCCGGGGTGGAGGATCCGTTCAATCTGGTGATGGAGCAGGTGCTTTCGCCCACCCGCGCGATCTGCAACGGGCGCGACACGATCCTGCTGGGCACCTACAATTACATGGGGATGACCTTCGATCCCGATGTCATCGCGGCAGGCAAGCAGGCGATGGAGGATTTCGGCGCAGGGACGACCGGCAGCCGCGTGCTCAACGGCACCTTCCGCGATCACCGCGATGTCGAGGCGGCCTTGCGCGATTTCTACGCCATGGACCACGCGATGGTGTTCTCGACGGGCTATCAGGCCAACCTCGGGATCATCTCGACGCTGGCGGGCAAGGGCGACTACATCATCCTCGACATCGACAGCCACGCCTCGATCTGGGATGGCTGCAAGATGGGCGATGCCGAAGTCGTCCCGTTCAAGCACAATGATGTCGCAGCGCTCGAAAAGCGCCTGAAACGGGTGCCCGAAGGCGCGGGCAAGCTGGTGGTGCTCGAAGGCGTCTATTCGATGCTGGGCGATGTTGCCCCGCTCCGCGAAATGGTTCGCATCGCCAAGGCCCATGGCGCGATGGTGCTGGTCGACGAGGCGCATTCGATGGGCTTCATCGGGCAGCACGGCCGCGGCGTCGCCGAGGAACAGGGCGTGCTGGATGAGGTCGATTTCATCATCGGCACCTTCTCCAAGAGCGTCGGGACGGTGGGCGGATTTTGCGTCTCCAACCACCCCAAGTTTGAAGTGTTGCGGCTGGTGTGCCGCCCCTATGTCTTCACTGCCGCGCTGCCGCCGAGCGTGATGGCGAGCAGCGCCGCCTCGATCCGCAAGCTGATGCACGGCGGGAACAAGCGCGCGCATCTGTGGGAGAACAGCCGCACCTTGCACAAGGGGCTGCGCGATCTCGGCTTCCGGCTCGGCACCGAAACCCCGCAGAGCGCGATCATCGCGGTGATCATGCCCGATCTCGAAAAGGGCGCAATGATGTGGGAGGCGCTGCTGAAGGAGGGTCTCTACGTCAATCTCGCGCGCCCGCCGGCAACCCCTGCGGGCATGACCTTGCTGCGCTGTTCGCTGTGTGCAGAGCACTCAGCCGAACAGGTGCAGACCATCCTCGGCATGTTCGAGCGCGCCGGCAAGGCGATCGGGATCATCTGAGCGCTCGGCGCTGGCGCGGGATGCACAGGCTCCGCCCTTTCGCCGGGCGGGTGGTCTTCCCCTGGGCAGGTGAACCCCGAATCAGTTGATCGTGATGATCCCGTCAACCGCGCGCCATTCCTGCGGGCCGATCAGATGCTTGTGCGCCACCCGCACCGAATGCAGCACCGCATCGATCTCGCGCCGCCAGAAGGACAGAAAACGGTCCAGTTCGGGAAAGCCCGGCGCAACATCATATTGCTGCATCACGAATTGCTGCAGCAGGCTGCGGTGATCGGGCATGAAATAATGGATCTCGACCGTGGACAGGCCGTAGCCTTGCATCTGGGCGAGGAACCCGCGATCGCTCATCAACTCTCCTCCTGTAATCGTTGAAGAAAGCTGCGCCCAGACAATCGCACGAACTGGATTCCAGTCAATCCCGCACTGCAATTGCGCTGCGTCCAACGATGGAACGGACGGCTGGCCCGGTCGCGATATAACCAATATGGTTATTTTATCTTGACATCGTGACGCTCTTTGGTTAGAAGGGGGCATAGTCGAAAAATAGCGATTCGCCCGCAGGCGGCCTTTCCGCAGGGGAAGTGCCGCCTGTTTCGTTTGCACTTCAGGAGAGCCCCTATGGCCAAACCGCCCGGCAAGCGTATTGCCATCCGCCCCGGTCTCAAGCAGGGCGAGCACGGGCGCATCAACAACAACTGGCGGCGTCTGTTTCTCGATTGCCTCGCCGAAAGCTCGAACGTCACCCTCTCGGCCGAGAAGGCCGGGGTCAGCACCAGCCGCGCCTACAAGGTCCGCCGCGAGGATGCCGAATTCGCCCATGCATGGCTGGTGGCGCTGGCCGAGGGCTATCTGCACCTCGAAATGGAAGTGGTGCGGCGCCTGCGTGAAGGCGATTCCAAGGCCGGCGATGACGCGAAGTTCGATTTTGCCAATGCCATCCGCCTGCTCGCCGCACACCGCGACAACGCGGCCCGCAGGGCCAGCGAGGTGCGTGATGTCAGCCCGGCCGAGGTGCGCGCCTCGATCGACCGCAAGATCGAAGACATCCGGCGACGCATCGCCCGCCAGAAGGCCGCGGGCAAGTCTGGATGAGCGGCCCGTTCGAGGACATGCTGGCGGATGACAGCGAGGACGGCGCCAGGCTCCGCCACGAATTGAGCGAAGCGATGAGCCAGGAGGAGCGGAATGGTTTTGCCTATCTCTGGGAATACCATGCCCGCGCGCAGCAGCTTCCCCCGCCCGGAGACTGGCGCATCTGGATGATCATGGCCGGACGCGGCTTTGGCAAGACCCGTGCGGGCGCAGAGTGGGTGCGGATGATCGCCGAACGCCACCCCGATGCGCGCATCGCGCTGGTTTCCTCCTCGCTCGCCGAAGCGCGCGCAGTGATGGTCGAAGGGGAAAGCGGCTTGCTGGCGATCTGTCAGCCCGGACACAAGCCGCAGTTCGAACCCTCGCTGCACCGCATCCGCTTCAGGAACGGAGCGCAGGCGCAACTGTTCTCTGCCGCCGACCCGGACAGCCTGCGCGGCCCGCAGCACAGCCACGCGTGGTGCGACGAAATCGGCAAGTGGCCGCTCGCGCACGAGCGAGCGACGCGCTGCTGGGACAATCTCATGCTCGGCCTGCGACTGGGCGATCACCCGCGCATCACGGTCACCACCACGCCGCGCGCAGTGCCGCTGGTGCGGCGGCTGGTGGCGCAGGCGGCGAAGCAGGACGACGTGGTGATCACCACCGGTTCGACCCGCGACAATGGCCGGCTGCCCGACCGCTTCCACGACGCGATCACCCGCGAATATGCTGGAACCCAGCTTGCCCGGCAGGAAATCGACGGTGAGCTGCTGGAGGACATAGAGGGCGCATTGTGGACCCGGGCCCTGCTCGAACAGGCGCGCGAGTCAGGCCCGGTGCCCGAGGCGCGCCGCGTGGTGGTCGCCGTCGACCCGCCCGCCAGCGCGAACGGCGACGAATGCGGGATCATCGTGGCGGCGCTGGGCGAGGACGGGATCGCCCGCGTGCTGGCCGATTGCTCGGTCGCTGGCGCCACGCCCGATGTGTGGGCGGCGCGGGTGGCCGAGGCGGCCCGCGAATGGCAGGCCGACCGGGTGGTGGCCGAAGCCAACCAGGGCGGTGCGATGGTCGAAAGCGTGCTGCGTGCCGCAGACCATGGGCTACCGCTGCGGCTGGTGCACGCCGCCCGCGGCAAGGTGGCGCGGGCCGAACCGGTCGCAGCCCTCTACGCCGCCGGGCGGGTGCGCCATGTCGGCGTGTTCGCGCGGCTCGAAGATCAGCTGTGCGGCATGCTGACCGGCGGGGCCTATGCCGGCCCCGGCCGCAGCCCCGATCGCGCCGACGCGCTGGTCTGGGCGATGAGCGAACTGATGCTCGGCCGCAGCGGCCAGCCTCGACTGTTGCGCTTCGACTAGCGGACGCAGGACGTCTGCCAAACAAAGGAATCTCCATGGCATTGCTCGATATCTTCCGCTCCGCCTTCAAGGGCGGGGCGCCTGCCCGCGTGCCGCTGGCCCAAGGCATGATGGCTGGCTGGATCCCGGCCTTCGACCACAGCTTCGGCGCGGGCGGTTATGATTACACCCGCGCGGTCGAGGAGAGCTTTCTCGCCAACCCGATCGCCCAGCGCTCGATCCGGATCGTCGCCGAGGGCGTGGGGCAGGCGCCGCTCTCCTGCAACGAACCGCGCCTGGCCGCGCTGGTCAATGCCACCAGCGCCGGCCAGTCGCTGATCGAAACGCTGGCCGCGCACCTGCTGCTGCACGGCAATGGCTATGTCCAGATCATCAAGAATGCCGCAGGCGTGCCGGTGGAACTGTTCGCCCTGCGCCCCGAAAGGGTCAGCGTGGTCACCGGCCCGGATGGCTGGCCCTGTGCCTATGATTACACCGTGCAGGGCAACCGCACCCGCATTGCCGTGCTGGACGAGGACGGGTGGCCCGGGATCATCCCGATCCGGGCGATGCACCCGCTCGACGACCATCGCGGGGCGGGCGCGCTCGAGGCCGCGCATCTGGCCGTGACGATCCACAATGCCGCCGCGCGCTGGAACCGCGCGCTGCTGGAGAATTCGGCGCGGCCATCCGGAGCGCTGGTTTACGAGACCGGCGATGGCATGACGCTCACCCACGAGCAGTTCGAGCGGCTCAAGCGCGAACTCGAAATCGCCTTCTCCGGCGCGGCCAATGCCGGCCGTCCGATGCTACTCGACGGCGGGCTGAAATGGCAGAGCATGGCGCTTTCGCCTGCCGACATGGATTTCGCCTCGCTCAAGAGCGCGGCTGCACGCGACATCGCGCTGGCCTTCGGCGTGCCGCCGATGCTGCTCGGGCTGCCGGGCGACAACACCTATTCGAACTATCGCGAGGCCAACCGCGCGCTGTGGCGGCTGACGCTGCTGCCGCTCGCGGAAAAGCTGTTCTCGGCCCTGCGCGAAGGCCTTGCCCCGTGGTTTCCGGATGCCGACCTCGGCATCGATCTCGATCGCGTTCCGGCGCTGTCGGAAGACCGCGAGCGGCTGTGGTCGCAGGTGTCCGAGGCCGATTTCCTGACCCGCGCCGAAAAGCGCCAGTTGCTGGGCCTCAGCCCCGAGGAGAATGCCCGATGAGCCGCGCCGACATTATCGCCAGCCTGATGGCCCAGGCCCGCGAGGAAGGGGCCGAGCTGATCACCCTGCGCGCCATCGTCGAGGAGGCGAGCGCGCACGCCGCCGACCGGGTGCTCGAACGGCTTGGGCTTGGCGATGCCGGCGCCGAGGGCGATCTGACCGAACTGCGCGAACTGCTGGGTGCCTGGCGCGATGCCAAGACCAGCGCGTGGAAGGCGCTGGTCGACTGGGTCATCCGCGGCGCGCTTGCCCTGCTGCTGATCGGGATCGCGGTGCGGCTCGGCGCGTGGAACATGCTGTGAGCGCGCCGCTGCGGTTTGCCGGCTATGCCGCGCTGTTCGACATCGCCGATGCCGGGCGCGACACGATCCGGCGCGGAGCCTTTGCCCGCACGCTGGCCGAGCGCGCCGGGCCGCTTCCCTTGTATTGGCAGCACCGCCCCGACCAGCCGCTCGGCGTGATCGAGCAGGCCAGCGAGGACGCGCGCGGCCTGAGGGTCGTGGCGCGGATCGACCGGCCCGACAGCCGTGCCGCACGCCTGCTGGCGCAAGGTCGGGTAAACGGCCTCAGCTTCGGCTTCCGCACCCGCTCGGCCCGCCAGAACCCGGGGGGGCGCGAACTGCTCGAGATCGACCTGTTCGAAGTCAGCCTCGTCACCCACCCCTTGCAGCACGGTGCCCGCGTCCACCTGGTCAGCTGATCGTCACCGGCGCCTGCTGCTGCCATCGATTTCCACCGGCCGCCATTGGGGCGGCCTTTTTTCTGCCCAACCGAAAGGCTATTGCCCCATGGAAAATACCCCCAATCCCACCACCTTCGCCGCAGCCGCAGCCGATCCGCTCGAGGCCAGCTTCGACATCGTCGCCCGGCAGGACCGCGCCGAGGCCGAAATCGCCGCGCTGCGCGGCGATGTCGAAGAAGTGAAGGCGCGCCTCGACAAGGTTGCCCGCGCAGCCTCGCGCCCGGCCCTCGGCGGTGGGCAGACGAACGACAGCGCCGAGGTCAAGGGCTTCGTCGATGGCTATCTGCGCCGGGGCCGCGAAACCGAGATCAAGTCGCTCAGCGGGGCGATCCCGGCCGATGGCGGGTTTGCCGTCCCGCGCCAGATCGACGCGCTGATCGCTGCCCAACTGCGCGACATCAGCCCGATCCGCGCCATCGCGCAGGTCGTCCAGACCGGGACTGCTGGCTACCGCAAGCTGGTTGCCACCGGCGGCACGGCTTCGGGCTGGGTCAGCGAGGTCGCCCCGCGCCCGGAAACCGCGGCGCCCCAGTTTGCCGAAATCGCGCCGCCCTCTGGCGAGCTCTACGCCAACCCGGCGGCAAGCCAGGCCATGCTCGACGATGCGGCTTTCGACATCGAAACCTGGCTGGCCAGCGAAATCGCGCTCGAATTCGCCCGCGCCGAAGGCACGGCCTTCGTCAGCGGCACCGGCACCAACCAGCCCGAAGGCTTCCTGACGGCCGCCAAGAGCACCGCCGAGGATGGTGTGCGCGCCTTCGGCACCCTGCAATATATCGGCACCGGCAGTGCCACCGGGCTCGGCACCGCGCTCGATGCCAAGCTCATCGACCTGATCCATTCGCTCAAGTCGGGTCATCGGCAGGGGGCGAGCTTCGTGATGAATTCGGCCACCCTCGCCAACGTCCGCAAGCTCAAGACCGCCGATGGCGCGTTCCTGTGGCAGCCGGGGCTGGTCGAAGGCCAGCCCGACCGTCTGCTCGGCTATCCGGTTATCGAAGCCGAGGACATGCCCGATGTCGCGGGCGGGGCCTTCCCGATCGCGTTCGGCAACTTCCGCCACGGCTATCTCATTGCCGAGCACAGCGCGACTCGGGTGTTGCGCGATCCCTTCACCAACAAGCCCTTCGTCCACTTCTACGCGACCAAGCGGATCGGCGGGAAAGTGCTCGATTCGGATGCCATCAAGCTGCTGAAGATCGAAGCCTAGGCCCGGCGTCAGGCTTCGCTGTCCCGGCACGGTCGAGCAACCGATCGCTCCCGTGCCGGCCTCTCGCGCCCGCATCGCTTCAGGCCATTCCCCTGCCTGACCCGGCGATGCGGGCGCACTTCGTTTTGACCAGAATGTGGGAGAACCCGCGATGCAGCGGACAATCGTGCAGCCCCCGGTGATCGGCGAGGCTGCGCTGGCGGAGCTGAAGCACTGGCTTGCCATCAGCCGCCCGGACGAGGATGCCGCGCTCGCGCGGCTGCTGGAAACCAGCGTGACCATCTGCGAGGCCTTCACCGGTCAATCGCCCCTGCGCCAGACGGTCGAGGAAATCGTGCCTGTCTCAACCGGCTGGCAGGAACTGGTGGCTCGCCCGGTGCAGGCGCTGGTGGCAGCAGCCATCATCGCCGAGGACGGCACCCGGAAGAACCTCGCCGAGCCGGCCGAAACCCTGCAAATCCATATCGCCGGCAGCGCCTGCGTGCGGATCGTGCAGCCGGTCGCAGGCCGGGCGATAGCCCTTCAGATCAGCGTCGGCATCGCCCCCGACTGGGACGCACTGCCGCAACCGCTGGCGCAAGGCATCATCCGTCTCGCCGCGCATCATTATCGCGATCGCGACAACAAGGGCGGCACTGTTCCCCCGGCCAGCGTCACCGCCCTGTGGCGTCCGTGGCGCCAGGTGCGGATCGCATGATCCGGGTCACCGCCGCCAGCGCGGGGCTGGTTAAGCGCCTGCAGCGCCGCGCCCGGAATCTGGCAGAGCGCTATCTGCGCGCAGCCCGCAAGCGCAAGCGCAGCGGCTGGCACTCGGCCGAGGCGCTGTGGCCGGACTTTGTCGAAGACAAGCCGAGGAGGTGAGCGTCATGGAAAACGACTTGCGCGCCGCCCTGATCGCATGGCTGCGCTCCGACCCTGCGCTTGCCGGCATCAACACCATAGCGGAAGAGGCGCCGCTCAGCGTCAGCCCGCCCTGGCTCGCAATTGCTGCCAGCGCCTCGATCGACTGGGGCACCAAGGACCGGGCCGGCCGCGAAACGCGAATCGCGCTCGAACTGGAAACCCGCACCGATCTGACCGCCGGCGACGCAGCGCTGCTCGGCGCGATCGAACGCCGTGTGCTGGACATGCCGCCCTTCCAGCCGGGCTTCGAGCTCGCCTCGATCCGCTTCCTGCGCTCGCGCAGCGAGGCCCGCGACGACAACCGCCGGGCCGCGCTGCTCGAATACCGCTTCCGCATTCTCGAACCTTCCACGGAGTAACCCCATGCCCGCACAATCCGGCTCTGCCTTCCTGCTCAAGATCAGCGACGGCGCTTCGCCACCCACCTACCAGACCATTGCCGGCCTGAGGACCACGCAGATGTCGATCAATGGCGACACCGTGGTGGTGACCCACAAGGGTTCGGGCGGCTGGCGCGATCTGCTTTCGGGCGCTGGCACCCGTTCGGTCTCGGTCAGCGCGGCGGGGATCTTCCTCGGCAGCAGCGCCGAAAGCGCGGTGCGCGCCCATGCGCTTGCCGGAACGCTCGACGATTACGAACTTTCCTTCGAGGACGGCGAGAGGCTGCGCGGGCGCTTCCTTGTCCAGCGGCTCGATTATGCCGGGGATTTCAACGGCGAACGCAGCTACACGCTCCAGCTCGAAAGCTCGGGGCCGGTGATTGCCGCATGAGCCTTGCTGCCAATGGTTTGCGGGGCGAATGCGATTTCATGATCGCCGGGCGGCACTACCGGCTGCGCCCGAGCTTCGAGGCTCTCGTGCTCGCCGAAGCGGAACTGGGATCGCTCTTCGCGCTGGTCGAACGGGCCGCGCAAGGCGCGCTGACGCTGGCGGAAATCGCCGCGCTGCTGTGGCACTGCCTGCCCGCCGAAACCCGGCCCGATCGCGACAGTGTAGGCCAGGCGGTGCTGGCCATGGGGCTGGTCAATGCCACCCGACCGGTGCGCGCCATTCTTGCCCAGGTGCTTCAGGGCGAGGCGTGAGCGCGACCTTCGCTGACGCGGCCCGGCGGGCCTGCGCGCTGTCGGCAAGGCTGCTGGGCTGGCGTCCCGCCGAGTTCTGGGCCGCCACCCCCGCCGAGCTTGCGATGGCTCTCAAGGACCCGGCCGAAGCCGCCTGTGCCCCGCCCGACCGTGACCTGATCGTCCGGATGATGGAGTGCGATCCCGATGGATGACAATTTCGATGCTCTGGTGATCGACGTGCGCGCCAGCACCGATGGCTTTGCCGCCGACCTCGAGACGATGCGCCGTTCGCTCGATACCTCGCTGCTCGATGCCTTCGGACGGGCCGGGAACGTGCTGGAAAACGGTCTGCTGTCAGCCCTGCGGCGCGGCAGTCTCGGGTTCGACGATCTCAAGCGGGTGGCCTTTCGCGCACTCGACGAAATTGCCGCCCATGCCCTGCAATCGGGCCTTGCCAGCCTGTTCGGCGGCTCGGGCACGGGTGGCCTGGGCGGGCTGATCGGCCAGTCGCTTGGCGCGCTGCTCGGCCTGCCGGGCCGCGCAACCGGCGGCCCGGTGTCGCCGGGCCGCGCCTATCTGGTGGGCGAAAATGGCCCGGAGGTGTTCCTGCCGACAGCCTCGGGCCGGATCGAACGCGGCGGCGGCAGTGCGCAGGCCCGCGAGGTGAATGTGGCAATCCAGCTCGCGGTGCCGCGTGGCGTGGCTGCGCCCACGGCGATGCGCCGCTCATCGCGCCAGATCGCCAGCGCGGTCCGCCGCACCCTCCAGCAGGTTTGACGGAGGAAACGCCATGGCATTCTGGCTTGCCCGCGAACGCCGCACCCAGGAAAGCAGCTTCATCCAGCGCTTCGATCCGCGCTTCTGGACCGTTAACTTCCCGCGCCCGGCCATGGGATCGGTGGTGACGCTCGGCCCGGATGCCCTGCGCGTGGACATCGAACTGCACCACGCCGGCGAGCTGGTGGGGCTGATCTGGGACAGCGTCGACACGCTCGATCACCCGCTGCTCGCCTATCAGACCGACCGCGATTATGCGCACACCACGCTCAGCTTCCGCTGGCAATCCGAAGGCGTGATCCCGCTCGATCAGCCCAACGGGCCGACCCTGACGATCGAGGGGCGCGATGCCGCCGGCACGCCGCGCACCTGGTATGTGCGGCTGTGGAACTATGCCGAGGGCACGCCGACCGATGCCCAGGTGACGCTGCCGTTTTCGGCGCTCGAAAGCGGCTACGGCCTGCCCGGCGAGCCGGTGCATCCGCATGATATCGACCGCATGTTCATCTCGCTGGTGGCTCCGGGATATGCTCCGGGCAGCACGGCCCCGCTGCCTGCACGGTTCAATGGATCGGTGACGCTCACCGGCATCACCACCGATGGCAGCCGCGGCATGCTGGAGATCGGCGATGTGCTCCTGCCCCCGCACGGCGAGCGAATCGCGACCGCCTATGACGATGCCTACAACCAGACCCCGGCGCGGCTGATCCGGGCCATCATCGGCCTCGGCTATCGCGATGACCTGATACACTATGTCGGCATGAGCCATTTCATGCGGCTGGAACGGCAGCCCAGCGGCGGGCTGCTCGTGCCCGGCACGGGCGCGCTGTGCGAACCGGCGCGCCGCTGGCACCGCAGCTTCCTCGAACTGGCGCGCGCTGCTGATCTGGAAGTGATTGTCTCGCTGTCCTACGAGTTGTTCGATGCCTATTGCCCCGAGGCGTGGAAGCAGCGCACCGCGAGCGGCGCTCCGGCGCTGACCGGCTGGGTGCCGCCCTCCACGCTGCTGTCGCCCGCCAACGCTGCCGCAATGAGCTGGCTGGCCGATTGCGCCGAGGCTTTCGTCGGGCTGATCGTGGAAGCCGGGCTTCCAGTCCGCTTCCAGATCGGCGAGCCATGGTGGTGGGTGACAGCGGCGGGCGAGATCTGTCTCTATGACGATGCCGCGCGCGCGGCCTTTGGCGGGCACCCGCCGGTGATCACGAGCCTGCGCGCACCGCTCGATCCACCGGCCATCGCGCTGCTCGATGCGGCCGGGGCCGTGCTCGCGCAATCGACCGCCGATCTCGCTGCTGCGATCCGTGCTGCCGCACCTGCCGGGGCCGAGGTGGCGCTGCTGGCCTTCACGCCGACCATTCTCGATCCCGCCATGCCCGAGCTGTACCGCGCCAATCTGCCCGCCGGCTGGGCCGCCCCGGCGTTCGACCGCTTGCAACTGGAAGACTACGACTGGCTGACCTCGGGTGCGGACGCAGCGCGGCGCAAGGCCTATGCCTTCGTCGATGCGCGCCTGGGCTATGCGCTCGAAGATCAGGATTATCTCGCCGGGTTCGTGCTCGATCCGGCCGATGCGGAACCGTTCTGGACCAAGATCGACCGCGGGATCGACGAAGCCACCGGCCGCGGCATTGCCCGCCGCTATGTCTGGGCGCTGCCGCAGATCAATCGCGATGGATACACCCGCCTCCCCGTGTTCCCGGAGCAAGCCATGGAAGCCTTCGATGATGTCCTTTATCCCTTCGCGCTGGGGCGCAACACCGCCGTCGCGCCGGAGTTCTCGACCTCGATAGCCGTCACCGCATCGGGCCACGAACAGCGCAACGCATTATGGTCGGATGCGCGCGTGCACTTCGATGTCGGGCCGGGGATCCGTTCGGAAGCCGAGCTGTCGGAACTGCTCGCCTTCTTCCGCGCCCGGCGCGGCCCGGCGCGGGGTTTCCGGATCATGGATCCGTTCGATCACAGCTCCAACGGCATGACCGGCACCCCGACCATGTCCGACCAGCTGATCGGCACTGGCGATGGGCTCACCGCCGATTTTCCGCTGATCAAGACCTATGGCAGCGGTCCGGATCCGCAAGTTCGGCGGATCACCCGCCCACGCCCTGAAACCGTGCTGGTGAGCGTCGGCGGAGTAGCAAGCACCGCCTGGACCCTGCGTTCGGGCGGCGTGCTCAGCTTCTCCACGCCGCCGCCCGCAGGCGCCAAGATCAGAGCCGGTTTCCTGTTCGATGTCCCAGTGCGCTTTGCCGAAGACCGCATCGATGTTTCGGCCGTCAACTTTGCCGCAGGCGAGGCCCCCTCGATCCCGCTGATCGAACTGCGCGAGGTGACATGATGCGCGTCTTTTTCGATCGTGAACTCGATAGCGTGGCGACCTTCTGGCGGGTCTATCGCCGCGACGGAGTGATGCTGGCCTTCACCAGCCATGACCGCGACCTTGCCTTCGGCGGGATTACCCACCGCGCCGCGCCGGGCATGGTTCCGGCCGCCATCCGCCTCAGCGCCGACATCACCAACGACAGCGCCGAAGCCGAGGGCGCGCTCAGCCACGCGTCGATCCGCGAAGCCGATCTGGCCGCAGGCCTGTTCGACGCGGCAGCCATCGAGATTGGCGCGGTCGACTGGCAGACGGGTGAGCATCAGGTGCTCTACACCGGCGAGATCGGCCGGATCGAGGATGACCAATCGCAGTTCTCGGCCGAGCTGCGATCGGGCAAGCAATTGCTCGAACAGGATCTGGTGCCGCGCACCAGCCCGACCTGCCGCGCCGAGTTCTGCGGCCCCGGCTGCGGCCTTGCGGCGGCGCGGTTCACCGCCATCCATGCGCTTTCCGCTATCGATCTCGATCGCAACCGGGTGCGGTTCGATGGGGTAAGTGGGGTGAACCATGTCGACGGTCGCCTGCGTTTTCTGGCTGGGCCGCAAACAGGCATCCGCTTCGATGTCATCGATGTCGATGGTGACTGGTTGCTGCTCGACCGGCCGCTGGCTCCCGGAACCGATCCCGGCACACGCGCCGAATTGACCGAGGGTTGCGACCATACCATCGCAACCTGCGCGGGCCGGTTCGGCAATGCTGCCAATTTCCGGGGCGAGCCGTTCCTGCCCGGCAATGACCTGCTGTCAAGGTATGGCCAGCCATGAAAGGCCCGGCGCTGACCCTTGGAAACGCCGCGGCCCGATTGGTCGGATGCCGGTTCCGGTTGCATGGTCTTGACCCGGCGACCGGGCTCGATTGCGTGGGCCTGGTTCATGCCAGCCTTGCCATGATCGGTCTGCACCCGATCCCGCCGCGCGGTTATGGGCTCCGCAACGTCGCCGTCGATCAGTGGCTTGCCTTCGCCGCAAGGTCGGGACTGATGCCGGCCGGGGACATGGCGGGCGCCGACGAAGTCCTGCTCGCAAGCCTCGGGTATGGCCAGCACCACCTGATGATCTCCACCGGGCCAAGCGAAGTGATCCACGCCCATGCCGGGCTTGCCCGGGTGGTGCGACAACCACGCGATCCTGCCATGTGCATTATTGCCCGCTGGCAGGTGCCAACAACTGCAGAAGGCTAAATCGATGGCGACACTGCTACTTACCGCGCTTGGCACCGCGATTGGAGGACCGATCGGCGGCGCGATCGGCGCGCTTATCGGACAGCAGGCCGACGCCGTGATTTTTGGCAGCGGCAATCGCCAGGGTCCGCGCCTGCGCGAATTGAGCGTGAGCAGTTCCAGCTATGGCCAGCCGATCCCGCGCCATTTCGGACGGGTGCGGGTTCCGGGCACCGTGATCTGGTCGACCGATCTGGTCGAGAACAAACGCAAGCAGAAAGGCCGTAAAGGCCAACCCTCGACCACGGTCTATTCCTACTCCGCATCCTTTGCCGTGGCCTTGTCGAGCACCCCGATCGAGAGGCTCGGCCGGATCTGGGCCGATGGCAATCTGCTGCGCGGAGAACAGGGGGATCTCAAGGTCGGCGGCAAGCTGCGCTTCTATCGCGGGTTCGGTGATGATCCGGTTGATCCGCTGATCGCCGGCGACAAGGGCGCGCACGCACCCGCCTTCCGCGATTGCGCCTATGTGGTGTTCGAAGACCTCGAACTGGGCGATTTCGGTAACCGCATCCCGGCGCTCAGCTTCGAGATCTTCGCAGCAGGCGGTGAAGCCAGCGTCTCGCTGGCCCGGATGGTGCCTGGCGCGGTGTCTGACGCCGATACGACGATTGCACACGCCCGCGGCTTCTCCGACGAGGGCGGAACGCTCGCATCGACACTTGCCGCGATCGACGAGGTCATTCCGCTGGTCTGCACGTCGGGCAAGGACGGACTGCGCGTCACCCCGCGCAGGAACGATGGCACGGCTCTGCAAACGCTTCCCCCGCAGCTTTCATTGCTATCGCGCGCAAACGATGAAGGACGGCACAAGCAGCGCGCCGGTCTGCCCGCACGCGAGCCGGCGGCCTTGCGCTACTACGACGAGGAGCGCGACTATCAGCCGGGGGTGCAGCGCGCGCTCGGTTCGCGGCGGTTCGGGCGCGAGTTGATGCTGGAGCTGCCGGCCACCATGATCGCTGGCGATGCCCGGCAACTCGCCAATGACCGCGCCAACCGCGCGCGCTGGCAGCACGAGACGATCACATGGCGGATCGGCCAGCTCGACCCGCGACTGCAGCCGGGCGCGTTCGTGCGCGTGCCCGACACCCCGGGCCTGTGGTTCGTCCGCTCCTGGGAATGGCTCGACCGGGGCATCGAGCTGGCGCTCGAGCGTGTCCCGCCAAGTCTAATGGCACAGCCGCCCAGTGATCCGGGAGCTGCCAACCCCCCGGCAGACCAGACCTTGCCCCACACCAGCCTTGCTGCCTTCGAGGTGCCGGCTGATGGCAGCGCAGGACCATCGACACCGTTGATCTTCGCCGCCGTATCGGCCGCAAACAATGCCTGGCGGGGCGCGGCGCTCTACCGCGTCCAAGGGAGCGCGCTGATCCCGCTGGGCAGCTCAGGCACGGTTCGGGCGGTGATGGGCACGCTTGCACAACCGCTCGGCCCTTCAACGGCGGTCATGTTCGAGCCCGACGCCACCATAACGCTCGAACTCGTTGCGGCAGACCTGTCCTTCGCAGACACGGATATCGAGGGCCTGGCCATGGGTGCCAACCGCCTGTTGGTGGGCGGCGAGGCCATCCAGTTTGCCCGCGCCGTGCCGCTGGGCGAGCGGCGCTGGCAATTGCGCGGGCTGCTGCGCGGGCGGGCCGGTACAGAGCCGGAAGCCGCCGTTGGACACGCGGTACAAACGACCGTGGTCCTGCTCGACGACAGCCTCGTTCCGCTTGATCCCGCCGATGTGCCCCCGATCGCATCGTCCCGGATTGCGGCTATCGGAACCGCTGATGCGGAGGCGGTGATCGCGCCTCTGGCCAATCCCGGTTTGTCCCGCCGACCGCCAACGCCGGTGCATCCGAGGCTGACGATCGATCCGAGCGGCGCATGGGAGCTGTGCTGGACACGCAGAGCGCGCGGCCACTGGCGCTGGGACGATGGTGTGGAAGCTCCGCTGGTTGAGGAACGCGAGGCCTATCTGGTCGGATACGGGCCAGCGTCCGCGCCTTTCACAGTCTGGTCGCTGAACGAGGCGCGACTGCGCCTGTCGCAGGACGAGCGCGAAGCGCTGGTGGCAACCTACGGTCCGGCAGCGATCTGGGTCAAACAGGTTGGCACCTTCCAGCACTCGAACGCCCTGCATCTTGCCGAAATCGGCTGACACAAAGGAGCCTGCAATGTCTGAACCGATCGCATTTCCCGCCGGAACGCCGAATGCCGGCCTGCCCCTGCTGTTTGCCGGACAGGCGCAGAAGGAGTTTTTCGTGAACCAGTCACTGGCGATCCTCGATGCGCTTGCCTCCCGCACGGTCATCGCCACCTTGTCCGGGCCGCCAGCGCAGCCAGAGGAGGGCGCGTGCTATCTGGTTGCACCGGCTGCCACGGGCGAATGGAGCACCAAGGCTGACCATCTCGCGCTGGCGATCGCGGGCAGCTGGCATTTCATCGCTCCTGCAGAAGGGATGCTGCTGTTCGACCAGGCGGCTGGCCGCTTCCTGTGTTTTCGTGGGGGCTGGCAGATCGCAAGCCCGCCAGCCGCGCCCGCGGGCGGCAGCGTGATTGACATCGAAGCTCGCAATGCACTGGCGCAGTTGGTCGAAAATCTCCAGGCTCTGGGTCTGCTTGCTTCGCCTTCGGTCTGAAGAACATCCCAAACGCTACAATTGCGACGTTCCGGATGGCTCGTGGCTCTTGTCCTTTTTTTTCACATTCCGCCGATAGAGGCATTATTGCAACACATGGACGCTATTGACCGCTTGCCTCTTGAATGTGGAAAAGATAGAGACGCTGGGTGCCTCAAGTCGATAACAAAGGGGAAATTTGAATGCGCAAACTCGTCATTGGTATGGCGATGGCTTCGACCGCGCTGACCACGCCCGCCATGGCTCGCGAAGGCCAGTGGTACATTCAGGGCGATGGCGGCGTGATGATCGTCGAAGACCAGAACCTCGATGTCAACGGTGTGGCCAGCGACGCGAGTGCCGACTACGATACCGACTATGACTTCGGCGCGGCCGTCGGTTACGACTTCGGCGCCTTTCGTCTGGAAGCCGAAGCCAGCTATCGCGCTGCCGACCTCGAGAGCGTGAGCGCCGGTTCGCAGGGTCTCGCCCTCAACCCGGCGCCGAGCGCCCCGGGCGGCTTCAACAGGTTCACCGGGACGCGCGACGCGCTTGGTGAAGTCAACGCCCTGAGCTTCATGCTCAACGGCCTGTTCGACTTCGGCAAGGATGATGGCTTGCAGGCTTCGTTCGGCGGTGGCGTGGGTGTTGCCCGCGTCGACATGGACGGTCGCGTGAATGCCAACGGCCCGGGCGTGTGGAACGATTCCGACACCGGCTTTGCGTGGCAGCTGCTCGCCGCCCTGCGCGCCCCGATCAGCGACTCGTGGGACGTGGGCCTGAAGTATCGCTACTTCAACGCACCGGATATCAACTTGGTGGATCCGCTCGGTCGCAGCCTTGACACCAAGCTGAACACCCATTCGTTGATGGGTTCGATCATCTACAACTTCGGTGGCGAAGAAGCACCGCCGCCGCCGCCGCCGCCGCCGCCGCCGCCGCCGCCGCCGCC
>JBKBOH010000028.1:0-30757 GCA_046294975.1 Erythrobacter sp. | reverse complement strand
CAAAGATGCGGGTGCCATCGGACGCGCGGCTTTCCTCGTAGCGCACCAGCTGGAAGTGCTTGGGATGGGTCTTGACGTGGTAGGCCTTGCGGAACGCATCCCAGATATCGGCCGCATTGAGTTCGCGGCCCAGTTCATCCGCCATACGCTGCACGTGGCGGGAAAAATCGGCCTGCATCTTCTTGGGCAGCTTGAGCCCCTGGTCCTTTTCCAGCACCCAGGCAAAGCCGCCCTTGCCGGACTGCGAATTGACCCGGATCACCGCTTCATAACTGCGACCCAGATCGGCCGGATCGATCGGCAGATAGGGCACACGCCAAAATTGGTCGTTCTGCGTCTCGCGCGCTTCAAAGCCCTTCTTGATCGCATCCTGGTGGCTGCCCGAGAACGCCGTATAGACCAGCTGGCCGCCGTAGGGGTGGCGTTGATGGACGGGAATGGCGTTGCAATATTCCACCGTTTCGATCACCCGATCGATGTCCGAGAAATCGAGACCAGGATCGACACCTTGGGTGTAGAGATTGAGCGCCATGGTCACCAGGCAGCAGTTGCCGGTGCGTTCGCCATTGCCGAACAGGCAGCCTTCGACCCGATCTGCCCCCGCCATCAGGCCAAGCTCTGCCGCTGCCACGCCGGTGCCGCGATCATTGTGGGTGTGCAAGGATATCACCGCGCTCTGGCGGTTTGGGAGGTTGCGGCAGAAATATTCGATCTGGTCGGCATAGATATTGGGCGTTGCCGCCTCGACCGTGGCGGGCAGGTTGAGGATGATCGGGCGATCCGGGGTGGGTTGGAGCACCTCCATCACCGCCGCACAGACCTCGATCGAGAAATCCAGTTCGGCGGTAGAAAAGGTTTCCGGGCTGTACTGGAAATGCCAGTCGGTGCCGGGATAGCGCGCCGCTTCGTCGCGCATCACCTTGACGCCCGCCACCGCGATGGCTTTCACCTCGTCCTTGCTCATCCGGAACACGATGTCGCGCCATGCCGGGCTGACCGCGTTATACAGATGCACGATCGCCGCGCGCGCGCCTTCGAGGCTGGCAAAGCTGGTGCGGATCAGATCCTCGCGGCTTTGGGTGAGCACCTGCACGGTGACGTCCTCGGGAATCTCGCCCGAGCGGACGAGGCCGGAGATGAAATCGAACTCGGTTGCGCCAGCGCTGGGAAAGCCGATTTCGATTTCCTTGATGCCGATTTCCACCAGCAGGTCAAAGAAGCGGCGCTTTTTTACGGCGTCCATCGGATCGATGATCGACTGGTTGCCGTCGCGCAGATCGGTCGAAAGCCAGCGCGGGGCCTTTTCGATCAGGCGGTTGGGCCATTGGCGATCGGGCAGGTTGATCTGGCCAAAAGGACGGTACTTGACGGAAGGATCACGGAGCATGGGCATCGAAACGGCTCGTCGCGGGAGGAATGGGAAGCTGCGGCGGGGTTACCCTTGGGAGCGGCCCGCTCGCACCCGATGCGCGCGGCTACCTACGCCCAAGGGCGCATAAGTCGAAGCAGCGCAAGTCCGTGTCCGCACATAACGCGTGTCTTTGCCGATTATTGCGCCGGGCGCAAGCCGTGAATGCGCCTTGTTCTATCCACAGCGTGCGTCGCGGATGATGTTCTGTGCATCGAGCATCAGGCTGAGGCGCGGATTGGTGGGATCGGGATTGACGTTTTCAACGCTGCCAAAGACGACAAAGCGCAGGTTGTCGGTTCGGCCGAGCGTCTTGGCGATCGCGGCGCGGGTGGCCTGATCGGCGGGTTTGCCGATGAATGGGCCCATCAGGTTGGCACCGCAGGTTTTGGAAGCCGGATCGGTCAGCGTGCCCTTGGCAAAGGCACCGGGCGCGGCACCGGGCAGCGGCTCGGCAATCCTGGGCGTGGCGGTGGCCTCGGGCGCGGGGCTCGCGCCCGCGTTCTGGTTGATGCGTGCGGCAAAGCTGTCGGCATCATTCTTGGGCTGATCGGGCGCGTTGCCGCAGGCAGCCAGCATCAGTGCGAGGGGCAGAGCGAGGACAGCAGGCAAAAGCTTGGGCATGAACAATGTCCGTCAGTGAGGTTTGCCCCTCTCAAGCGCGCCAAAGTTTACCGGATTATGACATTCGCCCTTGCCCTAACGCTGCGCTGCTTGAGGGTGTTGATGCTGCCCTACCGCTGCGCTGCTTGAGGGCGTTGTTGCCGCCCTACCGCTGCGCTGCTTGAGGGCGGGGGTTATCGAAAACGCAACCGGTCAGCTGTCAGCTGGTCGAGGGCCGTCACCCCCATCAGCCGCATCCCGCGCTCGATCTCGTCCTTGAGGATGCCGAGCGCGCGCTCCACGCCCTGCTGACCGGCGGCGGCGAGCGCATAGAGATAGAGTCGCCCGCCCGATGCCGCGGTTGCGCCGGCGCACAGCGCTTTGAGCACATGAGTGCCGCGCCGCACCCCGCCGTCGCAGATGATCTCGATCTCGCCGCCCACCGCATCGACGATCTCGGGTAGCTGATCAAAGGGCGCGCGGCTGCCGTCCAATTGCCGACCGCCGTGGTTCGAGATCATGATCGCATCCGCCCCGATGTCCACCGCCCGGCGCGCATCGGCCGCGCTCATCACGCCCTTGAGCACGAAAGTGCCGCCCCATTGCTGGCGGATGCTGGCTGCCGTGTCCCAGTCCATCGACGTGTCGAGCATGGTGTTGAAGTAGCCCGCGATGCTCACGGCCTTGTCGCTGCCTTCGGTCACATGGGTGTCGAGATTGGGCAGGCGAAATCTCTCGCGCAGCAGGTAGTTGAGCGTCCAGCGTGGGCGGGTGGCGTAGCTCCAGATGCTTGGCAAGGTGAAGCGCGGTGGGGTGGTGAAGCCGCTCCGCAGGCAGCGTTCGCGCTTGCCGGACACGATGGTGTCAACCGTCAGCGCCAAGGCATCGAATTTCGCCGCCCGACAGCGCTCGATCATGTGGGTGTTGAGCCCCTTGTCCTTGTGGACGTAGAGCTGGAACAGCTTGGGGCCTTGGGTGGAGGCGGCAATTTCCTCGATACTGCGCGTGGCAAGGCTGGAAATACCGAACCACAGCCCGAATTTCTCGGCCGCCTTGGCTACGGCGGTTTCGCCCTGCCAGTGGAAGGCGCGCTGCACCGCGGTGGGCGAGAGCATCAGGGGGAGCGCGGACTTGCGCCCAAGGATGGTGCAGGAAGTGTCGATGCTTTCCACGCCGGCGAGCACATCGGGCACCAGATCGACCGCGGCAAAGGCAGCGGTGTTGCGCGCCTTGGTCAGCTCGTCATCGGCCGCCCCGTCGATATAGTCGAACACCGGAAAGGGCAGGCGGGCCTGCGCCAGCCTGCGGAAATCCTCGATATTGTGGCAGTCGGACAGGCGCATGGGCGTTGCTCGGCGCGAAGGGGAGCGCCGGGCATGCCCGATGCGCTCCCCGCCGCAATTTGCCGGCTTCAGTTCTTGGCCTTGTCGACCAGCTTGTTGGCGGCGATCCACGGCATCATCGCGCGCAGGCGTTCACCGATCTGCTCGATCGGATGGGCCGCGGCTGCCTTTCGCGCGGCCTTCAATTCGGGCTGGCCAGCGCGGTTGTCGAGCACGAAGTTCTTCACGAAGCGGCCCGACTGGATATCAGCCAGCACGCGCTTCATTTCGGCCTTGGTTTGCGCCGTGATGATGCGCGGACCCGTCGTGATGTCACCATATTCGGCGGTGTTGCTGATCGAATAGCGCATGTTGGCGATGCCGCCTTCATAGAGCAGATCGACGATCAGCTTGGTTTCGTGGAGGCACTCGAAATAGGCCATTTCCGGGGCGTAACCGGCCTCGACCAGGGTTTCGAACCCGGCCTGAATCAGATGGGTGATGCCGCCGCACAGCACCGCCTGCTCGCCGAACAGGTCGGTCTCGCATTCCTCGCGGAAGTTGGTTTCGATGATGCCCGAACGTCCGCCACCAACCGCGCTGGCATAGGCGAGCGCCAGGTCATGGGCGCTGCCGGAGGCATCCTGGTGGACGGCGATCAGGCAGGGCACGCCGCCACCCTTTACATATTCGCTGCGCACCGTGTGGCCCGGCCCCTTGGGGGCGATCATGATCACGTCGATATCGGCGGGCGGCTCGATCAGGCCGAAATGGATGTTGAGCCCGTGCGCGAAGGCAAGCGCGCTGCCGGGCTTCATGTGGCCCTTGAGGTCATTCTCCCAGATTGCGGCCTGATGCTCGTCGGGCGCGAGGATCATGATGAGGTCGGCCCATTGCGCGGCCGCCGTGTTGGAGAGCACCTTGAAGCCGGCGCTTTCCGCCTTCTTCGCGGTCGCCGAACCTTCGCGCAGGGCGATGGCAACTTCTGCCACGCCGCTGTCGCGCAGGTTCTGGGCATGGGCATGGCCCTGGCTGCCATAGCCGAGGATCGCGATCTTCTTGGGCTTGATCAGGTTGAGATCGGCATCGGCGTCGTAATAGACTTTCATCACTTTTCTCTCTTGTGAATTGTATTTATTGAAAATTCGTCAAGCGCCTTGCGCCCCGCGCATCATCCCCACGATTCCCGTTCGGCCGACTTCGACCAGCCCCAACTCGCGCATCAGCGCAATGAAACTGTCGACCTTGTCGGGCGGGCCGGTGATTTCGAAGATGAAGCTTTCGGTGGTGGTATCGACGGGCCGTGCGCGGAAAATGTCGGCCAGCCGCAGCGCCTCGACCCGCTTCTCGCCGGTGCCGGTGACCTTGATCAGCGCCAACTCGCGCTCGACATGCGGGCCGGCGGTGGTGAGATCGGTAACCTTGTGAACCGGCACCAGCCGTTCCAATTGCGCCTCGATTTGGTCGATCACCGAAGGCGGCCCGTTGGTGACGATGGTGATGCGGCTGACCGCGTGGTCTTCGGTGATGTCGGCCACGGTCAGGCTGTCGATGTTGTAGCCGCGCGCGGTGAACAACCCGGTGATCTTGGCGAGGATCCCCGGTTCGTTATCGACGGTGACCGCAAGGACGTGGCGCTCGGAGGGGCTTTCCGCAATCTTCAGGGGCATTGTGCGTTTCCTAAACCAGCGCCTTGGCTTCGTCGTCCATCGTCCCGTCGACCTTGTCGCCGTAGAGGATCATGTCGGTATGCGCCGCGCCCGAAGGGATCATCGGCAGGCAGTTGGCATCCGGCGCGACGAGGCAATCGACCATCACCGGCCCATCATGGGCGAGCATCGCGGCGATGCCTGCATCAAGTTCGCTTTCGTCGTGGATGCGGATGCCCTTCCAGCCATAGGCTTCGGCCAGCTTCACGAAATCGGGCAGGCTGTCCGAATAGGAGTTCGAATAGCGGCTTTCATAGGTCAGTTCCTGCCACTGGCGGACCATGCCCATATATTCGTTATTGAGGATGAACACCTTGACCGGCAGACGATACTGGCTGGCGGTGCCGAGTTCCTGGATGTTCATCTGGATGCTGGCCTCGCCGGCGATGTCGATCACCAGCGCGTCCGGATGGCCAAGCTGCGCGCCGATCGCCGCCGGCAGGCCATAGCCCATGGTGCCGAGGCCGCCGCTGGTGAGCCACTTGCCCGGATCATCGAAGCCGAAATATTGCGCCGCCCACATCTGGTGCTGGCCGACTTCGGTGGAAATGATCGGCTTGTGCGCGCGGGTCAGGGCATAAAGCCGCTCGATCGCCTTCTGCGGCATGATCATGTCCGGGTGCTTGGCCGAACGCGGCGGATAGGCGAGGCATTCGCGCGCGCGCCAGCCGGCGATGCGGGCCTTCCATTCGGCCAGATCGCTTGGGCTTCGCGCACCCCATGCCGCGACCAGCTGGCCCAGCACCGCGGCGCAATCGCCCAGGATGCCGAGATCGACCGGCACCACCTTGTTGATCGAGGAGCGGTCGATATCGATGTGGATTTTGCGCGAACCGGGCGAAAAGGCATCGAGCCTGCCCGTGACCCGATCATCGAACCGCGCCCCGATGCAGACCATCACGTCGCACTTGTTCATCGCCATATTGGCTTCGAAGGTGCCGTGCATTCCCAGCATTCCGAGCCAGTCGGGATGATCGCTGGGGAAGGCGCCAAGCCCCATCAGCGTCGAGGTCACCGGTGCGCCGGTGAGATGCTGGAACCGGCGCAGCAGGGCGCTTGCTTGCGCGCCGGAATTGATCACGCCGCCCCCGGTGTAGAGGATCGGGCGTTCGGCACCCGCAATCATCTCGATCGCTTGGTTGATCTGTTCGGCCGGGGCGATCATCTGTGGCGCATAGCGGTGCGCGCCGGGTCGCACGAAGGCGCGGCGCTCCGACGGAACAGCGATCTGCACGTCCTTGGGAATGTCGATCACCACCGGGCCGGGGCGGCCGGTGGTGGCGATGCGGAACGCCTCGGCGATGGTCGCGGCGAGATCGGCCGGGTCTTTGACCAGATAATTGTGCTTGGTGCAGTGGCGGGTGATGCCGATGGTGTCGGCTTCCTGGAAGGCATCTGTGCCGATCAGCCCGGTCGGCACCTGTCCGGTGATGACCACCAGCGGGATCGAATCCATCCACGCATCGGCAATGCCGGTGATGGCATTGGTCGCGCCGGGGCCGGAAGTGACCAGCACCACGCCGGGCTTGCCGGTGGCGCGGGCATAGCCCTCGGCAGCGTGGGCCGCACCGGCTTCGTGGCGCACCAGGATGTGACGGATGCGTTCGTCCCCGAATAATTCGTCATAGATCGGCAGCACCGCGCCGCCGGGATAGCCGAACACGAATTCGACACCCTGCTCGATCAGGCATTGCACAAGGATCGCGGCGCCGCTGCTGGAGGCGCTGCGCGCGCTGTCGCGCTGGGCTTGATCCGGCTTGCCGGGCACGGGGAACTCCAAAGCTTGAACGGCAACCGGACGAACACTTCGCAAGGGTGCCTGACAACAAAACCGGCCCGATGCAGGCGCAAGCGCATCGGACCGAGCCGCCACGCCGCTAGGAGTTATAATCTGATAAGTCAACCCCTAATTGCGTAATAATGATGCGAAATGAGTGTCAAAGTCGATATTTTCAAATGCCATGCCCGGATCGATCCGGTGCCATTCGACCGGCGGTTGCCGCCGAAACCAGGTGAACTGGCGCTTGGCATAGTTGCGGGTCGCCTGCTGTCCGGCGGCGATCATCGTCGCCGCGTCGATCTTGCCGCCAAGGTAAGCGGCGATCTCCGGCACCCCGATGGCGCGCATCACCGGCAGATCGGGATCGAGCCCGCGCGCCAGCAGCGCCTCGACCTCGGCAATCGCGCCTTCTTCCAGCATCGCTTCGAAGCGCAGGTCGCAGCGCTGGTAAAGCCACGTGCGGTCGGGCAGCAGCACCAGCGGATGGATGGTCACCTCCTCGCCGATACCGCCCGCCCTGGCGAGCTGCCAGTCGGCCAGCGTCACCCCGGTCGAGCGTTTGACCTCCAGCGCGCGGGCGATGCGCTGGCGATCGCCCGGATCGAGCTGGGCGGCACGCAGCGGATCTTCGAGCTTGAGCAGCTTGTAGGCCGCATCCTCGTCCATCGCCCGCACGGCGGCGCGAATATCGGGATCGATTTCGGGGATCGGGGCGATGCCTTCAAACAGCACCTTGAGATAAAGCCCGGTGCCGCCGACGAGTATCGGCACACCGCCGGCGTCGTGAATGTCGGCGATTTCCGCCTTGGCGCGCGCGGCCCATGCGGCGGCCGAACAGGCCTCGCTGCCATCCCAAGCGCCGAACAGGCGGTGTTCGATTTCGTCCATCTCCTCCTGCGAAGGGCGCGCGGACAGGATGTGCAGATCGGCATAGACCTGGGCGGAATCGGCGTTGACGATCACGCCGCGCCGCCCGATTTCAGCCAGCGCGCGCGCGAGTTCCATCGCAATCGCGCTCTTGCCGCTGGCGGTTGGCCCTGCAATGAGCGCCACGGGGGCTGCTGGAGAAGACAGAATGCTCATTGCCCGGCTGATAGCAGACACAGCGCCAAGGGAAACACGTCTCGAAACGCTGGTCGATGCGCTGGCCGTCGCTCTGCGCGGCGAGGGCGTGGCGCTGGCCACCGTCGATACGCTGGCCGATGGCGCAGTGCTGGAATTGCGTTTTTCCGACGGCGCGCCCGAAGCCGTGCTGGCTGCGATCGACCGCATCTTCGCGCCCGCTGATGTGCTGGTGTGTCGCGGTTCGGTGGTGCTGCCACAGGTGTTCGTTTCGGACATGGATTCGACCATGATCGGTCAGGAATGCATCGACGAGCTGGCCGATTACGCCGGTCTCAAGCCGCAGATTGCCGCGATCACCGAACGTGCGATGCAGGGCGAGCTCGATTTTGCCGCCGCGCTGCGCGAACGCGTCGCGCTGCTCGAAGGGCTGGAGGAAAGCGCGATAAGCGATTGTCTGGCCGAGCGGATCAGGCTGGAGGCGGGCGCGCGTACGCTGGTTGCCACGCTCGCCGCGCTGGGCTGCCGGACGGTGCTGGTGACCGGCGGTTTCCACCATTTTGCCGATCCGGTGGGAGAAATGCTCGGGTTTGATCGTGTGGTCGGCAACCGGCTCGAAGTGGCCGGTGGCCGGCTCACCGGTGGCTTGCTGGGTCAGATCACCGACAGCGCGGTCAAGGCCGCCGTGCTGCGCGAGGAGGCCGCCGGCGGGCGGATCAGCCTCGCCACCGGGGACGGGGCCAACGACATTGCGATGATCGCCGCGGCAACCTATGGCTTTGCCTATCGCGCCAAGCCCAAGGCGCGCGCGGCAGCCAATGGCCGGATCGATCGCGGCGATCTGACCGCTGTGCTGAGCCTGCTGGGGATCGCGCGCCAGGACTGGCGCGAGGACTGATGCTGATCGCCAACCAGTCGCCGTCTGCCGATTACCGTCCCGACATCCAGGGGCTGCGGGCGGTGGCGGTGCTGGCGGTGCTGCTGTTCCATCTTGGGGTGGGCGGGTTTTCCGGCGGGTTTGTCGGGGTGGATGTGTTCTATGTCATCTCCGGCTACCTGATCGGCGGGATCGTGCTGCGCGAGCACGAGGCAGGGCATTTTTCCTTCGCCGGCTTCTATGCCCGCCGTGTCCGGCGGCTGGTTCCGGCGTTGCTGGTGGTGCTGGCGGCGAGCACGCTTGCGGCGGCGCTGCTGCTGCTGCCGGCCGAGCTGGCGGACTATGGCAAGACCCTGCTCGCCGCGCTGGTCTTCGCGGCCAACATCTTTTTCCACCGTGAGCAGCTTGAATACAGCGAAAGCGGCGCGGTGCCGCTGCTGCATCTGTGGACGCTGGGGGTGGAGTGGCAGTTCTACCTGCTGCTGCCACTGCTGATGCTGGCCTTGCTGCGGTTCGGGCGGACGGGGCTGTGGTTTGGACTGGTGGGTGCTGCCGGATTGTCGGCGGCGGTGTCGCTCGCTTTTCCCGATGCGAGTTTCTACCTGCTGCCGGCGCGCATCTGGGAGTTTCTCGCCGGGGTGCTGTCGGCCTTTACCGCCGTGCCACTGCTGCACTCGCGGGTCGTGCGCGAGGGGTTGGCGCTGGGCGGAGCGGCGCTGGTTGTTTCGGCGACGGTGCTGCTCGACAGCGCCGATCCCTTCCCGGGCTGGCGCGCGCTGATCCCCTGTGCCGGCGCGGCCGCGATCATTCTCGCGGGCAATCCCGGTCCATCGCTGGTGGGCCGTGTGCTGTCGCTGCCGGGAGTCACCTGGCTGGGGCGGATCTCTTATTCGCTTTACCTGTGGCACTGGCCGGTGATCGTCTTCCTGCTGCTGGGACTGCCCGCGCCGCGGCTCGAAGCGCCGTTGCAGCTGGCCGCGACCGCCATTTCGCTGCTGCTCGCGGCGCTCACCACCCGCTTTGTCGAAGAGCCGGCGCGGCGACGGGACTTGCCCTTTGTTCGCCTCGCGCTGGTCTCTGGCGCGGCGGCGGCGGCGCTGGCCGCGAGCGCGGCGGCGTTCATCGCCAGCGGCGGGTGGCCGGGGCGCTATGACGAGCGCGCCCGCGCGCTGGCCGGCGCGCTCGACTATCCGATCGACGAGGTGTTCCGCACCGGTCGCTGCTTCATCCATCATCGCACCCAGCAGCTCGATGAGGCTGCCTGCGTGCTGCCCGACGACGGGCGGGCAAGGGTGCTGGTGCTGGGGGACAGCCACGCGGCGATGATGGTCCCCGGTTTGCAGGCGGCCTTTCCGGGCAGCGCGATCAGCCAGATCACCGCCGCCGGCTGCCGCCCGGTCACGGGCGCGAAGGCCGAGCGCTACTTCTTCTGCCACAGGGTGATCGCGGACGCCTACCGGCGCCGGATTGTCGCAGGCGGCTATGATCTGGTGGTGCTGGCAGGGTACTGGGAAGCGGGCGATCTGCCCGCGCTCGAAGCGAGCCTCGCTCTGCTGGCCCGGCGCGGCCAGCCGGTGCTGCTCGTCGGTCCCTTTCCCGCCTTCGAGAAGTTCGTGCCGCGGCTGTTGGCGATTGGCGCGGCGCGCGGGGACGAGCGGATCGCCGATGCCTTCCTCAAGCCCGATCGCGCCCCGCTCGACCAGCGTATGGCCGCAATCGCGACGCGCTTCGGGGCAACCTATTTCTCCCCGCTGCGCACCCTGTGCCAACCGCAATGCCGCTATTTCGGGGCGAGGGGCTATCCGCTGATCATTGATGATGCCCACCTCACCGCCGAGGGCAGCCGCCTGGTGGCCGAGGCGATCACGGCGCCCGGTCTGACGAAACGGCCTTTGCCTGCGGCGAAACGGTGAAGCGGGGGATTGTATGGCGCCCCCGACACACTATTAACATTAGTGTAAAAATGTTCGGGTTATCCCGCTGCTTCCGCGCTGAACACGAGACCGGGCATGATCGCAAGGAACCGCAACTACCGCAACATGTTCGCCGCCGATGGCACCGTGCTGCTGCATCCCGACCGCCCGCAGGCCGCCTATCGCCCCTTGCGCGCGATCCGCAACTTCCGGATGCTGATGAAGGACAAGGAAGACACAGCGGCGGTGTTCCGGATCTTCGAATCGCTGCCTTCGAAGAATTTCATCCCGCGCGTCGCGCAGCTGGCGCTGTCCGAACGCGGAACCTATCTGCGCCAGAGCGAGCCTTGCCTGCCGGAAATCCTTGACGATCACGCAAGCCTGCGCCGGACGCCCAAGGGCAGCCTGGCCCATGCCTATTGCGATTTCATGGAGGCCGAAGGGCTCACGGCAGCCGGGCTGGTGGCCGAAAGCGAACGCACCGGGCGTGCGCGTTTCCCCGATCTGGTCGAATGGTACATCAATCGCTCGCGCGATACGCATGATCTGTTCCATGTGCTGACCGGCTATGGCCGCGATGCGCTTGGCGAGGCAGCGGTGCTGTTGTTCACCCACGGCCAGTCGCCCAGCCAGGGCCACCTGCTGATCGGCTATGCAGGGGCGGCCAATATCAAGAAGATGGCGAAGGGCACCAAGGCCCCGGTTTTCGCCGCCGTGCGCGAGGCCCATCGCATCGGCAAGGGCGCGCCACCGCTGATCGCCCAGCCGATCCGCCAGCTGCTTGAGCGCCCGCTTGAGGATGTGCGCGCCGAGCTGCGTATTGCGAAACCACAAAAATACCGCGAATGCCATCGCATCTGGCGAGCCGAGGGGATCGATCCCTACAACCTGCTCGCCCGCAGCAAGCCCGCGCCGGAAGTCGCTGCCGCCTAAGGGTGTCGTGGCCGTTCGGAGCGACGGCCGTCGAGCGGGCAATGGACAGTTAACTTACAATCATGTAAGTTTCTAGTGCTGAACCTAGTTTACGACTCGAGCCAAGGACCTCTCGCATGGCACTTCTCGATCTTCCGCTGGTAGCGCCCGATCGCAAGATTTCAGGCTTTCGTCCGCTCAAGGTGCTGCACCATTTCGGCAAATTGGTGGAGAACAAGGAAGACACCGAACAGGTGTTCCACATCATCGAGGCGACCAAAGGCAAGCGCAGCCACGCGCTGGCGCATGCCTTCATCCGCTCGCCCGAGGGCCAGCGTTTCATGGCCGAGGGCGTCGATATCCCCGCGATGCTCGATGATCACGCGCGCTGGGCCGATTGCGGGCCCAACAGCGTGGCGGCGCATTACATCGCCTTCATGAAGCGCGAAGGGCTGTCGGCCGCGGGGCTGGTGGCGGAAAGCCACAAGTGGGCGCCCCCTGAAAGCCTGCCCAAGGATCAGACCCAGTGGTATTTTGATCGCCTGCGCGATACGCATGATCTGTTCCACGTGCTCACCGGCTATGGCCGCGATGCGCTGGGCGAGGCCTGTCTGCTCGGCTTCAGCTACGAGCAGAACCACAACAAGGGCATCCTGTTCATCGCCTATGCCGGCGCGCGGCAGATCAAGAAGGTGAGCGGCACCAGAGCGCCGCTGTTCGCCGCGATCAAGGAAGGCCGCCGGCTTGGCAAGGTGGCAGCGAAGATCGCCCATCAGGATATTGTGGCGCTGATGCGCGAGGATATCGGCGCGGCCCGCGCGCGGCTCAATATCGGCACGCCGGACATCTACCGCGAATGCCTTGCCATCCTTGAGCGCGAAGGCACAGCGCGCGAGCAACTCACCCTCGGCGGGGCGGGGGCGCAGGCGGCCTGAGGGGGCTCGGGTTCGGACTGAGCCTGGCCAAGCCTGGCTGTTATTCCTGCACGCTGGACTGACCCCGGCAGGGCCGGGGCGAAGCGAAGGAGGGAACTACCCCTCCATCCACTGCGCGAAGAAGCTCTGGTTGGCAGAGCGCAGGTCTGCCAGCGGCACGCCCAGCACGCTGTCACCACCCACGGTGCCGATCCGCTGGAAGCCGATCTGCGCGGTTTCGTCGTTGCGGGTGCCCTTGGCGAGCGCCGCGTTGAGCGCGGCCACATCCGGCACAGTGATCAGATAACGGCCCTGATCCTCGCCGAACCACCATTGCGCGGGGGTGTAATCCGGGTTGCCGGCCGCATCGACTTCGGCCCCGATCCCGCCCGCCAGCGCCATCTCTGCCAGCGCAACGGCAAGGCCGCCGTCGCTGAGATCGTGCACGGCGTTGACGAGGCCGTCAGCAATCAACTCGTGGATGATTGCGCCCGCAGTGCGCTCCACCACCAGATCGGTGGGCGGGGTGCGGCCACCTTCGATGCCCTTGACCACCCGCAGCCACAGCGACTGGCCGAGGTGCGAGCGGGTCGGATCGGGCTTGGCCCAGAATTCCGGCCCCACAAGGTAGATCGCATCGCCCTGTGCCTTGAAGTGCATCGTCATCATCTTCGAGAGATCGGTGATGATGCCGACACCGCCGATCGCCGGCGTGGGCAGGATCGCCGAGCCGCCGCCGGTCGCCTTGCTCTCGTTGTAAAGGCTGACATTGCCGCTCACGATCGGGAAGTCGAGCGCGCGGCAGGCCTCGCCCATGCCTTCGAGCGCATGGACGATTTGCGCCATGATTTCCGGGCGCTGCGGGTTGGCGAAGTTGAGGCAGTTGGTCACCGCCAGTGGCCGCGCGCCCACCGCGCACAGGTTGCGGTAGGCCTCGGCGATGGCCTGCTTGCCACCTTCATAGGGATCGGCAAACACATAGCGCGGGGTGCAGTCGGTGGTGATGGCGAGCGCCTTTCTCGTCCCGTGCACCCGCACCACGCCGGCATCGCCGCCGGTCTGGAGCGTGTCGGCGCCGACCTGCGAATCATATTGTTCGGCAATCCAGCGGCGCGAGGCGAGATCGGGCGAGGCCATCAGCTTGAGCAGATCGCCGGCCACATCCTCGGTGGCAGGCACTTCGCCGAGTGGCTTCACGCCCGCCCAGGCGGCGTATTCCTCCTTCGAGAGGTAGGGCCGATCATAGAGCGGCGCTTCATCGGCCAGCGGGGCGAGCGGGATGTCGCACACCACTTCGCCATCGAATTCGAGCACCATGCGGCCGGTATCGGTGACTTCGCCGATCACCGCGAAATCGAGTTCCCACTTGCGGAAGATCGCCTCGGCCTCCGCCTCGTGGCCCGGCCTCAGCACCATCAGCATCCGCTCCTGGCTTTCCGAAAGCATCATCTCGTAAGGGGTCATGCCCTCTTCGCGGCAGGGGACCTTGTTCATGTCGAGCCGGATGCCCGCGCCGCCCTTGCTCGCCATTTCCACCGAGGAGGAGGTAAGGCCCGCCGCGCCCATGTCCTGGATCGCCACGATCGCGTCGGTCGCCATCAGTTCAAGGCAGGCCTCGATCAGCAGCTTTTCGGTGAAGGGATCGCCGACCTGCACGGTGGGGCGCTTGGCCTCGGCATCCTCGCCGAAATCGGCCGAAGCCATGGTCGCGCCGTGGATGCCGTCGCGCCCGGTCTTCGAGCCGACATAGACGATCGGATTGCCGATCCCGGTGGCTGCGGAATAGAAGATCTTGTCCTGATCGGCCACGCCCACGGTCATCGCGTTGACCAGGATGTTGCCGTCATAGGCCGGGTGGAAGTTGGTCTCCCCCGCCACGGTCGGCACGCCGACGCAATTGCCGTAGCCGCCGATCCCCGCGACCACGCCTTGCACCAGATGCTTCATGCGCGGATGCTCGGGCCGGCCGAAACGCAGCGCGTTGGCATTGGCGATCGGGCGCGCGCCCATGGTGAAAACGTCGCGCAGGATGCCGCCCACGCCCGTCGCCGCGCCCTGATAGGGCTCGATATAGGAAGGGTGGTTGTGGCTCTCCATTTTGAAGATTGCCGCCTGCCCGTCACCGATGTCGATCACGCCCGCGTTCTCGCCCGGGCCGCAGATCACCCACGGGGCCTCGGTCGGCAGTTTCTTGAGATGGATGCGCGAGGACTTGTAGGAGCAATGTTCCGACCACATCACCGAAAAGATGCCGAGTTCCACAAGGTTCGGCTCACGCCCCAGCGCGGCAAGGACGCGCTCGTATTCTTCGGGTGAGAGGCCGTGCTGTTCGACGATTTCGGGGGTGATGGCGGTCATGCGGCAAGCTCCTTGGGCCGCCCCCTAGATTATGGATCGCCGTAGGCCAAGCCGCCGCGTTTCTGGAACCAGCGATTCTCCCCGACCCACACGGCCAGCGCGGTAAGGAGGGCAAAGGCCAGCAGTGCCTGGAGATAGACGAACGGTCCGGCGCTTTGCGGGTGCGGCCCGAACCAGTTGACCGCCTGGAACAGCAGCATCACCGCCAGCAGCACCAGCGGGGGGCCGATCGGGCCGCGGGTGCGGCGGACGTAGAATACAAAAGCCCCGCCGGTGAGCAGCAATTCAAGCGGCATGGCGATCGCGGGATAGTTCCACAGCCCCAGCCCCAGTTTGGGCGGCGCGCCATCCAGGGTCAGGTCAGGCACGTGCACCAGCCAGTCGAGCGGCCAGTGCGACAGCACCACCAGCCCGGCAACCAGTCCGGCAACCAGGCTGCGCTGGCCCAGGGCCACCACCAGCAGGCAGGCGAGCGCCCATATTCCGGCACCGATCAGGCTGTGGGTATAGGGCATGTGATAGAGATCCATTGGCACCATCACGCTTGCCGCCGGATCGATCCTGAGCTTTTCCACCCCAATCATCGCCAACGAGAAGAACCCCCAGTCAACCAGCTGGGCGGCCATGAACAATGTGCCCAGCCGCGGGCTGCGCGAACTGGCCGCGGCGGCGATGAAAGCTGGTGCGAAATGGCCGATGAACATTTTGCGCTCCGGTTCAGGACGCCGCCGGAGCGAAGCGCAGCACCACCCAGGTCGCCACCGCGCTCGCCGTGCCGGTGGCAAAGGCGCCCCACAGGATATCGAGCACGCTGATATGGGTCGCCCATACCTTGAACACCGCCTGCGACGTAAGATCGAAGGTGGCATAGCACAGCGCGCCGAGCAGGATGCCGTTGATCAGCGCGGCCTGCGCCGTGCCGCTCTCCACCCCCGGCTTGATGGCGAACCAGGTCATGCCCGCGAGGTAGATGAGGTAGAACGCGCCGGCAGCGGCACCATTGAAATTATCGGCCATGATTTCGCCGATCACCGGCCTATAGAGGTTGCCCGATGCCCAGCGCAGCCAGATCGCGTCGAGCGCGCCGAACGCCAGTGCGGCGCTGCCATAGGCGATGATCCATTTGCTCATGGTGTCGTTGGTCCGGCTTGTCCCGCGCTGCGATGCGGGCGAGCCTTGACCGGACAGAGCGCCTCCGTCAATGCTGCGGGCTATGGTCGAGGGCAATACCGCCGCCGCAGGCGCGCAGGACATTTCGCAGATGAGCTTCGAGCAGGCGCTGGCTGCGCTCGAACAGATCGTGCAGCAGCTGGAACGCGGCGATGTTCCGCTCGACCAGTCGATCAGCCTTTACGAACGCGGAGAAGCATTGCGCGCGGCGTGCCAGCAGCGGCTCGATGCGGCACAGGCGCGGATCGATAAGATCGTCACCGGCGCCGATGGCCGCGCTGCGGGCATTCAGGCCTTCGACGCGGAAGGGTAGCCGATGCTGGCGGAAGCGGGAACCAGTGTGCTCGGCGATGCGATCGCGCAGGTGCAGGCCGATATCGATTCGCTGTTCGACGCGCTGTTGCCGGTGCCCGACGACACCAGCGCGCGCCTGATCGAGGCGATGCGCTATGCCGCCATCGGCGGCGGCAAGCGGGTGCGCCCCTTGCTGGTGACAAGCACCGCCGGCCTGTTCGGCGTGGCGCGCGATCCGGCGCTGCGCGTGGGCGCGGCGATCGAAGCGATCCACGTCTATTCGCTGATCCATGACGACTTGCCGTGCATGGACGATGATGATCTGCGCCACGGCAAGCCGACGCTGCACAGGGCCTATGACGAGGCGACTGCGGTGCTTGCGGGCGATGCGCTCCACGCGCTGGCCTTCGAAATCCTCGCCGGTGCCGAGACCAGCGCCGATCCCTTCACCCGGGTCGAGCTGATTGCCACGCTCGGCAGCGCTTCGGGCATGAACGGCATGGCCGGCGGGCAGATGATGGATATGGTCGCCGATGCCGAGGGCGTGTCCTACGATCTTCAGGCGATCACCCGTCTGCAACAGCTCAAGACCGGTGCGCTGCTCGCTGCGAGTGTCGAGATGGGCGCGATCCTTGGCAAGGTGCCGCCGCAGGGCAGGGCGCATCTCAGGGCCTATGCCCGCGATATCGGCCTGGCGTTCCAGATCGCCGATGATCTGCTCGATGTCGAAGGCGATGCCGAAAAGGCCGGCAAGGCGCTTCGCAAGGACAATGATCAGGGCAAGCAGACCTTTGTCACACTGATGGGGGCGGACAAGGCCCGCGAACAGGCCCGTGCGCTGGTGGATCAGGCGGTCGGGCATCTCGCCTCCTATGGGCCAGAAGCCGATATCCTGCGCGCGCTGGCCCGTTTCATCGTCGAGCGCGACCGCTAAGAGCCGCGCCGCAAGAGAGGATGACACCATGACACGCCGCGTCGGGATTTACCCCGGAACCTTCGATCCGATCACGCTCGGCCATGCCGACATCATCCGGCGCGGCTCCAAATTGGTCGACTGGCTGATTATTGGGGTCACCACCAACCCTTCCAAGAACCCGATGTTTTCGACCGAGGAACGTTTTCGCATGGTCGAGCGCGAGGTTGCCAACCTGGGGCTGGGCAATGTCGAGGTGGTCGGGTTCAACGCGCTGCTGGTCAAATTCGCGCAGAAACAGGGCGCCAGCGTCATCATCCGCGGCCTGCGCGCGGTTGCCGATTTCGAGTACGAATATCAGATGGCCGGCATGAACCAGCAGCTCGATGATGATATCGAGACGGTGTTCCTGATGGCCGATGTCTCGCTCCAGCCGATCGCCTCGAAACTGGTCAAGGAAATCGCGCTCTATGGCGGCGATATTTCCCGCTTCGTCAGCTCGCCGGTGCGCGACGAGGTGATCGCGCGGGTGCGCGAAAGCGGGCTCAAGGGCGACTATTGAGGCAAGCCTGTCCACAGGCGCGGCTTCATTCATTGCAGTGTCAGGCCGGCATGGCTAGACGCGGTGTCTCACACGGATGAAATGATGATCAAGCCCACACTCTCTCCCGCTTTTGGCATTTCCGCCCTTGGCGCATTCCTGCTGATCGGCGCGGGCTATCCCGCGCTGGCCCAAAAGCAGAAGGATGACACCCCGCCGGTCGCTTTCGGGGAAAATGCCAAGAAGGATGATGACGAGGACGAGAAAGCCGCGGTTCCGCCGCGTACCTATGCGCCGATCAATTACGATGTGAACGTCGATCCGGAAAATATCTGGGTGCTCGATCTGTCCAACGGCCAGCGGGTCAAGATCCGTCTCCAGCTGGACTGGGCGCCGGGCCATGTCCAACGGATCAAGGAGCTGACCAGGCGCGGTTTCTACAACGGGGTGATTTTCCACCGGGTGATCGATGGGTTCATGGCGCAGGGCGGGGATCCGACCGGCACCGGCCAGGGCGGCAGCGATTTGCCCGACCTCAAGGCCGAATTCAATCCGATGCCGCACGTGCGCGGCACCGTGTCGATGGCCCGCGCCAGCGAGGAAGACAGCGCCAACAGCCAGTTCTTCATCGTCTTCTATCCGCGCTTCAGCCTCGACAAGAAATACACCAATTTTGGCCGCGTGATCGAAAACATGGAAGCGGTCGATGCGATCAACCGGGGCGAGCCGCCGGCCGAGCCGACCTTCATCGTCCAGGCCTCGCTGGCGAGCGACAACCTTCCGCCCCCGCCGCCGCCTGCTCCGAAGGGCGATGCGCCGATCACCGCCGACATGCTGAACGCCCCTGTCGGCTAAAGGCCTTTCCCGCACCGGGCCAGGGGGCTAGGGGCGCGGGCCATGAAAGTAGCCCTGTTCGATTTCGATCTGCCGCCTGAGCGCATCGCGCTGCGGCCCGTGCGCCCGCGCGATGCGGCACGGATGCTGGTGGTGCGCGGTGCCCATGCGCCGTTCGAAGACCGCACCGTGCGCGACCTGCCCGGCCTGCTCAATCCCGGCGACGTGCTGGTGTTCAACGATACCCGCGTGATCCCCGCCCAACTCGAAGGCCGCCGCGCCGATGGCGACGCCAGGATTGGCGCGACCCTGCACAAGCGCATCGATCTGCGCCGCTGGCAGGCTTTCCTCAGGAACGCCAGGCGGGTGAAGACCGGCGATCGGCTGGTCTTCGGCGGCGGTGTCGCCGCGTTGGCCGAACAACGCCATGCCGATGGCTCGCTCACCCTGTTGTTCGAAGGCGAGGAGCCGATCGAGGTGCTGCTCGACCGCGCTGGCACCATGCCGCTGCCGCCCTATATCGCGTCCAAGCGCGGGGTCGATGAACAGGATATCGAGGATTACCAGACCATGTTCGCGCGCGAGGAAGGGGCGGTTGCCGCGCCCACCGCCTCGCTGCACTTTACCCAAAGGCTGGTCGATGCGATCGATGCCGCCGGGATCGGGCGGGCGATGCTGACCCTGCACGTCGGCGCGGGCACCTTTCTGCCGGTGAAGGCCGAGGATACCGACGACCACCGGATGCACGCCGAATTCGGCCGCATCTCGGCCGAGACCGCCGCCCAGCTCAACGCCGCGCGCGCGGCGGGGGGGCGGATCATCGCGGTTGGCACCACCTCGCTGCGCCTGCTCGAGAGCGCGGCGGGAGATGATGGTCGCATCCGGCCCTTCGCCGGAGACACCGCGATCTTCATCACCCCTGGATACCGATTGAAAGCGGTCGACGGGCTGATGACCAATTTCCACCTGCCCAAGTCCACCTTGATGATGCTGGTGTCGGCGCTGATGGGGCGCGAACGGATGTTGGCCGCCTATGCCCATGCCATCGCCCGTGAATACCGGTTCTATTCCTATGGTGACTCCTCGCTGCTGCTCCCCTAACCGCTGGCCATGCACGAACCGATCCTGTCGATCCGCGGCCTGACCAAGACCTATCGGGGCGGCACCCGCGCGCTCGACGCGGTCGATCTCGCTATCCGCAAGGGCGAGATTTTCGCCCTGCTCGGGCCGAACGGCGCGGGCAAGACCACGCTGATCGGGGCGGTGTGCGGGCTGGTGCGGCCCACCGGCGGCACGATCACCGCCTTCGGCCACGATCTGGCGCGTGACTGGCGCAAGGCGCGGGCGCGGATCGGGCTGGTGCCGCAGGAACTGGCCACCGACATGTTCGAGACCGTGTGGCGCGCGGTCGCCTATTCGCAAGGGCTGTTTGGCAAGCCCCATGATCCGGCGCGGCTTGAGCAAATCCTCAAAAGCCTGTCGCTGTGGGACAAGCGCAACGCGCAGATCCGCGCGCTTTCCGGGGGCATGAAACGCCGTGTGCTGATTGCCAAGGCGCTGGCGCACGATCCCGAACTGCTGTTCCTCGACGAGCCGACTGCCGGGGTCGATGTCGAACTGCGAAAGGACATGTGGCGGCAAATCACCGCGCTGAAGGCGCGCGGCGTCACCATCATCCTCACCACCCATTACATCGAGGAAGCCGAGGAAATGGCCGACCGGGTCGGCATTATCCGCGGCGGGCGCATCCTGATGGTGGACGACAAGGACGCGATGATGGAGCGGCTCGGCACCACCGAAGCGGTGATTGACCTTGCCGCTCCGCTTGGCGCTCTTCCCCCCGAAATCACCGCCTTCCCGGTCACGTTGGCCGAGGGCGGAACTCGGCTTGTCTATCGCGGCGGCAGCGGCGAGCGCGGGGGCCGGGCCGAGGTCGCACGCCTTACCCAGGCGCTGACCCGCGCAGGAATAGGCTACACCAGCCTCGACATCCACGATTCCTCGCTCGAAGACATCTTCGTCGGCCTGCTCGGCAAAGAGGATGCGGCGTGATGCATTTCTCCGCACGCAGCGCCTATGCGATCTATCGCCGCGAGATGGCCCGCGCCTTCCGCACCGCCTTCCAGTCGATCCTGTCGCCGGTGCTCACCACCTCGCTTTATTTCGTGGTGTTCGGTTCGGTGATCGGCGCGCGGATGGAGCCGATCGGCGGGGTGGCCTATGGTGCCTTCATCATCCCCGGCCTGTTGATGCTCACCCTGCTGGGGGAGACCACCAGCAATGCCAGCTTCGGGATCTACATGCCGCGCTTCACCGGCACGATCTACGAGCTGCTTTCGGCGCCGGTGGGCGTGGCCGAGACGCTGGCCGGGTTCGTCGGGGCGGCGGCCACCAAGGGGCTGATTTTGGCGGCGATCATCCTCGGCACGGCCCGGCTTTTCGTGGATTACGAGATCGCGCATCCCTTGCTCGCGGTGGGCTACATCATGCTGGTGACGGCGAGCTTTGCGCTGTTCGGCTTCATTCTCGGCATCTGGGCCGACAGTTTCGAGAAGCTGGGGATCATCCCGATGCTGATCCTCACCCCGCTGACCTTTCTGGGCGGCACCTTCTATTCGATCCGCGATCTGCCCACGCCGTGGGACGCGATTGCACTCGCCAATCCGATTGCCTTCCTGGTGAGCGGGCTGCGCTGGACCTTCTATGGCACCGGCGATGTGCCGATTGCGCTCTCGCTCGGCCTGACGCTTGGCTTCCTGGCGGTGAGCGTGGTGATCATCGCGGTGATTTTCCGCACCGGATGGCGCCTGCGCGAGTAGCAGCGCGCCGTTCGGCAGGAGGCGTTGATCGAGCGGGGAATGTCGTCCGTCTGGCGACAGCGCCACCTCGTCGTCTCGTTCATGCAAAGGAAAGTGACGGATTCCTAACCACTTGCTGACCGCCGCATCCCCTGCGGCAGGCAAGAAAAAGGAAACAAAAGCATGAAGAAAATCGCATTCACCACGCCCGCGCTGCTCGGCATGGCGATGGGCGCGATGGCCCTTCCGGCGGCTGCCCAGGCGCAGTCGAACCAGGACCCCAAGGTTGAAGCCTATGTCGGCGCATCGGCCGGGATCCACGATCTCGGCAGCGGCCTGCCCAATGACGATGGCGGCATCTACGGCATCGTGGCCGGGGTTGACGCGCCGGTCGGCAAGACCTTCTTCGTCGGTGCCGAGGGCAACTATCACATCGGCGACGGCCGCATCGACAGCGAATATGGCATCGCCGCTCGCGCCGGTGTGCGCGTGGGCGATAGCGGCAAGATTTTCGTGCGCGGCGGCTATCAGGAAGTCGATTTCGATCTGAGCGGGTTGATCACCCCGCCGGTGGTCGGCTTTGACGATACCGATGGCGACTATCTCGTCGGCGCCGGCGTCGAATTCGGCCTTGGCGACAGCCCGGTCCGCCTGCGTGCGGGGCTTGATACGATCGCCTTCGATTCGACCCGTGCCACGGTGGGCGTGCTCTACGCCTTCTAAGGCCTGAGCCAAGCACGCCGCAACCAGGCAGGAGCAGCGCCCCGCAAGGCTGCTCCTGCCTTTTTTGTTGCGCGGTGGGGCAGGGGCGTTAGGGCGCTCGGCCCATGACGCTTCCCCGCTTTTCCTTCACGCTCGATGCCACCTGCGGCAAGGCGCGCACCGGCACGATCACGATGCAGCGCGGCGAAATCCGCACACCGGCCTTCATGCCGGTCGGCACCGCGGCGACGGTCAAGGCGATGAAGCCTGAGGCGGTGCGGGCGACGGGCGCCGATATCATCCTTGGCAACACCTATCACCTGATGCTGCGCCCGGGTGCCGAGCGGGTGAACCGGCTGGGGGGGGTGCACAAGTTCATGAACTGGCCGCGCCCGATCCTCACTGACAGCGGCGGCTATCAGGTGATGAGCCTGTCGGACCTGCGAAAACTCACTGAACAGGGCGTCGAATTCAGGAGCCATCTCGATGGCTCGCGCCACATGCTCACTCCCGAACGCAGCATGGAAATCCAGCGGCTGCTCGGCTCCGATATCGTCATGGCCTTCGACGAATGCCCGCGGGCTGATCGTCCGCGTGACGAAATCGCCGCCAGCATGGAACTCTCGATGCGCTGGGCCAGGCGCAGCCGCGCGGGCTTCGATGCCGGCGAGGAACACGCGATGCGCGCCGCCTTGTTCGGCATCCAGCAGGGCGCGCTGCACGAAGACCTGCGCCGCATCAGCGCCGACAAGCTCATCGATATCGGCTTTGATGGCTATGCCGTGGGCGGGCTGGCGGTGGGCGAGGGGCAGGAGGCGATGTTCGGCGTGCTCGATTACGCCCCCGACATGCTGCCGGTTGATCGCCCGCGCTACCTGATGGGGGTGGGCAAGCCCGATGATCTGGTCGGCGCGGTCGCGCGCGGGATCGACATGTTCGATTGCGTGCTGCCCACCCGTTCGGGCCGCAATGGCCAGGCCTTCACCTGGAACGGCCCGCTCAACCTGCGCAACGCCCGCTTTGCCGAGGATAGCGGCCCGCTCGACGCGCGCTGCACCTGTCCGGTGTGCACCACCTATTCGCGCGCCTATCTCCATCACCTCGTCAAGGCGGGCGAGATACTCGGAGCGATGCTGGTGACCGAGCACAACCTGAGCTTCTATCAGGCCTTGATGGGAGCCATGCGGACTGCCATTGCGGGCGGGACCTTTGCCACCTTTGCCGCCACGTTCCGGCGCGAATACCTCGGAAGTTCCGCTTGATGCCCAAACTGCCTGATGACTGCCAGACCATGGCCGAAGTGCGCGCAGGCGTCGATGCGCTGGATCGGGAGCTGGTGGCGCTGCTGGCGAAGCGGTTCGGTTACATGCGCGCCGCCGCCCGGATCAAGCCGACCCGTGATGCGGTGCGTGACGAGGTGCGCAAGGCGAGCGTGATCGCCGCTGCCGTGGCCGAGGCCGAGGGGCTGGGCGTTCCCGGTCATGTCGTGGCCGATATCTGGGAGCGGCTCGTCGAAGGCTCGATCGCCTATGAATTCGCCGAGTGGGACCGGGCGCACGGCTGAGACAAGCAGCGTGCCCCGCCGCAGGGCCAACGAAAAAGAGCGGCCCCGCCAAGGCCGCCCTTTTCGTGTCCGCAGCTGTCCGAATAATCAGCGCGAGTAGAATTCAACCACCAGGTTCGGTTCCATCGTCACCGGATAGGGCACTTCATCGAGCTTCGGCACGCGGGTGAACTGCACCTTGTCGTTGCCGTCGGGCACCACGTAATCGGGGATGTCACGTTCGGGCAGGCTCTGGGCTTCGATCACCAGTGCCATTTCCTTGGCCTTCTTGCCGAGGCTGATGACATCGCCCACATCAACCCGCCGCGAGGCGATGTTGCACTTCACGCCGTTCACATAAATGTGGCCATGGCTGACGATCTGGCGCGCGGCAAAGATGGTCGGCGCGAACTTGGCGCGGTAAACCACCATGTCGAGACGACGCTCGAGCAGTCCGATCAGGTTCTGGCTGGTGTCACCCTTCATCCGCGCGGCTTCGGCATAGGTGCGCTTGAACTGCTTTTCGGTGACATCGCCATAATAGCCCTTGAGCTTCTGCTTGGCGCGCAGCTGCAAACCGAAGTCGCTCATCTTGCCCTTGCGGCGCTGGCCGTGCTGGCCGGGGCCGTAGGAACGCTTGTTCACCGGGGAATTGGGGCGACCCCAGATGTTTTCGCCCATCCGGCGGTCAAGCTTGTACTTGGCGCTCTTGCGCTTCGACATAGGTCGTATCCTTCAATGTGCTGGATTGCCCGGAGTGGCAACCATTCAACCCGGCATCGCTCCATCCGGACATTTATCCTGATGCGGCCACTGCTTCACCGGGGTGCAGGACCCATTTGCGAAGGCGCGCGCTTAGCAGGTTTGCGCCTGTGGTCAAGCGTGCAGTGCCCGGGCGCTCTGCGGATATTGTTGCGCTCGCGCCGTGGTCTTGCGCCGGCTTGACATGCCGGGTCTGACATGGCGGCAGATGCGTGCGTCTTCGGGCTTGGCCTTGGGCGCGGCCTGGGGCGCGTCGCTGCCGGTTTCGGTGCCGCTTTCCTCCCGGACTTCGTCCTGCCGGGCCGGAGCGGTCTTTCCCGAAGCCTCGGGCGCGGCATCCTGTGCGGCGAGCGCGGTTTGGGGGCAGGCAGGCAAGCAGCATGGCCAGCGTGGTGCGCGGGCGGAGAATGTCGGGTTCATCTCCGGTTTCGAGGCTCAGGGGGAGGGCCGCCCTGTTCTTCGTGATGTGTGCCGCTCTCTAATGAAAAACGCGATCTGGTCAGTCGCTTGGCTTGCGCTCCAGCGTGCTGAGGATGCCGCGCAGGGTGCGTATCTCAAGATGGTTCCAGCCCGGTTTGGTAAGCAGGTTCCGCAAGGTGCGGCGGGTGCTCTCGGCGCGGGATGCGGGGCGAAAATAATCACGCGGCGCCAGCAGCTTCTCGAAATGGGCGATCAGCCCGTCCAGCTCCTCCTGCGGTGCGGGCGGCAGGATCTCCTCGCTTGTCGGCTGCACCAGCGCGGGATCGACGCCCTCCAACTCGCGCCCGGCGCGTGACCATTCATAGGCGACCAGAATCACCGCCTGCGCGAGGTTGAGCGAGGCGAATTCGGGGTTGATCGGGATGGTGAGGATATTGCGCGCCAGCGCCACGTCCGCCGTTTCCAGGCCAGAGCGTTCGGGGCCGAAAATTATCGCGTGGCGGCCGGGCAGGGTGTGCACCTGCCGTCCGGCCTCGTCAGGGCCGATGACCGGCTTGGTCACGCCGCGCTTTCTTACCGTGGTGGCATGAACATGCGCGCAATCGGCGACCGCCTCGGCGGTGGTGGCAAAGACCTTGGCCTGTTCGAGCACGATGTCCGCCCCCGAAGCGGCGGGGCCGGCCGACGGATTGGGCCAGCCGTCGCGGGGGCTGACAAGGCGCATCTCGGTCAGTCCGAAATTGAGCATTGCGCGCGCCGCCTTGCCGATATTCTCACCCAGCTGCGGGCGCACGAGGACGATCACCGGCTTGTTGAGATCGGCCATGTTTTTGCTTAGTCCTTAGCCGCTTGCTGGACGGTGCTGGCAAACTCTTCGAAATCGCGGGCCTCGGAGAAATCGCGATAGACGCTTGCAAAGCGAATATAGGCGACGCTGTCGATCTGGCGCAGGCCTTCCATCACCAGTTCGCCGATATGCGAGGAAGGCACTTCGGCCTCGCCCGAGGTTTCGAGCTGGCGCTGGATGCCGGAAATCAGCTGATCGAGCCGTTCCTGGTCGATCCCGCGCTTGCGACTGGCGAGCGCGATCGACTGTTCGAGCTTGGCGCGATCGAAGGGCTCGCGCCGGTCGCCGGACTTGACCACCACCACCTCGCGCAACTGCACCCGTTCAAACGTGGTGAAACGCGCTCCGCAGGACGAGCACTGCCGCCGGCGTCGGATCGAGGCACCATCCTCGGTCGGACGGGAATCCTTTACCTGACTGTCATCATGGGCACAGAAAGGGCATCGCATTCAGATGGTTATTTCTTTATTCTCTGATAGAACGCGAAGCCTGCACCGATCGCCAGACCAATCGGCCACGAGATGACCGGCAGAAAGGCCCCGGCCACCGCCCCGATTGCCGCACCGGTCAGCACCGGGGCAGTTGATGGGTGGTTGACCCCTTCCTTGGCCATCGCGGAAATCTCGGCCTTGGCATCTTCGACCCAGTCGGGGGTCCGGCGCGGTTCCTTATCGCTCATCGTGCTGTCCTTACATGCCGGGATAGACGGGGAAGGCGGCGCAGAGTTCGGCCACGCGGCCGCGCACGCCCTGTTCGATCTGGGCATCGCCTTCAGGGCCATTTTTGGAAAGGCCTTCAACCACTTCAGCGATGAGCTTGCCAATGGTGCGGAACTCGTCAGGGCCGAAGCCCCGGGTGGTGCCGGCCGGCGTGCCGAGCCGGATGCCGCTGGTGACGAAGGGCGAGCGGGTGTCGTAGGGGATCCCGTTCTTGTTGCAGGTGAGGAAGGCGCGATCGAGGCCTTTTTCCGCATCCTTGCCGGTCACGTCCTTGGGCGTGAGGTCGACCAGCATCGAATGATTGTCGGTCCCGCCCGAAACGATCCGCAGGCCGTTTTCCTCAAGGCTCGCGGCGAGCGCGCGGGCGTTTTCGACGATGCGGTGGGCATAGGCCTTGAACGCGGGATCAAGCGCCTCCTTGAAGGCCACCGCCTTGGCAGCGATGACATGCATCAGCGGGCCACCCTGCAGCCCGGGGAACACCGCCATGTTGAGCGGCTTGGTATACTTCTCGTCATTCCACAGGATGATGCCCGAGCGTGGCCCGCGCAAGGACTTGTGGGTGGTCGAGGTGACGATGTCGCAATGCGGGAAGGGCGAGGGGTGCGCGCCGCCGGCGACAAGCCCGGAGATGTGGCTCATGTCGCACAGCAGCACCGCGCCCACTTCATCGGCGATGGCGCGGAAGGCGGGGAAATCCCAGGTGCGCGAATAGGCGGTGCCACCGCAGATGATGATCTTGGGGCGGTGCTCGCGCGCCTTGGCCGCGACCTCGTCCATGTCGATGGTCTCGGTCTCTCTGGCAACGCCATAGGAGACCACATTGAACCACTTGCCGCTCATGTTGACGGGCGAGCCGTGGGTGAGGTGGCCGCCCGAATTGAGATCAAGGCCCATGAAGGTGTCACCCGGATTGAGCAGGGCGAGGAACACCGCCTGGTTCATCTGCGAGCCGGAATTGGGCTGCACATTGGCAAAATTGCAGCCGAACAGCTGCTTGGCGCGCTCGATTGCCAGGGTTTCGACCACGTCGGCATAGTCGCAGCCGCCATAATAGCGCTTGCCGGGGTAGCCTTCGGCATATTTGTTGGTGAAGACGCTGCCGGTCGCTTCGAGCACCGCGCGGCTCGCAATGTTCTCGGACGCGATCAGTTCGATCTTGTCGCGCTGGCGGGCCAGCTCCTTGCCGATGGCTGCGGCGATTTCCGGATCGGCGGTGGCGAGATCGTTGCGCCAGAAGCCGTCCATCGCGGCGACGGCTTGACGGGCGGTGAAATCGGCGGGGGCGGTGCTCATTGATGGGTCTCGATATGATCGGGCAGGAACGGGGGCTTGCCGAGCTTGCCCACCCGGCGCTGGTGGCGCCCGGCAGGATCGCCGGCATCGGCAAATTCGGTGTCGAGGAAGGTGGCAACGCACGACTTGGCCATTTCTATCCCTACGAGCCGCGCGCCCATCGCGATGCAATTGGCATCATTATGTTCGCGGGCAAGCGCGGCCGAAAGCGGTTCCGAAACCAAAGCGCAGCGCACCTGCGGGTGGCGGTTGGCACTGATCGAAATGCCGATGCCGCTGCCGCACAGGGCGATGCCGAATTCGACCGTGCCTTCGGCGATGATCTCGGCAAGGCGATAGCCGTAATCGGGATAGTCGACGCTCTGTCCCGGTTCGGGGCCGAGGTCGGCGACCTCGTGGCCTTCTTCGATGAGCCATTCGCAAAGCTCGGCCTTGAGCTCGATGGCGGCGTGGTCTGAGGCGATGGCGATGCGCATGCGGGGGCCATAGGCGTTTGCGCGGGGATTCTCCACCCCTTGGGCAGCGCTTTTCGACGGGCTGCAGCATTAATCCTTAACGCGGCGGAAAGGGCGCAGGATTTATCCGCGACATCATGGACAAGCCCGCAACCCGCCTTTCGGCCGAGCAATGGCTGGCGCGCGTCTTTGCCGATGCCGCGCCCCGCCATTTCGGCACGGGCTGGCTGAGCGGGGTGCTGGGCATCGTGCTTGCTGTGCTGGCGTTGCTGGCGGTGCTGTGCCTGCACTTTCCGCAATATCTGACCCTGCCCGAATTGCGCGCGGCCTATCCGCTGGGGCTGGTGCGCCTCGCGATTGATCTTGGGTTGCTGGCGGCGATGGGGCTGGCGGGGCTTTCGATGCTGCTGCGCCGCAAGAAGGCGCTGGGGGCGGCGGGCCTCGCGCTGGCGGGCGCGGCGCTGGCGCTGGGCGCGGGCGGGGTCGAGATCCCGCGTGCCGGCGACAGCGCGGTCTATCTTGGGCTCGACTGGTTCGTGCTGGGGGTGCTCAGCACGGCGGCGGTGTTCGTGCCGCTTGAGCGCGCCTTTCCGCTGCGCCGCGGGCAGGACGCGTTCCGGCGGGGATGGCTGACCGACACGCAGTATTTCTTCGCCAGCCACGTGCTGGCACAGGTGATGAGCGTGGCGGTGCTTGCTCCTGCGGTGGCGCTGGAAAGCGTGCTGGCCGTGCCTTCAGCGCAGGCCGTCGTGCAGAGCCTGCCTGTGCTGGTGCAGTTTGCGCTGTGCGTGCTGGTGGCGGATCTGGCGCAATATGGCATCCACCGTGCCTTCCACGTCGTCCCTTTCCTGTGGCGGTTCCACAAGGTGCACCATTCGGCCACGGTGATGGACTGGCTGGCGGGGTCGCGCCTGCATCTGGTTGATGTGATTGCGACGCGGGGCCTGGTGCTGCTGGCGCTGCTGGTGGCGGGGTTTGCCGAGACGGCGGTCTATGCCTACCTCGCGCTGGTGAGTTTCCACGCGGTGTTCATCCATGCCAATTTCGCGCCCCGCCGAGGTTGGCTGGAGCACTGGATCGCTGGCCCTCGCTTCCACCACTGGCACCACGGGGTGGAACCGGAGGCGCGGGATGTGAACTTCGCCGTCCACCTGCCGATGATCGACCGCTGGTTTGGCACCTGTCATATGCCGGAAAACCGCTGGCCGTCAGGCTACGGCATCGCCGAAGAACGCGCGCCTGAAGGCTGGGGGCGACAGCTGGTCTGGCCGTTCAAACGCTGAGCGCTGCGTATTTTGGACAATCCGAGCGGCACACCCCGTCGTGCGACCATTCCGGCGGGCGCCACAGATAGGCCAGTTTGTCCTGCCAGCGCTCCGCCTTGTCGATCCGCTGCTTGAGTTGCCGCAGCCCGACAAATTGCGCTGTCAAAGGGTTGTAATCATATGTTGGCTTGACGAGACCCGGGTTCGGCTCTTCGCCGATCTGCGTCACACTCCCGAAGAGGTGATCAAACAGCAGCGTGACCTGGCTGTAGTTCCGGTCGATATATTGCGGCTGATTGGCGTGATGCACCTTGTGCATTTTGGGCGTCATCAGCACCTGGTCGAGCCAGCCGAGGCGCGGCACCCAACTGGCATGGTTCCAGATACCGAAAATCCCTGTGATCACAGAGATTGCAATAAACAGCACCGGATCAATCCCGATAAGCGCTGCCAGACAAGCGAAGTAGGTCTTGAGCTGCCCATCAAGAAAAAACCCGCGCGCCGCAGTCGAGTGATTGAATTCGTTGGAGGAATGATGGATCGCGTGGAAGGCCCACAGCAGCCCGACCCGGTGGGCCAGACGATGATCCCAGTAATAGGCGAATTCATGCAGCACAAAGGCGAGCGGGATGGCCACCAGTAGTGGTATGCTCTCAAACAGGCGGAGGTTATCGTAAACGGCGACATACATGGCAAAAGGGATCAGCAATCCGATTGCCAGATTGATGCCGTTGGCCAACAGGTTCAATCCGATAGAACACAGTGCATCACGATTGTTGTAATCGGAATTTCTCCTGATCGCCCACATGCGTTCAAGTGTCACGCTGCCGAAATAGACCGCGGCAAGGATCCAGCTTGCAGCTGCGCCGCCGATGAATTCGATTACTTCGCGAAGGCCGTCCATCGTGAAGCAAACTAACAGATTTATTGATCGAGGAAAGAGCGCATCTTGCGTGATCGCGAGGGGTGCTTCAGCTTCCGCAGCGCCTTGGCTTCGATCTGCCGGATGCGTTCGCGCGTCACCGAGAACTGCTGGCCGACTTCCTCCAGCGTGTGATCGGTGTTCATGCCGATGCCGAAGCGCATCCGCAGCACGCGTTCTTCCCGCGGGGTGAGGCTGGCGAGCACCCGGGTGACGGTTTCCTTGAGGTTGGCCTGGATCGCGGCATCGACCGGGATGATCGCGTTCTTGTCCTCGATGAAATCGCCCAGGTGCGAATCTTCCTCGTCCCCGATCGGGGTTTCAAGGGAGATCGGCTCCTTGGCGATCTTCATCACCTTTCGCACCTTTTCGAGCGGCATCGACAGGCGCGCGGCCATTTCTTCCGGGGTCGGCTCGC
>JBKBOH010000027.1:0-31405 GCA_046294975.1 Erythrobacter sp. | reverse complement strand
CCTCCGCTTCCTTCAGCACGCCGATGATCTGCTCCTCTGTAAACCTTGCACGCTTCATCGTCTGTCCTTCCTTCAGGCCAGACTCTAATCGCTCGTGGAGGAAAATCAGGGGGTCAGGTCAACACCTACGACGAGCCCAAGCCCGACTGCTGCCGCGCAAGCAGGCCGACATCGCCAGCCTTGCCGACAAATCGCCGCGTTCGCTGGCAGTGAGCCTCGCCGACAAGATCCACAATGTCGCCGCGATCAACGCCGACCTGCGTATCGTTGGCGCAGCAGTGTGGGAGCGCTTCACCGGCGGCAAGGAAGGCAGCCTGTGGTATTACCGCGCGCTCGCAGATGCCTTCGAGCGCCTGCTTCCTGGCCCCGCTGCGACGCGCTTCGAGCGCGAGGTGGCGGACATGGAAGAACTGGCACTGCGGTTCTGTGGGACGGAAACCTAACCCGCCCGTACCGTCCGCAGGAACCCGCGCACCTGTTCGCTCAGATGCGCCGCCTGGGCTTCCAGCTCGTTGGCGCTCAGCAGCACCTGCGAGGCGGCCGCGCCGGTGGACAGCGAGAGCTGCCGCACGTCTTCGATATGGGCGCTGACCTTTTCGGTTCCACGCGCGGCCAGATCAATGCTTTGGGCCAAATCCCGCCCCGCCACCGACTGCTGGTCGACCGCGGCGGCGATCGAGACAGCGGTGGCTTCGAGTTCCTGCACCTGCCCGGCGATTGAACGAAGCGCCTTGACGCTGGCCCCGGTGGTCGTCTGCATTGCGCGGATCTGCTCGGCGACCTTTTCGGTCGCGCGGCTGGTTTGCATCGCCAGTTCCTTGACCTCGCTGGCGACCACGGCAAAGCCGCGCCCGGCTTCGCCGCCGCGTGCGGCTTCGATGCTGGCGTTGAGCGCGAGCAGGTTGGTGCGCTGGGCGATGGTCTGGATCAGTTCGACAATCTGGCCGACTTCCTCGGCCGATGCGGCCAGCGCCGAGATGGTTTCATCAGCCTCGCTGGTCGCCTCGCAGGCGAGACGGGCGAGTTCGCTTGACGACGCGGCCTGGCGGCTGATCTCGCTGATCGACAGCGCGAATTCGTCGCTGGCGGCGGCGGCAGCGGTCGCGCCGGCGTTGGCCTCTTCCATCGAGGCCGCCACTTCGCCGGTGCGGCGGCTGGCTTCCTCGGCGCTCTGGGCCATGCGCGTGGCGGTGGTGTGAAGCTGGCTTGAAGCTGCCGCTACGCCGCCGACAACATCGCCCACGGTTCGTTCGAACTGGCGCGCGACCTCGTCGAGCAGCGCGGCCTTTCTGGCTTCGGCTTCGAGCCGCTCGCGTTCGCGTTCCTGCTGCGCCAGCAATTCCTGTTCGGCCCGCTCCGAGCGTTCGCGTGCGCGGTCTTCCATCCACTTGTTGGCGCGCTTGAACAATTCCAGCGCGCGAACCATCTGGCCGATCTCGTCCTGTCGCTCGCTGCCGGTGATGAAGAAATTGCGGTCGCCGGCTGACAGCTGGTTCATGGCACCAGCGATCTCGACGATCTTACGCGAGAAATCGCGCGAGAGATAGGCCATGCCCAGCGCGAGCACCGTGGCCCCGAATGCGGCGAGGACGGCGAGGATCAGCACCATGTTGAAGAAGTAGGCGATTCCACTGGCCTCGCGGGTCTCGGCGTGCTGCACCAGGTCGGCGCCGAGCCGGCCCACCTCGCTGACCAGCCGATCGCCCTCGGCGGCGAGCGCCGCAGCCGCGGCATTGGCATTGCCGCCGTCGCGTAGGGTGTCGGTTGCGCGGTCAGCCGCGCGGCGGAAGGCATCAAGCTGGCTGCCGAGCGCCGCCACGCTCGGTGCCATCTCGGGCAGATGTTCGCCCACGAGGGTGTCGATCGCGGCGATCTGCGCGACCACGGTGGACTCGCTCGTGCGCTGGCTTTCGCGCAGGCGCGAGGAACGGTCATAAAGCGCGCGCACCGCGTGATAGCGCAGTTCGCCCGCGGCGGTTTCCAACTCGCCTGCTGCAACCACGGCTTCCTGTACCCGCGCGGTGGCGTTGTAGCGGTTCCACAGATCGGCCAGCCCCAGCCCCAGCACCAGCGTCATCAGCGCGCCGACCGCGAAGAAGGTGCCGAAGATGACATTGATCTTGTGGGAAAGGGACAGATCGCGGAACCACGCGAACCGCTCAAGCAGGCTGACATGCGTGGGTTGGGTCTTTGTTGGAAGGGCTGCCGTCGAGGCCGCATTGTCGCTTTCGAAATCGGCTTTGAGGTCGCGGACGAAGTCCGGAACCGCCTGTTCCTCGCGCCGCTCTTGCAGTGTCATCATGTTCATTGCCGCAATCCCCCGAGGCTTCTTTCAAGCTTTCGTAAAGGATAATCCTTTCCGAAAGCTTGATTGACCAAGGGGCTGCCTCTTTTTGGGCGCTTACCCAGCCCGCACCCGGGTCAGGAAGCTGTGCACCTGCTGGCGCAGCGTTGCGGCCTGGGATTCGAGGCTGGTGGCGCTGTCGAGCACCTGGCTGGCGGCTGCCCCGGTCGACAGCGCGGCCTGACGCACCTCGGCGATATGGCTGGCGGCACGATCGGTGCCGCGTGCAGCCAGATCGATGCTGTGCGCGAGGTTCTGCCCGGCAACCGACTGCTGATCGACCGCGCTGGCGATGGCGACTGCGGTGGTTTCGAGCTGCTCGATTTGGCCGGCGATCATACGCAGCGCCGCAACACTCGCCCCGGTGGTGTCCTGCATCGCGCGGATCTGTTCGGAAATCTTCTCGGTTGCACGGCTGGTCTGGTTGGCGAGTTCCTTGACTTCGCTGGCCACCACCGCGAAGCCGCGCCCGGCCTCGCCCCCGCGAGCCGCCTCGATACTGGCATTGAGTGCGAGCAGGTTGGTGCGCCGGGCGATATTCTGGATCAGATCGACGATCTCGCCGACCTGCTGCGCCGAGGCGGTGAGCGCGCCGATGGTGCTGTCGGCCTTGCGCGCCGAAAGCGTTGCCTCGCGCGCCAGTGCGGCAGAGGAGGCCGCCTGCCGGCTGATCTCGCCGATCGACATGGCAAATTCGTCGCTCGCGGAAGCCGCAGCCGTGGCGCCGAGATTGGCTTCCTCGATCGCGCCGGCAACCTCGCTGGTGCGGCGGCTGGTATCCTCGGCCGTGGCGGCCATCAGCTTGGCGGTGCCCTGCAACTGGCTGGAGGCGGCAACCACGCCGGAGACGACATCGCCGACGGTGCGTTCGAACTGGTCGGCGACATTGTGCAGCATCCGCTCGCGTTCGAGCCGCGCTTCCTCCTGCTGGATCTGCAAGCGGGTCTGCTCGTCAAGCTCGGCCTTGGCGCGCTCGGCGCGTTCCCGGCTCAGGCGTTCCAGTTGCAGCCCGGCCCGGTGGAACACCACCAGGGCACGCGCCATTGCGCCGATTTCGTCATGGCGGTTGGTGCCGGTGATCGCGACCCCCTTTTCGCCCGCAGCCAACCGGGTCATCTGCCCGGCCATCGAGGCGAGCAATCCGCCTACGGTCTGGTTGACATAGCGCTGCGCCACCAGCGTGATCACTATCAGCGCGGCCGCGATGCCGACCCAGACGAACGTCAGGGTGGAGATGAGATCGGCCCCGGCATCCGAGCTGGCATCGGCCTCCTCGCCCAGCAGATCGGCCATTTCGCGGCCCGCTGCGAGCACCGCGCCGCCGGTTGCCGCAACCTCGCGCGCGCGGGTATCGCGGCGCTGCACATCGCTGGCATCGCTCTCGAAGGCGGCAATCTGGCGGCGGAAGTCGGCCACGCCTTCGCGGATCAAGGCGAGGCGTTCATAGGCGGGGATATTGTCGTCGCGCAGCGTATTGCCGAGGCTGGTGATGGTGCTGTCGGCAGCCGTCAGAGCATCGCGCGCCGCGCTGCCATGCGCGGCTGATCCGCCCGTCACCAGCATTTCGGCATGGCGCTGGCTTTCGCTCAGGTGGGTCACTAGCCGTTCGGCTGCTATCGCGCGATCATGGATCGCGTTGATCCGATCCGCGCGGTGGCCCAGCTCGATAAAGCCGCCGATCGCGAACAGCCCGGCAGCAAGCGCGAGGCCGAGGCCAAGCGTGAAGAAGGTGGAGATCTTGCCGCCAACCGAGAGGCGCTCGAACCAGCCTCGCAGTGCGCCCATGCCGCCGGCCTGCGGCGAGGCGACGGCGTCGGCGTCGGCTCCGGCGCGGTCGGCTTCGAGATCGAGCGCAATGTCGCCTATCGCGCTCATGCCGCTGCCTCCGCGGCGGGCGCGCCGCTGTGGTCGGCCATCAGGCGGTCGATCTCGGCTGCGGACAGCGCGCGGTAATAGAGCCAGCCCTGGATCTGGTCGCATCCGGCAAGGCGCACCAGCTCGGCCTGTTCCTTGGTCTCCACCCCTTCGGCGGTGACCCCCATGTTGAGCGCGCGGGCCAGCGCAATGCTCGAGAGCATCATCGCCCGGCTGCCATCATCGCCGCTCGCCAGCTCGATCAGGCTGCGGTCGAGCTTGAGCTTTTCGAAGCGGAAGCGCCGCAGGAAGCCGATCGAGGCATAGCCGGTGCCGAAATCGTCGAGCGCGATCCGCACCCCGAAGCTGCGGATCACATCGAGCGTGCGTTCGGCCACCACCGGATCGAGCACCAGGCAGGTTTCGGTGACTTCCAGTTCGAGCCGGTGCGGCGGGAAGCCGGTTTCCTCCAGCACTTCGCCCAGCTTGATCGGAAATTCGGGATTCCGCAGTTGTGCGGCGGAAATGTTGACCGACAGGGTGATATCATCCCACCGCAGCGCGTCGCACACCGCCTGGCGCAGCACCCACTGGCCCAGCGGGTTGATCAGCCCCGAATCCTCGGCCACCGGAATGAACACATTGGGGCCGAGCGGGGGCCGCTCGCCGCGCGGCCAGCGCAGCAGCGCCTCGACCGCGACGATCCGCCCGTCCTCCGCATCGACCAGCGGCTGATAGGCAAGCGCGAACTCGCCCGCGGCAATGCCGCTGCGGATCTCGTCTTCGATCTCGCGCACGCGCTCGCGGCGGCGATCGAAGCTCTCGTTGAACCAGGTGCAGCGCATCTTGCCGCCGCGCTTGGACATATACATCGCCACATCGCTGCGACGCAGCAGTTCGGATGAAGCCACGCGGGTTTCAGGGGTGCTGCGGGCAAGACCGATGCTGGCCCCGACCGCGATCTGCCGACCGGCCACCTCCAGCGGCGTGGCCAGCCGTTCGAGCAGGGTGCGGCACATCCCTTCGAGCACCGTGCCCGCCACCTTGCCGCCGAGCATGGCCGCGAATTCGTCGCCGCCCAGCCGGTAGCAGCGCGCATCCTTGCCGCAAGCCTCGACCAGCATCCGCGCGCAACGCTCGATCAGCAGGTCGCCGAGGTTGTGGCCGTAATGGTCGTTGATCTGCTTGAAACTGTCGAGATCGATCAGCGCCAGCGCCACTTCCTCGTCACCTTCCGCGAGGCGTTCGATATCCTCGTGCAAGGCGCGGCGGTTGGGCAGGCGGGTGAGCGAATCGGTCAGGCCGAGCGCTTCCAGTTCGCGGACATTGGCGATGGTGCTGCGGCCAAGCAGGATCAGAATCGCCGAATAGACAAGCACCGTGGCGGTCAGCAGCGGGGCGTGGGTCACAATCGCAAGACGGTTATTGAGGCTCACCGCCAGCACCGCCACTCCGGTGATCAGGCAAGCACACACCAGCGGCATCAGAACGAGGCCGACTGGCGTCAGGCGCAGCGGTTTGCTGTGTTGCGACAAACTCTTATCCCTGTTCAACCCGCGGCCGGTATTGCGCCGACTGTCTCAAATCGTTGTAAAGCGAAGCAGCTAAGGAAGGGTAAAGCTGCCCCCCGATTGTGGCCCCCGCGGCCCCAGGTCGCGCAAAAAATCCTGGTTAACCGGCGCGCAACTGGCGGGTCTCGCCGGTCGCCGCGATCGGCTCGAAGAAACTCACGCGGCGCGGCAAGGGGGTGAAGCGGTCGGTCTGGCCAACCACGGTTTCGCCCGCGCCCAGCATCAGGAAGCCGTCAGGCATGACAGCGCTGGCGAGCCGTTCAAAGGCAACGGCGCGGGTGGCGCGATCGAAATAGAGCAGCACGTTGCGGCACAGCACCAGATCGAACGGCTGGCGTCCGGGCGGCGGACCAAGCACGTTGTGCTGGCGGAAATGCACCATCTGCCGGGCATCCTCGCGGATCTGCCAACCGCCAGATGTTTCGTCGAAGTGGCGCAGCATCTGGGTTACGCCAAGTCCGCGCTGCACCTCGAACTGGCTGTAAAGTCCGCTGCGCGCGGCGTTGATGGCCCGCTGCGACACATCGGTGCCGACCAGCTCGATGTTCCAGTCGGCCCAGCGTTCCTTCTGTTCGACGAACAGCATCGCCAGCGAATAGACTTCCTGGCCGGTCGAGCAGCCCGCGGACCAGATCGACAGACGCCTGGTGTTGGCGCGGCGGCGGGCGAGTTCGGGTAGGATTTCCTGCGGCAGCTGGTCGAAGGTCGGCTTGTCGCGGAAGAAATAGGTCTCGTTGTTGAGCAGGGCCTCGACCACGTCCTGCGACAGGTCGCGGCTGTCGGACGCGGTGCGCGGCGAGCCGAGCAGGCAGACGAGCTGATCGACATTGCTGATGCCGTGTTCGCGAAAGATCCCCGCCAGCGCCGAATCGATCCGCCACCGGCGGCTTTCGGTGAGGTGCTGGCCGGTGCGCGCGGCGAGCAGATCGGCGATGATCTGGTGCGAGGCTTCGCTGGATTCCATGGTCTGTGCGGTTCAACCTCGCCGCAGCAGCGGGGCGCTGGTCTGCGCCACGATGGCCGTGCCCAGGGTTGCGGGCGGGGCGATGAGGCTGGCCAGCCCTGCCTTGGCAACCGCGCCGGGCATTCCCCACACCGCACTGCTGCCTGCGTCCTGCGCATAGATCGTGCCGCCTGCACTCACCAGTTCCTGCGCGCCGATCACGCCGTCGCGGCCCATGCCCGACAGGATCACACCCAGCGCGCGGCCCTCGCAGGCGACCGCAAGGCTGGCGAGCATCGGATCGACCGAGGGGATGCAGCCGCTTGGGGCCGGCTCGCCGCAGATCCGCGCGAGCAGCCGCTGGCCGCTGCGGCGCACCAGCAGGTGGCCATCGCCCGGCGCGATCATCACCCGCCCAGGACGGATTTCCATGCCGTCAGCGGCGATATCGGCGGGTCGGTCGCAGGCAATCTCCACCTGTCGTGCGAACACCGGAATGAACGAGGGGGGCAGGTGCTGGGTGATGAGGATCGGCAGGTCGCAGCTGTGGTCCATCGCTCTGAGCATCAACCCGAGCGCGTGGATCCCCCCGGTCGAGGCGCCGATGGCCACCACCTCGGTGCGGCGCGCGTCAAGGCTGGCACCGGGCCGCACGAAAGAGCATGCCTGCGACGGCGCGGCACGGCTCGCGGCCTCGCCGCTGCTGCGGCTGCCGAGGGCGCGGATCTTGCCGAGCAGCTGGGCGCGGTAATCTTCGGTGAAGCCGCCCGGAAGCGGTTTCAGCAGCGTGTCGGCAGCCCCCATCTGGAGCGCGGCAAGCGTGTGTTCGGCGCCATCCACCGTCAGCGAAGACACCACCAGCACCTGCGGGCGGGCCGGCGTCGCGAGGATCGCGGGCAGGGCATCAAGCCCGCCCATGCCCGGCATTTCGAGATCGAGCAGCACCACGTCGGCCGGTTCGGCGATCAGCTGGGCGATGGCGCGTTCGGCGCTGCTGGCGGTGCCGACAACCCTCAGCGCGGGATCGCTTTCGACCATGCGCTTGAACACCGTGCGAACGGTGAGCGAATCATCGACGATCATCACCCGGATGGGATCCTTGGCGGTGCGTCCGGGAACCGCGGAGGAAGGATGCGGGGCGAGGCTCACGCGAAGCCGACGAGTTGCAGCTTGATCTGGAGCGTTTCGTGATCGAACGGCTTCATCACATATTCGTCCGCGCCGGCCTCGATCGCCTCGCGGATATGGGCCACGTCGTTCTCGGTGGTGCAGAACACCACCTTGGGCCTGTCGCCGCCGGGGCGCTGGCGCAGCTGGGTCAGGAATTCGATCCCCGTCATCACCGGCATGTTCCAGTCGAGCAGCACCACATCGGGCATCGCTGCCATGCAGGCATCGAGCGCCTCCCGGCCGTTTTCGGCCTCGTCCACGGCAAAGCCGAGCGTCTCGAGGATATGCCGCGAAACCTTGCGGATCACCCGCGAATCATCAACGATAAGGCACGTTTTCATGGCATTTCCTGGATTGGACCCACCGCATGGCTAGAATGATCTGGTAAGCATTGGATTAAGCCGTAACCTCGATTTCGCTGCGGAGGGCATCGGCGCCGGCGATCAGCGCGGCCAGATCGATCAGCAGGGCGGGGCCGGTCATGGTTTCGATCATGCCGCGCGCCACCCGCGACCATTCGCGGCCGAACCCGCCGGGCACCTGTCCGGGCAGGCCGATGGCGGTGGTGATGTCCTCGATCGTATCGACCATCAAGGCATAGGAATGGCCCCCACTGGCGACCACGGCAGCGCGATTATCGGTGGGCGCATCGCCCGCGCCAAATCCAAGCGCGCGGCGGCAGTCGATCACGGTCAGTGTCTGGCTCCGCAGCGCGGTGATGCCGGTGATGAATTCGGGCGCGCGCGGCACCGGGGTGATGGTGCCGAGTTCGATCACCGATTTCACGTCATGCGCCGAGAGCGCGCAGCGGCGCCCGGCAATCTGGATGATGACGAGCAATTCGTTCATGGCTGCCCTCGTACAAACCGCGTTTGACGGGCGGCGGCGAGCGCTGCCAGCAGGCCTTGGCGATCGTAGCGGTAGATGGTGGCACCTCCGCTGCAATCCTCGGGATGATCGCGCAGGCGGATCACCGGGCCGGCAGGCACGCAGCCAAGCGCCTCGGCGGCTTCGAACACGTCCTCCGAGAGGATCGTGACCACGTCACTGTCGGTGGTGCGACCGGCGACAATCTCGTAACCGGCCGCCGTCACCAGCGGAGCAAGAATGGTGCGCGCCCAGTCGCTGTCGGGCAGGGCGCAGCGCGGGCGGTGCGCCGGCAGCGGGGCCTCGCCGTAACGGGAGAAGAGTGCGTGCGCGTCGATCAGCGCCACCGGCTGGCCATCGACCAGCGTCATTGCTTCGATCAGCGGGTCTTCGGGGACGGGCACCAGCGCGCCGGTCAGCTCGACCGCATCCTCGACCGCACTTACCGCATGGAGCAGCTCGCAGGCCCCGTCGCCAAGCCGCAGCAGCCGCAGCTTTTCGGCGGCGAGCGGGGTGTCGGGCAGGCCAACCAGCGGCAGGATATGCCCGTCGATCACCGCCCGCGCGCGCGCGGCAGAACGGTCGATCGCGGCAACCGAGGCGGTCTCGATGCGCTGCACCAGTTCCAGCCGCACCGCCATGCGCCGGCCGGTACAGTCGGTGAACAGCATCGCGCGTGGCGCTTGCGCGATCGGCCCGGTGGTCTCCTCGTCGAGCGGCCTGAGCGCGCGGGCGCGGCCATCGGACACCAGATCGTGCAGCGCGGCGATGTTGGTGACATCGAGCAGCAGCACCGGCTGGCCATCGTCGAGCAAGGTCGATCCGGCATAAAGCCCGCACTTCATCACCCCCGGCGCAAGCGGCTTGACCACCAGATCGCCGTGGCTGTGGATGCGCTCCACCACCAGCGCGAACAGATCGCCGCTCGCCAGCCGCAGCAGCACCAGCGTGAGTTCGCTGCGCGCATCGCCGCTCTCGATCCCGAGCACTTCGGCCAGCATCAGGCAGGGGATGCGGTTGCCGCGGAAGGTGACCAGCGCGGTTTCGCCCATGCGGGTGAGTTCGAGCGTGTCGGGCGTGGCCTCGACGATTTCCTCGACATAGCCTTGCGGAATGGCGAAGCGCTGGGCGGCGACCTCGACCGTGAGGCCCGCGATGATGCTGAGCGTGAGCGGGATCTGGAGGGTGAACTGGGTGCCTTCCCCCGGCACGCTCGCCACCTTGATGCTGCCCCCGACCCTTTCGAGGTTCTGGCGCACCACATCCAGCCCGACCCCGCGCCCGGAGACGCTGCTGACAGTCTCGGCGGTGGAAAAGCCCGGCTCGAAGATCAGATTGACGAGCTTGTCGCGCCCCATGCCTGCGCGTTCGGCCGGAGTGATGAGGCCGGTGGCGATGGCCTTGGCGGCGATGCGTTCCTCGTCGAGCCCGCGCCCGTCGTCGCAGATCACGATGGCGATGGTATTGCCCGATTGGCGCGCGGCAAGCGTCAGAGTCCCGATCTCGCGCTTGCCTGCAGCCAGGCGCGCGGTAGGCGCCTCGATGCCGTGGTCGATGGCATTGCGGATCAGGTGGGTAAGCGGATCGCGGATGGTCTCGATCATCTCGCGGTCAAGCTCGACATCGCCGCCGTCGAGATCGATCATCACCTGCTTGCCAAGCTCGGCGGAAAGATCGCGCACCAGCCGCGGCAGCGCGCTGAACAACGTCTCGATTCGTTGCATCCGCATCCGCGTGATCGCATCGCGCACGTCGGAGAGAATCGCGGTGAGCCGTTCAAACGGGCCGTCGATGGTCGGCTGGTTGCCCGCCTGCCGCAGCCGGTGGGCCAGATCATTGCGCGCCAGCACCATGTCGGAAACGCCGCTCATCACCCGATCGAGCAGTTCGACCGGCAGGCGGATGGTGCGCTGGGCGGCAAGGTTGTCGGTGCGGCGGGTGGTCGACCCAGCGGCATCCTCGCCGCGTTCGATCAGTGCGCTGGCAGGCGCGTGGCGCAGCGTTCCTGCACCCTGGCAGGCCGGATCGGGCCCATCGTCGAGCGCCGCGATCAGCGCCTCGTCGCCCCCTTCGGGAAATTCCTCGCCCGCTTCGATCGCATCGACCATCGCCGCGATCCGATCGATGATCGCAAGCACGGCAGAAACCAGCGCACGGTCAGGCTCGCGGCGCCCGGCGCGGCAATCGGACAGCGCGTCCTCGGCGGCGTGGGACAGGGCCGCGAGGCGCGGGAAGTCGAAGAACCCGCAATTGCCCTTTACCGTGTGGACGAAGCGGAAAATCGCATCAAGGCGCGCACGGTCGCCCGGGTCGGCCTCCCAGGCGACGATTTCGCCGCCCGTAGCCTCCAGCATTTCGCGGGTCTCGGCGATGAATTCCGCCAGCAGATCGTCCATCCGGTTGCACGCCCCTTGCTCTTGCGGGACATTCTATGCGGCAGTTTGGTTAATGAACGCCTAGCGCCGGGTCCACGCCGGTTGCGGCTTGACGAAAATATGGCGCACCAGCAGCACCGCCGACACCGCGCCGAACAGGTTGGCGGCCAGTTCGGCGGTGAAGATCGCGGCCGAGCCCAGGCCCGGCTGGAGCAGCAGTGCCACCGGCAGCATCACCAGGAACACCCGCGCCACCGATTGCATCAGGGCAAGGCTCGCCTTGTCGACCGCGTTCATGATGCCGTTGCCGACGATCAGCAGGCCGAAGCCAGCATAGCCCCAGGCGGCGATCTTGAGATAGAGCGCGAATTGCGCGACCACGGCGGGATCATCGGTGAACACCTGTGCGAAGCGTTCTCCGGCGGCGAACATCGCCAGCGCCACGCCGAGGCCCCACACCACGCAGAAGCCCGCCGCATAGAGCGCCGCCGCGCGCGCGCGGTCGTATCGGCCCGCGCCCCAGTTCTGCCCGACAATCGCCCCGATCGCCCCCGACAGGCCGAGCAAGGGCACGATCACGAAGCTCTGCAACCGTCCCGCCGCGCCAAAGCCTGCCACCGCAGCCTCGCCCTCGCGCGCGACCAGCGCGGTCAGGATCGACAGGCCGAGCGGATTGATCGCGTTGGAGAAGGCCGCGGGCAGGCCGACGCGGATGATCGCGCGCGCCTGTTCGGCAAGATTGCAGTCCTTGAGCAGTCGCAGGTTCAGCGGCAGTGCCGTGCCGCGCAGCAGCACCAGCGCGGTCAGCACACCAATCCCCCAGCCGATCACCGTGGCATAGGCAGAGCCCGCAATGCCCAAGCCCTCAAAGCCGCCAAGAACGCCTGGTGCGCCCACGATCAGCAGCGGATTGAGCACCCAGTTGGCGGCGGCATAGGTGATGCTGACGGTGCTGGTGCGCTTGGCCTCGCCCTGTCCGCGCAGCACGCCGTTGAAGCCCATGATCGCGAGGCTGAGCGGGAAGCCGCAGGCATAGGGTGTCATGTAGGCGCGGATCAGCGGCATCAGCGCGGGTGGGGCATTCATGGCGCTGAACACCGGATCGATCGCCAGCCAGAGCGAGAGGCCCATCACCACGCCAACCAGGGTAGCGAACACGATCCCGAAATTGGCCCGCCGCGCGGCCCGTTGCGGATCGCCTTCTCCCAGTGCGCGGGCAACCACCGAATTGATCCCCACCATCACCCCGACACCCAGCGAGGTGCTGGCCACGGCGACGGGGAAGATGAAGCTGATCGCCGCCAGCGGGGCGCTGCCGAGCTGGCCGATGAAATAGGCATCGACGATCCCGATCGACATGATCGCCGCCACCCCGATCACCGCCGGCAGGGTCTGGCTGACGAGGTGTCCGGGGATCGAGCCGCTGACCAGTTTGGGAAGGCTTTGCTCGGGCGCGTTCATCGGTGGAGCGGGCGTAGCCGGGCCGCGCGCGACTTGCAAAGCATTCCCCGCGCGTGCGATAGCCATTCCGAGGCAGAGATGGAGAGGAATGGCCCATGGCAACCCAGCTGAAACCCACGCCAAACAGTTTAGAAGGCTCATGCAGCAAGGAAGAGTGGCAGGCGCGGCTCGACCTTGCGGCGTGCTATCGCATCTTCGATCATCTGGGCTGGTCGGAATCGATCTACAATCACATCTCGCTCAAGGTGCCCGGCGAGGAAAACACCTTCCTCATCAACCCCTTCGGTCTGCTCTATTCCGAAGTCACCGCCAGCAACCTCGTCAAGATCGATGTCGAGGGCAACAATGTCGGCGGTTCGCCCTACACCGTGAACAAGGCGGGCTTCACCCAGCACGCCTATTTCCACAAGCATCTGGGCGCCCGCGCCGATGCCATCTGCCACGTCCACACCACCGCGACCATGGCGGTGGCGAGCCACAAGGACGGCCTGCTGCCGACCAATTTCTATGCCTGCAATTTTGCTGGCCAGATCGGTTATCACGACTTCGAGGGCGTGACCGTGCGTCCCGAGGAAGGCGAGCGGCTGGTGCGTAACCTTGGCAACCACTCGATCCTGATGCTGCGCAACCACGGGCCGGTTGTGATGGATCGCACCATCCAGGGGATGTTCGTCAAGATGTGGGCCTTGCAGCGCGCCTGCGAGATCCAGGTGGCGACGCTTGGTATGGGCGATCCGATCCTGGTTTCGCAGGAGGTGATCGACGTGCACCAGCGCGATCTTGCGGTGATGAGCGGGCAGGGTGGGGCCGGCCTGTTCGACTTCGAGGCGTGGAAGCGCCGCATCGACAAGATCGACGACAGCTGGCGCAGCTAGGTCGCCGGGAACCCGCCATGTCGCGCATGACCGTCAACGAGCAGCCGGTCGAGTTCGATCTCGATCCGCGCATGCCGCTGCTCTACGCGTTGCGCGAGGCGATGAATCTCACCGGCACCAAGGCGTGCGGGGGGGTGGGCGGCGGCGAATGCGGCGGCGCGTGCATGGTGCTGGTCGACGGGGTGGCGCTGAGGTCCTGCGCGATCACGCTGGCCGAGGCCGAAGGGCGGATCATCACCACCATCGAAGGCCTGAGCCGCGATCGCTCGCACCCCGTGCAGCAGGCGATGGTGGCGCAAGCCGCGATCCAGTGCGGCTATTGCACCCCGGGCATCGTCATCGCTGCCGCTGCGCTGATCCAGCGCAACCCGGCGCCGACCCGCGCGGAGATCGAGGCGGCAATCCCCAATATCTGCCGCTGCGGGGTCTATCCGCGCCTGATCCGCGCGGTGGAACAGGCCGGGCGTGTGGCCCAGCGGCGCGAGAGCATCAGCGCCGCGCCCGCCCCCGGCATCAGCCCCCAGGACGCGGCGCAGGCGGTGCCGGCGCTCCGCATTCCTGGGGCCGAATAGGCGCTAGAACCGTCCCGTGATCGTGAAGCGGGCATTGAGCGGCGGGGCCACGGTCAATTCATCCGCCGAGTGGGCGTTGGGAAAGTAAAGCGTGTCGAAGAGGTTCTCGACATTGATCTGGAAGCGCAGCTTGTCGTTGAGCACGTAATACACCGCCATGTCGACCCGCGCATAGGCGGGCAGGCGCGCGGTGTTGGCGTTGTCGGCAAAGCTATCGTCCTGCGCGGTCAGGCCAAGCCCGAAGCCGAGCCTTTCGGTCGCCTGGAGGTTGTTCCAGATAGCGAACGTGTGCTTGGGCAATTCGCGCAAGCGGCGGCCCGTGGGGCCGGTGCGGCTCTGCTGCTCGCCATCGAGGTAGGAATAGCCCGCCGAGACGAACCACCAGTCGGTGATCTGCCCCTGAAGCTGCGCCTCGATGCCGCGGATCTTGGAATCGATCACGTCGAGCGTGTCGGGGTTGTTATCGGCGACTTGCGGAGAGGATTGTTCGATCTGGAACACCGCAGCCGTGAGCGCGAGGCCGGGGTTGATGTCCCACTTCACCCCCGCTTCGCGGTTGGAAAAGGTATCGGGATCGAGCGCGTCGGCGGGCGGATTGATGTCGGCAAACTGATCGCCCGATCGCGGCAGGAAGGTCTGTGAATAGCTGGTGTAGAGCGACAGGTTGTCGTGCGGCTTGACGATCAGGCCGAGGCGCGGGGTGATTTCCTCGTCCTTGCGGGTGCGAACCACGCCGGTGCGCTTATCGAGCACGGTGATCTCGAAGCTGTCGAACCGCGCGCCGAGCACCACGCGCAGCCACTCGGCGATTTTCACCTCGTCCTGGATGTAGGCCGAAAGGACGGTAAGATCAGCCTCGGTATCGTCGTTGAGCGCGGTGAAGGCAAAACGGGTGGTGCGCCCATCGGCCAGCGTGCCCACCCCGCCGCGCATCGCAAAGGGGCGGACCGCGCTGAAGAATTCGACATCGGCACGCCGGCCATCGGCGACAGCCGTGTCGAACACCGCGTTGAAGCGGTTGTTGTCGTTGCTGGTGTCGATGAACTCACCCCCGACGATCAGCGTGTGGCCGATCCCGCCGGTAGCGAACGCGCTGACGAGATTACCCGACAGGATCAGGTTCCTGCGCTGGTTGTTGTCGATGTAGCCGTCGATCGCCACCACGTTGGTCGTCGGATTGTAGCCGACCGGGAAGTAGTTGGCGTAGGTCTTGGCATAATCGCCATAGGCGGCGGTGAGGTTGGCCTTGAAGCTGTCGGAGAAGCTGTGCTGCAAGGTGCCGCGCAGCACGTGCCCCTCGAAGGTGGCGTAGTTGTTGTCGGGATCGGCGAAGGTGATGCGCTGCAGGGCGCGCGCCGGATCGCCGTTGTCGTCGGTCGGGATGCCGCGATCGATGAAGCGCTTGTGATCGAGATATTCGTAGGACAGATCGATGGTGGTGCGGCTGCCCAGTTCCACCCGCAGCGTCGGGTTGATGCTGATCTGCTCGCCATCGAACAGGTCGCGGTGATTGTCGAGGTGCTCGTAGGCGGCGTTCAATCGCAGCGCGGCGCTGCTGCCGAGCGTGACGTTGAGATCGCCCCAGATGTCATAGGCGCCGATGCTGCCGGCAGACGCGCGCAAACCGGCGAAGGTCTCGCCGACGATGCCCTTCTTGGTCACACGGTTGAGCACGCCGCCGGTGCCGCCGCGCCCGAACAGCAGCGCGTTGGGGCCGCGCAGGATTTCGACCTGTTCGAGATTGTAGAGCCCGCGGTAATATTCCACGTCGTCGCGCACCCCGTCGACGAAGAAGTCGGCGGTCGAGCGCACGCCGCGGAACACGACGGCATCGCGGTGGCCTTCGCCCTGCGAATTGGTGACGCCCGGGGTGTAGAGCACGATGTCGGCGACCGAATCGAAGCCCTGCCGGATGATCTGGTCGTCGGTGATGATGCTCAGCGATTGCGGCACGTCGATGGTTGGGGTGGGCGTTTTGGTGGCGTTGATCTGATTGGAATAGAGCACTTTGCCGGTGACGACGATGTTCGGCGCTTCTGCGCCCGCCGCATCAGCTGCGTCGGCAGCGCCAGCGGCTGCGGCTGCGGCTTCAGTGGGTGTTTCGGCTAGTGCGGGCAAGGCAATCGCCGCGGTGGTGATCAGCAGGGCGGTGCGGGCGAAGGGAAGAATCATGGGGAACCTTTCAAAAGCCTGCTGGCCAGCTATTGCAACTTATTCGCAAAAGCAAGTCCTACATTTGTTGAAATTGATAATCATCAAGCCGTAGCCACGGCCGCGCATATCCCCTATTCGGGCCAATCGGAGCGGCAACAGCAGGAGCGCGAGCGATGAAGGCGACGATCTGGCACAACCCGGCTTGCGGCACGTCAAGGAAAACGCTGGCGATTCTCCAAAGCCTGAGCGGTCTCGAACTGACGGTGATCGAATATCTCAAGACCCCGCCGGATGCGGACAAGCTCGCGCAGCTCTACCGCGATGCCGGGCTCACGCCCCAGCAAGGCCTGCGCCTGCGCGGCACCGATGCCGCAGAACGCGGCCTTACCGACGCCGACGATGCCACGGTGCTCGCCGCCATGGTCGCCGACCCCAGGCTGATCGAACGCCCGCTGGTCGAGACCGAGAAGGGCGTGCGCCTGTGCCGGCCGCAGGATAAAGTTATCGAAATTCTCTAGCCTGTGGCGCTGAAATCGGCCGCGTCAGCGACCGCGAGCCGCAGGTGCTCAAGGTGGCAGGGCTTGAAACAGCACCGAGGACGGAGGTACGCAGGCGCCCCCGCAATCAAGCCCGTGTCAGTTCCCGATCCGCTTGCAACCTGAACCACCCGTGCACCAGCACGATGGCGCACAGCGCGACGATCAACCCGAAGCCCAGCCAGTCGGAATGGCCGTAAAGCCACACGCCGAGCGCCGGCGCGTAGATATAGCTGGCGCCCGCCAGCGAGGCGACGATGCCGCTGGCCTGACCCTGCTCGGCCCGCGTGACCGCCAGCGAGGTGCCCGCCGTGGTTCCCGGGCGAAACAGCCCGAAGCCCAGCGAGGCAATGGCATAGCCCAGCGCGATCAGGTGCAAATCGCCCGCCACCGCCAGCACCACCGTGCCCAGCGCGGCGGTGATGATGCCCCACAATGTCGCCGCGCGCGGGCCGAGATCGAAGCGCGGGATCAGCCCCCACTGCGCCAGCAGCGTCGCGATTGCCCCGCTCATCAAAACCAGGCCCACCGGCCCCGCGCCCTCGGCGGGGGTGTCGCGCAGGCCCAGCCGGTCGAGCACGAGAAAGCCCGAAATGCCCAGCACCATTGCCTGTGCATGACCACCGAAGAACCCCGCGAAGACCCATGGCCGCAGGCGCGGATCGTGCCAGTTGAGGCGCGGCGGTTCGGCCGCCTCTTCGCTTTCGCCCGTCTCCTGCGGGTCGAGCGGCGCGCCCGATCCGCTTGAATAGGCCACCGCCTGCCCGCGCGCGGCGAATTGCGGCTCGTCATCGGGCAGGCGCAGGCGCAGCAGCACCAGCGCGATCACGCCGAACGCGGCAAAGCACAGGAACGGCCCCGTCAGCCCGATCCCCAGGAAGGGCAGCACCATCAACGGCGCCAACGCCGGGCCGATCACCGTGCCAAGCCCGAAGCTCGACGCGATCAGCGAGAGCGCCTGGGTGCGCGCGGCGCGCGGCGTGCGCGAGGCGACATAGGCCTGCACCGCCGGGGGCGCGGCGCTGCCGAACCCGCCATAAAGGCTGCGCGCGGCAGCAAAGGCGATCAGCGTCCAGAAGGCGGTCATCCACCCTGTCAGCCCGGCCCACAGCACCGCGCCGCACAGCGCGAAGGAGGTGATGAATCCCGCCAGCCCCACCGCCATCATTGCCTTGCGCCCGCGCTTGTCAGACCGCCTTGCCCACAGCGGCGCGCACACCACCCACAGCAGCGCCGACCAACTATAGGCGAGGCTGATCCACACATCGTCGACCGCCAGGGCGGTGCCGATCGAGGGCATCACCGATTGCATCGCGGTGTTGCCCGCCGCCGTCACCAGCATCACCATGAACAGCAAGGCCATGCGCGCGGGCGGGATCGCGCCGGTCGCGCGGGTCTTTGCGGCGCAGTTCAGGGACGGCTCGGTCTCGGCCATGGGCTCTCGCGCGCAGCCTATTCGAAGGTTTCGGCGAGACGCCCCGGCGTGGCTCCAGCAAGCTGGCGATGGATGGCGGCCAGCACGACGAGGAAGATCACCGTGATCAGCGCATTGACCAGCGCGCTCACCGCGGCGATGCCGATGCGCGCCACCTCACCGCCCACTGCGGCAAGGATCAGCGACAAGATGCCCTGCACCAGCGCGCCGATAATCACGATCACCACGAACAGCAGCACGAGGAAAGCGAAGATTCGCAAGCTGTTGCCCCTGGTCAGCCGCCACGAGCGGGCGATGGCGGCAATCGGGTTGCGTTCTCCATCGATAGCGATCACCGGCGCGATCAGCGAGAACTTGATCGCGGCATAGGCGATTGCGGCGATCAGCAGCAAGGCCACCACCGCCACCACGGAAGGCGGGGCGAAGGCGGCCACCACGCCGAACGGCACGCCGAGCGCCACCCCCGCCGCCAGCGCGCTCAGGAACTGCGCGGCGATATAGCTCGGGATGCTCCGGATGCCCTGGCCCAGCGCCTCGCCCACGGTCGGATGGCCGCGATCAGACAATAGCGCGAGCAGGCTCATCGAACCGATAAAGCCGGCGATGCTCACCGCCAGCAGCACCGGCCAGGCATCGGCATAAAGCGCGCTGAGCTGATCCAGCGCCTGCTGCATCGCCACCTGCGGATCGCTGCTCTGGCGCGGGCCGCCAGCCGGGATTGTCGCGGACGTTTCGGGCAGGAACAGCCCTGCCCCGAACGAGGGCAGGAAGAAAAACAGCCCGGCCAGCGCCGAGATCGTGTCCTTGTTGGCCCCCATCATCGCCGTTGCCTGGGTCCAGGCTTTCCCCATGTCGAGCTTTGCGTGTGCCATGTCCGTCCGATCCTGCGCGCAGCGATGCGAAGTGCAATCGCCTCTTGATATGCGCGCTCAATGCCCCCACCGAGGCGGCATGGCAAGCACTGCGCCCGAGACCCTGATGCCATCGGCCCCCGAATGGCGACGCGCGAGCGCGCTGGTGCCCTACGCCGAGGCGCTGGCGGTGATGGAGGCGCGCAATCAGGCGGTGGCGGCAGGCGAGGCGGCGGAACTGATCTGGCTGCTCGAACACCCTCCGGTCTATACCGCCGGCACGAGCGCGGACCCTGCTGAACTGGTCGATCCGCGCTTCGAGGTGGTCGAGGCCGGGCGCGGCGGGCGCTATACCTATCACGGGCCGGGCCAGCGGGTCGGCTATCTGGTGCTCGATCTGGGCCGGCGCGGCAAGGATGTGCGCTGCTTCGTCCATGGCATCGAGGGCTGGGTGATCGCCACGCTGGCGCGGTTCGGGGTCGAAAGCTGGCGGGCCGAAGGGCGTGTGGGCATCTGGACCCGCGACATCGACGGCAGCGAGGCCAAGATCGGCGCGATCGGCGTGCGCGTGCGGCGCTGGGTGACGATGCACGGCTTTTCGGTCAACCTCGATCCCGACCTTGCCCATTTCGGCGGGATCGTGCCTTGCGGCATTTCCGAATACGGCGTCACCAGCTTGGCAAAGCTCGGCGTAAAGATCTCGGCAGAGGAATGGGACGCGGCGCTGTTCGCCACCTGCGAGGATTTCCTTGACGCGCTCGACGCGGCGGCGAAAAGAGCGTGCCGATGAACCGCGCTGCCTGTCTTGCTGCCCTGATGCTGTTGCTCGCTGGTTGCACCGAGGAAGCAGGCGTGCCCGGCGAACGCGGCGGCACGGCGGCTGGCGAGGTGCAAGGCGGCACGATTTCGGACGCAATGATCCCGCTCGAACAGCTCAATTCGCAGGCCCCGCTCGCCCCGCGTCAAGCGCAGGGCGACATCCCGGCCGATCTCGATGCCGAACAGCCGCTGGTCACCCCGTTCGAAGGGGTCGAGGGCAGCGAAGGCACAGCCCCGTCAGGGGCACCGGGCGATGTCGCTCCGCCAGTCGCACCGACGGCCGAAGCGGTGCAATAGGCCGCGTGGGGCGCTGCTTGCATCCGCTGCGCCGGGCTATTGTCCCTGTGCCGGAAGCAGGGCGGCGAGTTGCGCTGTGGTCAGCAGGCTGTTGCTCGCGGGATAGGCATAGCCTGCCAGCATCGGACTGACGGCGATCGCCTTGCGATAGACGATGCTCTCATCATCCATCTGCTCGCTCGTGGGTGCGGCGGTGTTGAAGTCGAAGCTCACCCCCGGCAGCGCGGGGATCTCCATGCCGCGCGACTTGGCCATCATCTGCATTACCGGCGAGGCGTTGGCGGCCATGTCGGTGGTGAAGCCGACCTTGTAGGCGTTGTAGCTGCCGATCTCGCTCAGCTGCCAGAGCGCACCGGCGGGCTGATCGGGGAAGTTGACATTGAGCGCGAGGCCGGGTGGCAGCAACGGCCCCTTGCCTGCGCGCGCATCGAGATGGGCAATCAACTCGAGCGAGCGCTGCGCGATTGCGGCCGATACGGGATTGTCGAGGCTTGCCGCCTCGCTGTTCGCCCCGCCACTCAGCGCGATCGCGGGGATCCCCATGACAGCGGCATATTGGGCCGCGCTGACCGTGCCCGAGGCAAGAATGATCGCGCCGACATTCTGCCCCTCGTTCGGGCCCGACAGCACCAGATCGGGCGCCTCGCCCCAACGCGCCTTGGCGATCACATCCAGCCCGTGCAGCAGCGCCATGACCGGGGTGCCGTCAACATAGTGGAAATCGCCCGCCGGCAGGCCCTCGCGGGTCATCGGCCCGGCACCCGGATCGCCCGGTTTGGCCGCATCATTGCGGCAGGCCTGCCCAAGCGGCGCGAGCGGGCCGGCGATGCTGAGCCCCGTGCCCTTCCCGCTTTGGTCGGTGCAGGGCACGGACACCACGACATCGTGCCCCGCTGCCTTAAGCGCCTCGTACAGCGCGAGGACATTGCTGGTCAGGCCATCGTCGTTGGTAATGATGATGTTGCGCGCAGAGCCTGCCGCCGGAGCGAACCCAAGCACAATCGCGGCGACAAGAGCGGTGACGTGGTGGCGCATGATGTTATCCTTGGGCCGGTCAGAAGTTGAAGCGTAGGCCGAACATATAGCGCTCGCCAATTCGTTCGACCTCGGAGGGGGTCGCCGGGGTGTCCTCATAGGCCACATAGGTCTCGTTGGTGAGGTTGGCGAGATCCGCGAACAGGGTAATATTCGGCGTCAGCGCATAGCGGGCGGTCACGTCGAGGTTTTCAAATCCCCGCCGGAACTCGCCCGCGCCCAGCCCGCCGATGGTATCGAGAAAATCGGTGCGCTTCTGGTAGGCCACCCGCAGGCTCAGCCCGGCATATTCGTAGAACACCGAGGCGTTCATCACCGTGTCCGAAAGACCCTGGAAGGCGAGCTTCTGCAGCCGTCCCGCCGTATCGCGCGCCTCGAAGTCGCCGCCCAGCAGGGTCACGTTGCCCTGCACCCCGAGGCCGGCCAGCGCGCCGGGCAGGAAATCGAACTGGGTTTCGATGTTGAACTCCACCCCGTAGAGATTGCCGGTCTCACCGTTGAAGGTTGATCCCAGCAGGTAATCCGAGCGGTCGATCCCGCCGCTGTCGTAAAGATCGGAACCGACCCGCTGCTGGCTCTGGTAGAGCACATCTTCGACCCAGCGGTGGAAGGCGCTGATCGAGGCGATGCCGTTGCTGGCAAAATAATACTCGATCGCTGCATCAAGCCCCCAGGTGTATTCCGGGGTAAGGAAGGGATTGCCGCCATTGATGGAGGCGGCGGTGTCACTGATCGAGGCCCCGACGCGGATCGCGGCATAGGCCGGGCGGGAAACCCCGCGCTGCCCGCCAAGGCGCAGCACGACATTGTCGCTCGCCTGGTAGCGGATATTCACGCTCGGGAAGAGGTCGAAGAAGTCCTGCGACACGGCCAACGGTCTGGGCGCAGCGCCGATCAGCACTGTCCCGGCATTGTCGATCTCGTATTGCTCGGCGCGCACGCCGGCGACCAGTTGCAATGATCCGGCATCCCACTGCGCCATGGCATAGCCGGCATAGATGCGTTCTTCCTGATCGTAGAACGAGGTGCGCAGGACAAAGTTGTCGGGATTGATCCCGGCGCGGCCCAGCGCCTCCTGCAGCGAACGGTTCATCGCCCGCGTATCGAAATAGTTGATCTCCACGCCAAGCGGGAACCGGGTTGCCCACGGCCGGTCGGTGGCGAAATCATTGGGGTTGAACCCGGTCGCCGCCAGCGGCACCACCCCGCCGATCCCGATGTTGTTGCCGGAGATTTTGCGCGAGGTGCCATAGATCCCGGCACTGATCTTGAACTCGTCCAGATGTTTCCACGCATCGAGCCGCCCCGACCAAGCCTTTGACGTCACCCCCTTGGATAATCGGGATCAAGATGGTGCGCGGCAGGCTCTGTTCGGTGATTGGCATGGCCGTCAACGCGGCCCCGCGCGAAAACACGCCGCCGGTATTGATCGTGCGGAACAGCCGGACGATGGGGAAGCGCGGATCGGCGCTGCGATCATAATCGACACTGATCGAGCGAATCGAAGACTGGATCAGCGGCAGATCGGTGGTGTTTTCGGTGCGGGTGTAGCCGACGATACCCTTGATGCCCCCTTCGGGCGTATCATAGTCGAACCCGGCCGATCCGATAGTGTTCTGGTTGAGATAGCGCCCGTCGTTGTAATTGGTGGTGATCGAGACATTGTCGAGGCTGCCGGTTAACAGGCCCCGGGTGCCGCGCGCGGCCGCTTCGCCGATTTCGATTTCATAGGCGTGGCGTTCCTCGCGGTCGCGGAACTCGGTGAAGATGCCGTTGACAAACGGCTTCAGATCATCGCTGGCACGCACTTCGAACGCGCCAAACACGCCGTTGTTTTCGCGGGTGAGTTCGTAATTGCGGATATCGATATCGATCGGGATGCCGTTGGCATCGTAATTGGCCTCGCGATTGTCGGTCACCTGCTCGCGCCGGTAGTGCGAACCGCCGATTGCAAGGCCGATGCGGTCATTGCTCCACGACAGGCGCAGCGAGCCCTGGCGCTGCGGCCCATCGCCGAGGTTCATCAGGCCATAACCGGCATCACCGGTCACGCTGAAACCGTCCTTGCCATCGTCCAGCGGCGAGAAGGTTTGCAGATCGACCAGCGCGGTGATGGCTTCGGCGGTGATGTCGGGCGTAAGCGATTTGTTGACCACCAGTTGCTGGAGCAGCACCGCAGGCACCGCGTCGAAGCGGAACGCCCGCTCGCCGCCGCCTTCGTCGGTGCCAGTCTGCGGCAGGCCGTCAATGCTGACTGAAGTCCAGCGGTTGGGCGCGCCGCGCACCTGGATGTAGCGCGCCTGACCCTGATCGAGCTGCACCGCAACCCCCGGCAGGCGGGCGAGCGCGGCGGCGATATTCTCGTCCGGGAAACGCCCGACCGAGTCAGCCGTGGCAACATCGGTGACATTGAGCGCGGCACGCTTGGCCTCGGTCGCATTTTCCAGCGAGCCGCGGATCGAGCCGGTAACCACGATGACATTGCCGGCCTCTTCATCGTCAGCCGCGGCGCTCCCGGCAGAGACGCTGTCCTGCGCTGCGACTGGCATGGCTACAAGCAGCGCTCCAAGCGCACCGTTGCCCAGCATGGCGGCCCGGAAAGACTTGGTAACTTGCGACATTGACGATACCCCTATTGCCCCGATTCATCGCCGGATTAGAACGATTGTAAGTAATCTGGGTGACAGTGACACGACGGGTTCTCCGGACCCGAAAAATGCGAGGTTTTTCTTGTTGGGCAATCCTGACCATGTCACAAATAGATCGCAATGCGACCGGACAAGTGACCTTAATCCGAAGCAATTGCGGCTGGTTAACGCCTTGATCGAAATCTGGTGCACCGCGCCTGCCGATACGGTTTCGGTTCGGCTTGTCGTTCAGAAAGCCGCTGCCGCACCATCATCAATTCACTATCATTTCGGCAGTTTAGAACGCTTGTATCTGGCCGCCACACGCGCCGCCCTCGATGACGCACAGGCATGGATGGAGGCGCAGCTGGCGCAACTTGACCCCCTGGCCGGGCAACCGCTTCCAGCGGCTGTGCAGGCCTCGCTGTTGGCCTCGGCGATTGCCGAATGGACGATCGGACAGCGACACCTTGCCATGGCTTGGCGCTATGCTCCCGATGCCGCATGGCAGGCTGCGTTGGACAGCTTTTGGAGCCGCTTCGCGGCCAAACTGGGCCTCGGCGAGCACGCCGATGCGCTGGCCTGCTTTGCCACCGGAGAGGCCGCACGCCATCTGCTGGTGTGGCATCCACCGCTTGATCGTGCCTTGCTCGAGGAAACAGTCGCCAGCCTGATCCTGTGGCTGCGCGCGCAGCGTCTCGGGGACGACAGCGTGCGTCTGGCCTATCGTGCGCTGGCCCGGCGCAGCTATGATCGGCCTGCATTGCAGATCCGCAGGACAGACCGGGCAATCGTCGAGGCCGCGGCGGGATTGCTGGCGGAGCAAGGCCACGCCGGGGTTACCTTCCGCGCCGTGGCGAAACAGGCCGGTGTGACGCTGGGCAAGGTTATTCAGATCTTCGGTACCAAGAGCGCGCTGCTCCAAACCGCGCTGCACCAGCTCTATGAGCGCGAGGCGATGGGGGGCAACCCCGGGCAGCTGCTTACGCGCAAATTCACCCCCGAAGCGATGGTCGATCGGTTGCTGAAGGCGATTGTCGGCGGTCGCCAGCCGGTGCTCGTCGCCTATGACGAAATCGAACGCGCGATCTATAATGGTAGCAATTATGCGCCTTTGCGCGGGCTTGTGCGCGCCATGGATGATCCCAGCGGGGCCTGGGCCCTGGAGCAGATGCTGGGCGGGATGCCGCCGCCGGAATCGCTTGTCGCGGCATTTTCCGCCATCATCCGGGGGATCGGCTATCGCGCGGTTCAGGGCGGGCTGGATGAGGATGCCTTGCAATCGGGCGCGCGGATGGCTGTTCGGCCGTTTGTGGCGTGACCGGCAGCGTCCGCAGACACTGCCGGGGGGCCTTCTTTACTGCCTTTACTGCGCTGCCTGGGCCTGTTCCTCGGCCAGCGTCGGGTAGTCGACATAGCCTTGCGCAATCGGGAAATACCAGCTCTTGGGCACGTCCTTGTTGGGGTTCCAGTGCGCGCCCACAGCGATGCGCTTTTCAAGATCGGGGTTGGAGATATAGGGGCGGCCAAAGCTGACCGCGTCACACTTGCCGCTCACCACATCGGCTTCGGCAGCTTCCGCGGTGTAATCGGAATTGAGGATCAGCTTGCCGGTGTAGATCTGGCGGATCAGCGGGCTCTGCTTGGGCACGTCGGTTCGGCCGAAGGTGCCCTCCGGCCCCGGCTCGCGCAGTTCGACGAAGGCAAGGCCCAGTTCCTCGCACACCTTGGCGGCCGCGCCGAAGGTTGCGGGCGGGTTGCTGTCATCGGTGCCTTGCGAATCGCCATTGGGCGAGAGGCGGATGCCGACCCGGTCTGCGCCCCACACGTCGATCAGCGCTTCGAGCACTTCGCGCATGAAGCGGGTGCGGTTTTCCGGGCTGCCGCCATATTCGTCGGTTCTGAGGTTGGTCTTGTCGCGCAGGAACTGGTCAACCAGATAGCCGTTCGCGCCGTGCAACTGCACCCCGTCAAAGCCCGCCTTCTTGGCGTTTTCGGCGGCGCGGCGGTAATCGCCGATGGTGCGCTTGATATCCTCGTGGGTCATTTCGCGCGCGACGGCATAGGGGGCCTTGCCCTGCGGGGTGTGCGCCTCGCCCGGAGCCTGTGTTGCGCTGGCCGAGAACGGCGGCTGGCCATCGAGGAAATAGGGGTGGACGATGCGGCCCATGTGCCACAGCTGCATCACGATAAGGCCGCCTTCCTCGTGCACCGCCTTGGTGGTGGCCTTCCATGCTTCGGTCTGCTCGTCCGACCAGATGCCGGGGGCCGAAGGCCAGCCCAATCCTTCGCGGCTGATGCCGGTCGCCTCGGTCAGGATCATCCCCGCACCGGCGCGCTGGCGATAATAGCGCGCCATCAATTCGTTGGGCACGAACATCGGTTCGGCCGCCCGCCCACGGGTGAGCGGGGCCATGAAGATGCGGTTCTTGGCATGGAGCGCGCCCATCTGGAGCGGCTGGAACAAAGCGTCGTGCATATGTGGGTAATCCTTGGATGTGCGTTGCGATTGGCTATCCACTTGGCGGCGGCAAGGCTAGGGCGCAAGCATGGAAAATGCGGGGCGCGCTCAAGAGAAACTTCTGCGCGAGGCCGCCGGGCAAGCGGCGCGCCCGGCCGCGTGGCTGCTGCTGGTGGCGCTGCTGGGCGGCAATGTCGCGCTGGCGATCGGGCCATGGTTCGTGCGGGTGGCCGATACCGGTCCGGTCGCCGCCGGGTTCTGGCGGCTGTTCCTGGCGCTGCCCTTCCTTGCCATGCTGGCAAAGGCGAACGGCCAGCGGCTGACGGGGATGCCTGCGACCACGCTGGCGCTGGTGGCGCTGGGGGCGGTGACCTTCGCGCTCGACCTCGCCAGCTGGCATATCGGCATCGGCATGACGCGGCTCGGCAATGCGACGCTGTTCGGCAATGCGGGATCGATCGTGCTCTTGTTCTGGGGCTTTCTGGTGGCACGCACTCTGCCGGGGCGGCTGGAGTGGCTGGCGATTGTGTTCGCGCTGGCGGGCGCGGCGATCCTGATGGGGCGCAGCCTCGAAATTTCCGCCGAAACGCTGATCGGCGACCTGTTCAGTGTCGCGGCGGGGCTGCTTTATGCGGTCTATCTGCTCACGCTCCAGAACGCGCGCGGGAGCTTCGGTTCGTGGAGCCTGCTGGTGTGGGTGAGCCTGTTCGGCGCGCCGGTGCTGTTGGGAATCGCGCTGGCGCTGGGCGAGCCGGTATGGCCGCAAGACTGGGGGCCGGTGGTGGGCCTGTTCGTGCTCAGCCAGCTGGTGGGGCAGGGGCTGATGGTGTTCGCGCTCAAATATTTCCCGCCGCTGGTGGTGGGCCTCGCCCTGCTGACCCAGCCGGTGGTGGCTTCGCTCTACGGCTGGCTGGCGTTCGGCGAGGTTTTGTCGGGGCTGGATATTCTCGGCATGCTGCTGGTGGGAGCAGCGCTGGCGGTGAGCCGGGCGCGGGCGACCTAACGACCTGCATCACCCCAGCGAAAACTGGGGGTTAGGGCGGCTAAGCCTCAATCCCCACTAAACCGCACCCTCCCCAAGTCCCCCAGCCCCACAGTCCCGCTTGCCATTTCCAGCATCCGGTCAAGGCTGCGCTTGGCCTTCAGGCGGATGCCTTCCTCGATTGCGATCTGTGGACTCAGGTCGCGCAGCGCGACATACAGCTTCTCCATCGTGTTGAGCGCCATGTAGGGGCAGATGTTGCACGAACAGTTGCCGTCCGCGCCGGGTGCGCCGATGAAGGTCTTGTTCGGCAGCGCCTTTTGCATCTGATGGATGATGTGCGGCTCGGTCGCCACGATCAGGGTGTCGCCTTCGAATGCTTGGGCAAACTTCAGGATGCCGCTGGTCGAGCCGACATAGTCCGCGTGGTCAATGATGGTCGGCGGGCATTCCGGGTGTGCGGCAATCGGCGCTTGCGGGTATTGCTCCTTGAGCTTGAGCAGCTCGGTTTCCGAAAACGCCTCGTGGACGATGCACACGCCGGGCCACAGCAGCATCTCGCGGTTGAATTTCCGCGACAGATAGCCGCCGAGGTGCCGGTCCGGGCCGAAGATGATCTTCTGTTCGGGCGGGATCTGGGCGAGGATCGTCTCGGCGCTCGACGAAGTGACGATGATGTCACTGAGAGCCTTCACCTCGGTCGAACAGTTGATGTAGGTCAGCGCGATGTGATCGGGGTGGGCCTCGCGGAAGGCGCGGAATTTCTCCGGCGGGCAGGAATCCTCAAGGCTGCATCCGGCGTCCATGTCGGGCAGGATCACGGTTTTCTGGGGGCTGAGAATCTTGGCGGTATCGGCCATGAACTTGACCCCGCAAAAGGCGATCACATCCGCGTCGGTCGCCGCGGCCTTGCGGCTCAGCTCGAGGCTGTCGCCCACGAAGTCGGCAATGTCCTGGATGTCGCTCGTCTGGTAGTAATGCGCGAGGATCACCGCGTTGCGCTCGCGGCGCAGGCGATCGATCTCGGCCAGCAGGTCGGCGCCGGTGGGATTGCGGGTGAGAAGGCTCATAGGTCTGGTCCCGATGTTACGTTGGTGCCGGCCATAGGCATTACCGGCCCGGTTTGCGAGCGCTTTAGGCGCCCGTGAATGGGCAGAGCGTCAGTCTTCACTGGCCGTTGGCAAAACGCACCTCAACCTGCGCGCGGTCAAAGCCTGCCACCTGAAGCGGGATTGCCAGGTTCTGGCGGACCGCTTCGCGCGCGGCGTTGCGGGCGATGGCCAGAATCTCTTTGTCCTTGGCGTATTCGAGCGCCCGGCGCTCGGCGATCTGCGAATTCTTGCGGGCAAGCGCTTCGGCGTCCCCGCGCGACACCCATAGCCCGTCGGTAAAGGCGCGTGCCCGCGCTTCATCAAGGTTGGGCCGCGATATTCGCAGATCGGGAAGGGATACTGTCAAAGTCTGCACCTGCTTGTCCCAGGTCATGTCTGACGGGGCGATGCCTGAAAATTCGATCCGGTATTCAACCATCGCCGGAATGATAACCAATTGGCTGCGCTCGAGCGCCGAAATGCCCATCGGCCCCTTGATCACCGATTCCGCGACGACCTGAAACCGGTAGGTCAGCACGATCAGGTCATTCTGCTTTTCGAACGCCTGCATCGCGCTGGCGACCGGATCGCCTTCTGCCTGATGGAAATAGGCACGCCAGCCGAAATACATCGCCGCCAGCAAAAACGCAGCCGCAGCCAGTCCAAGGATCATCTCGCCGCGCCGACCCAGTCGGCCGCCGTCGCGCGTTGGTGAGGAGGGGGCGGGGGTAACCACCGTGCGGGTTTCGGTCAGATCGTCTGCCATATGTCCCCGCGCTGTGATACCAATGCGCGCCTCTCCAGATCGAGCAAGTGCGCGGTCACGCTCATTTCTGCGGCCGGGATCAGGCGTTCGTCCAGACCTTTGTACATCTCGGGAATGAAGCCGCTGACAGGCCGCGCCGCTTCGCCCAGCAGGCGCAGGATCTGCGCCTCGCGCTGGCGGCGGTGGCCGATCATGCCGCGCACCAGCTGCTTCGGCTTGTCGATTGCCGCGCCGTGGGCCGAGTGATAGCGCACATCATCGCGCGCCAGCAGCTTTTCGAGGCTCGCCATGTAATCGCCCATGTCGCCATCGGGCGGGACGACGACGCTGGTGGACCAGCCCATCACATGATCGCCGGTGAAGAGTGCGCCCGATTCCTCCAGTGCGAAGCACAGGTGGTTCGAGGTGTGGCCCGGCGTGGCGACGGCGGTGAGCGTCCAGCCGGTGCCGCGCATCCCTTCGCCATCTTCGAGCACGCGGGTTGGCGCATAGGTCGGATCGAAGGCCTCGTCGGCACGGGGCGAATCGCTCGCCAGCACCAGCGGCGCGCAGCCCACGATCGGCGCGCCGGTGATGGCGGCCAGCGGCACAGCGGCGGGCGAATGGTCGCGGTGGGTATGGGTGCACATGATCGCGACGAGCTTGCGCCCCGCGATAGCCGCGATGATCGCGTCGATATGCGCCGCATCGTTGGGGCCGGGATCGATCACCGCGCAGTCCGGCCCGCGCGCCTCGCCCACCACATAGGTCTGGGTACCGGTGAAGGTGTAAGGCGAAGGATTGGGCGCGAGCACGCGCCTGACCAGCGGTTCGACATCTTCCGCAAGGCCGGTGGGCCAGGGCTGGGAGGGGATTGTGACCATGGCTTTGCTTATGGGAGTCTTTTGTCCGGGCCTCAAGCGCCGGCGCGCGGGTGCGCGCGCTTGGCTATCCTCGCTCATGCGATCTGGCGGTCGCATCGCTTCGGGTTCCCGGTCGGGCTTGCGGTCGCTGCGCGACCGATTAGGACGACAAAAAGCTTGGAGAGGATCATGGCAGACTATATTCTGGTGCTCGACGAAGGCACCACCTCCACCCGTGCGATGCTCTTTGCGAGCGACGGCGTGCTGGTCGCCAGCGCGCAGGCGCCGCTGACCCAGCACTATCCGCAGGCCGGCTGGGTCGAGCATGACCCGCGCGAGATCTGGGACAAGTCGCTGGCCTGCGCGCTTGAGGTGATCCCCAAGGCGGGCGGGGCGGCGGCTGTGGCCGGCATCGGCATCACCAACCAGCGCGAGACCGTGGTGGCGTGGGATCGCCATACCGGCGAGCCGCTGACGGGCGCGATCGTCTGGCAGGATCGCCGCACCGAACCGCTGTGCGCGGCCCTGCGCGCGGGCGGGCACGAGGTCGGGGTGCAGCAGCGCACCGGCCTGCTGCTCGATCCCTATTTTTCGGGCACCAAGATGCGCTGGATGCTCGACAACATTCCGCAAGTGAAAGCGGCGGCCGAAAAGGGCACGCTGGCGTTTGGCACGGTGGAAAGCTGGCTGACCTTCAAGCTCACCGGCGGCGCGGCGCATATCACCGATGCCTCCAACGCCAGCCGCACGCTGCTGATGGGGCTGGAAGACAGGCAGTTCAACGAGAGCCTGTGCGATCTTTTCGGCGTGCCTGTGGCAGCGCTGCCCGGCGTGACCGATATGGCCGGGCCGCTCGCCGTGACCGATCCGGCGCTGTTCGGGCGCGCGATCCCGATCACTGGCCTGGCCGGTGACCAGCAGGCTGCGACCATCGGGCAGGGGTGCCTTGCGCCGGGGCAGACCAAGGCGACCTATGGCACCGGGGCCTTCGTGCTGACCTGTCAGGGGGGTACCATCCCGCGTTCGCAGAACCGCCTGCTTGGCACGGTGCTGACCCAGCTCGATGGCCAGCGCAGCTATGCTATCGAAGGCTCGGTGTTCGTCGCGGGGAGCCTGGTGCAGTGGCTGCGGGATTCGCTCGGGATCGTCGAGGTAGCCGAAGAGACCGAGGCGCTTGCGCGCTCGATTCCCGATAGCGGCGGGGTGGTGATCGTGCCGGCGCTTTCGGGTCTTGGCGCGCCGCATTGGCAGGCCGAGGCGCGCGGGGTGATCGCGGGGCTCAGCTTTTCCAGCGGCAAGGCCCATCTGGCGCGTGCGGCGCTGGAGGCGATGGCGCACCAGACCCATGATCTTGCCACCGCTTTCGCCGCCGACGGTGCGGCGTGGCGGACGCTTCGGATCGACGGCGGGATGGCGGCCAATAACTGGATGGCGCAGGACCTTGCCGACATGCTCGGCGTGCCGGTTGAACGGCCCG
>JBKBOH010000026.1:0-31838 GCA_046294975.1 Erythrobacter sp. | reverse complement strand
CCAGCGAGGTCAACTTCAACGACATCTGGGCGTTGACCGGCATCCCCGTTTCGCCCTTCGACGCGCACGAGGAAGACGTGCAGATCACCGGATCGGGTGGGATCGCGCTGGTGGTCGCGCTCGGCTCCGAAACGCGGGCGCAGGGCCGCATCAAGGTGGGCGATCTGGTGACGGTCTATTCGGGAACCAATGACCTGCTCTCCCCGCAGGTCGGCAATGATCCGATGTATTCCGATTTCGCCATTCAGGGCTACGAAACCGCCACCGGCAGCCACGCCCAGTTTCTCACCGTGCAGGCACCGCAGATGCACAAGGTGCCGCCTGACCTCACGCTGGAACAGGCGGGCAGCTATGTGCTCAACCTCGGCACGATTGCGCGCTGCCTGTTTACCACCTTGCAGATTGCCCCGGGCCGCACCTTGTTTGTCGAGGGCGCGGCGACGGGGACGGGGCTGGACGCGCTCCGGTCTTCGGTTCGCACCGGCTTGCAGGTGACAGGGCTGGTCTCCTCGCAGGAACGCGCGGCCTTCATCACCAAGGTGCAGGGCGCGGTGGGCGCGATCAACCGCAAGGATGCGCGCTTTGCCGATCTCTTCACCGCGGTGCCGGAGGACAGGGCCGAGGCGCTTGCATGGGAAGCCGCAGGCGCGCCGCTGGTGGAGGAATATCGCCGCATCAACGGCGGCAAGCTGGCCGATTACGTCGTCAGCCACGCGGGCGAGACCGCCTTTCCCCGCTCGTTCCAATTGCTGGCGCAAGGGGGCACGCTCGCCTTCTACGGCGCATCCTCGGGCTACCACTTCAGCTTCATGGGCAAGCGCGGCACGGCCAGCCCTGAGGAAATGCTGCGCCGCGCGGCCCTTCGCGGGGGCGAGGCAGTGCTGATCTTCTACGGGCCGGGGACGAGCGAGCTGCTCGATGAAACCGGCCTTGAAATGATCGAAGCCGCGCGCCGCTTCAACGCCAGGAGCGTGATCGCCACCACCACCGATGGCCAGCGCGAATTCCTGCAATCGCTGGGGCTGGAAGACGCGATCGAGGGGATTGTCTCCCTCGAAACCATCCGCCGCCGCGAAGGCGCCAATTTCCACTGGCCCGATACCATGCCGCGCCTGCCCGATGCCAAGGCCGATATCGAGGCTTTCAAGGCCGCGGTGCGCGATTATCAGGACCGGGTGATGAAGCCCTTCGGACAGGCGGTGGGCAAGATCCTGCGCTCACCCGATAATCCGCGCGGCAGTCCCGATCTGGTGTTCGAGCGCGCGGGGCAGGACACGCTCGGCATCTCGACCTCGCTGGTCAAGCCCTTCACCGGAAGGGTGATCTTCGCCGAAGACCTGACCGGCTGCCGCTTCACCTTCTACGCACCGCAGGTGTGGACCCGCCAGCGCCGCATCTACATGCCCACCGCCCAGATCTTCGGCACCCACCTGTGCAATGCCTTCGAGGTGGCACGGATGAACGACATGATCGCCGCCGGCCTGCTCGAAGTGACCGAGCCGCAAGTCGTGCCGTGGGACGGCCTTCCGCAAGCGCATCAGGCGATGTGGGAGAACCGTCACACCGGATCGACCTATGTCGTCAACCACGCGCTGCCCGAACTGGGCCTGAGAAGCCGCGACGCGCTGCTCGAGGCCTGGGCGGCCCAGACCACCGGGGAACCGGAAAGCCAATCGATGCGTTGCAGTTTTTGAAACGTTCTTGGCTCTCCTCCCCAGGGTTTGAACGAAACATAAAGCGAAGCGCGGCTTCGCGGTCATTCTGTGAGGAGAGAGCTTATGGCCAAATCGAAAGCTGCTGCCGCTGCCCCCGCCTTGCAGGGCGCTGTTCCGGGTCGTCTCGCGGGCAAGATTGCCCTCGTTACCGGCGCGGCGGGGAACCTCGGCGGGCATATCACCGCGCACTATCTTGCAGAAGGTGCGACCGTGGTGATGACGGGCCGCACCCCCGAACGCACCGAAGCGGCGGCGCAGGCGCTGCTCAAGGCCACCGGAGCCGATCCTGCAAGGCTTACCACCGTGGCACTGGACGGCGGCAACATCGACTCGGTGCGCGCCGCGATCGCGCAGGTGGTGAAGCAGTTCGGCCGGATCGATATCCTCGTCAACAACGCCGGCAGCGCCGGGCCGAAGCAGCCGATCGAGCACCTGCCCCTGTCGGCCGAGGAACTGGCGGCGCTGCAGAAGCAGGGCAGCACCGACAGCGAAACCGTGGGCGAGGCGCTCCGCAACATCTTCGGCGTGGCGTGGAACGTTGCGCGGGTCGCGGCACCGCACATTCCCGAAGGCGGTTCGATCATCAATGTTTCGACCATCTTCAGCCGCACGCCCTATTACGCGCGCGCCGCCTATGTCGTCCCCAAGGCGGCGATGAACGCGTGGAGCCGCGAACTCAGCCTCGAGCTTGGCCCCAAGGGTATCCGCGTCAATCTCGTTTACCCCGGCCCGATCGAAAGCGAGCGCATCCGCAGTGTCTTTGCGGCGATGGACAAGGCGCGCGGGGACGCGGCGGGTACCACCGCCAACCAGTTCCTCGACATGATGAGCCTCGAACGCGCCACGGGTGGGAACGCCAAGACCAAGACCTTCCCCACCCCTGAGGACATCGCGGCGACCTGTGTGTTCCTCGGCTCGGATGAGAGCGCGGCCTATAATGGCCACGATTTCGAGGTCACTCACGGGATGAGCGTGCGGAAGGAACAGCGTTCGACCTACCTTGCGCGCCCGACCATGCGTTCGATGGACGGCACGGGCCTGGCGGTGCTGATTGCCGCGGGCGATGATTGGGAAGAGGCGCTCGAAATCGCGCAGGTGCAGCTGGCCTGCGGGGCCGAAGTGGTGCTCGGCCTGCCGCGCGCCGCAGACGTCGCGATTGCCGAGAAGCGCTGTGCCGCGCTCGGCCTGGGCGAGAAGCTTGCGATCATCCGCTTCAACCGGAAAGACGCAGGCGCGATGGAAGCGGCGCTGGAGGATTACACCAAGGGCGGCACCCCGATCAGCGGCGCGCTGTTCCTGCCCGCGCTGGGCGCGGGCGAGCTGGCCGGCGCGCTGACAGCGGCTGACGACAAGGTGGTCGAGGCGCTGATGGATGCCGAACTGGCAGGCAACATGGCATTGGCGCGGACCATGAGCCGTTACTGGAGGCGCCATGACAACCTGCTCCAGCCGCCGCGCTTCGTGTTCGTCAGCCATGCCAGCGACGGGAAGGGCGATGTTTACGGCCACATCCTGCGCGCCGCGACCGAGCAGCTGATCCGCATCTGGCGCGATGAGAGCGCGATCGACACGGCCCATGGCCGGCGCCGACAGGCGGCGTGGGGCAACCAGATCGTGCGCTTCACCAATACCGAAGGCGAGAACATCCGCTTCACCGCCGGCCATGCCGCGCGCATCCTTTTGAAGGAAAGCAAGCTGGGCGAAATAACGCTCTATGTCCCTGCCAGCATCGGCGAGGCGACCGGGGCGAGGAAGGCCATGCCCGGCTTCTCGGAGAACATCACCGGGCTGCACCTGGGCAAGGTCGCGCTGATTACCGGCGGTTCGGCCGGAATCGGCGGTCAGGTCGCACGGCTGCTGGCGCTCGCCGGGGCCAAGGTGATGATGGTGGCGCGGCGCGAAAGCGAACTTGCCGTGGCGCGGGCGCGGATTGTTTCGGAGCTGGAGGATATTGGTTTCGCGGGCGTGGAACGGCGGGTGCAGACCCTCGCCAATGTCGATGTCAGCGATTTTGCATCGCTCAAGGGCGCGGTCGATGCGACGCTCAAGGCCTTTGGGCGGATCGATTACCTCATCAACAACGCCGGTGTCGCGGGCGCGGAGGACATGGTGGTCGATATGGACGTGGAGGCGTGGAACCACACGCTCGATGCCAACCTCGTGTCGAACTACTTCCTGATGCACCACGTCGCGCCGCTGATGAAGCGCCAAGGCTCGGGCTATATTCTCAATGTCTCGTCCTATTTCGGGGGCGAGAAATATCTCGCGGTGGCCTATCCCAACCGCGCCGATTACGCCGTGTCCAAGGCGGGGCAGCGGGCGATGGTGGAAAGCATGGCGCGCTATCTCGGCCCCGAGGTGCAGTTCAACGCGATTGCGCCGGGGCCGGTGGATGGCGACCGCCTGTCGGGCACCGGCGGCAAGCCCGGCCTGTTCGAACGGCGCGGCAAGCTGATCCTTGAAAACAAGCGGCTCAACGCTGTCCACGCCGCCGCGATTCGGGCGATCCGGCGCGGGGTGCGGGTCGAGGCGGTGCTGGCGCGGCTGGCCCGCAACGACACGGTCAAGATGAGCCACGACACCAACAATCCGCACGAGTTGCGCGAGCTGGCGCTGGCCTGCGCGCGCGAGGGTGACGGCACCTGCACCTGGGACCAATATCTGCTCACCCCGCCGATCGCTGCGGCGCTGATCGGGCGGCTGCGGCAGGCCGGCCTGTTCCTCGATGCGCCCGAGTGGAACGAACGGCCCGTTGCACAAGATGGCGACTGGCTGCTGCGCGTCCCGCCCGAAGACGCGCCCTTCCTGCCTGCCGAAAGGATCGCGGCCGAGGCGAGGAAGGTCGGTTCGGGCGTGCTCTCCAAGCTCTATCTCGGCAAGATGCCGACCGAGCATGACGTGGCGCAGGCGACGGTGTTCTTCCTCGCTGACCGGGCCGTGTCGGGGGAGACCTTCATGCCCTCGGGCGGCCTCAGCGTGGAGCGTTCCACTACCGAGCGCGAGCTGTTCGGCAGCCCCAAGCAGGAGCGGCTTGACCAGATGCGTGGGCGTACGGTGTGGATCATCGGCGAACACCTCACCGATTACCTCGCCGAAACCGCGCGCGCCTTCATCGAGGATTGCCACGTTGCCCGCGTGGTGGTGATCACCCGCACGGCGCAGGCCTTCGCGGCAATCAGCGCGCAGCTCGAACCGCAGACCGCCGAAGCGCTGACCTCGCTGGTCAAGACCGCCGATATCGAAGCCGCGATGGACGAGGCGCTGACCCATTGGGGCAGGCCGACCACGATCCTTTCCACCCCGATGTCGGCGCTGCCGGGCAAGCTGTTCGGGCAGGACGACCCGCTGACGCCCGAGGAGTTCCGGACGGTGGTGGCCGACAACCTCACCCATCACTTCCGCGTTTCCCGCCGCGCCTCGCTCTATGATGATTGCCAGCTGGTGCTGACCAGCCCCGACGTGCCGATGGGTGACAAGTCGCCCGCTTTCGCGCTGGCGAACTTCGTCAAGACCACGCTCCATGCCTTCACCGCGACGCTCGCGGTCGAGAACGAACGGCTGGTGCATGATGTGCCGGTCAACCAGATCAACCTCACCCGCCGCGTGCAGTCGGAAGAGCCGCGCGATCTCGACGAGCATCTGGAAGAGGTGCGCCGCTTCGCCCGCGCGGTGCTGCTGGTCGGTGCGCCGCTGCCCGATGCCGAGGACTCGCGCTATCGCGCGCGGATCTACCGCGGGATGTCGATGACAGTGTAAGGCGGCGCGCGTGATCCAGTATCTGCCCTTTGAAAAGCCGATCGAGGCGCTCGACAGGCATGTGGCGGAGCTTTCCGCCCATGCCGAGGGCATGGCCGAAGCGCGGATGCTCAAGGAGCGGGCGGACAAGCTGCTGGCGGACACCTATGCCCGGCTCACCCCGTGGCAGCGCACGCTGGTGGCCCGCCACCCGCAGCGGCCTCGGTTCGAAAAGCTGGTGGCCGGGCTGTTCACCGAGTTTCTCGCAATCGCGGGGGATCGCACCTTCGGCGATGATCAGGCGATCATCGGCGGCTTTGCCCGGTTCGAAGGGCGCAAGCTGGTGGTGATCGGCCATGTCAAGGGCGAAGACACGCCGGGGCGCATCAGGCACAATTTCGGCATGGCCCGGCCCGAAGGCTATCGCAAGGCGATCCGGCTGATGGAACTGGCCGACCGCTTCGGCCTTCCCGTGGTGACGCTGGTGGACACCCCCGGTGCCTTTCCTGGCATCGATGCGGAAGCGCGCGGGCAGGCCGAGGCCATCGCCCGTTCGACCGAAGCCTGCCTGGCGCTGGGCGTCCCATTGGTAGCGGTGATCATCGGCGAGGGTGGATCGGGCGGGGCGGTGGCGCTGGCCGCGGCCAACCGTGTGCTGATGTGCGAACACGCGGTCTATTCGGTGATCAGCCCCGAAGGCTGCGCCGCGATCCTGTGGCGCGGCGGCGCGCAGGCGCCCGACGCGGCCGAGGCGATGAAGGTAACCGCCAGCGATCTGCTGAAGCTCGGGGTGATCCACCGCATCGTCTACGAACCGCGCGGCGGGGCGCACCGCGACCCGGAGGAGATGATCAAGCGCCTCAGGCTGGCGCTGCGGGCTGAACTGGATGCGCTGGCCGCGCTGACCCCGGACGAACTGCGCCGCGAGCGCGAGGCGTTCTTCCTGCGGCTGGGATAACAGTCTGTGTTGCCCTATCGCTTCGCTACTTGAGAGCGAGGCGGTTTGGGGATAGACGCGCCTCCACGGAAAGCCGGCTTAGCTCAGATGGTAGAGCACCTGATTTGTAATCAGGGGGCCGCGGGTTCGATCCCTGCAGCCGGCACCGATTCTCCACACTCAAGCAGTGCAGCGGTAGGGAACAAGAACGCCCTCAAGCAGCGCAGCGTTAGGGCAACGAGCACGCCCTCAAGCAGCGCAGCGTTAGGGCAACGAGCACGCCCTCAAGCAGCGCAGCGTTAGGGCAACGAGCACGCCCTCAAGCAGCGCAGCGTTAGGGCAACTAAAACGCGCCGAAAGTCCAGCCTTCGGTGCGGGCGATCTGTGGGGTGAGGCTATGTGGGTGCCACAAGTCGCGCTCCCCATGCACACGGCGCAGCCATGCGGCGGTGAGCAGGGCGTCGGAGGAATGATCGTCGATCGCGCCGGTGCCCTTGACCGGCGGGGAGCCGAGCCGATCGAGCGCATCGTTGAGCGCCGCGAAACTCCTGATCTTGGTCGCCGCGCCCGTTACCCCGCCGAACCGGGCGGCGAGAGAAGTGTAGATTTCGACCACCAGCGAGCCATCATCAGGCAGGGGATCGACCGGCCAGGTTGGCACCTTCCCGGCCAGACGGTGCAGCATCCGCATTCCCGTCAGGCTCGACTTGCCGACCTGCGCTGCGCCCACCAGGTTGAAATTGCTCACCGGCCGCACGCCCTGTTGCCGCTGCGCTGCCTCGGCCAGCCGGAAGCGGCCCGCGCGGGTGGCGGTGCCGCAGAGCAGGAAGCGGTCGCCCTCAATGCCTTTGCCGTGGCGGAAATAGCGCGCGGCCTGCGGATGGGCGAGGAACCCGCCCGCCTCAAGGTGCGGGTCGGCTTGGCACAGCGTATCGATCAGTCCCCACAGCGCGCGCGCATCCGGCGGCGAGGCGTCCCAGCCGGGGAAGAAGGCGCCAGCATCGGCATGGGGCAGGCTGATGCCGAGATCGAGGCCCACCAGCGTCGGCACCTTGAGCGCCTGGAGCAGTGCCAGCACCTCGCTCCGCGCCCAGCCCCTGGGATCGGGCGGCGGGATCAGCGCTGGCGGGCCGCCTGTGGCCTTGGCCAGCGCCAGCGCGATGCCCTTCTGGCGCGGGCCCTTGGCTCCTGACCAGTCGACGGCGAGGAAAGCGCAAAAGCGGCTCATCCGCGCTGCTTGCTCCGCAGCTTGGCCCAATAGTCGAGCCGCTTTTTCACCTCGCGCTCGAACCCGCGCTCCACGGGCGTGTAGAACTGCTCCGGCGCCATCCCCTCGGGCCAGTAATTGTCCCCGGAAAAGCCCTCGGGCGTGTCGTGGTCATAGGTGTAGCCCTTGCCATAGCCGAGGCTCTCCATCAGGCCGGTCGCCGGATTGACGATGTTCAGCGGCGGCATCAGGCTGCCGGTCTCCCTGGCGGCCTGCCACGCGGCCTTCTGCGCCACGTAGGCGGCATTCGATTTGGGGGCGCATGCAAGGTAGAGGCAGGCCTGCACCAGCGCCAACTCGCCCTCGGGGCTGCCGAGGAAGCGGTACGCCTCCATCGCGGCCATGCATTGCGGGAGCGCCTGCGGATCGGCCAGCCCCACGTCCTCCACCGCCATCCGCACCAGCCGCCGGGCGAGGAACAGCGGCTCCTCGCCGGCCACCAGCATCCGCGCCAGCCAGTAGAGCGCGGCCTGCGGATCGCTGCCGCGCACCGCCTTGTGCAGCGCGCTGACAAGGTTGTAATGCCCGTCGCGATCCTTGTCATACACCGCCACGCGGCGTTGCAGGAAGCCGCCAAGGGCGGCCGGATCGAGCGGCTCGGCGAGCTTGGCATTGTAGAGCGTTTCGGCCTGCCCGAGCAGGAATCGCCCGTCGCCATCGGCCTGCGCGATCAGCGCGGCGCGGGCTTCGGCGGTGAGGGGCAGGGGGCCTTCGAGGCCTTCCGCCTTCGCAAGCAGCGCTTCGAGCGCTGGCGCGCCCAGCCGGTTGAGCACCAGCACCTGCGCGCGGCTGAGCAGCGCGGCGTTGAGCGCGAAGCTCGGGTTCTCGGTGGTCGCGCCCACCAGCGTCACCACCCCGCGTTCGACATAGGGGAGAAATCCGTCCTGCTGCGCGCGGTTGAAACGGTGGATTTCATCCACGAACAGCAGCGTCTTGCGGCCCGCCTTGGCGATCTTTTCCGCCTCGGCGAAGGCCTGCTTCAAGTCCGCCACGCCCGAAAACACCGCGCTGATCGGGGCGTAGCGCATCCCCACACTTTCCGCCAACAGGCGGGCGATCGAGGTCTTGCCGGTGCCCGGTGGCCCCCACAGGATCATGCTGGCCAGGCGTCCCGCCGCCACCATCCGTCCGATTGCGCCTTCGGGGCCGGTCAGGTGCTCCTGCCCGACCACCTCGGAAAGCTGCTGCGGACGCAGGCGATCGGCCAGCGGTGCATCGGGCGCAGGGGTGTCGTCGCCACGCGGCGCTTCGGGGGCGGTTTGTCCGAACAGGTCAGCCATTGGTCGAGCGTGATAGGCTCGCCAGCGGAAAAGGGAACTCCCGGCAGGCCGGGGGCGCTTGAAACGATAGCTCCAAGATATATCTTGGATGTATCGCTGATAGTGGTGTGGAGGAAAGATCATGAACGGGAACCGGTATGGCCGTGGCAATGGCTGGGAAAAATTGGCCGAGGCGATGGCGATGATGGCGATGCAGAACGCGGGCAACATGAATTTCGGCCCCGGCATGAAGGTGCGCTGGCGCTTCGACCGCGATGAGGCCGAGGGCGAGAATGAGGGCGCAGGCGAGCGCGGCCGCCGCGGCCGCCGCGGGCGGATGTTCGCGCCTGGCGAGCTGCGGCTCGCGCTGCTGGCGCTGATCGCCGAGCAACCCAGCCACGGCTACGAACTGATCAAGGCGATCGAAGACATGACCGGCGGCGATTACGCCCCAAGTCCCGGCGCGGTCTATCCGACGCTCCAGCTGCTCGAGGATGAAGGCGCGATCGAGCAGGCCCAGGCCGAGGGCGCGAAGAAGCCCTTTGCCGCCACCGATCAGGGGCGCGCCGAGCTGGAGGCGCGCAAGGACGAGGTCGAAGGCCTGATGCGCCGCCTCGGCCGCCACGGCGAACGCACCACCACGGTGCGCTCGCATGATGTGTTCCGCGCGATGGGCAATCTGGGCAGCGTGCTCAAGAACCGCGCCCGCGCCGGCAAGCTGGATGAACACACGATCAACCAGATCGTCGATATGATCGACGAGATGGCCAAGCGCATCGAGCGGCTGTGACGCGCGGCGGACAGCAGGGGCGGGTCAGGCGGCGCGCCCCTGTCAGGCAGCTTCGGCGGCCTGCAATGCGCGGCGCGTCTCGACCAGCCGGACGTAGGTGTCTGCCACCACCTGATTGATCGCTTCCCAGCCATATTCGCAGGCGCAGGTCTCGCCCGCTGCCCCGTGCGCCGCGCGCAGGGCGGGATCGAGGCAATAGGGCGCGAGCGCTTCGGCAAAGGCGGCGGCATCGGCATCCTTGCTGGTCGGCACCACCAGCCGTCCGGTTACGCCATCGATCACCAGACTGGCACTGCCGGTCGCTCCGGCAGCGACCACTGGCAAGCCGCTCGCCATGGCTTCCAGAGTGACATTGCCGAAGGTCTCGGTGACGGAAGGGTTAAAGAACACGTCGCCGCTGGCGAGCGCTTGCCCCAGTGCCTCGCCGGTCTTGAAGCCGACGAAGATACCGCCGGGCAGATTGGCCTCGAACCAGGCGCGTGCCGGGCCATCGCCGATCACCAGCACCTTGTGCGGCACCTGCTTGCGGCGCAGCTGCACGATGGTTTCGGCAAATACGTCGAGCCCCTTTTCCATCACCAGCCGCCCGAGAAACACGATCGCCACGTCATTCTCGGCAAGGCCGATCGCTTGCCGCCATTCGGGATCGCGGCGGGCCGAGGAAAAGATCGTGCGATCCACCCCGCGGCTCCACAGCCCGATATCATCGTGCATCTCCATCGCCAGCAATTCATCGATCATGCTTTGCGACGGCGCGACCAGCGCATCGCAGCGATTGTAGAACCGCCGGAGCATCCGCACGATCAGCGGCTCGAGAAACGCCATCTTGTAATAGCGCGGATAGGTTTCAAACCGGGTGTGCACACTGGCGAGCACCGGGATGTCGTGATCCTGCGCCCAGCGCAGCGCCGCGTGCCCCGAGGGATCGGGCGAGGACAGGTGCAAGATATTGGGGCGGAATTTTTCGAGATCGCGCTTGACCGCGGTGCCCAGCCCGATCGGCAGGCGATATTCGCCGCGCCCCTTCACCGGCATCGGCACATTGGGCAGGCCGACCAGATCGCCGGTCGGGGGGAAATCGGGGTTGGCGACCTTGGGCGAATAGACGCGCACCGCCGCGCCCTGGGCGAGCAGCGAGCCGACCAGCCGGTTGAGCGCCTGGTTCGCCCCGTCCCTGGTGTAGTTGTAGTTGCCGCTGAACAGGGCAATGCGGAGATCGGAAATGTCCATGGAGTGGCCCGTTTAGGCGAGCCGTTCGCGCTTGGCGAGAGGCTAGCTGAGCGTGAAGGCAAGGCGGGCCGAATTCGTCCATTGACTCCGCGGCCGGTGCCACTAGAGCGGCCCACGGGCCACGCGGTCCCAACGCCGCGCGTGCTCTCTGCAAGGAGAGAATAGATGACTGACTACGTTCGCGGGCTCGCACACGAGCCGAGCCTCAAGCCTGAGCGCCCCTTCTTTTCCTCAGGCCCCACGGCGAAATTCCCCGGCTGGTCGCTCGACAAGCTCAAGACCGAATCGCTTGGCCGCTCGCACCGTTCGGCGCTCGGCAAGGCGCGGCTCAAATATGCCATCGACCTCAGCCGCGAACTGCTCGGCATCCCCGATGATTATCTGGTGGGCATCATGCCCGCATCCGACACCGGCGCGATCGAAGCGGCGATGTGGTCGATGCTCGATCCCGCGCGCCCGGTGACGGTCGCGGCGTGGGAAAGCTTCGGCAATATCTGGATCCAGGACGCGGTGAAGCAATTGAAGCTGCCCAACCTGCAAGTGCTGACCGCCGATTATGGCGAGATCCCCGATCTCACCACCATCCCTCAGCGCAACGACGTGGTGTTCACCTGGAACGGCACCACCTCGGGCGCGAGGATCCCCGATACCGACTGGCTCGAACCGGGGCGCGAGGGTGTGGTCATAAACGATGCCACCAGCGCGATTTTCGCACAGGAGATGGACTGGGCCAAGCTCGATGCCACCACCTATTCGTGGCAGAAGGTGATGGGCAGCGAAGCCCAGCACGGGATGCTGATCCTCAGCCCCAAGGCGGTCGAGCGGATCGAAAGCTATGATCCGGCCTGGCCGCTGCCCAAGCTGTTCCGCATGAAGAAGGGGGGCAAGCTCAACGCCGGCATCTTCGCGGGCGAGACGATCAACACCCCCTCGATGCTGGCGACCGAAGATTACATCGCCGCGCTCGAATGGGCCAAGAGCATCGGCGGGCGCAAGGCGCTGATCGAGCGGGCCAATGCCAATGCACAGATCGTCAAGGACTGGATCGAGGCGATCCCGTGGCTGCGGAACATGGTGTCCAACCCCGCGCAGCAGACCAACACCGGCGTGTGCATGGTGTTCCAGGGCGACTGGTACGAGAGCCTGTCGGACGAGGACAAGGCGAGCGTTCCCAAGAAGATCGTCAAGCTGCTCGAAGAACGCAATGTCGGCTATGACTTCAACGGCTATCGCGATGCGCCCCCGTCCTTGCGGATCTGGTGCGGTTCCACGGTTGAGCAGGAGGATGTGAAGCGCCTGCTGCCGTGGATCGAATGGGCCTACGAAAAGGTCAAGAACGGCTGAGGCCGTCGGCCCTCCTACCCGTTCCCGTTCGTGCCGAGCTTGTCGAAGCACTGCTTTTTTCCTGATGCTGTGCTGCTCTCGAAGCGAGGGGCAGCCGTTCGACAGGTTCGGGGCGAGCGGGTTTTCCCATTTTTGCGAGAGAAATCCCATGACCAAGCCCAAAGTTCTCATTTCCGACAAGATGGATCCCAACGCCGCGCGCATCTTTGAAGAGCGCGGCTGCGATGTCGATGTCATCACCGGCGAAACGCCCGAACAGCTGATCGCCCGCATTGGCGAATATGATGGCCTCGCGATCCGCTCCTCGACCAAGGTCACCAGGGCGGTGCTCGATGCCGCCACCAGGCTGAAGGTGATCGGCCGCGCCGGCATCGGGGTCGACAATGTCGACATTCCCTATGCCTCCGCCAAGGGCGTGGTGGTGATGAACACCCCGTTCGGCAACTCGATCACCACCGCCGAACACGCCATCGCGCTGATGTTCGCGCTGGCGCGCCAGATCCCCGAAGCCAACGCCCAGACCCAGGCCGGTCTGTGGCCCAAGAGCGGCTTCATGGGGGTCGAGCTCACCGGCAAGACGCTTGGCCTGATCGGCGCGGGCAATATCGGCTCGATCGTCGCCTCGCGCGCGCTCGGCCTCAAGATGAAGGTGATCGCCTATGATCCCTTCCTGACCGAAGAGCGCGCGGTGGAAATGGGGGTCGAGAAGGTCGATCTCGACACGCTGCTCGCCCGCGCCGATTTCGTCACGCTGCACACTCCGCTGACCGACGACACCCGCAACATTCTCAGCCGCGAGCGGCTGGAGAATGCCAAGAAGGGCATCCGCATCATCAATTGCGCGCGCGGCGGCCTGATCGACGAGGCGGCACTGAAGGACTGCCTTGAAAGCGGTCAGGTGGCAGGAGCGGCGCTCGATGTGTTCGAAACCGAGCCGCCGGCCGCCGATCACCCGCTGTTCGGCACCAGGAACTTCATCTGCACCCCGCACCTTGGCGCCTCGACCAACGAAGCGCAGGTCAACGTCGCCTTGCAGGTGGCCGAGCAGCTGTCGGACTACCTTGTCAACGGCGGCATCACCAACGCGCTCAACGTGCCTTCGCTCTCCGCCGAGGAAGCCCCCAAGCTGCGTCCCTACATGGCGCTCGCGGAGAAGCTCGGCAGTCTCGTGGGCCAGTTGGCCCATGGCAACCTCACCAACATCAGCATCGAGCGCGAAGGCGCCGCCGCCGCGCTCGATGGCAAGCCGATCACCGCGGCGGTGCTGGCCGGGTTCATGCGCCGCTATTCGGACAGCGTGAACATGGTCAACGCGCCGTTCCTTGCCAAGGAGCGCGGGCTTGAGGTGAGCGAGATCCGCCACGAGCGCGAGGGCGCGTTCAACACCCTCGTGCGGGTGACGGTGGAAACCGCCCAAGGCCCGCGCTCGGTGGCGGGCACGCTGTTCGGCAATGATGCGCCGCGGCTGGTCGAGATCTTCGGCATCGGGATCGAGGCCGAGCTGGCCGGGCACATGCTCTACATCGTCAATGACGACAAGCCGGGCTTCATCGGCCGCATCGGCACGCTGCTGGGCGCGCGCGGCATCAACATCGGCACCTTCAACCTCGGCCGCCGCGAAGCGGGCGGGGAAGCGGTGCTGCTGCTGAGTCTCGATGAAGCGCTGACCCCGCAAGTGGTGGCCGAGGCCGCGCAGGTCGAAGGCGTAAAGACGGTCACGGCGCTGACGTTCTGATTTCTCGCTGGAGGCTGGCGCTGCCAGCCTCCCTGCCGAGGAGGCGGCCTGTCGGCCGGGGCGCAGTCGCGCTTGCGGCTCGTCTGCGCGGGCCGGGCCAGCTCTCCTGCGGGAGGGTAGTCTCGGCGCAAGCCCCTTCACCCCGCGCCCATAGCCCGCTAAGCGCGTGAGCCGATGTCCAAGCCCAACGATCTCCTGCCTGAAGGTCTCGAAGACCGCCTGCCCGCCGAGACGGCGCGGATCAACGCGGCGATGCACGCCTGTCTGGTTGTGCTCGATGCCCATGGCTATGATCGGGTGCGCCCGCCGCTGCTCGAGTTCGAGGCCTCGCTGGCCGGACGGATGGCAGGCGCGGCCAAGGGCGAAGGGCGGGCGATGTTCCGCTTTGTCGATCCGGCGAGCCTGCGGACGCTCGCGCTGCGTAGCGACATGACCCCGCAGATTGGCCGGATCGCGGCCAACAGCCTGCGCGATGCCGCGCGCCCGCTCAGGCTCGCCTATTGCGGCGACACCGTCGTCATCAAGGCGAGCCAGCTCGATCCGGCGCGAGAGCGCCTGCAGCTGGGGGGCGAGCTGATCGGGGCGGACAGCGTTGCCGCCGCCTGCGAGATCGTCAGCCTCGCGGTCGAGGCGCTGGCTGCGGCGGGGCTGACGGGCATCTCGGTCGATTTCACGCTGCCCGATCTGGTCGATACCCTCGCCGGAGTCGATGGGCATGGGCCTTTCGCACTCGCGCCCGAACAGATCGAGGCGGTGCGGCGCGAACTTGATACCAAGGACGCCGGCGGGCTGAAGGCCGCAGGCGGGGCCGCTTACCTGCCGCTGCTCTATGCCACCGGCCCCTTCGCCGAGGCGCTCGCCGCGATGCGTGCGATCGACGCGGGCGGAGCGCTCGGCTCGCGGCTCGATGCGCTCGAAGTGGTCGCTGCCAGCATCGGCAAGGCGGCACGCATCACCCTTGATCCGACCGAGCGCCACGGCTTTGAGTACCAGTCGTGGTTCGGCTTCACCCTCTATGCCGAAGGCCTCAACCGCGCGGCAGGGCGGGGTGGAACCTACCGGATCGCTGGCAGCAACGAGGCCGCCACCGGCTTCACCCTCTATCTCGATCGTCTGGCCGAAGCCGCGCCCCAGCCCGAAGCGGCCCCGCTGGTCTGGCTGCCCTTGGGCCATGACCGCAAGGCCGCTGCACGGCTGCGCGCCGAGGGCTATCGCACGCTCGCCCAGTTGGCCGAGGGCGAGGAGCCGAAGCGGCTCGGCTGCACTCACCGGCTGGCGGATGGAGCCGTGCTGCCGCTCTAGTGCTGCGGTGCCGGTGCGGAGGTGGGCGCTGGTGCGGGTGCCTGGCCGGCGCCGCCCTGTGGCCGCATCGCCCGCCGGACGGCCATGCGCTGCCTGATTTCGGCCTTGCAGCCATCGGACAGTTCGTCCGCCTTGTCCTTCATGCAGGCGCGGCGCTGGGCGCGATCCTCGCCGCACAGCCTGATGATTTGCGCCCGGCATTCAGGCCCCAGCCCGCCGCCGCGCGGCGGTTGTTGCTGGGCAAGGATCGGGCCGGCGGCGAGCAGGGCGAGAATGGCGCCGAATTGAGGCAGGCCATTGTGGTGCATCGGGGGTTCTCCTTGGTTCAAACGGGGGTTGCGATCGGTGGTTCAGGATAGTCGGGCTAGCCCAGCACCTTTTTCAGCCACGCATCCATCACCGGCGTGGCCGGGTAATCGGGTTCACCAAGCTTGCGGTTGATTTCCATGTGGCCGCGCAGGCCTTCGCCGGGGAAGCTGCCGATTTCGACTCGCGTGCCAGCGCGTTTCAGCGCTTCGGCCAGGGCCTTGTTCTGTGCCACCCCGTCCTCGCGCTGGACGTGAATCAGCAGGAAGGCGGGCGCATTGGGTGCGGCGGCGTGCAGCATGGGAGAAAGCGCCTTCTGCCGCGCCGGATCGGTGCCGAAGGCCTGTTCATACGTGTCTTTCATCATCGGTCCGGCCTGCTTCATCTGGGCTGCGATATCATAGGCCGCGCCGTCATTGGGCATCACCCCGTCGATATCGGCAAAGCTGAGGCCCGCGGCCTTGAGATAGCGCTCGTCGGTGCCCACCAGCGCCACCAGATGTGCGCCGGCGGAATGCCCTGTGATCACCACGCGCGACGGATCAATCCCCAGCTCGCCCGCGCGCTTCAGCAGATAGGCCAGCGCGGCGGCGACATCGCCGGCCTGCTCCTCGACCGTGTTCTTGGGCACCAGCCGGTAATCGATCGAGGCGAAGGCATAGCCCTGCTCCAGCATGTGCCCGGGCATGGCGCGGCTCATGGCGTTGCTTTTCGACCCGCGTTTCCAGCCGCCGCCATGCACGAACAGCACCAGCGGGGCCGGCTTGGCCCCCCGCGGCACCCACAGATCGAGCGCCTGCAAGGGATCGCTGCCATAGGAGAGGGTCTGCGCCCGCGGGACGGGAGCGGCGACACGGGCATCGCGGCCTTCGCTGCGGCGCCCGGCCATGGCCTGCGCGCCGCTGCGCGCTTCCATCCGCTGGCGGATTTGCGTGCGGCAGGTTTCGGACAGTTCAGCGATCTTGTCGCGCAGGCAGGCGCGCATTTCGCCGCGGTTATCGCCGCACAACTGGCGGATTTCCGCGCGGCATTCGGCCGGCAGGCGCGCGCCTTCGCGCTGCTGGGCCAGGATTGGCGTGGCCAGCGCGCCAAGGGCAGAAATGGTGAGCAGGGCTTTGGTGGCAGTCTTCATGGAAGGTCCTTTGCGCTTCACTTGCGGTGCTGTAACGCACCGCCCTGCCAAACCCTTCGTGCCGCCCCCCGACGCGATGCCTGTGCCTGCTTGCCACTGCGCGCCGGACAGCCTAGGGCCGCCGCGGTTTCGATGCCACCGGATAAGGATAGACATGGCCAACGTCACCGTGATCGGTGCCCAGTGGGGCGATGAGGGCAAGGGCAAGATCGTTGACTGGCTCGCCAGCCGCGCGGATGTGGTGGTGCGCTTTCAGGGCGGGCACAATGCCGGCCACACGCTGGTGGTGGGCGGCAACACCTACAAGCTCAGCCTGCTGCCTTCGGGCATCGTTTCGGGCACGCTTTCGGTGATCGGCAATGGCGTGGTGCTCGATCCCTGGGCCTTGCGCGATGAAGTCGCCAAGGTCGAAGGGCAGGGCGTTTCGATCACCGACGATAACCTGGCGATTGCCGACAATTGCCCGCTGATCCTGCCGCTCCACCGCGATCTTGATGCCTTGCGCGAAACCGCGGCGGGCAAGGGCAAGATTGGCACCACCGGGCGCGGGATCGGCCCGGCCTACGAGGACAAGGTTGGCAGGCGGGCGATCCGGGTGTGCGACCTGGCCCATCTCGATACGCTCGAACCGCAGCTTGATCGGCTCTGCGCGCATCACGACGCGCTGCGCGCCGGCTTCGGCCAGCCGCCGGTGGACCGGCCTGCACTGCTCGAAGACCTGCGCGAAATCGCGCCCTTCGTGCTCAAGTTCGCCCAGCCGGTGTGGAAGCGGCTCAAGAAGGTGCGCCGCGCGGGTGCCAAGATCCTGTTCGAGGGCGCGCAGGGCGTGCTGCTCGATGTCGATCACGGCACCTATCCTTTTGTCACCTCGTCGAACACGGTGAGCGGCACGGCGGCGTCGGGCTCCGGCCTCGGCCCCAATTCCACCGGCTTCGTGCTCGGCATCGTCAAGGCCTACACCACCCGCGTCGGCTCCGGCCCGTTCCCGACCGAACTGGAGGACGAGGTCGGCCAGCGCCTGGGCGAACGCGGTCATGAATTCGGCACGGTGACGGGGCGCAAGCGCCGCGTGGGCTGGTTCGATGCGGTGCTGGTGCGCCAGTCCTGCGCGATTTCCGGCGTCACCGGCATCGCGCTCACCAAGATCGACGTGCTCGACGGGCTGGAGCGGGTGAAGATCTGCACCGGCTACCGGCTGCGCGGGAAGGTTTACGACTACTTGCCCAGCCACGCCGCCGATCAGGCCGAATGCGAACCGATCTACGAGGACATGCCCGGCTGGCACGAAAGCACCGCGGGCGCGCGCAGCTATGCCGATCTGCCGGCCAACGCGATCAAATATATCCAGCGCATCCAGGAGCTAATCGAATGCCCGGTGGCGCTGGTTTCGACCAGTCCCGAGCGCGACGACACGATCCTGATGCGCGATCCGTTTGTGGATTGATCGCAGGCCCGCCTGGGGATTATCCTGGGCAGCGATGAAGCCTCTTGCGCTCCTGCCGCTGCTGGCGCTTGCCGCCTGCGCCAACCCGCCGCCCAAGGTGGCTGAGGGGGCGCCCGCGCAGCCTCTGCTTGAGCGTGAGGCGGGGCGGATCGTGCCCGAACGGCGCTTTGCCCATGTCGACTATCTGCTGGTCGACAAGTCCGAACGGCTGATGATCGGCTATGCCGGCGGTCAGCCGGTGAAGGTGTGGCGCGGGTTGCAATTCGGGGGCCAGCCGCAAGGCCACAAGCGCTTTGAAGGCGATGAACGCACGCCCGAGGGGCGCTATGTGATCGCGGGGCGCAATCCGGTGAGCGCCTATCACCTCAGCCTCAAGGTCTCCTATCCCAGCCCCGCCGATCGCGCCTATGCCGCGCGCTATGGCCGTTCGCCGGGGGGCGATATCTTCCTCCACGGCCAGCCCAACGCGCTGCCCTTCGGCCGGATGCCGGGCGACTGGACCGATGGCTGCATTGCCTTTTCCAACGCGGAAATCGAGGAATTGTGGCGCATCGTGCCGGACGGGACGGTGATCGAAATCCGGCCTTGATAAGCAGTTATACTTGACCTGATCCGTTTTTGTTCTATTCTCGTTCCAACAATGCGGGAGTCGAGTCGATGCTGAACACTGCGGGCGGACAGGCCGATTTTTCCTATGGCATGGCACACGACGGGGCCGGCCTGCCCGCGCGGGTGGCGATTTATGGTGAAAACGCGGGCTTGCGCGAACAGGTCGCCGCTGATCTGGGCGGGGCGGGGTTCCGCACCATTGACGGCGGCGGCATCGCCGCACTGATCGAAGGGCCGATCGCGCTCCTGGGCGATGTGGTGCTGGTCGATTGCCCGGTGGCCACCGGGCGCGGGATGGAAGGGCTGATGCTGGCAGGGCTGGCGCGGCTCGATGAACGGGTGGCGCGGTCGGGGGCGAAGCTGATCGTGTCGACCAGCATGGCCGGCCTTGATGATGTCTTCGCGGTGCTTGACCAGTCGGCCCCGCAGATCCTGGTCGATCCGAGCCGGGCGGAACGGGTGATTGCGGTTGGCCGGGTGATGGGCGAAGCAGGGGCCGCGCGGGTGCGCGAAATGGCCGAGGAAGACCGGCTGACGCTGCTGCGATTGTCCCAGCAGGTCGAAGCGATTGCCCAGTCGCTCGACCGGATCTCGCGGCCCGATCCGCGGACAATGGCCTCGAATGATAGGTTCCAGCGCGATCCTCACAGCGCGCTCCCCGCCTCCGCGGGCGGCTTTGTTGCTCCCATCGGTCAGCCGCCGCTACCCGATCCTCGCATGGTGCGGCAGGTGATCGCCAACCGTCAGGCGCGCGCGCGGTTCTTCGATGCCGAACTGTTCAGCGATCCGGCGTGGGACATGCTGCTCGATCTGACCGCCGCCCATGGCGAGGGTGCGCGGGTCTCGGTCACCTCGCTGTGCATTGCCGCCGGCGTCCCGGCGACCACGGCGCTACGCTGGCTGACCCAGATGGTGGAAAGCGGGCTGTTCGTGCGGGTGCCCGATCCCGCTGACAAGCGCCGCGCCTTCATTGCGCTCTCCGATCGTTCGCTCACGGCGATGGCGGGCTATTTCGCCAGCCTGCGCGGCCCGGTGACGCTGGCGGCCTAGGCTTCAGGGCCGATAGCGCAGTAGCAGCGTCAGGCCCGCCTCCGCCGCGTCTGATGCCGCGCCTTCGTCCCATGCCCGCCGCGCCGCATCGGCGCGGGCGCGGGCGAGGATTGCGGTCGGCACCGCACCATCCAGCAGCAGCACATCGGCTTCGCCCAGCAGCCGCGCCTGTCGCAGGGTCAGATCTTCGGGGTCGGGGCTGGCGAGGGTGATCTCGGCCCGCTCGCCCCCCCGCTTGCCGGAGCTGCCCGAGGCCCAGTCCACCACGCGCTCGTGCGCGGCGGGATCGAACGGATCAAGCGCGCCGCCCTCGCGCAGGGCCGCGTCGAGTGCGCGCCGCCGTTCGGCTCCGTCCGGAATGCGCGCCCGCAGCACGGGCCGCGCCGCCTCAAGCGCCTTCGCCAGCAGCCCCAGTGTTTGTGGCAGCACCCGTTCGAGCCTTAGCCGCACATGCTTGGCCAGGCCCGCTGAAGCCCCGCCGCTGCCGACCGCCACCAGCAGCGGATCGCGTTCGACGATGCTCGGCGTCGTAAAATCGCACAATTCGGGCCGGTCGACGACGTTGACCAGCATCCCGGCGCAGCGCGCATTGATCGCCGCGACCTCGCACGCCTTGGGATCGTCATAGGCGATGAAGGCGAGCCTGACGCCCTCGTCGATGGCGCGGGCGAGATCATCGACGATCACCCCGCCGGCGCGCTTGACCAGCCGCCGCTTTGGCTCGGCTGCGTCGCCATCGCCCAGCACCAGCACCTGTTGCCCGGCAATCTGGTGGAACAGCGGCAGGCTGGCGATTGTGCTCATGGCTGGCTCATCGGCGGCTCAGGCGAGCCAGTCCGGCACGCGCTCGGCATCCATGATCGCGCCGGCCTCGATCCGGTCGGCCACCACCGCGAACCTGTCGCCATCGACCAGAACTTCGGCCACGAAGCCGCGCGAGTTGTAGGACGAGGCCATCGTCGCGCCATAGGCCCCGGCGGTGCGGAACACCGCGAGATCGCCCGCCTCGAGCGCATCACATGTCCGGCCCATGGCGAAGGTATCGCCGGTTTCGCAGATCGGGCCGACGATGTTCGCGGTCATCTGTCCGCCCCTGGGTTCGACCGCCTCGAAATGGTGATAGGCGCCGTAGAGCGCAGGGCGCGCCAGATCGTTCATCGCCGCATCGACGATCACGAAGGGATCCTTGATGCCGCGCTTGACCCGCACCACCCTGGTCAGCAGCACCCCGGCATTGCCCGCGATCACGCGGCCCGGCTCGAAGATCAGCTTCACGCCCCAGTCCTTCGTCACCCGCGCCACCATCGCGCCGTATTGCGCCGGTTCGGGCAGCACTTCGCCCACCTTGTAAGGCACGCCCAGCCCGCCGCCGAGATCGACATGGGTGATGGTGTGGCCCGCGCCGCGCAAGCTGCCCACCAGCCCGCCGAGTTTTTCGAACGCGGCTTCCAGCGGCGCGAGATCGGCGAGCTGGCTGCCGATATGCACCGCCACGCCGCGCAAGGCGATGCCCGGCAGCCTGGCCAGCGTGCCGAAGATCTGCCCCGCTTCGCTGATCGGCACGCCGAACTTGTTGTCGGCCTTGCCGGTCGAGATTTTGTCATGCGTACCGGCATCGACATCGGGGTTGATGCGAAGGGTGCACTGCGCGATCACGCCCTTGGCGGCGGCGATCTGCGCCAGCTCCAGCCCCTCTTCCTCGCTCTCGATGTTGAACTGGCCGATTCCGGCCTCAAGCGCGGCGACCATTTCGGCGGCGGTCTTGCCCACGCCAGAAAAGACGATCATTTCCGGTGCGATCCCCGCCGCCAGCGCGCGCCGCATCTCGCCCACCGAAACGACATCGGCGCCCATGCCCTGCCGTTGCAGCACCCTGAGCACGGCGAGGTTGGGGTTGGATTTGACCGCGAAGGCGATCAGCTTGTCCGGCACGCCCGCCAGCGCCTCGCGCAGCACCCGTGCATGGCGTTCCAGCGTGGCGCGCGAATAGACATAGACGGGGGTGCCCACCGCCTCGGCAATCAGCGGCAGGGCTACCTCCTCGGCGTGCATCACGCCGTTCTTGAGAGTGAAATGATCCATGGTCGGTGCTGTCTTATTCCGGGGGCAGATCGAAGGGATCGTCCTGGCGTTCTTCGGAGCGGCGGCGCAGCTCGACACTGCGCTCGGGCGCAGCCAGCGCATCGCGGCGCAGCAATTCGTCGGCGCTCGGCGCGGTGGTCGCGCCATGCGGGGCGACCGGCAGGCTGGCCCCGGCCGGCGGGGTGAGCGGCGCACGCGCGCCGCAGGCGGCCAGCAGCATCGCACCGCCAAGCAGGATCAGGGGCCGCATCATTCCTCCATCCCCAGCGCCTTGCGGGCACGGGCAATCTGCCAACGGACCTGATCGGGCGCGGTTCCGCCCAGCGAGGCGCGCGCCGCGACCGAGGCATCGACCGAGAGCGCGGCATAGACGCTGTCATCGATCCGCGCATCGATCGCCTGCAAATCGGCGAGCGACAGCTGATCCAGCGCCACGCCCCGGCTTTCCGCCAGTTTCACCGCGCTTCCCGTGATATGGTGCGCCTCGCGGAACGGGATGCCGCGGGCGCGCACCAGCCAGTCGGCAAGGTCGGTGGCGGTGGCATAGCCGAGTTCGGCCGCGGCGCGCATCCGCGCGGTGTTGAAGCTGCTGTGCGCGATCATGCCCGTCATCGCCGCGATGGAAAGTTCCATCAGGCTCGCGGCCTCGAACACCGGCGGCTTGTCGTCCTGCATGTCCTTGGAATAGGCCAGCGGCAGGCCTTTCATGGTGATCATCAGGCTGGTGAGACTGCCGATCACCCGCCCCGAATGGCCGCGCACCAGTTCGGCCGCGTCGGGGTTCTTCTTCTGCGGCATGATCGACGAGCCGGTCGAGAGGCTGTCGGGCAGGCGGATGAAGCCGAACGGCTGGCTCGCCCACAGGATCAGCTCTTCGGCCAGCCGCGAGAGGTGCAGCGCGGTGGTGGCGCAGCACCACAGGAAATCGAGCGCGAAGTCGCGGTCGGAGACGGAGTCGAGCGAATTGGCGCTTGGCCCGTCAAAGCCGAGCGCGGCAGCTGTCATCGCCCGGTCGATCGGAAAGCCAGTGCCCGCCAGCGCCGCGCTGCCGAGCGGGCATTCGTTCATCCGCGTCCGCGCGTCGGCAAGCCGCGAACGATCGCGCCGCAGCATCTCGTAATAGGCCATCAGGTGGTGGCCGAGCGTCACCGGCTGCGCGGTTTGCAGGTGGGTGAAGCCGGGCATGATGCTATCGGCGTGCTCGGCGGCGCGGGTCACGAGCGCGCGTTGCAGCCCGGCGAGGCCTTCGTCCATCCGGTCGAACCGGTCGCGCACCCACAGGCGGAAATCGGTGGCCACCTGATCGTTGCGGCTGCGGGCGGTATGCAAGCGGCCGGCGACCGGGCCGATCAGCTCGGCCAGCCGCGCCTCGGTGGTCATGTGGATATCTTCAAGATCCCAGTCCTCGGGCACGCCGCTGGCGGCGTATTCGGCGGCGACGGCATCAAGCCCGGTGCTGATCGCCTGTGCATCCCCGGCAGCGATGATCCCCTGTGCACCGAGCATCGCGACATGGGCCTTGGAGGCGGCAATATCCTCGCGCCAGAGCGCCTTGTCGAACGGGATCGAGGCGTTGATTTCGCGCATGATGGCGCTAGGGCCATCGGCAAAGCGGCCGCCCCACATGGCGTTGGTCGCCGCCCCCTGATTGGAGCCTGTCATGTCCCGTTCGCCCTTCATTCTTGGCCTGTTGCTCCTGCTGCTGGCCGGTTGCGATAGGCCCGCCGGCGCGCCAGCGCAACCGGCAGAGGCGGGTGCGGGGACGAAGGCGGCAGCAGGCGTGGTGGAGCGCAGGTTTGCCGGAACGCCGCTGCCGGCGATGCAGTTTACCGATCCGGCGGGCCAGACCCTCGATCTTGCCGCGCAGGACGGGCCGGTGCTGGTCAACCTGTGGGCGACGTGGTGCGCGCCGTGCGTGAAGGAAATGCCGCAGCTCGATGCGCTGGCCGCCGAGCTGGAGGGCGAAGTGCGCGTCATCACCATCAGCCAGGATGTTCGCGCAGCCGAGGTGGTGACGCCGTTCTTTGCCGAGAAGGGCTTTGCCCGGCTTCAGCCCTGGCTTGATCCCGATGCACAACTGTCCGCGCAGTTCACCCCCGAAGGCGCGCTGCCGCTGACGATCCTGTTCGATGCAAGCGGGCGTGAGGTGCTGCGGGTGGTGGGCGGATATGAATGGGACACCCCTGCGGCCATCGCGCTGATTCGCGCAGCCCTTGCCGAATCCCGGAACTGAGCGCCGCAGGCGCGCGGCGGCGGCATACGGCACGCCGCCCTGCGGGCATCACAGCGTCGCGGTCTGCCCGCCGTCGACCTTGATGGCGCTGCCAGTGATGAAGGCCGCGCGCGGGGAAGCGAGGAAGGCGGCGATGTCGCCGAATTCCTCCGGCCGCCCGAGCCGTCCCGCCGGGATTGCCGCGACCGAGCGGGCGGTGACCTGATCGGCCGCCAGCCCCTGGGCTGCCGCCATCCCGGCGTGCAGGCTGGCAAGCCGGTCGGTGGCGATCTGGCCGGGCAGCAGCAGGTTGACGGTCACCCCATCGGCCGCGACCTCGGCCGCCAGCGTCTTGCACCATGATGCCAGCATCGCGCGCACCGCGTTGGACAGCACCAGGCCGGGGATCGGAGTGACAAGGCTGGTCGAGGCGACGGCCAGAATGCGTCCGAAGCCGCGGGCGCGCATTCCCGGCAGCAGCGCCTGGGCGAGCGCGATCTGGGTGTTGAACATCCGGCCCATGACAGCGCCGAAATCCTCCGGCCCGGTGCTCGCTGCCGTGCCGATCGGCGGGCCGCCACTGTTGAGCACGAGGATATCGATTGCGGCACCGCCGAGCGCGGCGAGAATGGCCTGCGCGGCGGCGGGATCGTCGAGATCGGCGATGATGTGGTGCCCGCCCGCAGCGCCCGAGCGGGCGACCGTGAAGACCTGCGCCCCTTCCGCGCCAAGGCTGTCGGCAATGGCGCGGCCCAGCCCCTTGCTCGCGCCAAGCACCAGCGCCTGCTTGCCTTCGAGTTGCAGATCCATCGCGCTGCGCTCCGTGTTTTCCGGGCCTGATATGGTGGGCGGTAACGGGCTCGAACCGCTGACCCTCTCGGTGTAAACGAGATGCTCTACCAACTGAGCTAACCGCCCCACGCCGTGCTGCCTGGTCTGTAACGCGGCCGGGCGCAAATGCAATTGCCCTGTAGCCTCAGGGCCAGTGCGGGGCTAGGGCAAAGCACATGATCACCCCGCGCATTCTGGTTCTTGGCACCGGCGGCACGATTGCGGGCGCGGGCAGCAATGCCACGGGCGCGGCCTATCGTCCGGGAGGGCTTGCCCTGGACGTGCTGGTGGGCGACCTTGCCGCGCTGGGTCTCGATGCCCGGTTGGTGCCGCAGGAGATCGCGCGCATCGGCTCGCAGGACATCGGCTTTGCCCAATGGCGCGCGCTGCATAGAGCCTGCGCGGGTGCGCTGGCCGATCCCGCGGTGGACGCGATCATCATCACCCACGGCACCGATACGGCGGAGGAGACCGGCTTCCTGCTCGATCTCACCCTGCCATGCGCCAAGCCCATCGTCCTGGTTGGCGCGATGCGCCCTGCCGACGCGGTGGGCGCGGACGGAATGCGTAATTTTGCCAATGCGGTGAAGGTGGCAAGCGACCCGGCCGCTGCCGGGCGCGGGGTGATGCTGGTGATGGGCGATGCGGTGCTGGCCGCGCGCGATGCCCGCAAGGCCGCAACCAGCAGCATCGATGCCTTCCGCAGCTTTCCGCGAGGGCCCTTGGCGCGCGTCACCCCGGCGCGCCTCGACTGGTTCGGCCCGCCGCATCGCGTGGGCGCGGCGGCGCGCTATCCTTTCCCTGAGGCCCTGCCGCGCGTCGCGATTCTTGCCGCCGGGGCGGGAATGGACGAACAGCCGGTTACAGCCCTGCTCACGATCGGCTGCAAGGGCATCGTGCTGGCCGGCATGGGGCAGGGCAATGCGCCTGCCCGCGTGATCGCGGCGCTGGCCGAGGCCGCGGCTGCGGGCGTGCCGGTGGTGCGTTCGACTCGGGTCGATGAAGGGCTGGTCGATCGCAATGTCGAAGTTGATGACGATGGCCTTGGCCTTGTCGCCGCCCGCGCGCTCGGCCCGGCCAAGGCGCGGATGCTGCTGATGGTGCTGATCGCCGGCGGGATCACCGATCCCGCCCGCGTGCAGGCGGCGTTCGACCAGGAGTGATGCCTGATGGCCCCTGTGGCAAGGGGGCAAAGGGCTTCAGCCCCAGGGCGTGACGAGATATTTCTCGCCGGTCTTCATCTGGCGGTAGTCGAGGAGGTTGTCCTTCTCCAGCATCCCTTCCAGTGTCACCCTGGCCTTGTAGTGGCTGGCGAAGGTGGTGGTGAGATTGGCCTGCACCCGGCTCCGCATCCGCGCCACGGTTTCCATGCCCGCTCGCGCGAGGAAGGGGGTCAGCAGCCAGCCGGCCACGCACCATTGCAGGCCATAGGACGGCGTTAGGATGGTGGGCGAAAGATCGAGCCGCCCGTAAATATACATCTTCTTGAGCTGGTTCGAGCCATAGCGCGAAAATTCGCTCATCTGGCTGACAGCGACCTGTTCCATCGCCTTGAGCACGCTGTCCGAGGCCTGCCCTCCGCCGATCGGATCAAAGCCGAGATAGGCGCCGGTCTCGGCAATCGCGGTGCGCAGATCGGCCATGTAGGTGGGGGCGGAGGAGTCCACGACATAGGTCGCACCCTGCGACTTCAACAGTTCGACGTGCTCGGGCCGGCGCACGATGTTGACCAGCTTCATCCCGTCCTCTTGTGCGATGCGGCTGAGCATCTGGCCGAGGTTCGAGGCGGCGGCGAGGTGAACGATCGCCGAATGGCCTTCCATCTTCGCGGTCTCGACAAAGCCCAGCGCGGTCATCGGGTTGACGAAGCTCGAAGCGCCTTGCTCGGCGGAATGCTCGCCCAGCGGCAGGCACATCATCGCATCGGCAAGGGCATACTGGCTGAAGGCATGGCCCGGCACACAGGCGACGCGCTGGCCCAGCAGTGCGCGGGCCATGTCGGACTCGCCGGTGGCGATCACCGTGCCCGCGCCCTCGTTGCCCGCAGGCAGGCGCTGGCCGTGGCGGCCCTTCTGGCCCGAAAGGAACGGTTCGGGCATGGTGGCGACGACCTTGCCGGGGGAATAATCGGCATTGTCGAAATCGCCCGCGCTGGTGAGAATTGCCAGATCGGAAGGATTGATCGGCGCAGCTTCCATCTTCACCAGCACCTGATTGCCGGTGGGCGCGGGGAAGGTGGTTTCCACCACCTCCAGCGTCAGCGTGCCGTCAGCGGTGAGAGTGGTGAAAAGCTGCTTTCCGGTGGTGGTCATTGCGGTTCCTCTTGCGAATCCGGGTAGGTTGCCTCGACGAAGTAGAGGCCGTGGGGGGGCGCGTTAAGCCCCAAAGCCTTGCGGTCGCGCGCGGCGAGCGCCTCGGCGATGCGGGTTTCCGGCCAGTTGCCTGCGCCCACCAGCTTGAGGCAGCCCACCATCGAGCGCACCTGGTGATGCAGGAACGAACGCGCAGCGGCGTGGATATGGATTTCCTCGCCGACCCGTTCGACAGCGAGCAGGTCAAGCGTCTTGACCGGATCGGCGGCCTGACAATGGACGGATCGGAAGGTGGTGAAATCATGCCGCCCCACCAAGGCTTGCGCGGCGCGGTGCATCGCCTCTGCGTCGAGCGGCTGGGGGACATGCCAAGCCCGGTCGCGCATCAGCGTGAGCGGCGCGCGGCGGTTGGCGATGCGGTAGAGGTAACGCCGCCCGGTGCAGGAAAAGCGGGCGTGCCAGTCATCCGGCACGACCTCGCAACGGGTCACGGCAATGGGTTCGGGGCGCAGCTGCGCGTTGAGCGCGGCCATCAGGCGGAAGGGATCGAACGGCTTTGCGATATCCACGTGCGAGCGCATCGCCAGCGCGTGCACCCCGGCATCGGTGCGCCCGGCCGAATGCATGACAACGCTCTCGCCCGTGATCCGCAGCAGCGCCTCCTCGACCGCTTGCTGCACGCTCGGCCCGTGGCTCTGGCGTTGCAATCCGAAGAACGGCGTGCCGTCGAATTCGAGGGTGAGGGCGAAGCGGGTCACGCCAGCACCGTGCCCTCGGCCACTGGTCGTCCGCGCAGGAATTCCGCGCGGCCCAGCACCGGCTTGCCCGCGCGCTGGAGCTTCAGCGGCCGGATCGCGCCAGTCCCGCAGGCGATGGCGAATTCCTCGTCCAGCACCGTGCCCGCAGGGCCCGCGCCATCGGCCACCTCGGCCAGCAGCAGCTTGACTCGTTCTCCCTCCAGTTCGAACCAAGCGCCGGGAAAGGGGGCAAGCCCGCGCACCAGCCGCTCGATCGCTGCGGCATCCTGCGTCCAGTCGATCCGGCTTTCCGCCTTGTCGATCTTGGGGGCGTAGATCGCCGCGCTGTCATCCTGCGCCTCGGGCGGGAAGGCGGCGAGGTTGGCCAGCACCTTGACCATCGCCGCTGCGCCCACTGCACCCAGTTCCTCGAACAGATCTCCGGTCGTCTTGCGCCCGACCGGCACGCTGACCTTGTGCAGCATCGCACCCGTATCCAGCCCGGCTTCCATCTGCATGATCGTCACGCCCGTTTCGGCATCACCCGCCATCACCGCGCGGTGGATCGGCGCTGCCCCGCGCCAGCGCGGCAGCAGGCTCGCGTGGATGTTGAGGCAGCCGTGTTTCGGCGCATCGAGCACCGCCTGCGGCAGGATCAGGCCATAGGCCGCGACCACCGCGACATCGGCCTGCAAGGCTGCGAATTCCGCCTGCGCCTGCGGGTTCCTGAGCGATACGGGGACACGCACCGGCAGGCCCAGCCGCTCGGCCTCTAGCTGCACTGGGGAGGGCATCAGCTTCTTCCCCCGCCCCGCCGGACGCGGCGGCTGGGTATAGACGCAGGCAATCTCGTGCCCCGCCTCGGCCAGCGCCCGCAGCGCCGGCACCGCAAAATCGGGCGTGCCCATGAAGATGATGCGCATAAGAATGCCCCGCGGCCTTTGAGAAGCAAAGCCAAGCCCCTATCTGTGACCCAATGGCATCGCAAGAGATCGAGGCGCTCAGTTCCGCGCTCGCCCGCCTGCCGGGCCTGGGGCCGCGCAGCGCGCGGCGCGCGGTGCTGTGGCTGGTCAAACACCGCAATTCGGCGCTGCCTGCCCTGCTGGAAGCGCTCGCTGCGGTGTCCGAGACGCTGGTCGAGTGCCAGACCTGCGGCAATGTCGATACCACCAATCCCTGCGGCATCTGCACCGATCCGCGTCGCGACGCACGCGCGCTGTGCGTGGTGGAGGAGGTTTCGGATGTCTGGGCACTTGACCGCGCGCGGCTGTTCCCCGGTCGCTACCACGTGCTCGGCGGCAGGCTTTCGGCATTGGACGGGATCGGCCCGGAAAACCTCAACATCGCCAGCCTGCTCGCCCGCGTCGAAGGGGGCGGGGTGGACGAGGTGGTGCTGGCCATGAACGCCACGCTCGAAGGCCAGACCACCGCGCATTACCTCGCCGAGCGGCTCGAAGCGCATCCGGTGCGCGTTACCCAGCTCGCCCACGGCCTGCCGGTGGGCGGGGAGCTTGACTATCTCGACGAGGGCACGCTGGCGCAGGCCCTGCGCGCGCGGCGACCCGTCGGCTAGCGGGCAGCGTTGAAATCCGGGCCTGCTTGGCCTACATCCAAGTCCATGGCCATCCGCGAAATCCTCGAAGTGCCGGATCCCCGGCTCAAGACCATCTCGACTCCGGTTGAACCCCACGAGTTCAACGATGATCTTCGCCAGCTGGTCGAGGACATGTTCGAGACCATGTATGATGCCCCCGGCATCGGCCTTGCGGCGATTCAGGTGGGCGTGCCCAAGCGGGTGCTGGTGATCGATCTCCAGCCCGAAGATCCCGATGCGCCCCCGGTGGAATGCGCGCATAATGGCCAAAAGCACACCCACCCCGCCACCAAAAAGGAACCGCGGGTGTTCATCAATCCGGTGATCCTCGATCCGGCCAAGGAACTGTCGACCTATCAGGAAGGCTGCCTCTCGGTGCCGGAAATCTACGCCGATGTCGATCGCCCGGCGACCTGCACGGTGCGCTATCAGGACTTGGACGGCAACACCCATGAGGAACACCTTGACGGCCTAATGGCGACCTGCCTGCAGCACGAGATGGATCACTTGGAAGGCATCCTCTTCATCGACCACCTCAGCCGCCTGAAGCGCGCGATGGTGCTCAAGAAGCTCGAAAAGATCCGGCGCGCGGCGTAATCTTCGGTTCGCTCGCCCTTCCCGGCGGGCATCCTTGCCGCGTGTCGCACTGCGTGCCGGCAGCTACGGATACGCGGTCGTGCCTAGGGTGCTGTGCACCAGTTGGGTTGTCAGTTGTATCGTCACCCCCGCCCCGCAGGCGATCCGCGTTTCAGCTTTCTTGGGAAATCGCGCCGCGACCTCTGGTGTTCCCTATACGTTCCGTGTAGGAGCGCCGCATGGACCCTTCGATTCTCCCTCTCCTCGCTCTGGTTCTCGGTGCCGCGCTTGGCGGCGGCGTGGGCTGGATCCTTGCCTCTCGCCCGCTGGCTGACCTGCGTGCGCGGCTGATTGAGGCCGAGCGGCAGGCGGGCGAGCAGGAGGTCGAGTTCAAGCGCGCCATAGCCGAACTGGGTGAGGCGCGGATCGAGGTTGCTGGGCTGAAGGAGCGCGCTGGGCAGGCGGACGGCTTGCTCGCGCGGCTCGATGCGGTGCAGGCCGAACGCACCGACCTCGCGCAGCGCCTCGCCGCGCTCGAAAGCGCCTCGACCGAGCGCGAAAAGGCCTTTGCCGAGCAGAGGCAAGCGCTGCTCGCCGCGCAGGAGAGCTTGAAGAAGGAGTTTGAGAACGCCGGCAGCCGCGTGCTGGAACAGGCTCAGAAGGCCTTTCTGGACCGGGCGCACGCGCGCTTCGAGGAAAGCGAGAAGACCAGCGCGGAGCGGCTCAAGTCGCTGCTCGCCCCGGTCGACCAGCGGCTCCGGAGTTACGAGGAACAGGTTCAGAATCTCGAAAAACAGCGCGTCGACGCCTTCGGACAACTGTTTGGGCAAATCGAGGCGCTGCGGGTCGGGCAGGAAGCGGTCCGCGCCGAAGCCCTGCGGCTTGGCAATTCGCTGCGCCATGCCCCCAAGGCGCGCGGGCGCTGGGGCGAGCAGCAGTTGCGAAACGTGCTCGAACAGTGCGGTTTGCTCGAACACACCGATTTCATCATGGAGCATTCGATCGACACCGAGGAAGGGCGCCTGCGCCCGGATGCGATCATTCGCGTGCCGGGCAACAAACAGCTGGTGATCGATGCGAAGGTCGCGCTCAATGCTTATCAGGATGCCCTCGATGCCGAGGACGATGATGCCCGAAAGGCGCATCTCGACAGCCACGCCGCCGCGATGCGGAACCATATCCAGAAGCTCGGCGCCAAAAGCTACCAGTCGCAGTTCGAGAATGCGCCCGACTACGTGATCATGTTCGTCCCGGGCGAACACTTCATTGCCGCCGCGCTCGAACATGATTCGACGCTGTGGGACTTTGCCTTCAATAACAAAGTTTTGCTGGCAAGTCCGACCAATCTCGTCGCGATTGCGCGGACGATTGCACAGGTGTGGCAGCAGGAAGGGCTCGCCCGCGAGGCGCGCGAAATCGGCAAGCTCGCGGCGACGCTCTACGACAGCCTCGCCAAGACCCAGGATGATCTGATGAAGACCGGCGTTCACCTCGGCCGTGCGGTCAATTCCTTCAATGATTTCGCCCGGACCTATGAAGGCAACGTGATGAGCCGCGCCCGCCGCCTTACCGAAAAGCACATCCAGATCGGCAAGCGGGAAATCAGCGACGAGGTGCCGCTGGTCGAGGTGTCGCCGCG
>JBKBOH010000025.1:0-32720 GCA_046294975.1 Erythrobacter sp. | reverse complement strand
TGGTCGGTGATGGCGGGCTGTCGATCACCGGAACCGGCATTAGCCCTTCGGGCGCGCCGCTGGCACTCGATGTCTTTGCCTATGGCCGTCGTCTCGCCGCCGATGGCAGCTTCATCCTCGGCGAAGCCTTCTTTGACGAGGTCAACTTCAACCGCGTCGCACCGGGCACCACGGTCTATCTCGATGCTGCGGCCTTCAATGACTGCATCATCAACACCGGGGAATGCCCGCGGCAGTTCGAGCCGCCGCCGGAAATCAACAACCACACGATCATCACGGTGCCGGTGCAGACCGGCAAAGCGCCGCCGCTTGCCCGCGAGGAGGAAGAGGCACGCTTTGGCATGGACTTCCCCGAACAGTCCGATGCTCTGCTGATCGCGGAAGAGCCGCTGCTTGATGATCCGGTGACCAGCGGCGGCGATGCCTCGCTTTATTCGGGCGGCGGCGCCGGCAATCCCGGCAGCGAGGACAAGTAAGATGAGCCAGAACCGGATCTTCTCCCGCCCCCTGCTTGTTGCCGCCACCGCGCTGTTCGGCCTTGCCGCCGGCGTGATCGCCGCCCCGGGGGCGGCGCGCTCGCCAATGGAGACCAGCCTGAGCCTGCGCGACACTTTCCCGATCGGTTCGAACGGCCTGTGCGAAGCGCAGATCCTCGCGCCCGAACCGGGGGCGGGGCTGTTCGACCGGCGCTATTCGGTGATCTGCCGCGATGCTGCTGCGCCGGTCGGCACGCTGTGGGTGGTCAAGGGACAGGATGCCAATGTCGCTCCGGCGCGCTTTGCCGGACAGGATGCAACCTGCCACCCGGACGGGGGCGGCGTCGAAGTTCCCGGCCTTGCGGGCGCGCAGCGGCTGGCCTGTTCGCGCGCGGGCAGCATGGTGCGTCGCGATCTGCTGCTTGGCAGCCGCAGCGGCCGAACCTTCGCGGCGAGCGGCCTTGCCGCCTACAGCAAGGCGCTCGAAGTTGGGCTGGCCTCGCTCGCCAATGATAGGGTGATGCCCGGCACGGTCGAGATCCCGCTGACCAGCGCGACCGACGATCTTGCTTTCGCCCGGCAGCAGGCCGAGGCGATCTCGGCCGATCAGGCGCTGATCGAGGCCTATCGTCGCAGCAATGCCGGCAATTTTGCCGAGGCCGCCGAGTTCTTCGCGGTCTCGGCCGCCGCATTGGTCGGGCCGGGCGCTGCCGAGGCGCGGCTCAATTCCGCGCTCCAGCAGTCCAACCTCGGCAACTTCGCCGAAGCCCGCCGGCTGTTCGCCGCCAGCCGCGAGGCCAGCAGCACCAACCCGGTGCTGGCTCGCCTGCAACGCAATTTCGAGGCGATGGACGCGCTCAACCAGCGCAAGCCCGAGGCGGCGCTGGCGATCCTCGATACGCCGGTCGGGGCGAGCTTTACCGATGTCGAAGACCTGCGCGGGCTGCGGCTCGCTGGTTCGCTGGCCGGGCAGCTGGCGAGCGAGAACGAACGCATCACCGGCAGCTTCAGCACCAGCCTGACCCTGGCGGAACGCGCGCGGCTGCTCGATGGCCAGCACGCCTATCTCAAGGCCACCACCCTGCGCCAGCTGGGCCGTGCGAGCGAGGCCGTGGCGCTGCTGCGCGAGGCCGAGGCGAGCTTTGCCGAGGTGCGTGACGGGCGGGTGATTTCGGTTGTGTGGCTGCGCGCGCAGGTGCTGGGTGAACTGGCCGAAGTGGCCGAGCGTTCGGGCCGGCCGGTCGAGGCCGAAGGGCTGCACCGCCAGGCGATCGCGCTGCTCGAGGCGACCTATCCCGGTGCCCCGGTGCTCGACAGCGCGCGGGCGCAGCTGGCGGGTTTCTTCGCCCGTGCCGGACGGCACGACGATGCAATTGACCTTTACCGGTCGATCGTGAGCGGGGCCGAAGGGCGGCCGATGCCTTCGCTGCGACACCTCATGGCCCCCTATTTCGCGCTGCTGACCGACGGCCGGTTTCCGGCGACCGAGGCGGCGAGCGACCTGTTCGCGGCCAGCCAGCTGCTCCAGCGTCCGGGCCTCGCCCAGACCCAGGCCGCGCTCGCGCGGGAGCTTTCGGGCGGCAGCGACGAGGCCGCGCAGCTGTTCCGCACCGCGACCAATCTGGGCCGCTCGATCGAACAGCAGCGCCTGGCCCTGCTCGATCTGGAAGCACTCCCTCAGCCGACCGGCCAGCAGAAAGCCCAGATGGCCGAGCGTCGCCAAACGCTCGAACAGCTGCGGGTGCAGCAGGCCGAAGTGCTGGAAAAGCTCGCTGCCTATCCGCGCTACCGCGCGGTGAGCGAACAGGCGATCAGCCTCGCCGACCTTAAGGCCACGCTCATGCCGGGCGAGGCCTATGTCAAACTGGTGACGCTCGATACCGATGCCTACGTGCTCTATGCGGAAAGCGATCAGGCGATGGTGTGGCGCGCCGATGCGACCTCGGCGGAGCTGGAAAAGCTGGTTGCCAAGATCCGTGAAAGCATCGCGGTGATCGAAGGCGGGCAGGTGTTGACCTATCCTTTCGACATCGAGCGTTCGCGCGAGCTCTATGTGCGGCTGTTCGCGCCGGTGGCCGATCGCCTGCCCAGGCTTGAACATATCGTGTTTGAGCCTGATGGCGCGCTGCTCAAGCTGCCGATCAACCTGTTGGTCACCGACGATGCCAGTGTCGCGGCCTACAAGGCGCGGATGGCGGGCAGGAACCCCGACGAATATGACTTCCGCGGGACGGCCTGGCTCGGCCGCACGGCCCGGATCAGCACCTCGGTGGCGGCGGCGGCGTTCCGCGATGTGCGTAAGGCGCGTCCCTCCGATGCCAGCCGCGCCTATCTCGGTCTTGGCGAGAATCTGCCGATTGGCGCGGCGACTCCGGGTGCCTCGCGGACCCGCGCGGCGCTGGAGAGCGGGGAGAAGTGCCAGTGGTCGCCCAACATCTGGGCCAACCCGGTCAGGGCCGACGAGCTGCGCGGTGCGGCAACGCGCTTTGGCGGATCCAGCCGCGTGCTGACCGGCAAGCAATTTACCGATCTTGCGGTTATTGGTCTGCCTGACCTGGCGGATTATCGCATCCTGCATTTTGCCACCCACGGCCTTGTCACCGCGCCGCGGCCCGGCTGTCCGCCGCGCCCGGCGCTGCTGACCAGCTTCGACGAGCAGACGGGTTCCGATGGCCTGCTTAGCTTTGCTGAAATCTTCGGGCTGCGGATCAATGCCGATCTGGTGATCCTTTCGGCCTGCGATACGGCCGGCAGCGCCACGGTTGGCGCGGCGCGCGAGGCGGGGTTGACCAGCGGGGGCGAATTCGCGCTCGACGGGCTGGTGCGCGCCTTTGTCGGTGCGGGCGGGCGCACGGTGCTGGCCAGCCACTGGCCGGTGCCGGACGATTTCGACGCCACCGGACGGCTGATCGCGGGCCTGTTTGCGGGCGATGGCCGTTCGACGGCCGAGGCCCTGCGCGCTTCGCAGCTTGGCCTGATGGACGAAGCCGATACCTCGCATCCGTTCTACTGGGCGGCCTTTGCGGTCGTTGGCGACGGTGCCGCGCGCCTCGCGCGTTGACCGCAACACGGGGCCGCACCGGGTGAACGAACCGCAAGCGAGAGGCGCATCGACGTTCGACTGGCTGCGGCGCGGCTGGCGCAACGTGCGCGAGGCGGGCACCGTCCAGCTCGCCCTGACCGTGATGCTTCTCGTTCTGGCGCTGCTGATTGCGCGCTACAGCTGGGTTTTGCCCGGCGGATCCGTGCCCACTCCGCTGATCAGCGAGGCCGAACGCGCCCTTTATGACCTCAGGGCCTATTACGCCGCCGATCTGGTCGAGGAAGACAAGCGGGTGGTGCTGGTGGTCTATACCGACCAGACGCTGATCGCGGCGCGCAAACGTTCGCCGCTGGATCGCGGCCTGCTGGCCAAGGCCTTGCGGACGCTTGACACATTCGAGCCCAAGGCGATCGGGATCGACATTCTGTTCGATCAGCCGCAGGACGAGGACGAGGAGCTGATCGCCACGCTGCGCGCGATGAAGACCCCGGTCGCGGTCGCCTATGCCGCCACGGCGACCAATCCGGACGACATCGAATATGAGCAGCAGCAATATCTCGATAAGTTCATGGCGCAGCTGAAAGGCAGCAAGGCGCGTCCGGCGAGCATCCGGCTCGATAACACCTTTGGCGCAACCCGGCTGTGGCCCGACATCCGCGAAGGCATCCCGCCGCTGCTTGGGCGCGTGATGCTGGCCGAAGCGGGCGAGCCGGCCGCAGCTTTTGCCGGTTACGAGGGCGCGATCGATTATCGGCGGCCCAAATATCGGGATTCGGTGCTATTTCCTCCGGCCCAGATCGATCTCTTTGTCGATCCCGACCCGGAGATCCTGCCTTTCCTCAAGCAGCAATATGCCGGCAAATATATCCTGATCGGCGGCGACATCGTCGACTATGACCGGGTCGAGACGACCTTCACCTCGATCAACGGCGAAGTGCCTGCCGGGATCACGGTCCATGCCGAAATCATTGCCCAGATGCTCGACAATCGGGTGCTCCAGCAGATCCCGCCATGGATATTGTGGGCCATGGCGGCGCTGGTGGTGCTGATTGCGACGCTGACCGCGCTGCTCGAATGGCCTGCGCGCAAACTTGCGCTGTTCGGCGTGGTGCAGTTGGTGCTCTTTCAGGGCACGCCGGTGCTGTTGCAGCTTCGTAATGTCGATACCTACGGCCTGCCAGTGGTCGGCTGGCTGATTGGATGGGTTCTGGTTTACACCGCTGTCACGGTGGCAGCGCGCGCATCGGGTGCGGTGCAGCGCAATTTCGCCGCCAACGCGCTGGGCAAATACATCCCGCGCGACATTGCCCAGGCGATCATCGACAAGCCCGAACTGCTCAGCCTCGGCGGCGAGAAGCGCGAAATCTTCGTGCTGTTCAGCGATCTGGAGGGCTTCACCAAGATGAGCCACGCGATCGCGCCGGAAATGGTGGCCAAGCTGCTCAATCGCTATCTCGATATGCTCAGCCAGGTGGTGCTCGATCATGGCGGGGTGATCGACAAGTTCGTGGGGGATGCTGTGGTGGCCTTCTGGGGCGCGCCGATCAGCCGCCCCGACGATGGCGCCCGCGCCGCGCGGGCGGGCTATGGCATATGGCTCGCGGGCGAAGTGTTCCGCCGCGAGGTGGCGGAGATGGATCCCAGCCTGCCCGCGATCGGCAAGACCCGCGTCGGCCTGCACTTTGGCGAGGCGGTGATCGGCAATTTCGGCGGGGCGAACCGCATCCAGTACACCGCGCTGGGCGATTCGATGAACACCGCCTCCCGGCTCGAATCTGCCAACAAGGCGCTCGATTCGAGCGTGATGGCGAGCCGCGAATTCGCCGAAAGATCGGGCCTCGACTGGTGGCGGCCGATGGGGCGGGTGGTGCTGCGGGGCCGTGCAAGCCCGGTCGATCTGTTTGAACCGGCACCCGATTTTCCCGATTCCGATCGCGCGCTGCTGGCCGAAGCCTGCCAGAAGGCGCTGGCCGGCGATCGGGACGGCGCGGTTCGTCTGGTGCAGGATGTGGCTGATCGTCATCCGGATGATTCAGCTTTGCGTAATCTGGTAAGGCGGATGCTCGCAATGAACGAGGGAGGAACCTATGTTCTCGGCTAAATGGAAACACACAATCGCGGCGCTGGCGCTGGGCGGCGCGGCGCTGGCGTTGCCGGCGGCGGCGATGGCCGGCGTGGTGGTTAAGTCCACCGGCCCTTCATCCACCAAATATCCGGTTGGCACCAAGCTCGACGACAACGCCTCGATCACGCTCAAGCCGGGCGATGTGGTGACGGTGCTCACCAGCGAAGGTACGCGCGTCATCAAGGGTGCCGGCACCTTCCGCGTGGGTGACCGGCCGCAGGTCGCCTCGGATCGCTTTGCCTCGCTCACCCGCAAGCGTGCCGCCACCCGCGTGCGCACCGGGGCGGTGCGAGGCGAAACCGATGCCAACGCGACCAATCCGAACCTGTGGTATGTCGATGTCACGCGTTCGGGCACGGTCTGCCTGTATGATCTGGCCACCGTCCGCCTGTGGCGCCCGGCGACCGGCAACGTCGAGACCTACCGGGTCACTGGGCAGGACGGCACCAACCCGATCGATGTCACCTTCGACGATGTTGCCGCCGTCACCCCGCTCGATCCCACGCGTCTGCCGATTGTCGAGGGCGGCCAATATGTGATCACCGCGCCCGATGGCACCACCAGCGCACAGCTCAGCTTCGTGCTGCTGAGCGATGACCTTGAAGCGCCCGACGCGCTGGCCGAAGCGCTGATTGCCAAGGGCTGTTCGGTGCAGCTCGAAACGCTCGCCAGCACCCTTGAAGCCGCAGCCGAGGGGGCCGACTGAGCGCGTTGGCGCGGCCGGCGGGCGATTCCGCTGGCTGCGCCACGGGTTGGAGACCCGCGGAAAAATTGCCGATTGCCTGTTGCATCCCCGCGGCAAGATTGGGACAAGAGCGCAGGTTGGACTGAGGGGAGTCGGCGGCAGGACATTTCCTGACGCAGCTCTACAAGCGCGGGCGCAGGCGCGCTGCTAGCCTGTCATGCGCTGGCAGTGCGACCGGCCGGGTGGTCCGGCCGAAAGCATCTCGGGGGGGATGGGATGACGGGAGTTGTCGCGAACCGGATCGCTGGCCTCATCCGAAGGCCCGTGATCGTGCGGCTGCTGGCGGTGATCGGTCTTGCTGCGCTCTATCCGGTATCGACAGCCATCGGCAATGGCACCTTTGAAGGCGTCGCCAGCTGTGCCGGTTCGACTTGCCATGGCCGGGCCGAAGGCAATGGCGCGGTGGTGCGGCAGGACGAAATCGCCACCTGGCAGGAACCCTCCTCGCCTTCGGGCGCGCACAGCCGCGCCTACGCCGTGCTCGCCGGGCGGCGCGGACAGCAGATTGCTGCGAGCCTTGGGCTTGGCAGTGCCACCTCCGCGCCGGCCTGCCTCGGCTGCCATTCGACCTATGCCCCGGCCGCCCAGCGCGGGCCCAAGTTCACCATCAGCGACGGGGTCGGGTGCGAAAGCTGTCACGGCCCCTCGGGCGGCACGTGGCTGGCCGAACACTATGCGCTGCCTGCCACCCACGCCTCGAACGTGGCGGCGGGCCTGACCCCGCTCGACAACCCCAAGGCGCGCGCCAATGTCTGCCTTGATTGCCACTATGGATCGAGCAAGCCCGGGCAGTTCGTCACCCACGCGATGATGGCCGCCGGCCACCCGCGCGTCTCGTTCGAGCTTGATCTGTTCAGCGCGCTCCAGCAGCACCACGATATCGATGCCGACTACACCCGCCGCAAGGGGACGCCCAATGCGGTGCGCTTGTGGGCGGTGGGGCAGGCCGAGGCGGTGCGCCGCGCCACCAGCCTGTTTGCCCAGCCCAGGTTCGCCTACGAAGGCGCCTTCCCGCAGTTCTATTTCTACGACTGCCATTCGTGTCATCGCACCATCACCGACGGGCCGAGCCGCAAGCTCACCTTCGAGACCAATCCCGGCCGCCCGATTCCCTTCGGCAACCCGCCGTTCAATGACGAGAACATGATCATGCTGCAGGCGGTCGCGGGCGCGCTGGTGCCGGGCGAGGCGAGCGCGTTTCAGGCCGCCGCGCGCGATTTCCACAAGGCGATGGGCGCAGGCCCCGCCGAAGCCCGCGCCGCCGCGCAGGCGCTCGCATCGCGGGCAGGAGCGCTGTCCGATGCGCTTGCGGGCCGGGCCTATGCCAATGCCGATGCCTTCAAGGTGATCGCGATCATCGCCGGCGAGGCGACCGCGGCGCGCTTTACCGACTACGCCGGATCGGTGCAGGCGGTGATGGCGGTTGACACGCTGCTGAATGCGCTGGTTCGCGAAGGGCGCGTCACGCAGGGCGCGGCCACCGGGATCCGCGGCGATATCGCGCGGGCCTACAAGGCGGTCGAGGAGCCCAATGCCTACCGTCCGGCCGAATTCCGCGCCGCGCTGAAATCGGCCGCGGGCGCAATCGGAAGGCTGCAATAGCCATGCGGGGAGGGATGAAAACCGGCTGGATTGCGGCAGGCGCGCTGGCGCTTGCCTCGTGCGGGGGCGGTGGCAGCCCTTCGAGCAATGGCGGTGCGACCGGCGGGGGCACAACGCCGCCACCGCCGCCGCCGAGCGGCAATGTCTATTCGATCCCGCCCGCCGAAAGCCTTTCCTCTGCCGAGGTCGGCACGATCATCGCCCAGGCCGCCGCCGAGGCCCGCGCCCGCAATGCCGCGGCGACCATTGCGGTGACCGACCGGGTCGGCAATGTTCTGGCCGTCTTTGCCATGCCGGGTGCGGCTGGCACCGCGCGCGTTGCTGTGGCCCCCGATGGCAGCAGCCGCGATGTGCAGGGCCTGACCATTCCCAGCGCCGGGGCGGCCATCGCCAAGGCCATCACCGGGGCCTATCTGTCGAGCGGCGGCAATGCATTTTCCAGCCGCACGGCGAGCTTCATCGTGCAGGAGCACTTCCCGCCAGCACCCACCACCGCGGGGCTGGAAAGCGGTCCGCTGTTCGGGGTGCAGTTCAGCCAGTTGCCGTGCTCCGATCTCGCCGCGCGCGCCTCTGACGGGCTGATCGGTCCCAAGCGCTCGCCGCTGGGGCTGGCGGCGGACCCTGGGGGCTTCCCGCTCTATCAGAACGGCGTGGTGGTGGGCGGCATCGGGGTGATGGCAGACGGGATCTATGGCTTTGATCCCAATGTGCTTGATCGCGACAATGATCTCGACGAGGCGATCGCGCTGGCTGGCACGGTCGGCTTCGAGGCGCCGGTGGCGATCCGCGCCGACCGCATTACCGCCGACGGCACGAGCCTGCGCTATACCGACATCGAATATCCGCAGCTCAGCAATATCGCCGGCGCGAGTTTTGCTGCCACGGCCGGGGCGCTGGTGCCGGTGACGGGTTACTATGCCGGTGCCGCACTGCTGGCGGGCAGCGCCTATGGCACCGAAGCCTCGGGCATCCGGCCTTCGACCGCGGCCGAATTCTCGATCCGCGATGCCTTCGTGCTGACCAACGGGACGGGTTTGGGCCGCTTCCCGATCCGCGGCGGCACCGATGCGGGCGATGTTCCCACCCCGCTGAGCGCGACCGAAGTGACCGCGATCCTCGAAGAAGCCTTCAAGGTCATGAGCCGCGCCCGCGCGCAGATCCGCCAGCCGCTTGACAGCCGGGCGCAGGTGACGATCAGCCTGGTCGATACCCGCGGGGCGGTGCTTGGCATGGTGCGCTCGCCCGATGCGCCGGTCTTCGGGATCGACGTGTCGTTGCAGAAGGCGCGCACCGCCAATTTCTTTTCAGGTGCGTTCGCCGCGAATGAATTGCTGGCCGCCGCGGGCGAGGTGCCGCAATTTGTCAGCCGCACGCGGACCTTCCTGGGCGATCCCACTGCGCTGGGGGGCGCATTTGCGATTGCCAACCGATCGCTGGGCAATCTCGCGCGGCCCTATTTCCCCGATGGCGAGGTGGGCCAGCCCAACGGCCCCTTGTCGCGTCCGATCCAGCAGTTCAGCCCGTTCTCGACGGGCCTGCAAAGCGCGCTGGTGCTGGCCAATCTCGGCCAGCATCTCCAGTTTGTCACCGGCGCGAGTGGCACGGATACGCCCCGCAATTGCACCACCCTGCCGCAGATTGCGGGCGGCAACTCGCGGCTGGCCAACGGCATCCAGATCTTCCCCGGAGCCTTTCCGATCTACCGCGGGAATGTCCTTGTCGGTGCGATCGGGGTGTCGGGTGACGGCATCGACCAGGACGACATGGTCAGCTTCCTTGGTATCAGCAACGCCGGCGCGCGGGTGAGCGGGATTGGGCATGCGCCCCGGGACATCCGGGCTGACCGGATCGTGGTGCAGCTCGGCAGCCGGCAGGTGCGGCTGCGTTATGCCAACTGTCCCTTTGCGCCGTTCGTCGATACGAGCGCGCAGAACGTCTGCGAGGGGCTTTAGCGATGGGCTGGCTGCTCCCCGCGATGCTGCTGATGCAGGCGCCGCCGCCGTCCGAGGAGATCGAGGCGCAGGCCACCCCGCCGGGCGAGACGCCGGCGCGCGACTGGGAGCAGGATGCGCCGCCCGTCGATCCCGGAATCATCGAAGGGCGCGAGCGGCCCGGCTATAACGCGCCGCTGCCCGAGCGGATCGAGCAGAACAACGAGGGCGCGGTGCGCGCCCCGCCGCCCGAGGCCTTCCCCAAGGACCAGTTGCCGATCCCCGATCGCTGGCGGCTGATCGAGAGCCTGGGGCTGGTGAAGGAAAACCTGTTCGATCCCTACAACCAGAACACCTACAAGGGCGACCGCCCGATCAACCGCGCGAAAGTGCCGTGGCTGCCGATCACGGGGGATGACTGGTTCTTTGTCGCCAACCTGATTTCCGACACGGTCTACGAGCCGCGCACCTTCCCGATCCCGGTCGGCGTGCAGACCACCGAGGATCCCGACCGCAACGACGTGTTCGGCGATGATTTCTCGCAGGTCTTCAGCCAGACCTTCATCGCCGGCTTCGCGCTGCTCAAGGGTTTGACCACCTTCAAGCCGCCGACGATCGAATACCGCCTGACGCTGGCCTACAACGTCAACTATGTCGACGTGCCCGAGCGGCGGGTGCTGTTCGTCGAGCCGTCAAAGCCCAGCCACCGGCTCGATCAGTTTCTCGGGGTGCAGGAAGCCTTCGTCGATTACCACTTGAGCCGGTTTGACAATGATCGCTTCGACTTCATTTCGATCCGCGCCGGCATCCAGCCGTTCCAGTCGGATTTCCGCGGCTTCCTGTTCAACGATCAGCAACTGGGCGTGCGCCTGTTCGGATCGCGCGACAACAACCGCTTCCAGTTCAATCTCGGTGCCTTCTGGCGGCTGGAGAAGGATACCAACTCCGGTCTCAACGCGATCCTGCGAAGCCCGCGCGATGATTTCGTGTTCGTCGCCAACGCCTATCGGCAGGACTTCCTGTTTCCCGGGCTGACCAGTCAGGCGACCGTGGTCTACAACATGAACCGCGAGGCTGACGACATCCAGATCGACACCAACGGCTTCCCGGTGCGCCCGGCGCTGCTCGGCACGCTCAGGGGCCGCGAATATGACGTCGCCTATCTCGGTTACAACCTCGACGGGCGGCTGGGCCGGATCAACCTGACGGGCAGTTTCTACTGGGCGCTGGGCGAGGATCGCAATTCCTTCTTCACCGATCGTCCGGCCGACATCAACGCCCAGTTCGCCGCGCTCGAGGCGAGCTATGATCGGGATTGGATGCGCTTGCGCCTCTCAGGTGCCTATGCCAGCGGCGATTCCGATCCCTATGACGACAAGGAAGGCGGGTTCGACGCGATCTTCGAGAACCCGGTGTTCGCCGGGGCCGACACCTCCTACTGGATCCGCCAGACGATTCCCTTTGCCGGCGGTGGCCGCGCGATCAGCGTCAATGGCCGCAATGGCCTGCTCAATTCGCTGCGCTCGTCGAAGGAGCAGGGGCAATCGAACTTCAACAACCCCGGGCTGATGCTGCTGGGGATGGGCGCGGATTTCGATCTGACCCCGCAATTGCGCCTGTCGGCCAATGCCAACCACCTGTGGTTCGAAAACACCTCGAACATCCAGGCGCTGCGCAACGAAGGTTCGATCCCCAAGGAGATCGGCTTTGACCTTTCCGCCGCCGCAATCTGGCGGCCCAAGGCAACCCAGAACATCGTCGTGCGCCTGTCGGCCGCGGCGCTGGTGGCCGGTGACGGTTTCAAGGATCTGTTCGACAATCTCGGGCGGGAGCAGAAATTCTACTCCGTGCTTGCCAATGTGGTGCTGACCTACTGATGCTTGAGCGTGGCCAACCCTTCGTCCGTCATCTCGCGCTGCTGGTGGCCGCGCTGTTTTTCGCGCTGGCGCTGTTTGCGGGCGATACCATGGCGGCGGACAAGGAAAAGCCGGTCAAGCGCGATTATTCCTTGGTGATCGCGCCGCCCGCGCCGCAGCGGCAATCGGTGGCGGAGATGGAGGCCAAGTCGGCAGGCTGCAACACCTGCCACGTCAAGACCGACGCGCCGACCATGCACCTGACGCCGGCTGTGCGGCTGGGCTGCACCGATTGCCATGGCGGCAATGCTGCGGTGCGCGGCAATTCCGAATTGCCGCACGATCACCCCGATTACGTCGCCGCGCGCGACCGGGCGCATGTGCTGCCCAAATATCCCGATAGCTGGCATTTTCCGTCCTCGGCCAACCCCAAGCGTTCCTACGCGCTGCTCAACCAGGAAGGCCCCGAGTTCATCAGGTTCGTGAACCCTTCGGACTATCGCGTCGCGCGCGAGGCCTGCGGGGCGTGCCACATCCAGGCGATCGAAAGCGCGGAACGCTCGATCATGGCGACCGGCGCGATGCTGTGGGGCGGGGCGAGCTATAATAACGGGATTTTGCCTTTCAAGAATTACCTGTTGGGCGAGGCCTATACCCGCGATGGGCATGCAGCGAAGATCACCTCGCCCGGGGCCGGGCCGGGGGGCAAGCTGTCACAAGACCAGATTGCCCGCGGGGTGCTGGCGGAAATGTATCCGCTGCCGACCTGGCACGTGATCCCGCCGGGTGACATCTTCCGCGTGTTCGAGCGCGGCGGACGCAATATCAACTCGCAGTTCCCGGAAATCGGCCTGCCCAACCCGACGGGGCTGATCCAGCGTCTGGAAGAGCCGGGGCGGCCTGATCTCAAGCAGTCGAACCGCGGCCCCGGCACCGGCCTCAGGGTGGCGATCCCGGCGCTCAACATCCACAAGACCCGTCTCAACGATCCTTTCACCTGGTTCATGGGCACCAACGACCAGCCGGGCGACTATCGCCATTCGGGCTGCGCAAGCTGCCACGTGGTCTATGCCAATGACCGCGAGCCGCGCCACTCGCTGACCTATGCCCAGTACGGACGTGACGGCCAATCGATCACGGTCGATCCCACCATTGCCGCCAAGATCGAGCACGCGGCGGGCTATGGCGAGCATGGGGGCGAAAAGAAGCGCGGCCATGGCGCGGTCAAGGAACCCGGTCACAAGGAAGGCGAAGGCCACGGCGGACATGACGATGCGAGCGGCCGCGGCAAGCGCGCCGACGATACGCTGACCTTTAACGGGCAGGCGAAGGAAAAGGGCCACCCGCTGCGCCACCTCTTCACCCGCGCCATTCCCACCAGCCAGTGCATGAACTGCCACATGCACCAGCCCAACATCTTCCTGAATTCGTTCCTCGGCTACACCATGTGGGATTACGAGAGCGACGCGCCCTTCATGTGGCCGGAAAGGCAGAAATATCCCACTGCCGAAGAAGTGCGCGCCGTCAATGACCGCAACCCCGAAGGCGCAGCGCCAAGGGGCAACTGGGCCGATCTCGATTTCCTGCGCAATGTCTATGATCTCAACCCCAAGCTGAAGGACACGCAGTTCGCCGACTATCACGGCCATGGCTGGAATTTCCGCGCGATCTTCAAGCGTGACCGCGAGGGCAATCTGCTCGATGCCGAGGGCAATATCGTCGATCCTGACGATCCGGAGAAATGGCGCAAGCAAGGCGAAGGCAAGTTCGTGCCCCCTGGCACCAACCCCGGCAAGGCGGTGCATCTGATGGACATCCATGCCGAAAAGGGCATGCAGTGCGCCGATTGCCATTTCGAACAGGACAGCCACGGCAATGGTCTGATCTACGGTGAAGTCGCCAATGCCATCGAGATCACCTGCAAGGATTGCCACGGCACGGCCGATGCCTACCCGACCTTGCGTACCAGTGGCCCGGCGGCGCCGCCCGAAGGCCACAATCTCGCGCTGCTGCGCAATCCCGACGGCAAGCGCCGGTTTGAATGGATGGAAGGCGAAGATGGCCGGCGCAAGCTGATCCAGCGTTCGATTATCGATCCCGACCTTGAATGGGAGATGAGCCTCGTCAAGGATTCGGTCGATCCGGCCACCCCGGTGTTCAACGCCAAGGCGGCGCGTGCCAAGCTCGTCAGCCGCTATGGGGCAGAGACCGGCAATTTCGAATTCGGCACCGGCATCGCCGAAGGCGACCGCGCCCACCGCGATCCGGACATGGCATGCTTCACCTGCCACCTTTCATGGACCACCAGCTGCGGCGGCTGCCACCTGCCGATCGAGGCCAACTGGAAAACCAAGATCCACCGCTACGAAGGCGGCGAGACGCGCAATTTCGCCACCTATAATCCGCAGGTCGCGCGTGACGAGATGTTCCAGCTGGGCAAGCACATGACCACCAAGGGCAACCAGACCGCCCCGGTGCGCTCATCCTCGGCGTTGGTGCTGTCCTCGACCAACATCAACCGCGAACGCATCTATGTGCAGCAGCCGCCGATTTCCGCGATCGGCTTCTCCAGCCAGGCCTTCGCGCCGCACTTCCCGCACACCGTGCGCAAGACGGAAACCAAGACCTGCACCGATTGCCACCTGTCGGCCAAGGACGACAACAACGCGATCATGGCCCAGCTGCTCTTGCTCGGCACCAATTATGTCAATTTCGTCGGGCTCAACGCCTGGACCGGGCTCGAAGGCGGGTTCCAGGCCACGCGCGTCACCGAATATGACGAGCCGCAGGCGGTGATTGGCTCCTATCTCCACCGCTATGCCTATCCCGATTACTGGCGGATGCATGTCGAGGATAATGGCCGCGAGCTGAAGAACTGGGTGCGCGGCAAGGTGTTTGACAAGAACCTTTCGGGCGAGACCCATCCGCTCGAGGAATTTCTCAACGTCCACGAAGGCACGCCGGGCCGGGTGGGCTGCCTGCAACTGCGCGGCGAATACATGTTCGTGGCCGAAGGCAAGGGCGGCTTTGTCGCCTATGATGTCGCCTCGATTGCCAACAAGGGCACATCGGAACGTATCCTCAAGGGGCCGTTTTCAAGCCTGGGCCATGACACCCAGGTCAAGACCACCAACGCTACCTGCATCGCGCTTGCCACCAACCAGCCGGTCGCGCCGGCGCGCAACACCGAAAAGATGCGCGCGATGAACCAGGAACAGCCGTTCCTGCCGATCTACAACTACGCCGCGATCACCGACAGTGTCGAAGGCCTGATCCTCGTCGATATCAACACGTTGGCCGATGGCGAATTCCGCAACAACCAGCTCCGCCGCAAGGTCTATGCCGATGGCTCGACCGCGTGGAACCCCGAAGGCGTGCTCGATGGCGCGCGACACATCGTGCTGGCGGGCGAAGTGGCCTATATCACCGCCGACAAGGGGCTGGTGGTGGTCGATCTCGCCAATCCCGACGCGCCCCGGCTCGCCGCCGTGCGGAGCCTGCCCGATGCGCGGGCGAGCGCGGTGCAGTTCCGCTATCTCTGGGTGTCGGATGCCGACGGGGTGAAGCTGTTCGATGTCACCAGCTTGCGTAACCCGATCGCGGTGCCAGAGGCAACCGTTCCGCTGGCCGATGCACGGCGCATCTATGTGGCGCGCACCTATGCCTATGTCGCGGCCAAGGCGGAAGGGCTGGTGATCCTCGATGTCAAGAGCCCGACGCGCCCGCGCCTCTTCCAGAAGGTGACCTTCGATGGCCTGCTCAACGATGCCGAGGACGTGATCGTCGCCAGCACCAACGCCTCGCTGTTCGCCTATGTCGCAGATGGCAAGAACGGCTTGAAGGTGCTGCAACTGACCAGCCCCCAAAGCCAGCGCAATTTCTATGGTTTCTCCCCGGCGCCGGTGCCCGAACTGATCGCCTGGGCAAAGACCCCGACACCGGCGATTTCGCTCAGCAAGGGGCTCGACCGCGACCGTGCGGTGGACGAGACCGGCGGGCAGATGGCGGTGTTCGGGCGCCTGGGCTCGCGGCCCTTTACCAGGGCAGAGATGGAGCGGCTGTTCATGACCCGCAGCGGCGTGCCGTGGAAGGTGAGCGACGAGGTCGACATGCGCGGCTGGGTCGGCCGGGCCGCGCAAGGCGCGCAACGGGCCAGCGCGCGCCATTAGGCATCGGCAGGTTCGGTGTTGCAAGGCGCCGAAAGCGACGTGCCCAGCCGTGGGTTGGTGGTGCACGGCGGCGCGGCATAAGGCCATGATGGATCGCCGCGCCCTCATCGCAACGACGACGCTGCCGTGAAGCCCGGACGCGGCGCTTACCGCTCGGCGAACATGCCTTCGATCATCGGCTGCAAGCCGGCGTGGAAGCGCGCCAGCACCTGCCAGTCGCCCACGCGTTCGTAATGCGAGACGAGGGCTGTGCCGTCCCAGCGGTGCAGCGCATAGGTCGGCGGTTCGGTGGTGATCAATTCGCGATTATCGGGCACGTTCTGGTCGATCGGCGTGAGATCCATCGCCACCAGCGGTGCGACCGAGGGCGTCACCCCAAGCGGGATGCCGGCAAAGCGGGTGGTTATCTGGCGGTGCAGATGCCCGCAATGGATCGCCTGCACCTGCGACTGGCCAGTGAGCACCGCGCGCAGGCGTTCGATCCACGGCTCGTGCGGGGCCGGGTCCATCCAGTCGATCCCGGCAACAACCGGCGGGTGATGCATGAAGATCAGGGTCGGCCGATCGGGGGCCTCGGCCAGCCGGTCCGCCAGCCAGCGCGCGCGCGCCTCGCAGAACGCGCCGCCGTGGCGGCCATCCTCCAGCGTGTCGAGGCAGATGATCCGCAGGCCGAGCGGCGCTTCCACCACGTAATGCAGGAAGCCGCCATCGGCCGGGGTGACTTGCGGGAAGGCCTCAAGCAGACCGGCGCGGCTATCGTGATTGCCCACCATCGGCATGATCGGGAAGGGCACCTCGCGCAGCAGCGCGACGGTCTTGCTGAAGCTTTCCGCATCGCCGTGATCGGTGATGTCGCCCGACAGCACCAGCATGTCGGGAACGTTCGGGCCGGACAGCAGCCGCTGGAGCGTGGCGCGGAAGCGGGTGAGGTTGAGTTCTTCGGGCTTTTCATCGGGGGCAAAGCCGACATGAATGTCGGTCATCTGTGCGATCAGCACGGCCCGAGATGAAGGTAATACGACCCCGCCCATTGTTATTTGATAGCTGGCCTTGCGATTGCTGCAACCTGTGTTTTTACAGGCGGCGGGGTGACGGGCTGATAATGCGGCTCCGGCCCCGTGGGTGACCACTGGCCCGAGGGCACGTGATAGGCATGGCACATGGCACAGGACGAAGGCACGATTGTCTTGGTTTTCACCGCGCTCGCCCCGCGGTGGCAATCGCGGCAGGACTTGAGATCGGGGATCAGCAGATCGCTTGCCAGTTTCGAGGTGTCGGCAGCGTGGCAATCGGTGCATTCTTCCTTCTTGTGCGCCTCGTGGCTGAAAAAGCCGCTGGCAAGGTAGCGGTCCGGAAGGTTGACCGGCACCAGATCGGCCTGCCCGGCCTTGCGGGCGGGAATGTGGCATTCGGTGCAGATCCCGCCCGGTGACAGCGCGTTGGACAGGCCGATATAGGCGCGCACTGGCCGCCCGAAATCGGCCGCATAGGCGCCGCCGCGGGCGAACTGGCCGGGGCGCCTGCGGTTCGCGGCCGGGGTGGCGCGCGGGCCAGTGCTGATGCGCGCAAGATCCTCGGCCAGATGCTTGATGTTGCCGTGGCGCAGCTTGCTGAACCCGCTCGCGGTGCGCCCGGAAACCAGGCTGTGACAGCCTTCGCAGGAGGCTTCCATCTTCACTTCCTTGAACCCGATCTTGTCCGCTGTCAGGCTGTGGCAGTCCTTGCATTCGAGCGGTTTGCCATATTGGGGCAGGCTCACCGCCATCCGCGCCGCGCCGCCGCGCGCGTCCATGTGGACATCGTGCGGGAACTTCAGCCCGCTGCGTTCGACCGGCCTGGTGCCCGGCGCAGCGCGCACCGGCTTGGCCGCGCCGAAGCTGGCATAGAACAGCGGGCGGAACTGCGGATGGCCCTTGCCGAAATCATGCGCGTCGGCGAGCTTGGTGTCGGTCAACCGGCTGTCGAGATTGTCGTGGCAGTCGGCACAGAAGGCCTCGCTGGCGGGTTGCTGGCGGATTTTGCCTTCGTGTTCGCTGTGGCACGAAACGCAGCCGAGCGGGCCTTCCTTGCCGAGGCTCTGGGCAATGTTCCATTGCAGCGCATCGCCGGCCGATAGTGCCGGCATCCCCCTGGCCTGGCGCGGCATGACGGCGTGATTGGCGATGTCCTTGTGGCACGAGAGGCAGGTTTCATCCTGCACGCTTTCAAAGGCCTTGACGTGGCAGCTCTCGCAATTGTCCTCAAGACTATGGTGCCTGAGCGAAAGTTCGCCGGTCGACCAGGCCGCGTCCATCACCACCTGTCCTGGGGTCTTGCCCTCAGGGTCGTTTTTCACCGGGGCGCGCAGCAGGTGGCTGGCGACCGGCACGAGCAACAGCAGCAGCACGATCGCGCCGGCAAAGATCCAGCTCATCGCCCGCTTGGACGGCAGCACGCTGGCGAGTGTGAAGCCGCGCAGCTTATCGTCCTTGCCCTCGTCCGGGGTGATTTGCCGGATGGTGATGGAGATATTGCCATCGCTCTCGCGCGCCACCGCAAGGCGGGCGGCACCCAGCGCGATCTCGCCGCCGGTGCGCGGATCGATGCGGCCTTCGGTGACCACCCGCCCGTCGAGCCCGAAGCCGAGCGTGCCGAGCGCTGCGACCACCAGCGTGCCGTCGGGGCGCGTGTCGAGGCGCACGTGATGCTGCTCGACCGCCAGATCGGGCAGGTGGATGTCGTTTTCTGCCGCGCGCCCGATCGTCAGGCTGGCCTTGTCGGCCATCCGGTCGCGGACAATCTCGCGCCCGGCCGCGGTGAAATCGATGGTGCGGATCAGGAATGCCATCGCGCGTCCCTCACCAGTAGAAGAACACGCTGATGACGTGCGCGGTGAGCGCAGCGAGCAGCGCGATTGTCAGGGGAATGTGGATGAACAGCCAGATTTCCAGCATCGCCCGGATCCGCAGCGCCTCGCGGATCTGGGCGAGCTGTTCGCGGCGTTTTTCGAGCAGCGCGGCGACGCGGGTTGCTGCTTGCGAACCGCCGCCAATGCCCCGCAATGCCCGCGCGGTCGCGCAGCCGGGATAGCTGCCGGTGAGCCGCGCCAGCGCGCCGCCGGCGAAGATGTCCTGCTCCAGCGCCGCGATCACCAGATCGGCCTCGGCCCGCCCCAAGGGCTGGGCCGCGCCTTCGAGCTGGCGGTCGATGGCGGTCAGTGCCTCAAGCATCTGCTTGCGGGTCATCTCCTTGCGGTTGGCCGAAAGGCTCTGCGGCAGCGTGGCGTAGGCCCAGATCCCGTAAATGCCGGTGAGGATCACCAGCAGCATCAGCACATAGGCAAGCGTGTGTACGTTCCAGCCGATCTGGAAGCCGGTGTGCAGCGTGCTGATCACGATCAGCGACAAGCCGAGATAGACATGGGCCGAAGTCCACGCCTTGAGGCTCCATACCCCCGGATTGATCTTGCGCTTGCGGATCCCCAGCAGCGAAAGCCACACGATCAGCGCAAAGCCGATGGTGCCGAGCGTATAGCCATACCACGTCCCGCCATTGGGGCGCGGCTGCTGGTCGATCAGTGCATAGCCTGTGATGGTAACGCCGCACAGCGCCAGCGCGATCCATGCCCAGCGGAAGCCCCTGTGTTTCAAGAAGCTGACGTGATCCGAATCGCGCCGCTGCTCGTCCTGCGCGAAGCGCCCGGTGCCGCCCGCCCTGCCTGCCGCGTTGCTCGCCATCACTCGGCATCCTCGGTCAGCTTGGTGAAGGTCAGGAACTTGTCGGGGCTGACGCGGATCGCCGCGCCGGTCGGACAGGCGCGCACGCAGGCCGGTCCGCCGTCTATCCCCGAACACATGTCGCACTTGATCGCCTGCTTGGGCCTGTTGGCCAGGCCTTCGGCCGCGGCGGCCTGCTTGCGCCAGCGATAGGGTGCCTCGCCCGGTCCGGGGCCTTTGCCGAACAGCATCCATGCGAGCAGGCCGGGCTTCTTGGGCGGCTTGGCATCCATGCGGATCACGCCATAGGGGCAGTTGCGCTGGCAATTGCCGCAGCCGATGCAGGTGTCATCGATGAACACCTCGCCATCCGGCCCGCGCTTGATCGCGTTGGGCGGACAATCGGCCATGCAGTGCGGGTGCTCGCAGTGACGGCACGAGGTCGGCACATGCAGGTGCGCGTAGGTCTTGCCCGCCTCGCGGTCGAGCCGCGAAAGCCCGTCATGGCTGTCGGCGCAGGCCTTTTCGCAATTGTCGCAGCCGATGCACAGCTTCTCGTCGATCAAAAGCACGTCGGTCGCCTCGCCGATGCCGTTGTCGACGAGGAACTGCGCGGTCTTGGAATAGAGATCGACCGCGCCCGAGAAACTGTCCTTCTGCGCTTCGATGAAGGCGTTGGTTTTGCGCCGGCCTTCCATCTCCTTGAGCGCCCGCTCGCGCAGCCGCGGGTTCTTTTCGAGCAGTGCGAGGAAGCCTTCGCCCGGCAGGCGGATCACTTCCGACTTGATCGCGGCCTTGACCGTCGCGGTGCGGGGCGACCCGTCAATCACCGCCATTTCGCCGAAATAGGAACCGGCCGGCAGGTAAGACAGGAACACCGGCCGATCGCCGATCTGCTTTTCGACGATCATCGAGCCGCGGCGGATGATGTAGATGTCCTTGTCGTCCGCGCCCTCGGTGATGACGATTTCGCCCGCGCGCTTTTCCTGCACCTCGGCCGCCTCGACCAGCGGCGCGACATCCTCGCGCGTCAGGCCCGAACCGAACATCTGGAGCAACTGTCGTTCGATCGAGATGCGTTCGATCGCTTTCTTGGCCGAGGGCACCTGCGATTGCAGCTTGAGCGCGGCAAGGCGCGAGATTTCAACCACGATGGTGTCTTCCGCCGCGCGGATGGTGGCCCCGCGGCGGCGGCCGGAAATCAGGCCGACTTCGCCGAAGATCGAGCCGGTCTCGATCGGGATTGTGACCGAGGGATCGGCCGGATTGACCTCGACCGCGACCGAGCCGCTCGCGATCCCGAACAACGAGGAGCCGGGCGCGTTGCGTTCAAAGATGACCTCGCCCGGCGCGTAGAACTTGGCCTCGGAATCGAGCATGAACTCGCGCATCTGCAACGGGTTCATGCCATTGAGGATCGAGACATTGGCGCGCAGGAATTCGAGCCATTCCTCGGTGCTGCGCTTGCCCGGAAGGCCGGCAAACTTGGCGGCGATGATCGGCTCGTCCGCGGGTTTCAGATCGGTGTTGCCGTTGATGAACTCGATGACATCGTGGCCCTGGTTCATGCAGTGCTTGATCAGCGGATAGCCGGCCAGCGCGCCGATCACGAAGATGCCGGGCGCGGTCGATTCGAACACCGGCGAAAGCTTGGGGAAGGCCCCGCGATCCTCGCTGGTGAATTCGATCCCGCATTCTTCCACGAAGGCGCGCGGCGGGGCCGAGCCGATGCGGGCGATGACACGGTCGCACCGGATGCGGATTTCCCCGTCGCGGGTGGTCAGCGTGATCCAGCCCGGCTCGATCGCCTTGGTTTCGGTTTCGGTGCGGATGGTGAGCTTGCCCGCCTCGTGATCGGCCAGCAGCGCGCTGACATTGGCCGGTTTGGCGGTGGGGAATTCGGTGCCGCGGTTGAGGATCGAGACGGTGTTGCGCTGCGCCGGATCCTCGGCCAGGCCGCGCGCATTCTCGATCCCGGCATCGCCCGTGCCGACGACGATGATGTGCTCATCGACATATTCGGCCGGATCGTCGAGCTGGTATTGCACATGCGGCAGATCGGCCCCCGGGCAGCGCATCCGGTTGGGGTTGCCCTGCGTGCCGATGGCGAGGACGACGTTTTCGGCCATCACCGTCTCGCCATTGGTCAGCTCGATCGCATAGGGCGGGGCGTGGCGCTGGATTTGCTTGACGTTCCGGGTGCCGTCGCGCGCGCGGGTGACGATCTGCTGCACCGATCCGGGGATCGGCTCGCCGGTGCCGCGGATCGCCTTGGCCTCGGCATTATACTTCACATTGACCTTGTGGCCGGCGATCTGTTCGTTCCAGATGCCCAGGATCGTCTCGCGCTTGCCCGCCTCGAAATCGATGTCCGAACGCAGCACCAGATTGCTGGGCGTCGCCATGACGTGCTTGCCCTTCTGGTATTTGTAGATCGTGTCCGAGAGGTGATCGGTCTTTTCGAGCAGCACGTGGCTCAGGCCGAGCGCCGCCGCGCGCGCCGCCGCGCTCAGGCCCGCAGGGCCAGATCCGATGATCGCCACCTTGAACATCCCGGTCACCTATCCTCCCCCCTCCGTGGATAGATTGCACCCGCTCCCCACCATAGCCAAATGTGCCTTGGATGCCAGAGCGAATTGCCCGTTTTTGCGCGTGATGCTAGCCAAGCGGCATGGAAACGAACCAACAATCCGCTGCGGGCGGTTCATCGAAGGCGGGGTGGGTGTTGCTGGGCGCGGCGCTGCTGCTGGCGGCCGGCTCGATCGGCTATAATATCTATGAAGGATCGGGCCGAACAGCACAAGCGGCCGCCGCGGCCGACGCGCCGCAGACCATCGCGCAATTGCGCGCCGCCGCCGAAGCCTCAAAGGATGATGCCGGGCCGTGGGCGGAGCTGGGCTTTGCCGCGTTCCAGCAGGGCGAATTCGACGAGGCGGCCAGGGCCTATCGCCGTGCGGTCGCCATCGACCCGAAGGCCGCGGTGCTGTGGTCGGCCCTGGGCGAGGCGCTGGTGATGGGCTCAAAGCGCGATCCGCTCCCGGCAGAAGCGCTGGCGGCGTTCGAGAAGGCGGTGGCGCTCGATCCGCAAGACCCGCGCGCGCGCTATTTCCTCGCGGCCAAGAAGGATCTCGACAAGGATCACGAAGGCGCGATTGCCGCCTGGCTCGATCTGCTGGCCGACACCCCGCCGGGCGCGCCGTGGGAGGCGGATCTGGTGCGAACCATCGAGCAGGTCGGGCAGATGAACAAGATCGACGTTTCCGCGCGCCTCGCCAAGGCGCAGGACAGCCGCACCCCGGCGATTCTCGCGCCGGGTTCGGGCAGTGTCGCAGGCGATGCCGCCTCGCCCAATCTGCGCGGGCCGAGCGCGGCCGAGGTCGCCGCGGCAAGCAGCATGAAACCGTCCGAACAGCGCGCCATGGCCGAAGGCATGGTCGCCCAGCTGGAGAAACGGCTCAAGAATCAGCCCAAGAACCCCGATGGCTGGGTGATGCTGATGCGCAGCCGCATGACGCTGGGCGAGCCGGCCAAGGCCAAGGCGGCGCTGGATGCGGCGATCAGGGCCAACCCGGGCGAAGCCGCGGAGCTGAAGCGGCAGGCCGCCGCGCTTGGGATCAGCTAGCGTCCGACGAACACCAACGGGGCCCACAGCGCCGGATCGTGCCAATCGGCCTGCGATCCCTGCGCCATGGCCAGCATCGCCCGCCGCAGGGCCTCGGCCGGATCGCTGCCCCTGGCATAGCCGGTGAGCGTTGCGGTGGACAGGCGCGCGGCGACATCGTCGCGCACCGCCCAGTGCGACACCAGCAGATTGCGCGCCCCGGCGTGGAGGAAGGCCCGCGCCAGGCCGGCAAGGCCGCTGCCGTCCGCGCCCGAACCGGCTGCGGTGTTGCAGGCCGAAAGCACCACCCACGCCCCGTCGAGGCGCAGGGCCATGATCTCGTCCATGGTCAACAGGCCGTCGCCGCCTGCGGTGCCGGACGGGGTCAGCACCAGCGCCGGCGCGTCCAGCCCGTCAAGCTCGCCAGCGACAAGGCCGTGGGTGGACAGCGCCAGCACATCGATTTGGGAGAGATCGGTGCCGAGCAGCGCGGCTTCCGTTGCCGCGGCGCCGGTCAGCACGCGGCTCTGGCGCGCGCCCAGCGCCTTGCCGAGCGCCATCAGCTCGCCCTCGGCAGCGGGCAGCGGCGGCAGATCGGCGAGGTGGAGCGCGTTCTGCGCCGAGCGGAACGGCCGTGCGCTATCGGCGCGCGCCAGTTGCACCCCGGCGCTTTGCTGAAGCAGCGGTGCGCCCAGCGCAAGATAGCCGCGCAGCCGCGCCCGCGTGGCGGGCCGGCGCGGCTGGCGCAGGGTGGCGAGCGATGGCAGCGTGACGAGCGCGTGGTCGGCGATCAGCCAGCGCGGGCGCTGCGGCGTGCCCTTGGCCAGAACGCTCAGCGGCAGGGACGAGAACACCCCGCCGGCCGACACCAGCACGCGTGGCCGCGTGCCGATCACCCGGGCGATGGCATCGGGCAGCAGCAAAGCGCGCAGTTCGGCGCTCGCGGCAAAATCGAAGCTGCCCGGCTGCTCCAGCCCCGCGCGCAGACGCCGCACCAGCGCGGCCGCGCGGCGGCTCGGCCCGCTTCGCACCACCGCCGCCTCGGCGCGGTTGGCGGCGATCACCACCAGCCCCTGCGGCCCCGGCGCGATCAGCAGCAGCGCCTCGTCCTTGCCCAGCAGCGCCTGCGCGGCGGGCAGGGTCAGCCGCTCGGTTGCTTCGCTCTGGCCCAGCTCGGGCGCGGCCTCGGCCAGCCGCTGCGCGGCCTGTTCGAACCGCCGGGCGGCAAGCGCGCGTTCGGCCTCCAGCGCGGCCAGCTGTTCGGCCGACGCGCCCAGCCCGGCCAGCCGCAACTGACGGTCGAGCAGGGTCTGGAGCGCCAGCGCGGCATCCTGCCGTTCGCGCAGCAGCGCCGCCTTGGCCGGATCGAGCATCGCCATCCGCACGGCGGCGGCGCGCGCGGTGATACCCGCCGCGCCTTCGACCACCGGCTGGGCGAGCACGAAGGATTGGGCCACGTCGCCCGCATGGGCGCTCGCCTCCAGCGCCCAGCCAAAGCCGCGCCGCAATTGCCGATCGAGCCCCGAGCGCCGGGCACCGCCCGCCTCCAATTCGCCGAGCCGCGCATCGAGCCGCGCCGCCGTTGTCCGCGCGCGGGCAAGACCGTCCGGAACCGCTCCGGACAGCGCCTCGAACAGCGCCAGCCGTGCCTCGCCCACCAGCGCGGCGGTATCGTCACCCGCGCCGCTGGCCGCGCGCAAGTGCTGCGCGCGCGCCTGCACGGCGCGCGCGGTGGCCGTATCGCCGGCCTCGGCAGCGGCCAGCGCCAGCCGGTCTTCGCCCTCGATTCGCTCGCGGTGGTGCGCGGGGAAGCGGGCGCTGCGGATCGCGGACAGCTCGGCCAGTTCGGCAAAGGCTGCGGCCGGGTTGCCGCCTTCGAGCTGGGCCTGCGCCAGAATGTCGCGCGCCAGCAAGGTGCGGTCGGCTTCCGCACCCAGATCGCGGGCCATCTTTTCGCTCGCGGCACGGGCCAGCGTCTCGGCCTCGGTGGTCTTGCCGTTGAGCGCCAGGATGTGGGCCAGCGTTGCGAGGTAGGTGAGCGTCTGCTGGCTTTCGCCGAAGCTGGCATAGGCAAGATCAAGCCCCTTGCGCGCCACGTTTTCCGCCTCGGCACCGCGGCCGAGATCGGCCAGCACGCGGGCGAGGGTGTTGAGGTTGACGGCCAGGAAGGGATGGCGTTCGGGCAGGAAGCTTTCGAGCATGGCCTGCGTGCGGCGTCCTTCCTCGGCCGCCTCCTCCAGCCGCCCGGCGGCGTAGAGGAAAGTGACCAGATTGGCGAAATGCGGCGCGGCATTGGCCGGGATCGGATCAAGCCGGCGGTCGATCGCGATGGCCTCGCGCACGCTGGCAATCGCGCGTTCGGTTTCGCCATTGCGGATCTGGGCATTGGCAAGGTTCGACCATGCGGCCGACAATTCGGTGCTGGCGCGCGCGTTTTCGGGCTGGAGGCGCGCCTGTTCCAGCCGGTATTCGAGCACCTGCTCGCCCAGCTTCGTGGCCTTGTCGAAGGCGCTGAGCGTGAGGTAGATCACCACCTGGGCATTGGCCACCAGCATCCGGCGCTGGCGCCATTGCGGCTCGTCCGGGCGCGCGGCGATGGCGGCTTCGAGCACCGCGGCAATGCGCGCCAGCCGCGCTTCGGCCCCGGCGACATCGCCCTGCAGATAGTCGGCGGTGGCCAGTTCGGCTTCGAGCCACGCCAGTTCGGGGTGATCGGCGGGATAGAGGGTGCGGCCATAGGCCAGCACCGCTTCGAAAGCGCGGCGGTAAGCGGCCGGATCGGCGCCTTCGTCGAGCGCATCGGCGGCGGCGAACATCGCATCGAGCCGTTCGCGCTGGGCGGCGTTCGGCCCGGTCGGGCTGGGCTGGGCATGGGCAGGGTGCGGCATGGTGGCGGCCAGCGCGAGGCTGGCGGCCAGCGGGCCAAGTCGCTGGATCACTCTTTCCATGCTGCCCCCTCAGGCTTGTGGACGGTGCGACCCGCGCCATGTCTCACTCGGATCATCAAAAAAGGCAACCGGGAACAACTGCGCCGAATGGCCAGCCACCCTTTCGTCCCGATGCAAAGGCCCCCGCGTCCGGCGGGACGCGGGGGCCTGCTTGTGCCGCCAGGGCAGCCTGGTGATTACACCACGCCGAAGGCCAGCATCGCGTCGGCAACCTTCTTGAAGCCCGCGATATTCGCGCCCTTGACATAGTCGATATAGCCATCGCCCTGGTCGCCGTAGCGGATGCAGCTGTCGTGGATGCCCTTCATGATGTCCTTGAGCATCTGCTGGAGTTCTTCTTCCTTCCACGATCGGCGCTCGGAGTTCTGGCTCATTTCGAGGCCCGAAACCGCCACGCCGCCCGCGTTCGAGGCCTTGCCGGGGGCGTAGAGGATCTTCGCCGCCTTGAAGATGTGCACGCCGTCGAGGTCGGTCGGCATGTTGGCGCCTTCGGACACCGCCTTGCAGCCATTGGCGATGAGGGTCTTGGCGTCCTCGCCCAGCAGTTCGTTCTGCGTGGCGCAGGGCAGCGCCACGTCGCAGGGCACGCCCCACGGGGTCTTGCCGGCATGGAAGGTCGCGCGCGGGAAGGCCTCGACATATTCCTCGATCCGGCCGCGGCGGTGGGTCTTGTGGGTCTTCACCCAGTCGATCTTTTGCTGATCGATACCGTCGGGATCGTGGATGAACCCGCCCGAATCCGACAGGGTCAGCACGCGTCCGCCGAGCTGCACGATCTTTTCCGCCGCATGGGTGGCGACATTGCCCGAGCCAGAGATTACTGCTGTCTTGCCTTCAAGGTTCTCGCCCTTGGTCGCCAGCATGTTGGCAAGGAAATAGACCGCGCCGTAGCCGGTCGCCTCGGTGCGGATCAGGCTTCCGCCCCATTCGAGACCCTTGCCGGTCAGCACCCCGGTGAAGTTGTTGGTGATGCGCTTGTACTGGCCGAACATGAAGCCGATCTCGCGCCCACCCACGCCGATATCGCCCGCCGGCACGTCGATGTCAGCACCGATATGGCGGTAAAGCTCGGTCATGAAGCTTTGGCAGAAGCGCATGATCTCGCGCACGCTCTTGCCCTTGGGGTTGAAGTTCGATCCCCCCTTGCCGCCGCCCATCGGCAGACCGGTGAGCGCGTTCTTGAAGGTCTGCTCGAAAGCGAGGAACTTGAGCACGCTCTCGTTGACGCTGGGATGGAAGCGGATGCCGCCCTTGTAGGGGCCGATCGCGTTGTTGTTCTGCACGCGCCAGCCGCGCTGGACGCGGATATTGCCGTTGTCGTCTTCCCAGCACACGCGGAAGGACACCACACGGTCAGGCTCGGCGATGCGGCGCAGGATCTGCTGGGCGTGATATTCTTCCTTGTCCTGGATGAATTCGAAGATGTCCTCGGCCACTTCCTGCACCGCCTGCACAAACTCCGGCTGGTGCGGATTGCGCTTCTTCACGCCCTCCATGAAGCCGTTCAAATCGACGTGATCGGTAACTGCCATAATTCCCCCCTCAAAGCCCCCTGATTATGCGAGCGATAGAAACTCCGCTTGGCGATATGCGGCAAGTTATCCGCGCAATGCGAAAATCCTGCAAGCAGGTTCAGGGCGGGTCAGCAAGAGGTCAGATGGCCGAGCTGAACCGGCGCCGGGTGACAGAACGGTAGGCATCGAACAGCGATGCGATCACGCGGGCATAGGGCAGGCCGCCGGGCGCAATCCTGAGGGTGTTGCCATCGAGACTGGCGAGGCCCCGGGCGGTGAAGGGTTCCAGCCGTTCGCGCACGCCGGCGATCAGGCAGGGGGAAAGCTGCGCCTCATTGCGGCACAGCAGCGCTTCGATCACGCCGCCGCGCAGCCGGTCTTCGGCAGAACGCAAAATGCCGTGACCAGCCGACAGCCGTCCCTCGGCTGACAGCGTGCGGTAGCGGCCATTGTGCTTTTCGTTCTGGGCGAGCAGCCCCGGAAAGCCGCTGATCGCGCTCGCGCCGATGCCGATCAGCACCTCGGACGGGTCATCGGTGAAGCCCTGGAAATTGCGCCGCAGCGTGCCTTCGCGCGTTGCCCGGGCCATGGCGTCATGGGGCAGGGCGAAATGATCGAAGCCGATCGCCTCGTAGCCGGCAGCGGTAAGAAATTCGTGCGCCTGCGCCGCCATGGCAAAGCGCGCCGCAGCTCCGGGCAGGGCATCCTCGGGGATCATCGCCTGGCGCGGCACCATGTGCGGCACATGGGCATAGCCGAACACCGCCACCCGGTCTGCGCCCAGCATCCGGGTGTGTTCGAGACTGTCGGCCAGATCCGCCGCGCTCTGGTGTGGCAGGCCATACATCAGATCGAAATTGAGCGAGGTCACGCCGCCTGAGCGCAGCCAGTCGATGCTGCGGCAGATCATCGCTGTCGGCTGCTCGCGCCCGATCGCCTTCTGGCAGTGCGGCGCGAAGGTCTGCACCCCCATGCTGGCGCGGGTGATGCCCGCCTCGCGCACGACATGGCTCCATTCCGCCGTCAGGCTGCGCGGATCGAGCTCGATCGACCATTCGGGCGCGACCAGCGCGAAGTGGGCGTGCAAGGCCTCGACCAGCGCCATGAATTCGCCGGGGTGGATCGCATTGGGGCTGCCTCCGCCAAAGGCGATGCGCCGCACCTTGGCGCTGTGCGGCAGCAGGCTGGCGACCGTGGCGAGTTCCTGATGCAGCGCGGCCAGATAGGTCTCCACCCGTGCGCGCCTGCCCGATGCGCCGGTGTTGCAGCCGCAATAATAGCAGATCTTCTCGCAGAACGGGATGTGGAGGTAGAGCGAGATGTCGCCATCGGCCCCGGCAATCGCGCGTTCGATCACGCCTTCCGCCAGCGGCCCGAAATCAGCGGCGGTGGGATAGCTGGTGTAGCGCGGCACCGGCGTGGCGAGGAGTTCGGGATAATAGGTCCACATGAGGCGCTTAGAGCGCCCCTGTGCCTAGCCGTCTTTGCGCGAGATCAATTTGCTGGATTTGTCTTCGCGGCAGGTGCCGGCATGGCAGCCCTTGGGATGGCAGTCGCGCTCGGGTGCGGGGGCGCCATCGCCCACCGGTATCGTGATCGTCCCGCCGTTGCACAATCGCGCGGTGATCGTGGCGCTTTCAGCCGGCATCGGCCCGATCATCACCGGCACCAGCGCCGCGAGCGCGAGCGGAAGTAGAGCGGCGTTCACGCTTCGTCCTCCTCGTCGATCAGGATGCGGTTGGCCGCGCCCTCGAGGTCGTCATATTGTCCGTCCTTCATCGACCACAGGAAAGCGACGAGGCCGAGCAGCCCCATGCCGAGCGCGATCGGGATAAGAAAGGCAAGCCCGGTCATCGGGCGGCTCTGGCAAGGCGCAGCGAATTGGCGACCACCACCAGCGAGCTGACCGACATGGCGATCGCCGCGATCAGCGGGGTGACAAGGCCCAGCAGCGCCAGCGGCACGGCGAGCAGGTTATAGGCGATCGAGAAGGCGAAATTCTCGCGCACGATCCGCATCGTCCGCCGCGCCACACGGACAGCGAGCGCGACCGGCATCAGCTTCTCGCCGATGAACACCGCATCGGCCGCCTGCTGGCTGGCATCCGAGGCCGTCCCCGGCGCGATCGAGGCGTGGGCGGCGGCGAGGGCGGGGCCATCATTGAGGCCATCGCCCACCATCAGCGGGCGGCGGCCCTGCGCCTTCAAGGCTGCGAGCGCGGCAAGCTTGGCCTGCGGGCTGGCCTCGGCCTGGGCGGCAAGGCCGAGTTCACGGGCCAGCGCCGCGACCGGCGCGGCGCGATCGCCTGAAAGGATGCTGGCGGTGATGCCCTGATCCGCCAGCGCGGCCAGCGCCGCGGTGACATCGGGCCGCTGCGGATCGGTGAAGGTGATGATCTGGCGGTCCGCGCCGATCCTCAGGCAGGTGGCGAGGCGCTGGCCGGCCTCCGCGGGCCGTTCGAGCGCAACCTCCACGCCTTCCCAGCGCCCCGTCAGCCCCGCGCCGCTCACTTCGCGCAGGTCGCTGATGGCGGCAGGCTCCACCCCTTCGCGCAGCAGCGTGGCGGCAAGGCCCTGGCTGAGCGGATGGCGGCTTGCCTGCGCCAGCCCCAGTGCGACCGAACGCTGCACCGGGGTGAGCGCGCTCACATCGGCGCGCGGGACTCCCAGCGTCAGCGTGCCGGTCTTGTCGAAAAGCGCAATGTCGCATTCGGCAAGGCGTTCGAGCGCGCTGCCATCCTTGACCAGCAGCCCGCGTTTGAGCAGCGCGCCCGCGGCCACCACCTGCGCTGCCGGCACGGCAAGGCCCATCGCGCAGGGGCAGGTGATGATGAGGACGGCGATGGCGATGACGAGCGACTGGTGCCAACCCGCGCCCGCGATCATCCAGCCGGCAAAGGCCAGCGCGGCGAGGCTGTGCACCACCGGCGCATAGAGCCGGCTGGCGCGGTCGGCGATGCGGACATAGGTGCTGCGCGATTGGCCCGCCTCGTCCATCAGCCGGGCGATTTCGGCGAGCGCGGTGTCCTCGGCCACCCGCGTCAGGCGGATCTGCAGGGGCGCGGACAGGTTGATTGCCCCGGCGTGTACCAGGCTGCCCGGCCCGACCGGCTCGGGCGCGCTTTCGCCGGTCAGCATGGCATTGTCGATCGCGCTGATGCCATCTGTCACCTCGCCATCGGCGGCGAGCGCCTCGCCGGCGGCGACCAGCACCAGCATTCCCGGTTCAAGATCAGCCGCGGCGACGCGGCGGGCGCTGCCATCGGGGCCGATCACGCTGGCGCTGTTGCCCATCCGCCCCAGCAGCGCGCCGATCCCGGCGCGCGTGCGATCGCGCATCACCGCATCGAGCGTGCGCCCGGCGAGCAGGAAGAACAAGAGCATCACCGCGCTTTCGAAATAGGCGTGGCCACCCCCGGCGATGGTCTCGTAAAGGCTCAAGGCGGTGGCGAGGATCACCCCGATCGAAATCGGCACGTCCATGTTGGTGCGCTTGTGGCTCAGCGCCATCCACGCGCTGGCGAAGAACGGGTGGCCGGCATAGGCGATCACCGGCAGCGCGATCAGCGCGGAAAGCCAGTGGAACAGCGCACGCGTCGGCCCTTGCGCCCCCGACCAGATGCTGATCGAGAGCAGCATGATGTTCATCATGCCGAAGCCCGCCACGCCCAGCGCGCGGGTGAGGCGCTGGCGCTCCTTGTCCTCGATCGCCAGCGGGTTTTCGGCCACCGGCTGGGCCTCGAAGCCGAGCTGGCGCAGGGCGTGGATCAGCGCCTCCTCGCCCAGCGCCGGATCATGGCGGATGGCCACGCGCTTGGCCGAGAAATTGGCGCGCGCGGCGGCGATGCCGGGCAGTTTGGGCAATTCGCGCTCGATCTTGGCGATGCACCCCGCGCAGCGCATTCCGGGCACGGTGAAGCGGGTGGAGACGAGCGCGGGGTCATCACGCGCGGGGGCGGGCGAGGGCGCGTTCACGGCAGCGTACTTTCCCCGGCCCAGCGCCCTTGCCGGGCATCGATCGCAATGCGAAGCTGCCAGCGCCCCTCGGCCAGCGGCTTGTCGGAAACCCAGCGCCCTTCGCCGGCGGGGGCAAAGGCAAGGTGGGTGGCCTCGCGCGCGCCCAGCGGGCGTTCGGCCTGTGCGGCGACCTGCGCGGCGGCGGGCACCCTGGCGGTCTCCAGCACCACCCGGCCATCATCGCGCTGCGATGCCCGCACCTGCCAGCCGAGCCGGCGCGAGGCCGCGGCCCTGGCCAGCCAGTCGTTGTAATTCTGGCTGGCGACATAGGAATTGTCGACCACGGTGCCGTGGAAGCTGCCGACCGCCAGGCTCGCCATCACCAGATTGACCGCGACGACAATGCCAAAGCCGCCGACGAACAGCAGCGCCACGTGCCTGCCGCTAAAGGTGCCCGGCTGGTGCATCATTCGTTCCCCGGCATGGCAAAGGTGGTTTCAGCCAGATCGCTCTCGCGCTGTTCGTCAAGGCTGGTGAGGCGGAAGGCGAAGCTGTCCGCCGCCGCGCCCGGGGGCAGCGTGACATAGGCGCGCACGAGCTTGGTCTCGTTGGCGGGCACGCTGATCACCTGCTTGGGCGCGGCATCTTCGCGGGCGATCGCCTCGGTCCACATCACCGCGCCTTGGGGCAGGCCGGTGAGCGCCACTTCCATATCGCGCGGGCGGGCCTCCATGTTGCGCAGGCGCAGGGTGTAGGCATTCCTGACCGAGCCATCCTTGAGCAGCATGAAGGGCGGATTGCGATCGGGCGAGACGGTGAGATCGGCATGGGTGCGCGTGCCCAGCGCGAACAGCAGGCCCGCGCCGATCGTCGCCCAGACACCGAAATAGATGAACACGCGCGGGCGCAGCAGCGCCTTCCATGCCGGCGTCACCGGAGCGCCCGCCGCTTCGGCCTTGCACTGCTCGAGCGTGGCATAATCGATCAGCCCGCGCGGGCGGCCGATTTCCTTCATCACCTTGTCGCAGGCGTCGATGCACAGCCCGCAGGTGATGCAGC
>JBKBOH010000024.1:0-33735 GCA_046294975.1 Erythrobacter sp. | reverse complement strand
CCGCCGGCCGCGCGCTCTGCCGCGACGCCGCCGGGCACGACCGCGGCGACCACGCCGGCGCGCCCCGCTGCGGCTGCGGCTGCGGCCTCTCCCAGCGCTGAACGTCTGGCCGCGGTGCAGGCCATCACCAAGCCGCAAACTGCCGACGCGGGCGATGACGAATATTCCTATGGTTTCCGCCTGTGGAGCGCCGGATTCTACCCCGAGGCGCGCCAGCAGCTCACCAAGTTCGTCGAGCAATATCCTACCCATGCGCGCATCAGCTATGGCCGCAATCTGCTCGGCCGCGCCTTCCTTGACGACAAGATGCCCGAAGAGGCGGCGCGCTGGTTCCTCAAGAATTACCAGTCCGACAAGAACGGCCCGCGCGCGGCCGACAGCCTGCTCTATCTCGGCCAGTCGATGATCGCGATGAAGGATACCAAGCGCGCCTGCATCGCGCTGGCCGAATTCGCCGAGACCTATCCGCTGATCGCCTCGGGCCGGCTTGCGAGCGAGTATCAGGCCGCCCGTACCAAGGTAACGTGCAACTAGCGGCGGCGCGCTTCGCCGCCGATCTGGCGGCGTTGTGGCCCGCTGATGAGCGCTCCGGTCCGCTGGGCCTTGCGGTTTCCGGCGGGCCGGACAGCCTGGCGCTGCTGCTGCTCGCCCACGCCGCGCTGCCCGGACGGATTGCGGTCGCCAGCATCGATCATGGTCTGAGGCCCGAGGCGGCGGGCGAAGTCGCGCTGGTCGAGCGGCTGGCGGGCGAGCGCGGCATTGCCTTCACCGCGATTACCCTGACCCCCCGGCCCGGCAATGTGCAGGCGCAGGCGCGCGCCGGGCGCTATGCCGCGCTGGCCGCATGGGCGCAGGCGAACGGGCTGGGAGCGGTCGCCACCGCGCACCATGCCGATGATCAGGCCGAGACGCTGCTGATGCGCCTCAACCGCGGGAGCGGGCTGGCGGGTCTCGCCGGCGTGCGCGCCACCTCGCGCATCGAGGGAACCGAGGTGGTGCTGCTGCGCCCGCTCTTGGCCTGGCGCAAGGCCGAACTCGAAGCGTTGGTCGCCGCGGCCGGGATTACCGCGGTGCGGGATCCTTCCAATGCCAACCCCGATTTCGATCGCGCTGCGATCCGGGCGCGGCTCGCGCAGGCCGACTGGCTCGATCCCGCGCAGCTTGCCGCCAGCGCGGCGCATATCGCGGAAGGCTGGCAGGCGCTGCAATGGTATGCCCAATGCGAGTGGGACGAAATGGTGGTGCGCGATGAAACCGCGCCGGGCCGGATCGGCTTTGCCTATTTCGCCAACGGGCCGCGGGTGGTGGCGATCGAAACGATCATCCGGATCATTGCCGAACTCGGCGGCCATGCCACCCGCGCCGAGGCCGCGCGGGCGTGGGACCGGCTGTGGCGGGGCGAGAATGCCTCGCTGGGCGGGGTGCTGGCGGTACCGGGGGTGGAGAAGGTCGAGAAGATCGGGGTGCCGATGCGCGTCTGGCGCTTTCGCCCCGAGCCGGCCCGCGGGAGCGCGCATTAGGGCCCGCCCATGCCTTCCCCGCAGGCGTGGGGAGAGCTACAGCACCTTGTCCCCGACCCCGATCATGCGCCCGCGGGTGATGATCACCTTGTCCCCGCGCCCGGCGGCGGCGAACAGCCTGGCGGCGAATTCGTCCGGCACTCCGATGCAGCCGTGGCTGGCATAGCCGTTCATCACCGGCGAGCCGTGGATCGCGATCCCGTCCCAGGTCAGCCGCAGCGTGAAGGGCATCGGCGCGTTGTTGTACTTCTCCGAAACGTTGTCGCGTTCCTTGGTCAGGATCGGGAAAGTGCCGAGCGGCGTGGGATGCTCACGCGTGCCGAGCAACGCCACGGCGGTGCCGATCTCGTGCCCGTCGCGGAAGGCGCTGATGACCCGCGCTTCGAGATCGACAGTGATGACGAGCTTGCCCGAACGCGGTGCGGCGCTTTCGTCCCAGAACCAGTCGCCATAGCGCAGGGTGCCTTCAATCGGTAGGATCGACTTGATGACGAAGGGATCATTGCTGGCAAGCGCAACCGGCGCTGGCGCGGGGGAGGGGGAGGTGGCGACAACCGGTTCGGCCGGGATCATCCGCACCGCCGGGCCGCGCGGGGCCGCGATTTCAGGCGCGGGCGCGGGCGTGGGCGTGGGCGCGGCGAACGTCGCTTCGTCATCCCCGGCGCGCGAGGGCAGGCTGTCATGGGCCATCGCCGGTTCTTCGGGCGTGGTCGCATCGATCAGCGGTGCCCCATCCCCATCGACGCCGAGATCGGGATCGATCCGCTCGAACGCCTGATCGGCGCGGGCGGCGACCAGCTGCGCGGCTTGGGCTGCATCGTCTGCGGCCGATTGGGCCAGCAGCGGCGCACAGGATGCCGCGAGCGCGACAAAGGCGATGGGAAGAACGAGCGAGCGGATCATGTCCCGGATTATGCCGCAGGTGGGGAAGGCTTTCCAGCCGTTTACCATGCGTCGTCTCTCGCGGGGACGGTGGCGGGCGAGGGGTTAACGCTCCTTTGTTTGCGCCCTCAAGCGCCGGGCGCTGCGTTAGAGCAGCGTCCCCTGCTTGCCCGTATCCTCGCGCTTGGCGGCCTTGCCACGCTGGCATCGACCCACGGAATATCGGGGCGCTTGCCTTGGAACAATTTCGCCAGCGTCAGGATTTGCAGGCGCGGGTGCTTGCGTCCGGTGTATTCGTTCTCCCACACGCCGACCGCCGCCGCATCGCGCTCCATCGCGCGGGTCGGTGGCTGCGCCGTCAGCAGCACGCCGAAGTGCGCGCGCTCGCGCGCCATCACCTGCGCCAAGCGGCCAATGTCCTTGACCCCGACGCCCCCGCCCTTGACCTCGACAATCGCGCGTTGGGTAGCCTTGCCATCGGGCTTGAAGTAGATGATCCCGTCGATCCCGCCATCGGCGCCCTTGCGCCCGCCCTTCCACGGCTGGGCCTCGACCACCGAGAGCGCCCACAGCTGGAACTGGTGCTTGTCGCGCGCCGCGAGATCGAGCGCGCTTTGCAAGTCTTGCGGGCGGCCTTCGACGGTGAAGGCAAGGCCGGGGAAGGCATCCCTCATGCGCTTTTCGATGAGGCCGATGGCGAGGTGGGTGACATCAATCCCGATCCATGCGCGACCCAGCTTCTGCGCGGCGTGAACGGCGGTGCCGCAGCCGCAGAAGGGATCGAGCACCACATCGCCTTCGTTCGAGCAAGCGGCGATGATGCGTTCGAGCAGCGCGAGGGGTTTTTGGGTGGGGTAGCCGAGGCGTTCTTGGGCTTGGGAGTTGAGGGGGGGATGTCCGTCCAAACGCTTGTCGCAACCATGCCCTTTTGTTCGTCGAGATAACGCTTAAAACGCGGCACCTTGCCCGGCGCGCTTTGGACTACCAAGCCATCATCGCATGCCTTTTGCATCCGATCTTTGGTCCAGCGCCAAACCTTTGTGACACCAAGAAACTCATACGTGAGATTGGGACGATTTTTGTTCGGATTGAGCAGGTTGTCCAACTGGTAGCGGCGACCTGTTTCCGGCTCGATCTGTGAATAGTGACTATCAACATAGTCTTGATCGTACTCTCCATACTGCGGGTGCCAAGCTGCTCCCTCACCCTTACGGTAGAAGAAAATGATATCATGGGTCGATGGAAAGCGGGTGAAAGCGTGGCCCTTTGGGGCTGTTCGCTCCCAGATGATTTCGTTCACAAAACTCGTTGCCCCAAACACCCCATCCAGCAGCAGCTTGAGGTAGTGGCTCGCGGTCGGGTCGCAGTGCAGATAGAGCGATCCGGTGGCTTTAAGCACCCGGTGCAATTCGATCAACCGCACCGCCATCATGGCGAGATAGGCCATCATGTCATTATCGCCCAAGAAGGCGCGCATCGCCCGCAGCAGTTCAAACGCATCCGAATTGCCGCTGCGCATCACCTCGTCGAAGGCGGCCTTGGCCTTGTCGTTCCAGTGCCAGGTATCCTCGAACGCCTCGATCTGCGCGTCGCTGTCCGCGCCCTCGGGGGACTTGAACAGGATGTTGTAATTGGCGTTCGAATTGAACGGCGGATCGAGATAGACCAGATCGACGCTCGCGTCCGCGATATGCTCGCGCAGGACGTGGAGATTGTCCCCGAAATAGAGCTTGTTGGTCATCGGCCCGCCTCGCGTGTTTCAGCGTCTGAAACAGCAGGAAGCCTGGCCCCGGGTCAAGCCCGGGGAGACGAAAAAGGGGGAAGGGCCGGTGCGCTAGGCGATCACGCCGAACAGGTCGTGCGCGTCGGAATCCTCGATCTCGACATTGACGATCGCCCCCGGTGCGAGGCTTGCAGGCACGTTACGCAGATGAACCGCGCCGTCAATCTCGGGCGCGTCGGCCTTGCTGCGCCCCGTGGCGCCGATGTCGCCGTCCTCGTCCGGCTCGCCGACCTCGTCGATGATGACGGGGAGCGTGCGGCCGACCTTGGCGGAGAGCTTGGCCGCCGAGATGCGCTCGCTCATTTCCATGATCCGGGCGTAGCGTTCTTCCTTCACGGCTTCGGGCACGTGATCGGGCAAGGCGTTGGCTGCCGCGCCTGCGACCGGTTCGAAGCGGAAGGCGCCAACGCGGTCGAGCCGGGCTTCTTCGAGCCAGTCGAGGAGATACTGGAAATCTTCTTCCGTCTCGCCCGGGAAGCCGACGACGAAACTGGAGCGGATGGCGATATCGGGGCAGATTGCGCGCCACGACCTCAGCCGTTCGAGCATCTTGGCCTCGTTGGCGGGGCGCTTCATCAGCTTGAGCACCTTGGGGCTGGCGTGCTGGAAGGGAATGTCGAGATAGGGGGTCAGCAGCCCCTCGGCCATCAGCGGGATGACCTGATCGACATGGGGATAGGGGTAGACGTAGTGGAGCCGCACCCACGGCGCATGGCCTTCCGGGGTGCGAAGCTGGCCCAGTTCGCGGGCGAGATCGGTCATGTGGGCGCGGACGGGGTGGCCCTTCCAGTCGCGGCTCTCGTGACGGATATCGACCCCGTAGGCGCTGGTATCCTGCGAGATGACGAGCAGTTCCTTCGTTCCGGCCGCGACCAGCTTTTCCGCCTCGCGCAAGCAAGCATCGATCCGGCGGCTGGCCAGCTTGCCGCGCAGTTGCGGGATGATGCAGAAGGCGCAGGAGTGATTGCAGCCCTCCGAAATCTTGAGGTAGGAGTAATGGCGCGGCGTCAATTTGATGTCGGGTTGAGGAATGAGGTCGACGAACGGACCTTGGCTCGGCGGGGCGTGGGTGTGCACCGCTTCGACCACCTGTTCGTACTGATGCGCGCCGGTGATCGCGAGCACCTGCGGATGCGCGGCGCGGATCGCTTCGGCCTCCTCGCCCATGCAGCCGGTGACGATCACGCGGCCGTTCTCGGCGATGGCCTCGCCGATCGCGGCGAGGCTTTCTTCCTTGGCGGAATCGAGGAAGCCGCAAGTGTTGACCAGCACCACGTCGGCACCGGCATAGTCTTGAGCAAAAGCATAGCCGTCGGCGCGCAGCCGGGTGAGGATGCGCTCGGAATCGACCAGCGCCTTGGGACAGCCGAGGCTGACCATGCCGATGGTCTTTTGCTTGGCCAACACGGTTGGCTTGGTGATTGGGGGGGTGGTCATTGCGGCGCGCCCCTACACCTTGTGCACGCTTCGCGCTAGATTATCCTCGCTTGACCAGCACCTCGCAGTATCGCTGCGATAACCCCTGTGACACTTGGTGCCGGCGACAGGATTTTACGCGGAGCATGCGCCGATGAACGATTTTGCCTTGTGGCCAGTGCTGGCGGGAGCAGCGGCGTTCTTTGCGGTGGGCGCCTCGTGGTATGGCCTGATCTTCCCCAAGGCATGGCAGCGTGCGGCGGGCTTGAGCGAGGATGATCTCGCGCGCGGCAACATGGGGCTGATCTTCGGCCTTACCTTCGCCTTCGAGATGCTGGTGGCGATGGTGCTGTGGCACCTGCTGGCCCGCACCGACCCGCCACCGCACGTGGTGATGATGATGGCGACGGGTTTTGCGGTGGGGGTGATGATCCCGGCGGTGGGGATCAATTATCTCTACCTTCGCAAGCGCCTGACGCACTTCCTGATCGATGCCGGCCACTTGCTGTTCGGCATGGCGGCAATGGGCGCGGTGTTCGTCTGGTTCAGGAACTAGCGGCGCAATCGGATGGCGCGGTGGGCACGATCTCGACCACCACATCGCCCGGCTCCAGCGCCTTGCACCCCTCCTCCCAGAACCCGATCGGGCGGCCATTGCGATAGACCCTGAGGCCCTGGCCGCCGCTGGTCAGGTCGCTGATCGGCCTGCCGCATTCGGCCTCGGTAACGACCCGCTCGACCAGCTGGACGCGCCCGCCGACGCTGGCGAGATCGGCAAGGTAATCGGCGATATGCGCGCCCTTGACGCTGCCAGCCAGCAAGAGGCCGGTAAAGCGCACCGGGTTGATGACATTGTTCGCGCCTGCCTGCCGCGCCAGCAGCTCGTTGTCTTCGGCGCGGACGACCACGGTGATCGGCACCTTGGGGGCGAGATGGCGGACGGTCAGCACGATCAGGATCGAGGTGTCGTCGCGTCCGGCGCTCACCAGCACGCTGGCGGCCTCGGCGATCCGCACCGCCTTCAGCGTCTCGTCGCGGGTGGCATCGGCGGCCATGACATTGACCCCGAGCTTCTCGGCCTCGATCAGGCGATCCTCGGACGGGTCGATCACCACGACCGCGCGCGGATCGACCCCGCGCGCGATCAGCTCGCCCACGCTCTGTGCGCCGGAAACGCCGTAGCCCAGCACCACCACATGCCCTGTGAGCTGTTCCTGAATGCGGGCCATGCGCCATTTCTCCCAGCTGCGCTTGATGACGAAATCATAGGCCGCGCCCACGAAGATGAACAGGATCGCGATGCGTACCGGGGTGACAATCACCGCCTCGATCAGCCGTGCGCGGTCGGACACCGGGGCGATATCGCCGAACCCGGTGGTGGTGATGCTGATCATCGTGAAATAGACGATATCGAAAAAGCTGACGTGCTTGTCGTAATTATCGACCAACCCGGCGCGGTCCCACCAGTGGATCAGGATCACCATCATGACCAGCCCGAGGGCGAGGCTCATGCGGATGCCGAGATCGCCCCACACCGGGATCTTGACCGCGCGGCGCAGTGGCTGGAACTGCTCGGCGAGCCGCGGCTTGCGGCGGAACGGGTTGGTGGGGCCGCCGCGCGCGGCCATCAGCCGCCGAACCGTTCGGCCAGGATGCCGATGGTCGAATAGTGGGTGAGATCGAGTTGGAGCGGGGTAACCGCGACATAGCCATCCTCGATCGCTTCGAGGTCGGTGCCATGATCGAGGCTGTGCTCGATCGAGTCGAGCCCGAACCAGAAATAGCGGTAGCCGCGCGGATCGCGGCCTTCAACGACAGTGCCGCGCGAATAATCGTGGAAGCCCTGCCGCACGACGCGAATGCCCTTCACTTCGTCGGGAGCGATCGCGGGGAAGTTGACGTTGATCAGCGTGCGTTCGGCCATCGGCGCGTCGATCAGGGGGGCAAGCACCTTTGCTCCCCATTCGCGCGCTGCGCCGAAGGGCACGTCGTCGCCCAGCCCCTCGCGGGCATAGACCTGGCTGAGGGCGATCGCGCGCACGCCCGCGAGCGCCCCTTCGATCGCGGCCGAAACCGTGCCCGAATAGGTGATGTCGTCGGCAAGGTTCGCCCCGCGGTTGACGCCCGAGAGGATCAGGTCGGGGGGCGAAGGCATGACAGTACGCAGCGCCATCATCACCGCATCGGTTGGCGTGCCGGTGACGGCAAAGCGCCGTTCGCCGAGCGTCTGGAGGCGGACAGGGCGGGTAAGCGTCAAGGAATGGCCCGCGCCCGATTGCTCCTCGGACGGCGCGCAGATCCAGATATCGTCGGAAAACTGGCGCGCGATTGCCTCCAGCACCTTGAGGCCGGGGGCATGGATGCCGTCGTCATTGGTAAGGAGGATTCGCATCAGGCGACAGGCTCCAGCTTGGTCGCTCCGCCCATATAGGGCAGCAATGCGTCAGGCACGGTGACGCTGCCGTCGGCGTTCTGGTAATTCTCGATCACCGCCACCAGCGTGCGCCCCACCGCGAGGCCGGAGCCGTTCAAGGTGTGGACGAACTCGGTGCGCTTCTCGCCTGCAACGCGGTAGCGGGTATTCATGCGCCGCGCCTGGAAGTCGCCGGTGTTCGAGCAGGACGAGATTTCGCGGTAGCTCCCTTGTCCGGGCAGCCACACTTCCAGATCATAGGTCTTGCGCGCGCCAAAACCCATGTCGCCAGTGCACAGCAGCACCCTGCGATAGGGCAGGGCCAAGCGCTCGAGGATGGTCTCGGCGGCGCGCACCATGCGCTGGTGTTCGGCCTCGCTATCGTCGGGCCGCACGATGGAGACCAGCTCGCACTTCTCGAACTGGTGCTGGCGGATGAAGCCGCGCGTATCCTTGCCTGCCGCCCCGGCCTCGGAACGGAAGCACAAGGTGAGCGCGGTGAGGCGCAGCGGCAGCGCCGCCTCGTCGAGCAGCTCGCCCATCACGCTGGCGGTGAGCGAGACTTCGCTGGTGGGGATCAGCCAGCGGCCATTGGTGGTGCAGAAACTGTCCTCGGCAAACTTGGGCAGCTTGTCGGTGCCATACATGGCATCATCGCTGACCAGCACCGGCGGGTTGCACTCGACGTAGCCGTGCTCGCCGGTCTGCACGTCGAGCATGAACTGGCCGAGCGCACGGTGCAGGCGCGCCATCGGCCCACGCAGGAAGGTGAAGCGCGCGCCCGACAGCCGCGCGCCGGTTTCGAAATCCATGCCGAGCGCAGGGGCAATGTCGGCGTGTTCCTTCGGGGTGAAGTCAAAGACGCGCTTTTCGCCCCATGCGGCCTCGACGCGGTTGTCTTCCTCGCTTGCGCCATCGGGCACGTCTGCGGCGGGAAGGTTGGGGATGATCTCGAGCGCGGCCTTGAGCTGCGCCGCCAGTTCATCCGCGCGGGCTTCGAGCGCGGGCATCGCCTCCTTCAAGGCGGCGACTTCGGCCTTGATCGCCTCGGCTCCTTCGCGCTCGCCCCTGGCCATGGCAGCGCCAATCAGCTTGGAGGCCTCGTTGCGGCGGCTCTGCGCCACCTGCACCTCGGTCACCGCGGCGCGGCGTTCCTCGTCCAAGGCGATCAGGCGGGCGGCCTGCGGTTCCAGCCCGCGGCGGGCCAGAGCGGCGTCGAAATCTTCCGGGTTTTCGCGGATGAAGCGGATGTCGTGCATGGCACGGGCCTATGCCCGCTTGGCCCCTTCAAGGGAAGGGGGCAGAGAAGGGGGCGACGACGACATTCGCGCGGCCGCCGCCCCTGTGGGAAGGGCAAATCAGAAGTTGATCTGCGCGGTCACGAAGATCCGGCGCGGATCGCCGTAGAAGCCGGTCAGCGTGCCTTCGCGGCCCAGCGTGGGTACGAACGGCGCACCACCCACGCCGCCCGCGACGAAGTTGTAGCCGGCGACGATGTATTCCTTGTCGAACAGGTTCTTGCCGTGCAGCCCGATCGAATAGAGCCCGCTGTCGGCAGTATAGACCAGGCTGGCATCGACCAGCACGAAGCCGTCCTGATCGAGGAACGGATTGGGCACTTCGAACTGGCTCGCATCCGACCGCAGCGAGGCCAGGCCGATGAAGTCCATCATCCCGCTTCCCACCGGCACACCCAGGTTGAAGCCCATATGCGCGGTGATCTCGGGCGTGTTCTGGAACACGCGGCTGTCGGCCACGTCATTGCCGAAAGCGTCGATGAAGGTGTTGAACTTGGCATCGAGCACGCCGAGCGACCAATTGATGCTGAAGCGGCTGCCTTGACCGGCAAAGTCCTTGCCGACCAGCGCGGTGCCTTCGAACTCGATCCCGTTGACATCGGCATCGGCGGCGTTCGAGGTGATCCCGATGAAGCTTTCGTTCACCCCGTCGCCATTGGCATCAAAGCCGACCGAGCCGGGGATCTGCACATCGGTATATTGCGCGAGGAAGCCGGCAAGGCTGATGTTCACGCGATTGTCGAGCAGCGAGGCCTTCCAGCCCAGCTCGAAGCTGTCGACCGTTTCGGGGTCGAAGGCCATGAAGTCGAACACCTCGTCCGCGTTGCAGGCTTGCCCACGCGGGTTGCGGCACGCGGTGGTCTGGCCGCGCGGGTCGAAGCCGCCGCCCTTGAACCCTTGGGAATAGGTGAAATAGAGGTTGTGATCGGCATTGGGCTGCCAGCTGATCGAGGCACGCGGGTTGAAGTCCTTGAAGGTGGCGCTGCCGTTGAAATTGCTGGTCACCGCCGCGGCCACACCGGTGCCGCCGAACAGGCTGGAGAACCCGCCGAGGAAGGTGGTACGCAGCACCTTGCTGGTGCGCTTGTCATTGGTGTAGCGCCCGCCCAGCGACACGCTGATGGTGTCGGTCAGATCATAGGTGAAGTCGCCAAACACCGACCAGGTCTTGGTGTTGACATCGCCCAGCGTCTGCGCGGTGAGGCCGTTGAGCGTGGTGAACAGCGCGACGTCGAAGGCGGTGAAGGCGTTGGCATCGAGATAATAGAAGCCGAGCACGCCCGACAGCCTGTCGCCTTCATACAGCAGCTGGAATTCCTGGCTCAGCTGGTCGTTCTTGTAGATTGCCGGCACGTCGAGATCGACTGCGGGAAGGCTGTCGAAATCGATCGGGGTGGTCGATTCGTCCTCGCGGTAGCCGGTGATCGACTTGAAGGTCAGCGTGTCGGACAGTTCGATCGCGATGTTGAGCGCACCGCCATAGGCCTCGACTTCCTGATCGACGATGTTGAGACCCGCGCGGGTATCGAACACGTCATCGAGCACCGGCGCACCGCTGCGAAGGCCGGGGATGAAGCGGTGGCCCTGACGCGCTTCGGAGTTGTCCTTGACGTAGTCGCCCGAGAGCCGGAGCGAGAAGCCGCCGCTTTCGAACTCGATGGTGCCGCGCGCGGCCCACACGTCCTTGTTGTAGTTCTCGGTGCCGAGCGTGAGGTTGTCGCCAAAGCCCCCGCGCGACAGCCGCGCCCCGCTCGCGCCGATCTTGAGGCTGTCGGTGATCGGGGTCGATGCGGAGACGATCAGATCGGCCTGGTCGTACGAGCCATAGGTGCCGCGGATCATCACGCTGGTGTCGTCGGGCAGGGCGGCGGTGACATACTTGATTGCCCCGCCGATGGTGTTGCGCCCGTAGAGCGTGCCCTGCGGCCCGCGCAGCACCTCGATGCGTTCGACGTTATAGATGTCGAGCACCGCCGCCTGCGGGCGGTTGAGATAGACATCGTCGATATAAAGGCCGACACCCGCTTCGAACCCGGCGACCGGATCCTGCTGGCCGACCCCGCGGATGAAGGCGGTGAGCGTGGTGTTGGTGCCGCGGCTGACTTCGAGCGTGATGTTGGGCACCTGCTGGGCGATCTGGGTGAGATCCTGCACGCCCTGCTGGGCCAGCGTTTCGCCCGACAGTGCGGTGACCGACAGCGGCACGTCGATCAGGCGTTCCTCGCGGCGGCGGGCGGTGACGATGATCGCCCCGTCTTGGGCCTCGGCAGCCTCGACAGTGGCATCATCGGCCATGTCCTGCGCCATGGCCGGTGCGGCAAGGATGGCAATTCCGGTGGTTCCGGCGAGCAGCGCGGCGCGGACGTAAAGCGTCTTGGTCATGGGGTCTGTTCCTCTCCTGGCCCTCTGTGGCACCCGTGATATTGAAAGTTGAACCACCTTTCAAGTTTAGACTTGTGCACGGCGCTTGCACAGCCTACCGAATGCGTAGAGGGAGTAGCTGATGGGCAACAGTCCGGGCACCGCGACCAAGGTTGAAGACGTTGCGTGCAGCGATGCCAAGGCCCCGCGCACCGAACGCGGGCGCCGGACCTTACGCAAGCTGCTCGACGCGGCGGCGGTGGAATTCGGCGAAAAGGGCTTCCACGACGCCTCGGTCAGCTCGATCACCCGGCGCGCAGGCGTGGCGCTGGGCAGTTTCTACACCTATTTCGACAGCAAGGACGCGCTGTTCCGCGCGCTGGTCGCGGACATGAGCGAAAAGGTGCGGACCAGCGCCCGCTCGGCGCTGCATGAGGGCATGGGCGCGCTCGAAATCGAGCGTGCGGCGCTGGCGGCGTTCCTGCGCTTTGCGGCCGAGCACAAGGAAATCTACCGCATCATCGACGAGGCCGAATTCGTCGATCCGGCGAGCTACCGCCAGCACTATGAAACCATCGCCGCACGTATCGCCGATCGCCTCGCGGCCGGCGCCGCTGCCGGCGAGTTCCGCGATGGGCTGGGCGAGCTTGAAGCTTGGGCGCTGATGGGCATGAACGTGTTCGTCGGCCTGCGCTATGTGGTGTGGGGCGGGGCGGACAAGACCCCTGACGCGGTCGCCGCCGGGGTCAACCGGCTGCTCGCCGAGGGGCTGCTCAGGCGTGCGCCGGAGCAGCCGAACCGGACGTGAAGCCTCGCGGGCGCGCTTCCCACCGCGCCCGTCCGGCGCTACATCACCGGCCATGCTGCTGGTGATCAATGCCATCGACGATGCCGGACACCTCGCGGCTTTGCGCGAACGGATCGCCCTGCTCGAATGGCGCGACGGGCGCGAGACGGCGGGCGCGGTCGCGCGCGAGGTCAAGCGCAACCTGCAAGCCGTGATGGACAGCACCGCCGGACGGCGGCTGGCCGATGAATTGCTGCCGCTGATTGCCGAAAACCCCGTGCTCAAGGCCGCCGCACAGCCGCGCCGCTTCGCGCCGCTGATCATCAGCAAAACGACCGGGGGCGGGCATTACGGCCCGCACGTCGATAATGCGCTGATGGCGACGCACAGGGGCAGGGGCGCGGGCCGGGTACGCACCGATCTGTCCTTCACCCTGTTCCTTACCTCGCCCGACCGATACGCGGGCGGCGAACTGGTGGTGCACACCGCCGGCATGACGCAGGAAGTGAAGGGCGAGGCAGGGCATCTGGTGCTCTACCCTTCGGGCTCCATCCACGAGGTGCGCCCCGTCACCCGGGGGGAGCGGATCGTGTGCATCGGCTGGATCGAGAGCATGATCGCCGACGGTGCGCGGCGCGAGATATTGTTCGATCTGGAGAACCTGCGCTCGGCGCTGCGGCCTCAGCTGCCCAGCCAGTCGGCCGAGTTACTGACGCTCGACAAGACCATCGCCGGCCTGCTGCGGATGTGGGCGCAGGCCTGAGGGTTTGGGCGTGCGCGCCGCCTTCTTGCCCTTCACCGTGAAGTAGAGGATCAGGCCCACCCCGATCGCGCTCGGCCCGGCCCAGATCGCCGGGTTGAACACCTGTTCGGGCAGCACGCGGATCAAGCCGACCGAGAGGAAGGCGGTATAGGCCGAAATCCCCATCCCGATCAGCGCGCGGAAATGTTCAGAGATGTGGGTTCCCCTCGGAAAATCGGCAGCGCGCCAGATGAAGCGTTGCTGGATCGCCATGGCGATGATGCCGATGAGGCTGACCAGCACCATCAGCGGGTGAGCGACTTTGACGCCGTAAACCCCGCACCACGCGCCGGTGACGACAACGGCCGCAATCACCGCCTGATAGCGCGCCGCGCGCAGCATCCGGCGGTTGCGGCTGTGCTTCACCACCGCCAGGCCATAATCGACAAAGCCGATGGTCAGCACCCCGAGATAGAGCATCATCCATCCGAACAACCCGTCAAACAGCGCGCGGTCGGTGATTTCGGGGTGGCGGGCTTCCGGCCCGAACAGCGAAAGCAGCGCCATGACGATGGCGAGGCTGCCCGCGCCGAGAAAGCCGAAGCACGCTGCCTTGCCCCACTTGCGGTGCCTGGCCGCGCCCTTGCGGGTAAGGATCGGCCCCCAGAACGCCGTCAGCCCCACCGCACCGGTGACGACATGGGCAACAACAAGGGCCTCGAACAGCGCCATGGCGCAAGGCATGACAGATTCGCCGCGCCTATGCCAGCGCGCCAGAATGCCGAAGCTCTCCGCCCGTTGGATTTGCACAAGCGCCGCAAGGGGCTTGGCCCTTGCCCGATGTCGCCCGCCCATCGGGCCTTGGGGCCAACCGGGCGGTCAGCGCACCCGCGAGGGCGCGATCAGCACCGCGTTGGCAATCAGCAGATCAAGCCCGTCGAGATAGGCGCGGGTCGAGGGATCATGGGCAAAGCCGATCACCAGCCCGCGCCCCTGCCGCTGGGCCAGCAGATAGGGCTTGTAGGCCAGTTGCCGCCGGTTCTCGTCCCACACATAGCCGCTGGCGATGAGCTTCGGTGCAGCGGCAAAGCGCAGCACGTTGATCCCGTCGGCGCGGTCGAGCGGGGTGAAGATCTGCGTGCCGGTCGCCAGCACCACCGCCCCGTCATCATATCCGGCCGAGAGAAAGTGATCGGGCTCGGCCACCACGTTGAGCAGCGCGCCGGGCAGGGTATCGGGCAGGGCCTGCTGGTCCTTGATCGCCTCGCGGTATTCGGCATCACTGGCGATTTCGCGCGGCTCGGCGAGGCTTGCGTCCTTGTCCTTGTCCTTGGCTGCTGCCGCCGGATCGCGCCCGAGCGCGGCTTCGCGCTTGACCGCGAGCAGCGGCGCATCGCCCGCGCTGACGGTTTCCAGGCTGTCGCCCACCGCCACCAGCACGCCGCCCCGGCGCACGAAATCGCGCAGCGCGCGCTGCCCGCCTTCGCCCAGCACGGCTGACGGCTCGCCCTCGGGCACCAGCAGCACGTCGTAATCGGCAAGGTCGGCACGCGCGAGGTGCTGGGTGCGGATCGGGGTGACGGGCAGGCCGATGCGGCGTTCGAGCACATAGCGCAGCGCGCCCGCGGAAAGCTGCGAAATGCCATCGTCCCACGCTATCGCCACGCGCGGCAGGGTGAGCCGCGCGAAGCTTTCGCTGCCGAGGTTGGGTCCGCGCTCGACCCAGCCCGAATCGAGCGCGATGGCGTGCGCGCCGACCTCGCGGGCAAGCGCGGCAAGGCGGGCCATCTTTTCGGGCGTGTTGCTGGCGGCCGGGAACACCACGGTGCCGCGCGGGAAGGTGCGGCCCATGGTGGTAAAGGCCTTGTCGGTAACGCGCCCATCGATCCCCTCGCGCAGGGCAAGGGCGACGAGCCGGGCCTGCCCGCTGTCGGTCCACGGCACGGCGATGGCGAAAGCGCCCGCCCCTTCGATGAGCGGCGTGATGGGCGCGTCGGCAACCAGTTGGGCACCCGTTGCCGGGGCGTTGCACAGGCTTACCTCGGTTCCCGACATCAGTCCGACCGACCAGGCGGTCACGTCATAGAGTTCATGCGGCAGGTCAGCCGCGCGGCGGCGTTCCTGCTCGGCAAGAAAATCGGGCGGCAGCGGGGTGTCGCGGTCAAGCAGGCTCTTCACCAGACGCGCGGCCGGCTGGGCCTGCGGCACGGCGAGAAACCCCAGCGGATAGGACTTGCCGCAAGCGCTCGCCGGGCCGTCGCGGCGCAGCACGCTAATGCCCTGGGCCGCCAGCCGCCGACCGAGGTTCTCGGCATTCCAGCGCCGCCGGGAAAGGTCGATCAGATAGGTGCCGCGCCCCGCCGCGCCGCTGGCATTGGCGGCGCGATATTGGGCAAAATCGCTGAGGAAGCGCTGCGCGTCTTCGGCCACCGCGCCCGCGGTTGCGAGGCTGGCGGTGAAATGGTTCATCACCCCGTCAGCATAGGTCAGCCGCGTCCCGTCGCGCCGCTCGAACACCAGCCCGCGCGCGGAAGCCTGCTCGTAGGTCGAACCGATCGCGCCCTGATGCGCGTTCCAGGTGTCGCCATAGCCGGGGTAGAACAGGTCATAGACCTCGCGGGTGAAATAGGGCTCGCCCCGCGCGTCGAAGGCAGCGGCGTTGGCGCGGCCGATGCGCTCGTAGGCGCGCAGCTGCGTGGGCGTGAGGTTGGGGTTGAAGGGCTGGGCGGCGGGCGAAAAGAAATAGCTGTCGTCCCCGCCCATCTCGTGCAGGTCCACCACCACCACCGGGTTCCATTCGCGGATCGCGGCGACTTTTCCGCGCGTCTCGGGCTGGCTGAGGGTGAACCAGTCGCGGTTGAGGTCGAACATGTAGTGGTTGACCCGCCCGGTTGGCCACGGCTCGTCATGCTCGGCAGCCTGGCGGTCGGCGGCGGGGGTGATGCCGGTGGAGGCCAGGAAGTTGTTCACGAACCGCGCGCGCCCGTCGGGGTTCTGCATCGGATCGATCACCACGATCGTCTCGCGCAGGATCCGCGCAACCCGTTCATCGCCTTGCGCGGCCAGCAGGTGATAGGCGGTCATCAGTGCGGCATCGGTCGAGGAAATCTCGTTGCCGTGCACGCCATAGGCCAGCCACGTCACCGGCAAGGCCGCCCCGTTCGAGGCGCGGCCGGCGGCGATATTGGCGAGATCGGCGCGGATCGCATCGAGCCGGGCGATGTTCTCGGGCGAGGACAGGATCACGTAGAACAGCGGGCGGCCCTCCCAGCTGGTGGCATATTGCACCAGGCGGGTCCGGGTTGGTGCAGCCGCGACCAGTGCCCTGAGATAGGCATAGGCCTCGTCCGGCGAAGTGATGCGGGTTCCGGGCGCGTGGCCGACAGTCGCGGTCAAGGTCGGGATTGCGGGATCGAAGATGCCTTGCGCGAAGGACTGCGCCCGCACCGGCGCGCCCGTTCCCAGGGCTGCTAAGCACAGCACCGCCAGCCCCGTGAGCCACCGGCTCCACAACCTGTTCCGCATAAAATGTCCTCGTTGTTGACCCGGTGCCCCGAAACCAAAGGCTTGCCGCGAAATCGTCTGCCGGGTCAAGCAGGTGGGGGTGTATGGTTGGGCAAGGTCTGGCGCTGCGGCAGCCCGGCAAGGCAAAACAGCCAGATGCCGCCCCCCGTCATAAGTGAAGCTGACCAATGCCGAGGCGTGCGGCGGTGGTGGGGCTGAGCATACAGAATCACGTCATCACGTCACCCAGCGTGCGCTTGCGCGAGAAGGCGGTCTGCGCGTTGGCAACTGGGCCGAAACCTGTGCCGTGCAACGGCTTTGCAGAGCGCATCGCCAGACGATTGCCGAGACAAATCACGATGTTCACCAGCCATCGTGCTGACCGCACGGGCCGAACATCCTCAAGCCATGTTGACCGTTTTTCGCGAAAACGCGCACCACCTTTTCCAAGCCACGGAAAAAGATGGTGGGCGCGACAGGGATTGAACCTGTGACCCCACCCGTGTGAAGGGTGTGCTCTACCGCTGAGCTACGCGCCCGTCCGCAAGGGGGCGTATGCCCCGGACAGGGGCGGGCCATTACTGTGGTCGGCTGCGTTTGGCAAGCGCCCGCACGCTTTGGCGGAAAGACTTTTTCGCGCGCTCGCTCAATCGGCCATCAGCAGGCGCAGCAGCGCGGCCATGCTGCCCGATGGAGCGCGCACCGTGCCTGCCGCAGCGAGCGAACCGGATGGACATTCGAGGCAATAGGCCTGCACGCCGGTTCCGCCAGCGAAGCGTTCGGCATCCTGCATCAGGCGTGCAGCGAGCGCGTTCTGGCGGCGGGCCACCAGTGCAAAGGGATCGCTGCCCGCCATCGCCGCTGGTGCGCGCCCCCCGCTTGTCAGCAAACGCCGGATCAGCGGATCGAAATTCTCTGTCTCGTCACCCAGAAACACCGGATGCCAATCGCCTTGCTTCAGGCCTGCCTTGGCAGCGGCCCATGCAAGCGCGTCCTCCAGCCCGCCGAACTGATCAACGAGGCCCATCTGCCGCGCCGCGCCGCCATCCCACACGCGCCCCTGCGCCATGGTCTCGACCCTGGCGATGGTCATCTTGCGTACCCGCGCGACCCGGACAAGGAAATCGCGGTAGGTCGAGCTGATGCCGGCCTGCAGCACCGCCTCGATTTCGGGCGAGAATCCGCCGACGATGTCGGGCTGACCCGACAATGGTGTTGTCTTGTAACCATCGGCATTGACCCCGATTTTCGCGGCGGTCTGCTCGAAGGTCGGCACCACGGCGAACACGCCGATCGAACCGGTGATGGTCTCGGGCTGGGCAAAGATGCGGTCGGACGAGGTCGCCACCCAGTAGCCGCCGCTCGCCGCGACATTGGCAAAGGAGACGGCGACCGGGATCTTGCGATTGCGGAAGCGCGCGATCGCGCGGCGTATCTCCTCGGCCGCGATGGCCGAGCCGCCGGGCGAATCGACCCGCACCACCAGCGCGGCCAGATCATCGTCGAGCGCTTCGTCGAGCAGTTCGGCGATGCGCTTGCCGCCGGCGGTGCCCGGCCCGGCCTCGCCATCGACGATTTCGCCCGCGATCGTCACCACGCCGATCGCCTTGCCGGAGCGTTCAGGGCCAAGGTCGGCGAGGAAAGCGCCGAGATCGCTCGCGGCAAAGGCGCCGGGGCTGTTGTCCGCGCGGTCCCTGCCCGCGATTTCTGCTACCCGCGCGCCGAACTGCACGCGGTCCCCAAGCCTGTCGACCAGCCCCGCCTTGAGCGCGGCATCGGCCAGATCGCCGCCGCCGGCCGCGATGAAGCCTGTTGTATCGCCGGTGATTTGCGCGAGGTTGGCCTTGGGGCGGGCCTTCTTCACATTGGCCTGCCATTCCGACCACAGCGCGTTGTAAACGCCGCCGATGCTCTCGCGCGCCTCGTCCGACATTGAACTGCGCGAATAGGGCTCGACCGCCGACTTGAAGGTGCCCGCGCGGTAAATACGGGCGTTGACGCCGAGCTTTTGCAGCAGATCGGCGAAATACAGGTTGTTGCCGCCCGGCCCGGTGACGAGCGCCATGCCCTGCGGATCGAGCCACACTTCGCTGGCATGGGCGGCGAGCAGCAGGTGATCATCTGCATAGGCGAGCGCAAAGGTCAGCACCGGCTTTTTGGCCTTGCGGACGCGGTCCATCGCCTCGCCGATTTCGGTAAGATGCACCTGACCGCCACCGGTAAAGGTGGTGAGATCGAGCACCACCGCGGCGATGCGTTCATCCTTGGCCGCGGCATCGAGCGCGCGCACCAGATCGCGGGCGCGGAATTCCTCGACCGGGACTGTGCCCGACAGCAGCGTCTCGATCGGATCGAGCACCGATTTTTCCTCGACCACGCGGCCCGACAGCGCGATCAGCAGCGCGCCTTCGCGCACCTGCCCGGGGCTGGGGCGGGCCGAGAGGATGCCGAACAGCGCGACAAAGAACAACAGCATGAACAGCAGGACCAGCGCGTCCTTGATTCCGACGAGGATTTTCCAGACCTTGCCCACGAAACTCATCAATGCTGCCCCTTCCTGTGTGCCGCCACCGTCTAGGTGACTTGCACGCCAACTTCTATCGGAAAGCTTACGCCATGGGTTGAGCAGCGGATGCGGCTCGACTAAGGGCATCGCCTCAATGAGCGCGAGCACCCTTTCTGCGCCGGCGGGCCGCTTTCCGGCGGGCCGCGAGGCCTTTCCGCACCGTGATCTCACCGGCATCGGCCAGTTGCAGCGTCACGAAATCCTCTATCTGCTCCACCAGGCCGAACAGTGGGTCGCGCTCAACCGGCAGAGCAGCAAGCACAGCGATCTGCTCGCCGGGCTGACGATCATCAACGCCTTCTTCGAGAATTCCACCCGCACGCTGCTGAGCTTTGAGATCGCGGGCAAGCGGCTGGGGGCGGATGTCGTCAACATGCACGCCGCGCAAAGCTCGGTGAAGAAGGGCGAGACGCTGATCGACACCGCGATCACGCTCAATGCCATGCGCGCCGATGCGATCGTGATCCGCCACGCCTCCTCGGGCGCGACCGGGTTGATTGCCGACAAGGTCGATTGCCCGGTGCTCAATGCCGGCGACGGGCAGCACGAGCATCCCACGCAGGCGTTGCTCGATGCGTTGACGCTGCGCCATGCGCTGGCCGAGCGGGGCGAGGGGGCGGAGGACTTTACCGGGCTCAAGGTGCTGATCTGCGGCGATATCCTGCACAGCCGGGTGGCGCGCTCCAACATCTTGTGCCTCACCGCGCTGGGGGCGGATGTGCGCGTCTGCGCGCCGCCGGCGCTGATGCCGGCCGGGATCGCGGCGATGGGGGTGAGCGTGTTCCACAACTTCGATGACGCGCTTGCCGGGGCGGACGTGGTGATGATGCTGCGGCTGCAATCGGAGCGGATGAGCGGGCAGTTCATTCCCTCGGCGCGCGAATACCGCCACCTTTACGGGCTGACCAAGGCGCGCCTCGCGCTGGCCCGTCCCGATGCGCTGGTAATGCACCCCGGGCCGATGAACCGCGGGGTCGAGATCGACAGCGAAGTGGCCGACATGGCCGGCCGTTCGCTCATCACCCGGCAGGTGGAGATGGGCGTGGCGATCCGCATGGCTTGCCTCGATATCCTGACGCGCGAGGCGCGCGGTGTGGAGGGCTGGGCATGAAGCAGGTGCAGCCTTTCACCATCACCAACGCGCAGCTGGTGATGCCCGGCGGGGTTGTGGCGGGCGCTGTGCGCTGTGCCGATGGCCTGATTGCCGCTGTCGGCAGCGATGTTGCCCCGATGGCGGGCGATGCGGTGATCGATGCGCGGGGCAGGCTTGTTGCCCCCGGACTCGTCGATCTGGGCGTGTTCGCGGTTGACAAGCCGGCGTTCCATTTCGGCGGGATCACCCGCGCCGCGTTGATGCCCGACCAGTCCCCGCCGCTCGATCTGCCGAGCCGGGTCGGCTTCATCGCCAAGAGCGGCAAGCCGGATCTGTGGGTCCATCCGCTCGCCGCGGCGACCCGCGCGCTGGAGGGCAGCGAGCTGGCCGAACTGGCGCTGATGCAGCAGGCCGGGGCGCGGGGGGTTGCGACAGGCCGCTGCTGGATCGCGGATTCGGGCGTGATGCTGCGGCTTTTGCAATATGCCACAATGCTCGATCTGGTGGTCGTGACCCATGCCGAGGATGCCGGTTTGACGGGGGCGGCAGTGGCCACTGCGGGCGAAATCGCGACGCGGGCGGGCCTGCCCGCCGCGCCGGCCGAGGCCGAGGCGCTGGCGATCGCGCGCGATATTGTGCTGGCCGAACTGGCGGGGACACGGCTGCATTTCCGGCAGGTCACCACCGCAGCCGGCTTTGACCTCGTGCGCGCGGCCAAGGCGCGCGGGCTGCCCGTCACCTGCGGCATCACGCCCGCGCACTTCATGCTTTCCGATCTGGCGACCGTCGGTTACCGCACCTTCGCCCGCCTCTCGCCGCCCTTGCGCTGCGAGGCTGACCGGCAGGCGGCGCTGGCGGCGATTGCCGATGGCACCGTGGACGTGATCGCCAGCGGCCATGATCCGCGCGGGCCGGAGGACAAGCGGCTGCCATTTGCCGATGCACTGCCCGGCATGGCGGGGGCCGAGACGCTGCTGGCAATGACGCTCAATCTGGTGCGCGACGGCGTGATCGGCATGCCCCGCGCTTTCGACCTGCTCGCCCGTAACCCGGCCCGTCTGCTCGGGGTGGCGGCGGGCGAGCTGGCAGCAGGGCTGGAGGCCGACATCGCCCTGATCGACCCGGATGCGCCGTGGATCATCGATCGGCGCAAGATGGAAGCCACCGCCGACAACACCCCCTTCGACCGCCAGGGCGCGCAGGGCCGGGTGCTGGGCCTGTGGAAGGGCGGCGTCAGCCTTTTCTCCTGAGGTGACCGCCCCAACCAAAAGCCCCCGGGCAGCCGTGGCGCGTCGGGGGCGTTTCGCTACGTGATCGCTGCGGGGAGCTGGCACCAAAGCTCAAGGAGCTTTGGTTAAGCCCGTACGGCGCTTGAGCAATGCCCGCGTGCTGGCATCACCGGGTGCGGGCCGCGAGCCGCACCCCGCGCTCGACCGCGCCAGCGGGCGGATTTGATGCGGCATAGGCAAAGCAGCCACGCCCGGCCGACTTGACCGTGCCGCACATGCCCCGGGCGCTGTTGGCGCCAAAGCCGGCGGCGGCCACGCGCCAGAAGGTGCGCCCGTTGACCACCGCTTCGGTGATGACGACATCGTGATCCTTGAGCTGCGGGAACCTGTCCTTGAGCATGGTCCAGCCGCGCTGGGCCTCGATCTTGCTGTCATAGGCGCCAAGCTGGACGAGGTGGGTGTTGGCGCTCTTGTCACTCGCCAGCGGCGCGGCGGGGGTGCCGGTCATGCGACGCTGCGAGCTGGCGGCCACGCGGGTGCCGGCGCGCGGTGCGGTGCGCTCGGCGCGGGCCGGGAGCTGTTGCACCACCGGGGTGGAGACGAAGCGCACACCCTCGGCATTGGCTGCGGATGCGGCCGGGGCGGTGACCGGAGCGGCGAAGGCTTCCTCGAAGCTCGGGCGCGGGGTAGCCATCGCCACCTGCGGGGGCGCGGCCGGAGCGGCCTCGGCCACCATCGCCGCGGCACCTTGCGCGGCGGCTTCGGCCACCATCACCTCCTGCGCCGGGAAATTGGCGAGCGCGAGGCGCTGCGGCTGGCCGCTGTCCACGCGCGGGGTCACCTGCAACATCGCCGCGACGCGCTGCTGGAAATGTTCGGGCGCGGACATCCTCGCCCAGTCGGTGAGGCGCGCGTCGAGCTGGTCGGCGGGCACATCCTCGGCCGCCATCACCCGCGCCGCGCGCCAGTTGCCCGCCAGCGCATAGGCGTAGGCGAGGTTCTGGCGCATCTTGGGCGTGGCTTGCTCGCTGGCACGGACCGCGTTGATCAGCACGTGCACGCCGCGTTCCGGCTGGCCGGCAAGCGCATAGGCAAGTCCGAGATCGGCCGGATCGATCAGCTTGGCGTAGTCGTCGAGCATCTTGATCGCGGCCTTGCCTTCGCCCAGCGCGGTCTTGGCCAGAGCAAAGCTCAGCACGGTGCGCGGGTCTTCATTGCCAAGGTCGAGCGCGTCGCCGAAGCTGGTCGCGGCCGACTGGAACCGGCCCGCTTCCATGTAGGCCGCGCCCAGCAGCGCGCGGAAGCCGGGGTTGCGCGGATCGGCCAGCACCGCAGCTTCGGCGTGGGCGATGGCCTTGTCGGCCTGGCCCTTCTGGAGCGCCACCTGGGCGTTGGAGAACGACACATCGGCACGCGGCGCGGCCGAGGTGGAGCAGCCCGCGAGCGCAAGGCCCGTCAGCGCGGTGGTGACGGCAAGCGCGAGGCGCGGCGCGGTGAAGCCGGTCTTGGTGCTGCGGTCCATGGTCATATTCCCCCTGTTGATCCTGTCGGTTCGCGGTGGTGGTTGTCAGTGGCGTTTCAGATGGGCGGCGATCACATCGAGATCAGCAAATTCGGCAAGCAACGCGTCGAGCGCCTCGGTCAGCAGCGCCTGCGCGCTCACGCCCTGCATGGTCGCTGCAAGCCGCAGCTTGAGATGCCGTTCCCGATCAAGCCGCAGCGTGAATGCGGCGCGGCGTTCGGCCATCGGTGGACGTGTGCCGATCGGGCTGCGGGCCGAAGCGTGGTTGGCCCTGGCCGCGGGCGAAGCCGATGCAAGCGGCGCATAGCCAGACGCTTCATATTGCTCCGCCCAGGTCTCGTCCTGCGCCGCCTCGGCTTCCTCGGCGCTGCCGTCCAGGCAGTCTTCAGCATCGTTTTCCGGGCCGGTCATTGCCGCATCGGCAAGCACGCGCTGTTCAAGGCGGCGCTGCTGGCGGCGGACGATCGGGCTTTGCACGGGCGCTGTCTCACCAGCGGCGACCGCAGCGTTGATCGGGACGACGACATCGGCGCTGGCTTCGCTGACACTCTCGCCGTCACCCATGTCGTTCCAGCCGAGATCCTCAAGCTGTTCTTCGGCCAGCGTGGCGATTTCCGCCTGGTTGATCACCAGCGGGGCGACTTGCGGGCGCATTGCGGGCTTGGCACCGCCCTTGCGGGCCAGCAAGGTGGGACCGAGCGAGGCAAAACCGGGTTCGGACATCGCCCTTGTTCCCTGCATCCGAGCTATTGCGCCACCCGGCGACCGAAGCCACCGGCCGGACGCGGCACACCGCCCATTGGCTGACCCACGCCATTGGGGGCGGGCGCAAACACGGTGCGACGGAAATTCTTTTCGAGCCGATCAGCGATGTAGCGCCACAGCGCGCCGATCTCGGCGGCCGAGCGGCCTTCGGGATCGACTTCCATCACCGTGCGGCCATCGATCATCGAGGCCGCAAAATCGGTGCGGTGGTGGAGCGTTATCGGAGCGACCGTGCCGTGCTGCGAAAGCGCGACCGCGGCCTCCGAGGTGATCTTGGCCTTGGGGGTGGCGGCGTTGACGACGAACACCAGTGGCTTGCCCGCGCGTTCGCACAGGTCGACCGTGGCCCCCACGGCGCGCAGATCGTGAGGGGACGGGCGAGTCGGCACCACGATCAGCTCGGCCACCGAGATCACCGACTGGATCGCCATGGTGATGGCAGGCGGGGTGTCGATCACCGCCAGCTTGAAGCCCTGCTGGCGCAGCACCTGAAGATCATTGGCAAGGCGCGAGACAGTGGTCTGGGCAAAGGCAGGATATTCCGCCTCGCGCTCGTTCCACCAATCGGCCAGTGAACCCTGCGGATCGATGTCGATCAGCACGACCGGGCCGGCGCCCGCGCGCTGGGCCTGGACGGCCAGATGTCCGGACAGGGTGGTCTTGCCCGATCCGCCTTTCTGCGATGCCAAAGCGAGTACACGCAACGCCTGGGTCCCCCTGGATTGATGCCGCTTCGTGCCGCCCCATTGCGACCCCGATTTGCGACCGGTTGGCAACGGGATCGCAGGATACCCCTAATTTTGGGTTAACGTGCCGTGCTTAAACGCTTTAGTCCTGGCGGCGGGGGCGATGCGATGGCGGCAGCGCGGCCTTCGTGCACCACCACGTGATGGCCGACAAGGATTTGCTAACCCTATCGTGTCTAGAACGCCGGGCGAAACCGCACGGGATGACGCGAGGCGTTGTATGGCTGGAAGGAACGCAGAAACGGGAATGCGCGCGGCTCTGGGTCTGGCGTTGGCTGCATTGGTCGCGTCGCCGGTGCTGGCCGATGTCAAGGCCGGGGTCGATGCCTGGAGCCAGGGCGATTATGCCCGCGCCGTGACCGAGTGGCAGGGCCCGGCGGCCGAAGGCGATGCCGATGCGCTGTTCAATCTCGCGCAGGCCTACCGCCTCGGGCGCGGCGTGCCGGCCGACAATGCCCGTGCGCGCCAGCTTTATGAGGAGGCGGCCAAGCGCGGCCATGTCAAGGCGGCCGACAATTTCGGCCTGATGCTGTTTCAGGACGGCGAGCAGGAAAGGGCCATGCCGCTGATTCGTGCTGCGGCCGAACGCGGCGATCCGCGCGCGCAATATGTGCTGGGCCTGTCGCACTTCAATGCCGACTATGCCCCGCGCGACTGGGTGCGTGCCTATGCGCTGATGACGCTGGCGCAAGGGCAGGGGCTGCCGCAGGCGCAGGACGCGATCACGCAGATGGACCGCTATGTGCCGATGGTGCAGCGCCAGCAGGCGCAGTCGCTGGCCCGCCAGATCGATGCGGAGGCCAAGGCGCGGCGCAGCACCGAACTCGCGGCGAGCGAACTTGGCACCACCACGCCCGCCGTGGCCGCCGCAGCCCCCGTGTCGGCGCAGCCGCGCCCCGCGGTGCTGACCATGAACGCCCCCACGCCTGCGACGGCCAAGGCCCCTGTGCCGGCGCGGCTATCCTATCCTGCGCGGGCCGAGGCTCCGAGGCCTGTTGCTGCGCCTGTTGCGGTTGCGGCCGCGCCTGCTCCGGCGCGCGCCGCTGCGCCTGCGGTGGGTATGGGCGGCCGCTGGCGGGTGCAACTCGGGTCCTTCGGGGTGGCCGCCAATGCCGACCGGATGTGGCGCCAGCTGTCGGGCAATCCCGCGCTCGCCGGGACAAGCAAGATGGTGATTCCCAGCGGCCGGTTGACGCGCCTGCTGGCGACCGGCTTTGCCAGCGAGGCTGATGCCGCGCGCGCCTGCTCGCGCCTCAAGGCACAGGGGCTGGCCTGTCTGGTCGCAGGGCAGGGGTGATCGTCGGTCAAGCCGCTGAGGCGGGACGATAGGTCGCGCGCCCGTGCCCTATTCATTCGGGGCCGGCCCTGCTAGGCATTGGACGTTACCAGGCCAGGGGATCAGCCATGGATGACACATCAAGCGCGCGCGCCGCCCAGCACCCGCCGGGCGAGCCTGCTGCGGCGATCGCGCCTGTGACGGCAAGCGAGCGGATCGATACCCTCGATTTCATCCGCGGCCTTGCCGTGATGGGTATTCTGGCTGCCAACATCATCGCCTTCGGCCAGCCGATGGACGCCTATATGTATCCGGCGGCCTTTCTCACCGATGCGGGCGATCCGGGCGGGTGGATGTGGATCGCGCAATTCGTCCTGATTGACGGCAAGATGCGCGGCCTGTTCACGCTGTTGTTCGGGGCGGGGATGGTGCTGTTCATGGAGAAGGCCTGGGCCAAGGGCGCAACCCGCGCGCTTCAGGCCTGGCGGCTGGTGCTGCTGATGGGCTTTGGTCTGATCCATTTTTACTTCATCTGGCCCGGCGACATCCTGTTTGGTTACGGCTTTCTGGGGTTGGCGGCGCTTGCCTGCATGAAGTGGAGCACCAAGACGCAGTTGGGCGTCGGGTTGGGGGCCTATCTGCTTGGGGTGATCGGTTACGGGGTGATGATGATCTTCCCCTGGCTGGTGGTGGAGACCCCGCTGGGCGAATCCTCCCCCGCCATGCTGGAACAGCGGGCCGGCATGATCGCGCAGATGGAACAGACCCTCGCCCTGTCGCAAGTGCCCAGCGCGGCGATTGCTTCGGGCGATTACGCGGCGCTGGTGGCGCACCGTTTCGGGGCGCAGGCGTTCGATCCGCTGGTGATGGCGCTGTTTTACTGCCTCGAGACGATCCCGCTGATGCTGATCGGCATGGCGCTCTACCGGATGGGGTTCTTCACCGGAGCCTTCGCGCGGGCCAGGCTGCTGCGGTGGGGCTGGGCGGGCGTGATCGCGGGCGGGCTGGCGCACCTTGCCATCGGGTTGCTGATGCGGGCCGACGGGTTCAGCTATTACGGCACGCTCGCGGCCTTCATGGGGCTGAGCCCGCTGCCGCGGCTATGGATGGTGCTGGGGCTGGCCGCGCTGCTGGTGGTCTGGGCGCCCACGGCGACGGGATGGCTGGGGCAGCGCGTGCGCGCGGCGGGGCGGGCGGCCTTCACCAACTATCTCGGCACTTCGGTGGTGATGCTGTTCATGTTCCACGGCTGGGCGCTGGGGCTGTTCGGGCAGCTAAATCGCCCGCAGCTCTATCTCGTGGTGGTGCTGGCGTGGGTTGTGATGCTGGCATGGTCGAAGCCGTGGCTGGAGCATTACCGCTATGGCCCGCTCGAATGGCTGTGGCGGTGCCTGACCTATCGAAGGCTGTTTCCGCTGAAGAAGTAAAGAGCGCGCGCGACGGGCTATCGTGTGGCGGTGCTCGGCGGGCGAAGTCTCGTCGCAGGGCCGACAGGCCGCCCGCGGCGAGGCTGGCGCAACCAGCATGAGCGAAGATTTCGCATCGCGTCGGCGCCGCCCGGCGTTTGCGGGGCTAGAACAAAAAACTTGTTACTGCGAATAATTCGCATACATTCCGTCTTGCAAACGCTTCTCAGGAGTGATTCGACGGCCATGTATATCTGCATCTGCAATGCCATCCGTGAGAGTGATTTGCGTAACGCCGCGCTGAAGTGCGATGGTGATGCCGAGGCGACTTATGCCTGCCTTGGCAAGCGTCCCAATTGCGGCCAATGTCTTGAGGAAGCGCAGAAAATCATCAACGCCGAACGCGCTGCTGCCAGGTGCGATTTCCTCGCAGTAGAAGCCGCCTGACCCGCGATTGCGAGCCTCTTTCAAGCCCCTGATTCATAAGAGAATTTGATGCCTTCCCCCTTGCGGACAGGCTGCGGCAGCGTCTAGGATAGGCGCACTGCCGGCCACCGGCTTTGACATTTCGCAAAGGACATTTCTGCATGAAGGGCGATCAGCAGGTCATCGACTATCTCAACCAGGCGCTTACCAACGAGTTGACCGCGATCAACCAGTACTGGCTGCATTACCGCGTGCTCGACAACTGGGGCCTCAAGAAGCTGGCCGCTTACGAACGCCACGAATCGATCGAGGAAATGGAGCACGCCGACAAGCTGGCCGAGCGCATCCTGTTCCTTGAGGCCCTGCCCAACTTCCAGGCGATCCACAAGCTCAAGGTCGGCGAGAACGTCGAGGAAGTGCTCAAGGCCGATCTCGCGCTCGAACACGAGGCGATCCCGCTGCTGCGCGATGCGATCGAGCATTGCGAAAGCGTGCGCGATTATGTCAGCCGCGATCTGTTCGCCGACATCCTCAAGAACGAGGAAGAGCACGTCGACTTCATCGAAACCCAGTTCGAACTGATCGAGCGCATGGGCCTGCACAATTACTGCCAGCTGCAAAGCACGCCCGCGGGTGATGGCTGACAACTGTCTGGCTGCCGCTTTCGGGCGGGCCGGCAAGGCGACAAGCGCAACAGGGGGCAGGGCCAGACGCGGCTCTGCCCCCTTTTGCTGGCGATGGTCAGCCTTCGGTCGGCCCGGCCCCCAGCGCTGCCAGCCGCGTCTCCATCAGGAAGAAACCCAGCCCCGTCACCAGCAGCACCATGGTCAGCACCCAAAGGGCAGCGATCACCGTGCCGATCTGCGCGGTGATATAGGCCGAGATGAACAAGAGGCCGATCACCAGGCTGATCATCACCGCCGCCGCGGTGGAGAACATGATCGCGCCCTGCGCCAGCTTGCGCCGCCGCATCAGCCAGCCAAGTTCGCGCAGCTGCTTGGCGGTGCGTTCCTCCTCCCGCTTCTCGTCGATTTTCTCGACCCGCTGGGCGATCCAGATCATCCGGCTCATGATGACGTTCATGATCGCCCCGATGCCCGACAGCAGGAACGCGGGCGCCAGGCTCAGCTGCACCACCTGCTGCACCCGCGGGGTGGAAGCGGTGCGCTCGATGATCTCGAAGGCGAAGGGCGCTTTGTGGGCGGCGGTGGCGGCGGCCAGCAGATCGAGCAGCATCGCGGCGCTAGTCCTTGGCGTAGGGGTTCTTGTTGGCTTTAAGGGTGACGCGCAACGGCACCGCATCAAAGCCCAGCTTGGCGCGGATGCCGTTGACCAGATAGCGTTCATAGCTCTTGGGCAGCAGATCGAGTCGCGAGCCGAAGATCACGAAGCGCGGCGGGCGGGTGCCGGCCTGGGTAATGTATCTGAGCTTGATCCGCTTGCCGCCGGGCGCGGGCGGCGGGTTGGCCTCCAGCGCATCGTCGAACCAACGGTTCAATGCCGAGGTCGGCACGCGCTTCGACCAGGCCTCGCGCAGTTCGAAAGCCCCGGCCAGCATCTGGTCCAAGCCCTTGCCGGTCTTGGCTGACACGGCGAACAGCGGCAGGCCGCGCACCTGTGCAAGGCCATCATCGAGCGCGGCGCGGATGCCGTTGAACAGCTTGCTGGCGTCTTCGGCCACATCCCACTTGTTGATCGCGATCATCAGCGCACGGCCCTCTTCGAGCACGAGGCTGGCGATTTTCAGATCCTGATGTTCCAGCCCCTGGGTGGCATCGAGCAGCAGCACCACCACCTCGGCAAAATCCACCGCCCGGCGCGCGTCGGCCACCGAGAGCTTTTCGAGCTTGTCGGTGACATTGCGCTTCTTTCGCATGCCTGCCGTGTCGATCAGGCGGATGGCGCGGGTTTCGCCCGACTTGGGATCGGTCCATTCCCAGTCGATCGCGATCGAATCGCGGGTGATCCCGGCTTCCGGGCCGGTGAGCAGCCGGTCTTCGCCCAAGAGGCGGTTGATGAGCGTGGATTTGCCCGCGTTCGGACGGCCCACGATCGCCAGCTTGAGCGGGCCGGAGGGGCGATCCTCCGCGTCCATCGCGGCGGCCTCGGCGCGCGCGGCATCGTTTGCCGCTTCCCATGCTTCGGCCTTGGCCCCGATGATCGGCCACAGCCCGCCGAACAGGTCGGCAATGCCCTCGCCGTGCTCGGCCGAGATCATCAGCGGTTCGCCAAGGCCGAGCGCATAGGCTTCCATCGCCCCGGCCTCGCCGCCCTTGCCTTCGGCCTTGTTGGCGACCACCACCACCGGCACTTCCTGTTCGCGCAGGTAGCGGGCGATTTCCTCGTCGAGCGGGTTCAGCCCCGTGCGCGCATCGATCACGAACAGCGCCGCATCCGCGCCGGCGAGACTGGCCTCGGTCTGCTTACGCATCCGGCCGGGGAGCGAAAGCTCGTCCTCGTCCTCCCACCCGGCGGTATCGACCACGGTGAAGTGCAGCCCCGCAATTACCGCGTCGCCCATGCGGCGGTCGCGCGTCACTCCCGGCTGATCATCGACCAGCGCGAGTTTCTTGCCCACCAACCGGTTGAACAGGGTGGACTTGCCGACATTGGGACGGCCGATGATCACGACTTCGGGCTTTCGGGGGAGGGACATGGCCCCGCCCAAGTGGGCGCAAACACCCCGTTTGGCAAGTTCGGACCGAACCCGGCGGCCCGATCAGTCCTTTTTGGCGACCGGGGGGTTTTCGCCCAGATCCTCGTACCATGCCTCGACTGGGCCGGTGAGCTTGATCGTCAAGGGCTGACCCTTGCGATCCACCGTCTTGCCGGCCTGCACCCGCACCCAGCCTTCGGAGATCGAATATTCCTCGACATCGGTCCGCACCCGGCCCTTGAAGCGGATGCCGACTCCGCGGCGCAGCTTGTCCGCGTCGAAGAACGGGCTCCTCGGATTGACCGACAGGTGATCGGGCGGAACGTCCCCGCTGTCGGGGGCGCCGGAGACGGTTTGGGGGACGGTTTCAGGGGTTTCTTCGGTCATGGCGCGGCCCTTATCCGCCAATGTGCAAGGCTTCAAGCGTGTTGCGCTTGCCCTTTCGTCCCGGCGGGGATAAGGGCACCGGCTGATACGCGCGGGAGGCCATGCTTCCCGCGCGGCTTCGTTCGGGCATGCGGGCGTGGCGAAATTGGTAGACGCACCAGATTTAGGTTCTGGCATCGCAAGATGTGGGGGTTCGAGTCCCTTCGCCCGCACCAGTTCGTCCCCGGCCTGTTCCGACCTTACCGAATTCTATCATAGAAGGCATCAGACCAGTTCCCATGCACACCCAGCAGACTGTCAACGAAGGGCTCAAGCGCGCCTATCTGATCACGATTCCGGCCGCCGATCTTGCCGCGAAGATCGATGCCGAAATCAAGAAGGTCGCGCCGCAGGTGCGGATGCCCGGCTTCCGTCCCGGCAAGGTGCCGGCCAACCTCGTCAAGAAGATGCACGGCGAGGCCCTGCACGGCCAGGTGGTGAGCGAGACGATTCGCGAATCGGTCGACAAGCTGCTGCGTGACGAAGGCTTGCGTCCGGCGATGCAGCCCGAAGTGGGCCTCAATCAGGACTACGAACTGGGCAAGGATGCCGAAATCACCGTCAGCCTCGAAGTGCTGCCCGTGATCGAAGCGCCCAGCCTTGATGGCCTGAAGCTCGAACGTCTGGTCGTGCCCGTCACCGACGCGCAGGTCGATGAGGCGCTGGCAGGCATCGCCGCGCAGAACAAGAGCTACAAGGACGCCGCCAAGACCAAGAAGGCGGCCGAGGGCGATCAGCTGATCATCGATTTCGTCGGCAAGCTTGACGGCGTCGAATTCGAGGGCGGCAAGGCCGAGGACGCGGCGCTGGTGCTGGGTTCGGGCACCTTCATCCCCGGCTTTGAAGATCAGCTGCTGGGGGTGAAGGCGGGTCAGGAAAAGACCATCACCGTCACCTTCCCGGAAAACTATCAGGCCAAGCATCTGGCGGGCAAGCAAGCCACCTTCGATGTCACTGTGAAGGCGGTGAAGGTCGAAACCGAAACCACCGTGGACGAAGATTTCTCCAAGAGCCTCGGGCTCGACAGCCTCGAAAAGCTGCGCGAGATCATGAAGGCCCAGCTCGAACAGCAGACCGCCGGCCTGACCCGCACCCAGATGAAGCGCGCGCTGCTCGATCAGCTCGCCGCGGGCCACAGCTTCGAAGTCCCCGGCACCATGGTTGAAGCCGAATTCCAGCAGATCTGGGCGCAGCTCCAGCAGGAAGCATCGCGCGAGGACGATCCGGCGGCGGCACTGGAGCAGATCGAGCAGGAGAAGGACGAATACCGCGCGATTGCTGAGCGCCGCGTGCGTCTGGGCCTGCTGCTTTCCGAAATCGGCCAGGCCAACGGCGTGGAGGTGACCAGTCAGGAAATGTCCATGCTGATCCAGCAGGCCGCGATGCAGTATCGCGCCGAAGATCGCGAGCGGTTCGTGCAGTATATCCAGTCCGATCCGATGGCCGCCGCCCAGCTGCGCGCGCCGCTGTATGAAGACAAGGTCGTCGACTTCCTGTTCGACAAGGCCGAAGTCACCACCCGCGAAGTGACCATGGAAGAACTCCAGGCCGCGATCGAGGCCGACGATACCGCCGAAGCGGCTGCGGCACCCAAGCAGGCTGCGACCAAGAAGAAGGCTCCGGCCAAGAAGGCCGCCGCCACCGGGGAAGCCCCGGCTGCGGAAGCCAAGCCCGCCAGCAAGGCGCCTGCCAAGAAGGCTCCGGCGAAGAAGGCTGAAGCGGCTGCGGAAGAAAAGCCCACCGCCCGCAAGGCTCCGGCCAAGAAGCCTGCGGCCAAGAAATAATCAGGCCGGGGGGCGGCGCGGGTTATCGCTCCGCGGCGCGCCACGGACGGAATTTCGGCGCGGGCAACTTGGCTGTCCGCGCCTTTTCGTAAGCCGCGCCGGCCTTGAGCACCGCGTGATCATCCCACTTCGCGCCGATGATGCTCAGGCCCACCGGCAGGCCCTCGACCGCGCCCATCGGCACGGTAAGATGCGGGTAGCCGGCAATCGCCGCGGGGCTACCGAAGCCGATCGCGCCGTTGTAATGATCGCCATTGACAAGGTCGCTGGTCCAGGCCGGCCCCTGCGTCGGGGCGACGAGGAACTGCACCTTGTTGTCGGCCAGCAGCTTGTCGAGCGTTTCCGGCCCCGCGATCCTGAGCGCATTGGCGCGCGCGGTTTCGTAGGCGGCGCGGTCGGTGGTGGTCTCTGACAGCGCGAACAGCTCTTGCCCGAACCAGCGCATTTCCTCGTCCGCATGGGCCTTGTTGAAGGCGATGATGTCGGCAAGGCTGCGCGGGGTCGTCCCCTCCTTGAAGGCGGGGATCGAGACGAGATATTTGCCCAGCTCCTCGCGCAGCTCGAACATCATCACGGTGAAGCTGTCGCCATACATCTGCTGGTCGGGTTTGAAGCGGATGTCGACCAGCACCGCGCCCGCGCGCTCGAGGTCCTTGAGCGCGACATCGAACACTGCGGCGAGATCGGCGCGGTTGCCGATTTGCTCGCGCATCACCCCGATTCGCACGCCCCGTAGCGAATAGGAATCGAGTCCCTCGGTATAGTCCTTCACCCGCTTCGCCCCGAGCGTCACCGGATCGGCTGCGTCCGGCCCGGCGATGGCGGTGAGCAGCAATGCCGCGTCGTACACCGTCCGCGTCATCGGCCCGGCGGTGTCCTGCGTGCTGGAGATCGGCACCACGTGGGTGCGGCTGACGATCCCGACGCTGGGCTTGAAGCCGACGATGCCGTTGATGCTGGCCGGACAGGTGATCGAGCCGTTGGTTTCGGTGCCGATCGCGCCCCAGGCAAAACCGGCCGCCACCGCCGCGCCGCTGCCTGAGGATGATCCGCAGGGGTTGCGATCGATCGCGTGAGGGTTGCGGGTCAGCCCGCCGACCGCGCTCCAGCCGCTGGTCGAATTGTCCGAGCGGA
>JBKBOH010000023.1:0-33900 GCA_046294975.1 Erythrobacter sp. | reverse complement strand
TGCATTCGTCTTTCCGCGTCCGGCGCGCGTTTGTCCTGGCCTGCACCGCAGCGGCGATGGCGGTCGCCGTCCCGGCCCTGTCCAGGAGCGAAGCGGCCGCCCCGCATGGTGCCGCCAGCCCTGACAGCCGCGCCGCAGCGCCGGTCGAGTTCCGGATGTGGGTGGACGCACGCGCAGGGACCGGCGAGCCGGTGCACTGGGTCTCTGAAGGGGGTGTCTATGAATACCCCAGCGGCAAGAAGCTGCTGGGCATGATCGGGTTCGATTCAAGCCGCGTGTTCTGGCCCGAAAAGCCGGGCGATCCGGTGGTGCACCTGACCCGCAAGACCTATGCCTATACCGATCCGGAAACCGGGGAAATTCTCACCGAATACAATGGCCGGAAGGTCGAACCCATCGCTTATCCCTATCAGATGATTTCCTATCGCTATGAAAACGGGTGCATTTATGGCGATGTCGAACAGGGCGTTGCCCCCTCGATCCAGAAGATCGAGGCCAAAACGGGGATGACCTGGCGCTGGATGGGCAAGGATACGCTGGCGATCACCGCACCGGTATTTCTCGATTTCCCTCTCCCCGCCGGCGGGCGCTACGAGGCCTGGGAGAATTACGATTTCTTCATTCACCGGCCCGGCACCAGTGACGAACCCCACCAGATGGCCTGGCAGCGCTATGGCGCGCTCCCGCCCTTTGTCGGCAAGGGGCAGGCCATTTATCATCTGCTGTCCTGGCGGGTCGAAAGCAACGCCGAGCTGCCCGCCCGCCTGCGCGAATGGGCAGAAAGGGAAAAGCCGATGTGGCTCAATCCGCCGCGCGATCTCGAGGAAATCCGCGCGCTCCAGCAGGGCAAGGCGATGGAGGGCTGGGCGCGTTGATTGTGCAGCGCGCCGAGTTTGCCGTATGATTTAGATCAAAGACACATCGACCAGAGCTTGACAAACGGACGTTCCCTGTCAAATTTGTCCGGACAACTTTCCGGCTCAGCTTAGAGGTGCCGCCTATGGCCAAAGATCTGCCCCCGCCCTATACCGCGATGAGCCGCCATCCGATGATGCCGCGCGTCTCCCATGACGAGGCGGCGCGGTTCAACTTCCTCACCCATTTCAACCGCTATCTTTCCGGCCCGATCGGCGCTGGCAACCGCCTCGCCTATGAAACGCGCGTGCTCCCCGCGTTCCGCGCCCAGCATGGCCGCGATCCCCAGCACCGCTACGAGGTGCGCGACGCGATGAACCAGGATTCCTGGCACCGCACTTGGTCGGCGCTCAAGCGCAATTCGATGGAGATGCGCCAGCACAACGGACGGCAGGTGGTGCTGCGCCAGCTCGACGAGCTCGACGCGATGGCGCGCCAGTTCAACGAGCATTCGGGTCAGCTCGAACTCGATCCGGCGATTGCGCAGCCCGATTATCAGACCGCGGTGGACATACACTGCCAGCCCGGCGGTTATCACGGCGAAGAGCGCCCCGGGGATGTCACGGTCGGGGCCAATTACGATGTCGGGCTGTTTGCCACCACCGGCGGTGCGCTGGGGGGATTGAACGATGGCGGCGGGCAGGCGGTGGTCGCCTGGGTCAAGGCCGAGCGGCCCGACTGGTCGCCCAGGCGCATTCTCGATATCGGCTGCACCATCGGCCACAACGCCGTGCCGATCGCGCAGGCCTTCCCGGACGCGGAAGTGATCGCGATCGACACGGCGGCGGCATCGCTGCGTTACGGGGCGGCCCGTGCGGCGGCGCTGGGGGTGACCAACATCCGCTTCGTGCAGGCCTCGGCCGAGAATCTGTCGCGCTGGCCCGATGGCTATTTCGACTGGGTGCAGACCACCATGTTCCTGCACGAGCTGTCGGCTCGGGCGATGCCGCGCATTCTGGCCGAGGCCAACCGGGTGCTCGCGCCGGGTGGGCTCATCCTGCATATCGAGCAGCCGCAATATACCGATGACATGCCGCTGTTCGAGCAGTTCATGCGCGACTGGGATGCGTTCAACAACAACGAACCGTTCTGGTCGGCGATGCATGGTCAGGATCTGAAGGAAGTGATGGCCGGGGCCGGCTTCCCGAAGGACAGCCAGTTCGTTGCAGGGGTGCGCGCGGTGGTTGATCCGACGATCTTTCCCCCGTCGCCAGACGAGAGCGAGGAGGATTATGGCCGCGCCGCGATCTGGAACGCCTATGGTGCGTGGAAACCCCTGGCAAAGGCTGAAGCGGCATGAGCGAGGCATTCGACTGGATCGCCGCCTCGGGTCGCCGTGCCAAGGGCAGGCGCCCGCAATTCTTCGACGAGCCTGCGCTCGACCGGCTCTATTCGACGGTGTTTGCGCTCGCCGCCGAGGTTTCCGCCCTGCGCGAGCGGCAGGACACGCTTGAACGCCTGCTTGAAACCCACGGAGTGCTGAAGCGCGAGGAGATCGAGGGTTACAAGCCCGATCAGGCAGCGAGTGACGAGCGGGGCCTGGCGACGCGCGCCTACATTGCGCGGATCATGCGGGGCTTCCAGCAGGAGGTCGAGGCCATGGCGGCGAACGATCCGCCGATCATGGATATCGTCGAACGGCTGTCGCGCGAATAGCGCGGCACACACGGGATCAGTGGCGCAAGCGACACAGCGCCAACAACCGGGGGGATAGGGGCGAAGATGGAATTTCTCGCAACCAATGAGCTTGCCATCCTGCGCTGGGTGCATATCCTTTCAATGGTGTACTGGCTGGGCGGCGAATGGGGCGTGTTTCAGACCAGCTACCATGTCACCAATCCGGCGCTATCGCTGGAGGAACGCCGGCGGCACATGGAAACCGCCTACCGCATCGATATCCTTGCGCGTACCGGCATCGTGCTGCTGTTGCCGCTGGGCCTGCACATGGGCAAGATTTATGGTTTCGTGCCGATGCTGGAAGGGGCCGGCGTGTGGTGGATGTGGGCCATCTTCGCGGTCTGGCTGGCGATGACCTGGACCGCCTTCATCAAGCGCGAAACCGATATTGGCCTTGCCGTTACCCGCACCGAGGAACTGCTGCGTTACCCGCTGATTGTAGCGCTGCTGGTGGTGGCGGGGATGGCTTTTGCCAACAGCGGCCCGATCACCTCCGGCCCGGACAACCTGTGGTATCCCTCGAAGATGGGGCTCTATGCCTTCGCGCTGGTCATCGGCCTGTTCCTGCGGCTGGTGATGCGCCGCTGGACCGAGCGGTTCCGGATCCTCGCCATGGGGCCGGATGCCGCGCAGGAAGCGGCGCTCGCCCGCGAGATCGCGCAGGCGCGCCTGGCGGCCTATATCTACTGGGTCACGATTGCCTCGGTGTGCTTCCTCGGCGCGGTGAAGCCCTTCTGATGCAACGGGAAAGGTTCTGATGGCGACTTACATGATCGTGACCGCCAAGGTCCATGACCGCGACAGGTTCATCGCCGGCTATGGCGCGGCGGCGGCGGCGCTGATCCCGCAATTCGGCGGCGAATACCTGCTGCGCGGGCCTGGCGCCGAATGCCTCGAAGGCAGCTTCGGTGAGGGGGCGAGCATGGTCATTTCCAAATGGCCCGATCGCGCCGCGGCCAAGGCCTTCTGGAACAGCCCCGAATATGCCGAGGCAAAGAAGCTGCGCGAAGGTCTGGCCGATGTGCAGGTGCTGCTGATCGACGGGCCGGAGCTGATCATTCCAGAATCTGGTTGAGCTCGATCAGGATCCCGTCGGGATCGAAGAAATTGCAGCCCATCACCCGGATATCAGGCCCACCATTGCGGCCCGGATAGGTCTGCAGCCGCGCCTCGGCGGTGAAGGTGACGCCGGGCACGGTCTTGGCCTTGGCGCAGCGCCCTTCGACATCGTCGGTGTTGAGCACCAGCACGACATCGCCCGGCCCCATCCGCCTGGGATAATCGCCGGCCGGGATCGGCGGGTCCACCCACTCCATCAACCCGACCCAGCCCACCCACGGGTCATTCGCATTGAGCAGCACCAGGCGGGCCTTGGCGCCGGGTTCGCCGGCCGGCAGGGCCACGCCCGATGTCGTGACTGTGGTATCGTAATTGACCTTGAGCCCGATCACGTCGCGATAGAGCGCGAGCGACTTTTCCATGTCGCGCACGATGATGGTGGCACGGCGCACATCGGTCGGCAGGCGCCTCTCGGGCGCGCTGACGCCCGGTGACGCCGGAGCAGCGGCGATCTGCGGGGCCTGACTGCCGGTTGCAGCGCAGCCTGCCAGCAGGCCGACGATAACAGGCCATCCGATGGTCTTCATGCCTTCTCTCCTACCGCCCCGCCCGCAATCAGGGCGGCGATCGTGTCGTTGTCGTAGCCCAGGCCTTCCAGCACGCTGCGCGCATCGCGGCCGGGCGTGGGGAGTTCCTGCGGTGAACAGATGCGCTCGCCCCGCATTTCCAGTGGGATCGTGGGCAGGCGGACCACGGTGCCGTTATCGAGCCTCACGTCTTCCAGCCCGCCATGCTGAAGATGCGGATCATCGAACAGGTCTTCAGGCTTGCCGATCGGGGCGAAGGGCAGGCCCGAGCCATCGAGGCGGGCGATCACCTCGGCCCGGGTCATGGTGGCTATCAGCGCGCGGATTTCGGGAATGATCCGGTCGCGCGCGGCGACCCGGGCGTTGTTTTCGCGCAAGCTTTCGTCCGCCCACAGGGCATCGAGTTTGAACAGACGGCAGAATTTTTCCCACAGCGCATCGGTGACCACCCCGATGAACACCGGTTCGTCGCGGGTCTCGAACACGTCATAGATCGCCCAGGCCGAAACGCGCGCGGGCATCGGCGCGGCGGGGCTGCCGGTGACGGCAAACTGCGCCATGTGCTGGCCGACCAGATAGGCGGTGGTTTCGAACAGGCTGGCGGTGACCTTCTGGCCGCGTCCGGTGCGATGGCGTTCCTCGAGCGCGGCGAGCACGCCGATCACCCCGAACATTCCCCCCGTCACGTCGATCACGCTCGCGCCCGCGCGCAAGGGGCGGCCCGGCGGGCCGGTCATATAGGCCAGCCCGCCCATCATCTGCGCCACCTCGTCGAGCGCGGTGCGCTGTTCATAAGGGCCGGGCAGGAAGCCTTTTTCCGAACAATAGATGAGCTTCGGATTGGCGGCGGCGCAGCTGTCGTAATCCAGCCCCAGCCGATCGAGCGCGCCGGGGCGGAAGTTCTCGACCAGCACGTCGGCGCGGGCGACGAGGTCCCTGGCCACAGCGATCCCCTCGCTCCGCTTGAGATCGAGGCAGATTGACCGCTTGCCGCGATTATACATAGGGAAATAGCCCGCGCCCGATCCCTTGAGCCGGCGGGTGTTGTCGCCGCCGATGGGTTCGATCCGCACCACATCGGCACCAAGCCCGGCCAGGATATGGCCCACCACCGGGCCCATCACCATGTGGGTGAACTCGACCACGCGGATGCCTTTGAGGGGGGCGGGCGCGCTCATGCGGCGATCCTTTGCGAATAGTCCTTCATCGGCCCGGCATCGGGGGTAAAGCCGTAGAGCGGCTCACCCGGCAGCGCCTCGGCAAGGATGGCGCGCACCGCCAGCAGTTTGTCGAGGTCGATCCCGGTCTTGAGCCCCATGGCGTTGAGCATCAGCACCAGATCTTCGGTGACGAGGTTGCCGCTCGCCCCCGGGGCGAAGGGGCAACCGCCCAATCCGCCGAGCGAGGCGTCGAAGGTGGTGATCCCTTCCTCAAGGCCCGCCACCACATTGGCCAGCCCAAGCCCGCGGGTGTTGTGCAGGTGCAGCGTCGTCAGCTTTTCCGCCCCCACCGCCGCGCGCACCTTACGCACCAGGCGGCGCACCTGCGCCGGATCGGCATAGCCGGTGGTGTCGGACAGCGACAATTCCTGCGCCCCGGCGGCAACCGCCTGTTCGGCGAGACGCACGACCTTGTCCTCGCTCACCGCGCCCTCGATCGTGCAGCCGAAAGCGGTGGACAGGCCCACCGCGAAGTGGATCCCCGCCGCGCGCGCGATCGCGGCGGCATCGGCGATTTCGGCCAGCATGGCAGGGTGATCCTTGCGCACGTTCTTTAAGGAATGGCTCTCGCTCATCGAGAAGGGAATGCTCATCGCGTGCACCCCCGCCTCGGCGGCGCGCACCGCGCCCTTGGCATTGGGCACCAGTGCGACCACGTGCAGCCCTTCGATCCCGCGCGCGAAGGCGACCAGTTCGGCGGTGTCGGCCATCTGCGGCAGCAGGCTGGGCGGCACGAAACTTCCGACCTCGATCTCGCGCACGCCCGCCGCCGCCTCGGCCGCGATCCAGCGCTTCTTGGCTTCGAGCGGCATGATCGGCTTGATCGATTGCAGCCCGTCGCGCGGGCCGACTTCGGAAACCAGGATGTCGGTCACTTGGGGTTCTCCGGATAGGCCCACGGCCGCGCGCGCCGGTCGGCAGCGAGCCACGCGAGGATGGCGGGCTTGTGCTTGAGCGTCAGGTCAATCGCGTCCAGCCCCTCGGCCAGCATCGCCTTGGCCTGCGGGGGAATCGCAAAGGGCCAGACCTCGCCGCCGGCGCGGATGGTCTGGGCATCGAGGTCAATCTGCACCGTCTGCCAGGCGAGGCTGCGAACCACTTCGGCAGGCAGTTCGATCGCCAAAAGGCCGTTGCGAAGACAATTGCCCTTGAAGATCGGGGCGAAGGAAGGCGCGATGATCGCCTCGATCCCGAATTCGGCCAGCGCCCAGACCGCGTGTTCGCGGCTCGACCCGCAGCCGAAATTGTCGCCTGCCAGCAGCAGCCGGGTGCCAATGGCCTCGGGCTGGTTCAGCACGAATTGCGGGTCGCGCACCCGCGCGGCGGCATCGCTGTAGCGCCAGGGGGCGAACAGGCCATCGGCCAGCCCGGTGCGCCCGGTGGTCCTCATCTCGCGGCTGGGAATGATCGTATCGGTGTCGATATTGTCGCGCAGCAGCGGCACTGCGGTGCTGGTGATGGTGGAGACCGGCTTCATGCAGGCGCCTCCCCGCGTGCGAGCCTGCGCGGATCGGCAATCGCGCCGGCGATGGCGCTGGCAGCGACGGTTTCGGGCGAGGCGATATGGGTGCGAATGCCCGGGCCCTGGCGCCCTTCGAAATTGCGGTTGGTGCTGGAGATGACGCGCGATCCTTCAGGGAAGCTCTCGCCCCCGGCGTAAAAGCACAGCGAACAGCCGCTCATGCGCCATTCGAACCCGGCTGCCTCGAACACCTTGTCCAGCCCCTCTGCCTCGGCCTGCCGTTTGACCGCGAGCGAACCGGGAACCACCAGTGCCTTGCGAATCGAGGGTGCGATACCGCGCCCCTTGAGCAGGGCGGCAGCGCGGCGCAGATCGGTGATGCGGCTGTTGGTGCACGAACCGATGAAGGCCGCGTCCACCGGTGTTCCGGCCAGCGGGGTGCCCGGCGCAAGGCCGATATAGTCATGCGCGCGCTGCGGCCCCTGCGGCACGGTGCCGGTGACGGGAATGGCGTGCTGCGGGCTGGTGCCCCAGCTCACCATCGGCGCGATGGTGCTGGCATCGATCGTGATTTCCCGGTCGAACGCCGCGTCAGGATCGGAACCGAGCGTGGCCCAATAGGGATCGTCGAAAGCGGCGGGTGCGTAAGGCCGGCCCGCGAGGTAGGAAAAGGCTTGCCGATCGGGCGCGATGATCCCGGTCATGGCGCTGAACTCGGTCGCCATGTTGCACAGCGTCATCCGGCCCTCCATGTCGAGCGCCGCCACCGCCTCGCCAGCAAATTCGACCGCATGGCCCGCGCCGCCGCCGGCGCCATGGGCGGCGATCAGCGCCAGCGCCATGTCCTTGGCGCTCACCCCGGGCGCAAGTCTGCCGGAAAAGGTCACACGCATCGTCCGCGGGCGCTCCATCCTGAGCGTGCCGGTGACCATCGCATGTTCCGCCTCGCTGCTGCCGATCCCCCAGGCGAGCGCGCCGAAGGCCCCTTGCGTGCAGGTATGGCTGTCGGGCGCGACCAGCGTGAGGCCGGGCAGCACGATCCCCTGTTCGGGCGAGATCACGTGGATGATCCCCTGATCGCGGTCGTTGACATCGAACAGGGTGATCCCCGCAGCGCGCGCGGCGGCGCGGGTTTCGGTGATGAAGCCTTCGCCGCCGGGCATCAGCGTTCCGTCGCCGCGGCCCGGGCGGGTATCGACGATGTGATCCATCACCGCAAACACCCGCGCCGGATCGAGCACCGCGCGCCCGGTTTCGGCCATCCGGCGCAAGGCGGCCGCGCCGGTGCGCTCGTGCAGAAACACCCGGTCAATCGCGATCAGGTGCGCGTCGCCTGCTGTGCCGGCAATGCGGTGCGCGTCCCAGATCTTGGCAAACAGGGTTTGTCCCATGGCTTCGTTGTCAGCCCGCCGCCTTGGCCTGCATTTCGGCATCAATGGCCCGCCAGTCGCGTGTCACGAACCGTTCCTGGATCGCGGTGCGGGTTTCCAGCATCCCGTTCCTGATCCAGTGCCAGGTGCGGCAGCGATGCTGGCCGCAATCGGAAATCTGGATCTGTTCGTAGAGATAGAGCGAAGGATCGCCGGTGCGCTGCCAGTAAAGCATCATGGTGCGGCCAAATTCGTCGAGCGGGACTTCCGCCGCCCAGCCCTGGATCAGATCATTGTCCCACCAGATGCGCCCGTCACGATAGGTGGCGGGGAAATCGCGCACTTCGGTGCGGCCATCGGGCCAGGTGTAATGATTGGTCTGGTGATACGGGATTTCGGGATCGCCGGTGATGCGGCACAGCAAGCGGCTGGCGTGTTCGTCGATCTTCTCGTTCTGTGCGTTGAAATAGGAATAGGTGCCGTCCCACACGCCTTCGTGGCGGGCAAGCAGCGGCATGGCCTTGGCAAAATCGTTCATCGGGTCTCTTCCTTGATGCTGAGGAGGGTATCATGCCACAGCCGCGCGGCGCTGCCGGCGATGATCCGCGCGCGGGCGCGGCGCTGGAGCGCCAGCGGATCGAGCGCGGCCGGATCGAGCCGGATGGCATGGGCCGCCGAAGCCTCGTACCATGGCGAGAAGAAGGCCTCGGCGCGGGCAATCTGCCAGGCGCGCTGGAGATAGGCGCCGAAGCGGTCGGGCGTCAGGTCGGGGTAGAGCCGGTCCGGATCGCCCCTAGGCGGCGCGGGCCACAGGATCGCCTCTGCTCCGAGCGCCTGTGCTGCCGCCTCGACGGCCCCGCGCGGATCGGCGCAATTGTCCGACTGGCCGTGGCCGGGGACATCGATCGCCAGCGTGCCCTTTTCCGGCTCTGCCATTTCGCCCGCCGGAGCATGGAGCACCAGCCGATCGGCGCCGCGCGTGCCTTTCCAGTGGATCAGCCCGTCACCGACCTCAATCCAGCCTTCCTGTGCATCTTCGGCCAGCGGCGGGCAGCACCCGTCACCACCATGCGCGCGCAGGAACGTCAGGCTCGCTTCCTGGTGTTCGGCGGGCGTTGCGACCTTTCTCGCCTCCCATCCGGCCGGCATCGCGCCGAGCCGGTCGATATGCGCCTGCAAGGGATCGCCGTCATAGGCGCTGATCAGGCAGGGCGGCACCTGCGCCTCGGCTGGCGGGATGTCGCGCGGGGCGCGCAGCACCGCGCCATAACCCGCGCGGTAGGCCTTGCCTGCCTCCATCATCTCCTTCACGGCCTGCGCCACCCGCGCGACATCCGCATGCGCGACCGAAAGGCGCGCCTCCTCGCGGGTGTCGAACCATGGGAAGACCCAGCTCTGTTCGAGCATCCGGTTCCACAGCCATACAAGGTGTTCGCCGTAGTCAGAGGGGCGGAACTCGGGCAGGTAACGCTCCCCGAAGATTCGCATCTCGGCATCGTTCCAGATGGCGTAGCCACCGATCGCCAGCGCCCGGAACCGTTCCGGCTGGCGTTTGAGCGCGGTGACAAGGATGATGCCGCCCGAATGAAAGCCATAGGCCAGGCAAGGCCCGATGCCGAGCCCGTCCATCGTCTCGCACAGCGCATCGGCGAAGTCGGCGATTTCCGGATTGCCGGGCAGCGGATCGGATTGGCCGAAGCCCGGCGTGTCGGGCGCGATACAGGTGAAATGGGCCGACCATTGGCGCATCAGCGGCTCGTACTCCGCCGAAGAACGCGGGCTTTGGTGCACCATCAGCAGCGCGGGGCCGGTGCCACAGCGCCGGTAATGCACCCGCCGTCCGGTGCCGGGAATGGTCAGGATATGGCGCGTTATCATGGCACGGAAGTTGTCCGGACAAATTTCACTCGACAAGCCTCTACGCGCGTTTATTGTCCGCTGTCAAAGCGGAATCGAACAATCGAGGAGCAGTGCGCGCAATGAGCGAAGCGATCGGGACAAGAATGATCAGCGACGGCAAGACCGCGCGCCAGTTGTTCGAGGAGGTGATGGCCAACCCCGCGCGCCGCAAGTTCGGCTTCGGCAGCAAGCTTGCCATCGTCAATGTCGATGTCCAGCAGGCCTACACCCGGATCGACCTGTTCAGGACCGCTTACGAAACCGATCCGCGCCAGATCGAATACATCAACACCATCAGCCGCCTGGCGCGCGCGCGCGGGATGCCGGTGATCTGGAGCCGGGTGGCCTACAAGGCCGATGCCGGGGATGCCGGCGTGTGGGGAACGCGCACCGATACCGAGGACAGCTTGCAGAACATCAAGTATGGCAGCGCGCGCCACGCCTTCGATCCGCGCTGCGAGATCCACGCGGATGATCTCGAATTCACCAAGCGTATGCCCAGCGCCTTCTTCGAGACCCCGCTGGCAAGCTACCTGACCTTCCACCGCGTCGATACCGTGGTGGTCACCGGCGGCAGCACGTCTGGCTGTGTGCGCGCGACCGCGGTTGATGCGCTGAGCCACGGCTACCGCACCATCGTGCCGATCGAGACCTGCGCCGACAAGCACGAAAGCTATCACTTCGCCAATCTCACCGATCTCCAGCTCAAATATGCCGATGTCGAACCGGTGCAGGCGGTGATCGACTGGCTGGAGGCGCGCTGATGCGGGAAGGTGCGGCAGACCCGGGGCTGTATGATTATCATCCCTATAATGCGCGGCCCAAAATCGTGTGGCCGGGCGGCAAGACCGTGGCGGTGTGGGTTGCGCCCAATCTCGAATATTACGAGATCGATCCGCCGGTGCACCCCAAGCGCAAGCCGTGGGCCAGGCCGCATCCTGACGTGGTCGGGTTTTCCCACCGCGATCATTCCAACCGCGTGTCGCACTGGCGCATGGCCGAGGTGATGTCGAAGCACGGCTTCCCCGGCTCGGTCAGCCTTTCGGTCGCGCTGTGCCAGCACCACCCCGATGTGGTGGCCGATGCGGCGGCGCGCGGGTGGGAGTTCTTCAGCCACGGGATCTACAACACCCGTTATTCCTACGACATGACCGAGCAGCAGGAGCGCGCGATCATCGAGGATTCGATCCGCACAGTGCGCGAAGCCACGGGGCAGACGATCCGCGGCTGGCTTGCCCCGGCGCTGACCCACACGCCGCGCACGCTCGACCTGATTGCGGAATATGGTCTCGATTACACCTGCGATCTCTATCACGATGATCAGGTGCAGGAAGTGAAGGTGGCCAAAGGCCGGCTCGCCTCGATCCCCTACAGCCTCGAGGTCAATGATCACTACGGCTTCTTCGTCTACAACATGTCCGGGCGCGAATATGCCGAGACGCTGATCCGCCAGTTCGAACGGCTCGCCAGCGAGGGTGCGCGTTCGGGCACGGTGATGTGCATTCCGCTGCACGCCTACCTGATCGGCCAGCCGCACCGGATCGGCCCCTTCGAGCAGGCGCTGCGCCACATCGCTGCCGATGGCCGGGCGTGGATCGCGCGGGCGGGAGAGATTGTCGATGCATGGCGGGAGCAGGTCGGATGAGCACGCTGCCTCAAAGCTACCTTGACTATCCGCGCCGCCGGGAAGGCTACGATCATGACCTCTACGCCTGGTCGAACATGCACGCCCGCCCGCCGGTGCGCTGGCCGCAAGGCGCGGTTGCGGTGTGGCTCTGCGTCAGCCTCGAATGGTTTCCGATTGTGCCCGGCGGGCCGTTCAATGCCCCCGGCCACATGGTCACGCCCTATCCCGATTATCGCCACTACACCGCGCGCGATTACGGCAACCGGGTGGGCGCGTGGCGCCTGCTCGAAGCCTTCGAGAAAGCCGGGGTCAAGGCCAGCTTTGCCACCAATGCTGCGATTGCCGAACGCTATCCCGAGCTGGTCGCCGCGGTGATCGCTGGGGGGCACGAGGTGATCGCGCATTCGACTGACATGAACGGGACGATCGATTCCACCCTCGCGCCCGAAGCTGAAGCCGCGCTCATCGCCGAGGCGATGGCGCGGATCGAACGGGCCAGCGGCGTGCGGCCTTCGGGCTGGCTTTCGATTGCGCGCCAGCAGAGCTTTGCCACCCCGGACATTCTCAAGGCGCAGGGTCTCGCCTATTGTTGCGACTGGGTGAATGATGAACTGCCCTATCGCTTTGCCAATGGCCTCATCAACCTGCCGCTCAACCATGAACTGTCCGACCGGCAGATCATCACCGTGCAGCAGAAGAGTGCCAATAGCTGGGCCGAAAGCCTGCGCGACGCGTTCGACTGGCTGGCGCGCGAGGCCGCGCAAAGCGGCAGCGGGCGGATGCTGCCGGTTCACCTCACGCCCTACATCATGGGCTTGCCTTACCGTATCGACGCGCTCGAAGGCCTGCTTGCCGATCTGGCGGCGCGCAAAGGGGCGTGGTTCGCGCGCGGCGATGCCATCGTTGCCGCATGGGAGGCCCAGCAATGAAAGCCATCAATCCGCGCACCGGAAAGGCCGATTACGACTTTCCCGAAAGCTCCCTTGCGGACATCGCCGCCCAGGCGGCGCGGTTGCGGCAGGCGCAACCGGCCTGGGAGGCGCTCGGGCCGCACGGTCGCGCCGGGGTGCTGCTGCGTCTGGCCGAGGCGATGGAAGCGCAGGCCGACGGCATTGCCGCGGCGCTGGCGGTGGATACCGGCCGCCGCACGATTGCTGCCATCGAAGTGCAGGGGGTGATTGCCAATCTCCGCCGCTGGGCAGCGCGCGGGCCGGAAATTTTCGCCGCGCTCGACTGCGGGCCAAAGCCTTCGCTCACACCGGGGATCGAGATTGCCACCCATTACAGCGCCTTCCCGCTGTTCGGGGCGATCGCGCCGTGGAACTTCCCGCTGATCCTCAGCCATATCGATGCCGTGCCGGCACTGATGGCAGGCGCGGCAGCGCTGGTGAAGCCTTCGGAAATCACCCCGCGCTTTGTCGAACCGCTGCGTGCGGTGCTGGCCAGGGTGCCGGAACTGCCGCTTGCCTATGTCATGGGCGGGGCCGAGGCAGGGCAGGCGCTGATCGCGGCGGTGGACTATGTCTGCTTCACCGGATCGACCGCCACCGGCCGCAAGGTGGCGGAGGCGGCGGCGCAGCGGCTCATCCCGGCCAATCTCGAACTGGGCGGCAAGGACCCGATGATCATCACCGCCAGCGCCGATCCGCAATGGGCTGCCAGTGTCGCGCTGCGCGCCGCGATTCTCGCCACCGGGCAGGCCTGCCAGTCGATCGAGCGGATCTATGTCGCGCGGGCCATTGCCGAACCCTTCCTCGCGGCCCTTGTTGCTGGCGCGAAGGCTGTAAGGCTTACCTACCCCGATCCTTGCGCCGGCCATCTTGGCCCGTTCATTTTCCCGGCGCAGGCCGACAAGGTGCAAGCCCAGATCGATGCCGCGGTGGCGGCCGGGGCGCGGGTGCTTGCCGGGGGCAAGGTCGAACGGCTCGGCGGGGGGGCCTACCTGCGCCCGACGGTGCTGGTCGATGTCACGCCCGAGATGGCGGTGATGCGCGAGGAGACCTTCGGGCCGGTGCTGCCGGTCACGGTGTTCGACCATATCGAGGCGGCGATCGCGCTTGCCAATGACAGCGCCTATGGCCTGTCCGCCGCGGTGCTGGCCGGTTCGCTTGCGGAAGCGGCGGCGATTGCCCCCCTGCTGGATGTCGGCGCGGTCTCGCTTCAGGATGGGGCGCTCACCAGCATGGTGGGCGATGCCACCAATCTCTCGCGCAAGGGCAGCGGCCTGGGACCAAGCCGGATGGGTGACAGCGGCCTCAGGCGCTTCCTGCGCGAACAGGCGCTGATCTGCCAGACGGGCACCGCGCTGACGATCGACGACTATGCCGAGCGGGGGATGGCATGAGCAACCGCGCGGCACTGGCAGCGGCAATGCCCGCAATGCTGCTCCACGAAGGCTGGTGGGATGGGTGGTATCGCCACTTCGACGCTGATGGCGCGCTGATCGATGAGCACCGGGTCAAGACCCGGTGCGAGTTTCCCGACAGCGGTCCGTGGCACTATGTCCAGCACAGTTGGTTGGCGTGGGCGGATGGGCGCAGTGCGGCCTATCAGTTCGGCGGGCGGCTTGAGGGTGATCGGCTGGTCTGGGCGACCGAGCGCTTCTCCGGCTTTGGCTGGCAGACCCATGCGGACACGTTGATGCTGCGGCTTGAGCGGCTGGATGTTCCCGGCGCGTATTATGTCGAGATGATCGGCATTTCACCCGACGGGCAGAGCCGTGCGCGCACCTGGCAATGGTTCAAGGATGGTGCCCCGTGGAAGCGCACGCTTTGCGACGAGCGGAGGATTGCGGCACCATGAAGGCTTGGGAAATCGGGCCGCGCAACGCGGGTGACCGTGGGATCGGCGGGCTTCGCCTTGCCGAGCGCGGCGCGCCGGTTGCGGGGCCGGGGGAAATTCTTGTCCGGGTTATCGCCGCCGGGATGAACTACCGCGACCTGATGGTGCTGCGCGGGCAATATGGCAGCAGCTTGCCCGAAACCCGCATTCCCTTGTCTGATGGGGTGGGCGAGGTGCTGGCGCTGGGCGCGGGCGTAACCGGCCTTGCGCCGGGCGATCGGGTCATCGCACCGCACTTTCTCGCCTGGCAGGCCGATGCCGACTACACGCCCGCGGTCTTCGCACGGGACTTGGGGGTCACCGCCGACGGCTGGCTGGCCGAGCGGATCGTGCTGCCGGCCGCAGCCGCGATCAAGGTGCCCGATGCCGTTCCGGACAGCACCGCGGCCTGCCTCGCGGTGGCCGGCGCGACCGTGTGGCACGCGATGGTCGCCTTCGGCGGCGCGCGTGCAGGCGATCTGGTGCTGGCGCAGGGCACGGGCGGGGTTTCAATATTCGCCCTGCTGCTGGCCAAGGCGCTGGGCGCGCAGTTTGCCATCACGTCGTCGAGCGAAGACAAGCTCGCCCGGGCCAGGGCGCTGGGCGCGGACTATGCCATCAATTACCGCACACGGCCCGATTGGGCGGCGGCGCTTATCGAGGCGACCGGCGGGCGCGGCGCGGACGTGGTGGTGGACACGCTCGGCTTTTCGGCGCTGGGCGAAACCATCGCCGCCTGCGCGCCCAACGCGCGGATCGCCACATTGGGCGCGCTCGCCGGCTCCCCACAGGACGTGGCCAGCGCCAGTCAGGGCGCGCTGATCGGCAAGAATATCACCATCAAGGGCATTGCCAGCGGCAGCGGCGCGATGCTGGGAAAGGCGCTTGGCGTCGTCGTCGCGCACGGCATCACCATCCCGATAGAACACGAATTCGCCTTTGCCGATGCGCCTGCCGCCTTTGCCTGCCTCGATGGGGGTGGCCACTTCGGCAAGGTGGTGATCCGTCTCTAGCGGGTCAGCTCGATCAGCTCGTAGCGGTTCATCATGTAGCCGTCGATCGCTCCATAGACGAGGATGCTGTCGGCATCGGCGGTCACCCACATATCGAAATCGGGATGACGTTCGCCGCCCATGCCGGTGTCGCTGTCATCGACATAGCGGTAACGGCGGCAGCGGAAGGTGCCGGCCGCAACGGTTTTGTCCTCCTCTCCGACATATTCCATCGTCATCATCACCTCGGCAATCCGGGGTGCAGTGGCACCGCGATGATCGGGTGAGGGCACGAAGAAGCGCAGCCTGCGCCGGTGCGGCCCGCGGCTGTGATCCATCAGCCGGGTGGTGAAGCCATCGCCAACCACCGGATGGGTGCCGAAGGCATCGAAATCGCCCGCCGCGCGCACTTCCGAATGGCGCCCAAGTTCGGGACTGTCGCTTTCGCAGCCGATCACGCCCTTGGCCGGATCGTAATGCATCCAGCCCGAACCGAGGAAAGCATCGCCCACGGTCAGGTGCACCAACAGGTTGCGTGGCATCCGGTCGGGCCCGATGTGGCAGATGATGTCGCGCATCACCGTCGGCTCTGGCTCCTCGATCTCGCAATGCGCGCTCATGATCGTCGAACCATCGCCATGATGGGTGAAACGGAAGGTCTCGCGCCCGCGCTCTGTGCCTTCGCGGCCCGGCTTCATCGAGATGTAACGGATCGTGCCGCTGATGGTGCGGTGTTTCATCAGATCACTCCTGCCTTGACGAGGCGTTCGATCACCTCGGCTTGTGCCCGTTGGAAATGATCGCGGTCAGGGACAACGGGCCTTGCGCCCTGCATCATGCTGTCAGGGCCGCGGAAGGGATCGGCCGCCGCGGCATAGGCCTGTGCGAACAAGGCCGGACGCTGGCGGGCGAGGTAGTTGGTCATGGCCGGGGTGCGGCGCGCCGCGCGCAGCCCTGCCAGATCGAGCGAAGCAAAGGCGGTGAAGGTTTCCCCATCACCCGATTTCGCGACCACGTTGCCCTTCCAGTCGACCACCTGGCTGTTGCCGTCCGCCGAGGCGAGCGGCATCGCCGTGCCGGCAATTCCGGCGGTGTTGGCCGAGACCACATAGGCGAGGTTTTCAAAGGCGCGGGCCTGCTTGGCGATGTCCTTGTGGGTGGCGAGCGGCGAGCCGATTTCCGAAGAGGAATGGCAGAATATTTCGGCCCCGCGCAAGGCCAGCGCGCGGGCGATTTCGGGATAGAGGATTTCCTCGCTGGCGATGCAGGCGAGCTTGCCGATTTCGGTGCGCGCCACGGGAAACACGCCCTCGATCCCGTATTTGTCGAGATAGGCTTCCCACACGTCATGCGGGGAGGGTGCGAACATCGACAGCAGCCGCCGATAGCGCAGCACCACCGCGCCCGAGGGCGCGATGATGAAGCTGGTCTGGAAGTAGAAGTCGCGGAAGGCCGCATCGGTCTCGTAGGCATTGCCCGCAAGGAAGATGCCCAGCCGCTGCGCCAGGCCACCAAGCGCCTCGTATTCCGGGCCATCGGCGGCAAAGCCCACCCGCGCGGCGAATTCGGGGATTGAAATGCGTCCCGGATAGGAGGTGAACAAATATTCGGGCAGCACCACCAGCTTGACCGGCTTGCCCGAATATTGCGCCACGAAGATCGCGCTGGTGCGGATCTGGGCTTCGAGTTGGGCGATATGTTCGAGGATCGCGGCGCGCGCGCTGGCGCGATCGGGCAGGCGTTCGAGCGAGCGCGCGGTGAGCTGCATCGCCATCGCGGAAAAAGCGGCAGTTTCGGTCACGGGGTCTCCTTGGGCAAGCGCCAGCGGGGCACGCGCGAGGGCGGCCATGCCCAGTCCTGCGGCAAGCGTATGGCGGCGGTCAATCAGGGGCATCGAACCCCAAGGCGCCAGGGTTCATCAGCCCCCGGGGATCGACCTGCCGCTTGAGCGCGCGCAGGATGTCCCAGCCGGCGGGATCATGGCGTTCGCGCAGCGGATAGGTGCGGGCAATCTGCAGGTGGATCGCGCCCAGCGACTGGAAGATGGCGATGACCTCGCGTTTGAGCCGTTCGACCAGTGCGGTCGCTTCGGGGCTGTCGGCCAGCTTGGGCAGGCGCGCCAGATGATCAGCTTCGACGGCGTGGCGGTGCAGCGGGTTTTGTGCGCCCGGCCAGTAGAACACCGGCTCGATCAGGCACGAACTGCGCCCGGTGGCGGCGATCAACGCGCCGGTTTCAACCTTGAGCCGCTGCAATTCCGCCGCGTTTGCCTGCCACAGTGCCTGCAAGCGATCCCATGCCTCAACCAGACGCGAGTGGGGCAGGAAGCCGTGTACCGGCAACCAGCGTTCGCCAGCCGGGCCAAGCATCGAATTGGGCGGGGGGAAGGGATTGGCGCGCAGGATTTTCGGGATCGAGTTTTCGACCACGCTGCCGCCATGCTCGCGCACGATGGCTTCGATGGCGCGCATGTCAGCCTCGACCCCGGACTGGTGGCGCCCCTCGGCGATGCAATGGAGGCTGAAGGGCACTCCGTCGAGGAAGCTCCGCCCCGCGAGCGCGACCTTGGCACCTTCCTTGATAGCCTTGAAAATGCCGCCCGATTTTGCCTCGGCCTTGAGCATGTTGCCGAGTTGCCTGGCATCCTTGGCGAGCGAATCCCGCTTCATGCGTTGGGCCTGGAGGAACGGATCGAAGGCGAAGCTTTCCGAGGCGAGTTCAGCCCGGGCAATCGCGCTCATCGCCCCGAACAGCGCTTCGTGGGCCGGAAAGCTGAACGAGCCAAAGGCGAAATGGGCGGCCTCGCGCACCAGTTTCAGCCGCACCCGCGCCTTGACCCCGAAGGCCCCGCAATCGGCGGCGAACAGGCTGGTGAGATCGGGGCCGTAGGGGCGGAAAAAGTCGGCGCCGGTGGTGATGATCGTCCCGTCGGCGAGCACCACGTCAAAACTGATCGCGCTGTCCACCGCGCTGCCATTGCGCGCGCCCCAGAAGATCCCGTTCTGGCTCATCCCCCCGCCAACCGTGGCGCGGATGCCCGACAGCGTCCCCCACGCCATGACCCGCAGCCCGCGCGGCGCAAGCGCGCGGCAGAGCGCGTCCCAGCTGATCCCGGCCTCGACCGTGGCGACCATGTCAGTTTCGTCGATCGCGATGATGCGATCGAGCGCGGCGGTGTCGATCAGCAGATGCGGCCCGCCGCTATAAAGATAGCCGCCGGTGTAACTCATCCCGCCGCCGCGCGGGACGATGGCGATGCCAGCCGCGGTCGCCGCGCCGATTCCGGCAGCGAGTTCATCGACACTGGCGGGGCGGAACACCGCCAGCGGCAGCGCACCACTGGCAAGCACGTCGTGACTGTAGAGCGCAAGGCTGGCGGCATCGGTCAGCAGCGAGGCCTGCGCCACGACCTTGCGAACCGCGTCGAGCGGGGCATCAGCGGTCTGCCCTGAAGTAAGGTGTCCCATCATGCGGCTCCTGGTACCGGCGTGTCGGGCGCGGCTTCGGCCTCGGGAAAGCGTTCCGGGTAGCGGCCCAGCAGCAGCAGCAGCGCGCCCCCGGCGATGAACGCGCCAATCGCTAGGGTGAGGATGGCGTCATAGCTCCCGGTGCGATCGAAGACCTGTGCATAGATCACCGGGGAGGCGGCAGAGCCAAGACCGAAGGGCATGTAGAGCATCCCGTAGATGCGCCCGTAGTTGGCCATGCCGAAATAGCGGCCTGTCAGATAGGCGATGAGGTCGCTTTCGGCACCCGCAGCAAAGCCCAGCAGGAAGCCAGCCAGCGCCGCGAGCGGGAAGGCCATCGCCGCCTCGCCCAGCAGCAGCCAGGCGGATATCGCGGGCAGGCACAGCAGGGGAAAGGCGACCAAGCCCTGCCAGAATCGATCGAGCAAAGCCCCGGTGATCAGCCGCCCGGCGAAAATGCCGATGCCGAGCACCCCCATCACGCTTGCCGCGGTGGTCGCATCCACACCGCGCAGCGCGAGCATCGAGGGCATATTGATGAAGGCCCCGCCGAACGCCGTCGCGATGCAGGCGATCGAGAGCCAGATGATCCAGAAACGGTAATCGCCGAGCGCTGTCCCGAGCGTGACCCCGGTCAGACGTCCGCTTTCGCTTTCGATTGCCCGGGGGCGCTCCTCAGGGCGCGGCTCGCGGAACAGGAAGAAGGCGATCACAAGCGCCCCAAGCGGGAACAAAGCCACCGCCGCATACATTGCGCGCCAGCCCTGCGCGGCGATCACCGCCACTGCAAAGCGCGGGACGATCATCGCTGCAAGGCTGGTGCCGAGCAGCAGGATGCCGAGCGCAAGACCGCGATTTTCGTAGAACCACAGATTGATCGCGCGGCTCCAGGTGACCGGGGTTGAGCCGATGCCGACGAGGCCGATCAGCATCCACAATCCGTAGTAGATGTAAAGCGTGGAACGCGCGTTGCTGGCCGGGGTCAGCGCCACGGCGGCAAACGCCAGCGCGAAGGCGAACAGCGACCACAGCGCCACCGGACGCACCCCGATCCGGTCAGCCATCCAGCCGAACACCGGCGCAAGCACGCTGGCGATCACACCGAACAGGGTGATCGGCAGCACCGCCTCGGTCTGGCTCCACCCGAACTCCTCGCGCAGAGGGCCAACCGTGAAGCCGATCACATTGTAGGGGATCGGCGAAGCGCCGCACATCACGCCAAGCACGCCGGCGAGCAGGACTTTCCATCCTCTCGCGAATTCGCCGCTCTGGGCAGGGGGCGGGTCGGCTGCGGGGATGGTTCGGCGGGTCACACTCTCTCCTTTGTGCGCGGGTCAGCTGATCTTGCGCCCGGGCAAATAGGGCCGACGATACGAAAGTGGCGCAGCCGGATGATGCTGTCCAGCGGGCCGATCCACCGGGGGTTAGCGGGCATGATAGAACTCCGTCAGGCTGCCGTCGGGGTCGCGCACCGCAAAAAGATCGACCGTGCCGAGCCCGCCGATCGCAACGCCGCGCGCGTCGAGGGCGGGCGCAACGCCATTTGCCGCGAGCACGGCGCGATAGTCTGCCAGCGCCCGGACGGGGTAGCGCACAGACAGGATGCCCCAGTTGGGGGGCGATGCGTGGGCGGCCAGATCGCGGCCGGCGAAGCCTTCGAACTGCATCACCTCGATACGCCCTGTTTCCCCCGGCAACGCGGGCTGGGCCACCGCCGCGCGGCGCACCAGAGTCGTGGCAAGATTGCCCGGGACCGAGAAATTGTTGGCGCGCGGCTCGGGATCGGTGAACGGCGCGTCGAACAGCACTCCGAAGCCGAGCCGGTCACGGAAAAACGCGAGCGCGGCGGGCTGGTCGCGCACCATCCGCATGGTGTTGAAGGCGCGGCTCAAGCGCCCGACGGGAAAGCCGTCGAACGGCGGTGCGGTGCGCTGGTAGAGCGCGTAATTGACCCCGTGCGGCCCGGTAATGACGACATTGACGAGTTCCGATCCGGCGAAACTGAAGGCATAGGGCGGGCTTTCCGCCCACCACCCGCGCGCGATCGCGGCATCGAACATGGCCTGCACGCTTTCGGCTCTCAGCATGATCGAGAAGATGCCCCCCGTGTCCCACGGGCGCGCGGCGAGGCGGATCGGGCGCTGGGCTTCGGCACCGTCGAAGCGGACATAGCGGATACAGCCTGTGTTGGCCCCCGGCGCACAAATCTTGAGGAAGGCGCCCGAGATGCTTGCCGGCAGGCGCCAATAGGTCAGTTCGTCGCGCGACAGTGTCCCGCGTGCGACTTCGTGCCAGCCGCCGTCTTCCACCAGCCATGCAGCACTGGCATCGAGATCAGCGACGCTGACCACCGCCTCGGTCCACGGCTCGACACCGTAATCGCTCGCGCGGGGCTGGGCATGGGCGGGCAGGGCTGGCAAGAGCGCGACGCTGACCGCGAGGGCCAGCGCCGCCCGTGCGCCGCGCGCCGCGCAGCGGCCCGCGTCACTCGAAGGTGAAGCCGACATCCACCCCGAAGGTGAGCGGCGGAGCGGCAAAGACCTGGTTCTGGCGGGTCGGGAGGTTGAAGGTGTTGGCACGGAAATACTCCCGATCGGTCAGGTTCTTGCCCCACACGGTCACGCGCCAGCGATCGGTGCGATAGCCGATCCGTGCATCGATCCGCGTACCCGGACTTTGTTCGGTGCCCGGCACATTGGCGACGAGGCCGAAGGTATCGTCTTCATAGGCGATATCGCTGCCAAAGAAGAGCTGGCCCGGGCCAAGGTCTGCTTCGTAGACAAAGCCGATCAGCCCCTTGAATTCGGGCGCATTCTTGAGCTTGAGGCCAAGCGCGCAATCGATCACCTGGGCTTCGTATTGCGGGGTTCCGGGGGTCGCGGTGACATTGGTGCAGGCAAGCCCGGGCACGGTGTTGGTGCTGTTCGACAGCAGACCTGCCTGCTGGAAGTTGAGATTGCGATATTCGGCATCAAGGAAGCTGGCATTGCCGTAGATGGTCAATCCGTCGACCGGTTCGATCCGGGCCTCGATCTCGGCCCCCTTGATGCGCGCCTTGCCGGCATTGATACGGGTGAAGGCTCCGGTGGGCAGGGTGCCGCTGATCTGGAGATCCTGATAGTCATTATAGAATACGGTGGCGTTGAAGGTCGCGCGCCGATCCCAGAACTGGGTCCTTAGGCCCGCCTCGATCGAATCCAGCTGCTCTTCATCGACCCGGCGGAAGCAGGCTGTGGGGTTGAAGCAGTCCGACGAGAAACCGGGCGATTTGAACCCGGTCGCGTAGGAGGCGTAGAGCATCACGTCATCGGTGATCGCGTAATCGGCCTTGACCGTCCAGGTGATGTTGTCGGTCTCGTGCCGTCCGGTGATGTTGGTGCCGAATGCGGCGAGCGGTCCGCCGGCATTGCCGACAAAGTCGCGATCCTCGGTGGTCCAGCGCAAGCCGCCGCTCAGGGTCAGCGCGTCGGTCACCTCGAGTTCCGCTTGCCCGAACAGCGCGAAGCTTTGCGTGTCAACGAAGTTCTCGAACGGGAAGATGAAGGTGTAGCGCAGATCGACGTTCTCTTCGTAGTAGAACGCCCCGGCCGTGAAGTTGAAGGGACCCTCCAGCGTGGTGTTGACGAGCAGTTCCTGACTGAACTGATCCTGTTTGGTGCGCTGGAAGAAGGGGAAGCTGACGAAACTTGCCAGATTGTCGTTCATCGCCCGCAAGGCGGTGATCGAGGTGACGGTGAAGTTGTCGTAAACCCCGTTCAGCGCGATCGAGGCACCGTAGCTTTCGACCGAGCTGGAGTAATTGGTAAAGCAGCCGATCGGCTGGAAGCCTGGCGGGGTGGCGGCGGAGCACGTCACGCCGGGGGCAGGCTCAAGCGTGAAGATGTTCTGGTCGCGATCGGTGGTGATCGCGGGATTGCTGCTGGATGCGGCGAGCGTGCTGGGAACGGGATCCGAATTGTCCTTGGTATAGTCGAAGATCGCGGTAACGTTCCAGTTGGCGCCCATTTCGCCATAGAGGCTGCCGCGGAAGGAGAGCACTTCCTCGTCGCCGATCGTGGTGCCTGCCTGGCTGGCGAAGGCCCCGTTGGGATTGAGCGTGAAGTAACCGTCGCGCTCGCGATACAGGCCGGACAGGCGCACCGCGACGCTGTCGGCCAGCGCGACATTGGCGATGGCGCGACCCTGAATGCGGTCATAATTGCCGTAACCGAAATCGGCCGACAGCGAGTTGACGCCGAGCTGCGGGCGCACCGAGGTGAACTTGATCGCCCCGCCATTGGTGTTGCGGCCGTAAAGCGTGCCCTGCGGCCCGCGCAACACTTCGACCTGTTCGATGTCGAGCAGGTCGACGAGGCTGCCGACCGTCCGCCCGAGATAGACATTATCGATATAGATGCCGATCGCCGGGTCGACCGCGCCGCGCGATTCGTCTTCGCCGATGCCGCGGAAGAAGATGCGGGCGGAATTGGAAGTGCCGGTGCCGGTGCTGATCACCACGCCCGGAATCTGTGCCTGAAGATCGTTGGCATCTTCGATCTGCCTGAGCGCGATATCTTTCGCGCCGAGCGCCGTTACCGAAATCGGCACGTCCTGAAGATTTTCCGCCCGGCGCTGGGCGGTAACGATAATGACATCCGATCCCTCGGCCGCTGCCGCGTCGTCGGTGCCGACACTGTCCTGCGCCCTCGCGGGCGAGGCGCTTGCGAAAAGTGCAAAGGCTGAGGCCATGCCGACGATCGTCGGATCAAGCCGAATACGCTGTGCCATAATGCTGGGCTCCGTGTGTTGCGCCACTGGCCGCCTGCTGACGTTCCGTAGCTTCGATATCCTGCAGGGTGAATTTGTCCGGACAAACGCTTGCTTGTCAAGCGCACACATGTCAGTTGTCCGGACAAGTTATGTCAGAAATGTCGCGCAGAGTGCCTTTTGCGCAACAGCATGACCTGAAGGAGCCGTGACTTGGACATTTCCGGATATGCCTACCCGCTGCTGGTCTATGCGCACCTGCTGCTGTTCGTGCTGTGGCTGGGCGCCGATGTCGGGGTGTTCGTGCTGGGCCAGCATTTCCGCAAGCGCGAGAAATGGTCGCTCGATCAGCGCATTGCGCTGCTGACGCTGCTGGTCGAGGTTGACATGGTGCCGCGCAGCGCCTGGGCGCTGATGGTGCCGCTGTCGCTGAGCGTGGTTGCTTCGGGTGGCTGGTGGGCGGTGCCGCTCTGGTTGCTGGCGGGGGCATGGGCAGTCGGCCTGTTCTGGCTGTGGCTGGTGTGGGATTCGCACGCCCACGACCAGACCCCGCGCGCCGCCCGCAACCGCCGGATCGAGGGCTGGCTGCGCTGGGCGATCGGCGGCTTTTACCTGTGGCTGGGCGGGCAGAGCCTGTTCGCCGATGCCCCGCTATCGCCCGATTGGCTGGCGGCCAAGGCGCTGCTTTTCGGCCTGATATTCCTCGCTGCGATTATGATCGACATCACCTTCAAGCCGGTTGGCGCGCAGCTTGCTGCGGTGCTGAGCGAAGGCTCGAATGACGCGACAGAAATCCCGCTGCGCCGGACGATGGACCAGACCCGCATCTGGGTGTGGGCGGTCTATGTGTTGCTGCTCATCACCGCCTTCCTCGGCAATGTGAAGCCGTTCTGAATGCGGGCTGGGTGAGGTGCGGCAAGAATGGCACAGCCGGGCCGCTGCGACAGGTTGCCCGGCACAACCCCCGAAATTTGTCTGGACAAATTCTGGTAGCTTGGCAGAATTAGCTGTGGGGAACATTCGGGACGCCTTGACGGGCGCGTTTTCCAGGGGAGAAAAACAAAATGAAACAAGTAGTTCGTAGCATCCTGCTGACAGCCACGATGCTCACGCCAAGCGCCCTGATGGCGCAGTCCATGGGCGAAGTGGAGCAAAGTTCGGCCGGCTCGGCCGCGTCGAACGAAATTATCGTCACCGCGCGCAAGACCGAGGAAAAACTGCAGGAAGCACCGCTTGCGGTTGCGGTGGTGACTGCCGAGGGGATTGACCGGCTCGGCTTCAACAGCGTCACCGATCTCACCCGCTCGACCGCGGGCCTGGTGTTTGATGAAAGCTTCGGGCGTGATTCCAACCGTCCGGTGATCCGCGGCCAGGCCAATATCCTTGGTGATTCCGGTGTCGCCTTCTTCATCGACGGCATCTATTTCAACGGCTCGATCGCCGACTACGACATCGACAGCATCCAGCAGATCGAAGTGGTGAAAGGCCCGCAAAGCGCACTCTACGGGCGCAACACCTATTCCGGCGCGATCAACATCATCACCAAGAACCCGACCGATCGCTGGCGCGGGCGCTTGCAGGCGGATATCTCCGAAGGCATGGCCTACGACATCTCGGGCAGCGTCAGCGGGCCGCTGACGCAAGGTCTCGGGCTGATTGTCGGCGGGCGCTATTTCAAGAACGAGGGCTTCTTCACCAACCAGTTCGACGGCACTCCGATCGGCGAACAGGAAACCGGTTCAGCCTTCGCGATGCTGAAATATGATGACGGCGGAGCGCTGCGGGTGAGCCTGCGTGGCAATTACACCCGGACCCGCGACGGCCAGCCAGCGATCTTCGCCACCAACGCCAATGACAACAATTGCCTGTTCGACAATGGTGGGCTGTATCGCGGGCGCGGGCGCTATTTCTGTGGGGTGATCCGCCCGCAGCCGGTCAGTTCTGACTATTCCGAGCAATTCGAAGGCGAATTCGTCGGCAATGCGATCGACACGTGGAATGTTGGTCTCAACATCGCCATCGATCTCACCGACAATCTCACCCTTACCTCGCTGACCGGCTACAATGACCGCGAGGCGGTGCAGCGCACCGATGGCGACTATTCGCCCAATCGCTTCCAGGGCGTGATCTTCGCCGGCTTCCCGCTGGGCGCGCCGCCTGCCTTCTTCGGCTTTGCCAGCTCGCAGACCGATTTCTCCTTCTCCAACCAGTCCGAGCGCAGCGACTGGCAGCAGGAGTTGCGCCTGCAATACACCACCGATCGCGCGCGCTTCCTGATCGGCGGGTTTTACTGGGAGCAGGACGGTAGTTCGACCGACAACCGCGTGCTGCCGCCCGGCGCCCAGGCCGAAGCCAACGCCAATATGCTGGCCGCGCGCCTCGCTTTCTGCGCGCAGAACCCCCTGTGCCGCGCACCGGCGCCGTTCCCGCCGTTCAACGCGCTCGGATCGCTCACCGAAAGCCGCAACAACTCCAAGGACGAAATCCGCAACATGGCGGTGTTCGGCTCGGTCTCCTTCGAGCTCGCCGATGGCTTCTCGATCAGCGCCGAAGGGCGCTATCAGGAAGAACGGATCCGCACCGTGGCGCAGACTGCGACCGTTGCGGCGGGCAATATCGGTCTGCCGGTGTCGGCGGAGAAGACCTTCCGCGAGTTCCTGCCGCGCGTCACCCTTGATTACCAGGTCAGCCCCGACAACTTGCTCTACGCGGTCTATGCCGAAGGACAAAAGCCGGGCGGCTTCAACGGCCCGGCGGCGATTGCCGTGGGCCGGGGAACCTTTGGCGCAGAGGACGTGAAGTCCTACGAAATCGGGTCAAAAAACACATTCCTCGACGGTGCCTTGCAGGTCAACCTCGCGCTGTTTCGCAACACCATCGAAGGCTATCAGCTGACCCAGCCGGTGCAGATCGGCGGGCCGAACGATCCGCTCAACCCCAATCTGGCCCCGCAGCTGGTTTCGGCCATCAACAATGCCGGGGACGTGCGGATCACCGGCCTCGAACTTGAAGTGCTGGCGCGCCCCTCGCCCGAGCTGACGCTCACCGCCAACTATGCCTACGCCCATAGCCGTTTCCGCAACGGGTTTGATGAAAACCAGGGCGTGCTCAACGATGTGGCCGATGACGGGCTAGTCAATTGTTCGACCGGTGACCAGTTCCCGACCCAGTCGGGGTGCCAATCACTGTTCGGCGATCTCACGGGCAAGAGCCTGCCGCGCGCGCCCGAACATACGGTGTTCGTCGATCTCGACTACCGCCGGGATATCGGAAACTCCGGCTGGCAGGCCTTTGCCGGCATCAATGCCTACCTCCAGTCGAGCAGCTATGCTCAGGTTCACAATCTTGCCGAAACCGGGGATTCGGTCGTTTCGGACGTGCGTGTCGGCGCGCAGAACGACAATTTCCGGGTGCAGTTCTATGTCCGCAACCTGTTCGATGAGGACACCGTCAGCCAGCTGATCCGCTACGCCGACGCCAACCACGACCTGCGTCGCAATTTCATCGCCGGCCTGCGCCCGCCGCGTCGCTTTGGCGTGATTGCCGAAGTGCGGTTCTGACCGGACGCTGCCGAAAGGGGGGCGAAGGGCGGGAAGTTGCGCTTCCCGCCTTTCGTTTTTCCCTGTTCCGCTCAGGCGCGTGAGCGGACGGCCTCGACCGCGACTTCGGCGCTTTCGAACGCGGCCTCCATGCCGCTGGCCGCACGTCCCAGGTGCTCGCCGGCAAAATGCAGGCGCTTGCCGCGATGCCGGGTCGTCGCGGCCAGATCCGCGGTCATCCCGGTTCCGATATGGTGGTAGATTCCGCGCGCGCCGGCGATGCGTTGCCAGCTGAACAGCCGCAACACCCGAAGCATGCCCCTGGCGGCGGGGCGCATCGCCTCGATCCGCTGCACGATCATGCGCGCGGCCTCGTCCTGCGCCATCCGGTCGAGAAGATCTGCCCCGGCGCCGGTGGTCCACAGCTTGAGCATCGGCGGATTGGCACCGAGCACGAACACCCGCCCGATCAGCGGATCATCGCTCCACAGCGTCGCGGGCAGGCCATCGGATTCCCAGAACGCCTCGCGCGCGGCGATATAGGCGAAGCTGGCGCGGGTGTAGGGCAGTTCGGCCATCATCCGTGCCGCGGCCGGGGGTAGGGCGGTTTCGATCGGCACATCGCGCAAGGCGGCAAAGGGGATGGTGCAGATCGCCTGGGCTGCGCGCAGCGTGCCGCGCGCAAGATGCAGGGTCACGCCATCGGCTTCCTCGCGAATGGCGCGCACCGCCTGGCCCAGCCGCAGGCCTGTGCGGAGCGATGCGGCCATGGCTTCGGGAAGCGCCTGCGAACCCCCGGCAATGGTCGCCACCGGGCCGGGCGGCTGGCTGGCGAAAATGGCGAAGGTCCGGGCGAGCGCCAGCTGCGACATTCCGGCCAGGCTGTTGCCGTTGAAATTGGCCCCGATCAGCCGCAGCGCCTCGTCGCTTGCCCCGGCATGACGCAGCGCGGCGAGCACCGAGATGTCGGTATCGGGCGCGGCATCGCGCCAGGCTTCGGGGCTGGCAAGGCGCGGGAAGGCGCGGGCGTAGTGGCGCAGCAATGCCGCCGGCTCGACCGCGCGCTCGCCTTCAGCAAGCCGATTGCCGGGGCTGGCCGGCCAATCGGCGGCCGTGGCAACGGCGCCGTTGACGGCATACAGACTGCCCGGCGATTCAGCAATTCCCGCGCCCGCGCCGCCACCATCGACCAGCCCGATGCCCAGCTCGCCGGCCGTCCGGCGCAACCGTGCATAGCCGGGGCCAACCTGGATGCCGCCGGCTTCGGGCGCGCCGGGCAGGTCGCGCAAGGTGTGAAGCCGCCCGCCGACCCGCTGCCCGGCTTCGATCACCACCACCGAAAGGCCTGCCGCCTCGCACAGCCGTGCGGCATGAAGGCCCGCGAGTCCGGCGCCGATGATCGCGACATCGGCCTCGGTCCGGCTGCGGGAAAGCGCGGGGGCGGCCCCGGCGATAATCGCCGCGCCTCCCCCGGCGAGGACGGCGCGGCGCGTGAGCGGCATCAATGTCCGGTGCCCGGCTTGCCAGCGCTGCCGGCGGCCGCGCGCTGACGATCGGTGAGCAGCTTGAACTTGGTCCAGGTCGTCTCGTTCGGCCTAGCGTCGTCCTTGGGCGGGGCATCCTGGTAGATCGGGTAATTGGCGCGGATTTCGGCCTTGAGCACGGCCGGCAACTCCTCGAACCCGCCGGGCAGCTTGCGGCCCATGGCGTTGAAGACCATTTGGCCCGGCCGGCTGCCCATCTTCATCCACGGTGCCCAGCCGGAGATACGCACCCAGCTGACGAAGGGATAGGCCGTGGGGGTGGTGCTGTCGTAAAGCTCGCTCTTGAGCGCGCCGAAATCGAAGATTTCCATCGCGTGATATTCGCCGCCGACATATTCTTGGTAATCCCCGGCAAGCGGGTTGGTGTAGAACAGCGGCGCTTCGAACGGCATGAAGACATAGGCCCCGGCCTCGCGCAGGCTGCCGAGCGTGAAGGGCTTGCCGTCGGCTTCGCGGGCGAAGTTGGGCCGGCCGTTGACCGGGTCATTGTGGATCTGCATGACTTCCACTGTTTCGCCGGTATAGGGGTTTTGCCATTGGCGCAGCACCTCGCCGGTGACGGGATCGAGCATCAGCATCACCTCGCGGCTGACCAGCCGCCAACCCTTGCCGCGCTGCGGATCATTGACCTCGACACAGCGGCGGATATTCATGCCTTCGCCGCGAAACAGCAGCTTGTCGCGCATGCCGGGGCTGCGCCCGTAGATATTGCCCGACCAGTGATAGACTGCGGGCTTATCCTCCGAGACACCGCATTGCAGGCGCTTGGAGATTTCGAGCGCATCTTGCGGATTGGCGGGATCAAGCGTGCGCGCATCGGCAGCTGCGCTGCCCAGCATCATGCCGGCCGCCAGAGCGCTCGCCAGCAAACCGAAATTCTTTGATGTCATCATTTCCCTCCAAACCAGCGTCATTTTCGGAACCAGAACCATCATTCGCGCAATTCCTCCTTGACTTTAGATTTGTCCGGACAAATTGTGAAGGGCAATTGTGATCGTCGCCGCGCTGGCCAAGAGGACCAAGGTAGAAATCGTGTTTGTCGCTGCCAGCCTGCTGTTCGTTCCTGGATCGCGCGCCGACCGCTTTGCCAAGGCGCGCGCCGCCGGTGCCGGTCTTACCGTGATCGATCTGGAGGATGCGGTGGCCCCTGCCGACAAGCAGAGCGCCCGCGCCGCCGCGCTCGCGCAGGTGGCGGGCGCGCCGCAGGGATGGGGGATCCGGATCAACGCGATCCGCACTGCGGCCGGGATCCGCGATCTTGCGGCGCTGATCGAATCCGCTGCGCTGCCGCAAACGCTGCTGGTTGCGATGGTCGAGGATGCCGGCGATATCGCGGTGGTCGCCGGGGCGCTGGGCGAGCGTTGCCCGCAACTGGTGCCGCTGATCGAAACCCCGCGGGGCTTGCGCCATGCGCTGGCCGTCGCCCGGCATCCGCAGGTGGCTGCGGTGATGTTCGGCGGGGGCGATTTTTCGGGCGAACTCGGAGTCGAACTTGCCTGGGAGCCGCTGTTGGCCGCGCGCCAGCAATTCGTGCTGGCCTGCGCCGAAGCACGCAAGCCCGCCATCGATGTGCCCTTTGTCGGGCTCGATGACGAGGCTGGTCTTGCCGAGGAATGCGCCCGCGCCCGCGCCCTCGGCTTTTCCGCCAAGGCCGCCATCCATCCGGCGCAGCTGCGCGCGATCCATCGCGCCTTTCGGCCCTCCGAGGCCGAAGTGGCCGAAGCGCGCGAGGCGCTGGCGGCCTACGAGGCGGGCGGCGGTCAGCCGATAAGGTTCCGCGGGCGGATGCTCGAGGCGCCATTAATCATCAGGTTTCGCGCTGTCATCGCGCGACACGAGGAGCAAAGTCATGCGTGACAGTTATATCGAAGTCTCCCCCGGCCGCTTTCGTGAAGTGCAGGGGCGCTATTTTGAAGATTTCGTGGTCGGCCACATTTATGAACACCGGCCCGGACGCACGATTACCGATGCCGACAACGTGTGGTTTACGCTGCTGACGATGAACACCCATCCGGCCCATTTCGATTATGAACTGTCCAAGGACACCGAATTCGGCAAGCCGCTGGTGGTCAGCCCGCTCACCATCGCACTGATGACCGGGATGAGCGTGTCAGACACCAGCGGCAAGGCGATCGCCAATCTTGGCTGGGACGAGGTGCGGATGGTAAAGCCGCTGTTCGTCGGCGACACGCTCTATGCCGAAAGCGAGGTGCTCGAGAAGCGCGAAAGCGCGAGCCGGCCCGAACAGGGCATTGTCACTTTCAAGACCATCGCCAAGAACCAGCACGGTGAGATCGTTGCCCACTACAAGCGCACGGTGCTGGTGTGGAAGCGCGGCTTCGGCGCGCTCGACAAGTAATCCGTCAGACCCCAAGGACCCAACCTCATGGCCACTGCCGCAAACATCGCCAACCCGCTCCGCACCATCGCTCCGGACGAAGAACGCGCGTTCATGGACGCGATCGACCGCTGGCTCGAACGCGAAGTGATCCCGGTTATCAAGCATCACGATCACAACGACATCTGGCCCGCCGAACTGGTCGAACAGATGGCCGAGATGGGCCTGTTCGGGGCCACCATCGGGCAAGAATATGGCGGGCTGGGCCTGCCCGCGACGACCTATGCCAAGATCGTGATGAAGATTTCCAGTTACTGGATGGCGATCACCGGCATTTTCAATTCGCACCTGATCATGGCCGCTGCGGTTGAACGGTTCGGCACGGCGCAGCAGAAGGCCAAGTGGCTGCCCAAATTCGCCTCTGGCGAAATTCGCGGCGGTCTGGCCCTGACTGAACCCAACGCCGGCACCGACTTGCAGGCGATCCGCACCGTGGCAAAGAAGGATGCGAACGGGGATTACATCCTCAACGGCACCAAGACCTGGATTTCCAATGCCCTGAACGGCCAGTGCTTCGCGCTGCTGGCCAAGACCGACCCTGCCGCAGAGCCGCGCTACAAGGGCATGAGCCTGTTCATCGCCGACAAGCGCGAGGGCCTTTCCACCGGCAAGAAGTTCGACAAGCTGGGCTACAAGGCGATCGACAGCGCCGAACTGGTGATGGAAGACTACCGCATTCCCGCCGACCAGCTGATCGGCGGGGTCGAGGGGCAGGGTTTCTTCCAGGCCACGGGCGGTCTCGAACTGGGGCGGATCAATGTTGCTGCGCGCGGGGTCGGGCTGGCCGAAGGCTCGCTGCGCCTCGCCACCGAATATGCCCAGCAGCGCCACACCATGGGCAAGCCGATTGCCGAGCATCAGGCGATCCAGTTGAAGCTGGGCGAAATGGTCACCCGCGCGCGGGCCGCGCGGCTGCTGACGCTCGATGCTTCGGAAGCCTATGACCGCGGCGAGCGCTGCGACAAGGAAGCGGGCATGGCCAAGTATTTCGCCTCGGAAGCTGCGGTCGAGAACAGCCAGGAAGCCATGCGGATCTACGGCGGCTATTCCTATTCCAAGGAATACGACATCGAACGCTATTATCGCGACAGCCTGCTGATGTGCATCGGCGAAGGCACCAATGAAATGCAGCGCATGATCATTGCCAGACAGCACCTCAAGGAAAATCCGGTCTGAGTGTGCCGGGCAGGCTGAACCCGATGCAACCGGCACAAGACCTTCCGCTCCGGGGCTTCCGGATCATCAGCGCCGAACAATATGGCGCGGGGCCTTATGGCACGATGTTCCTCGCCCAGATGGGGGCCGAGGTGATCAAGATCGAGCCGCCCGGCCAGACCGGACCCGACGGCACGCGGCGCGGTGGGGGCGATACGGCGCGCGCGGTCGGCCCGCATTTCCTGCGGCCCGGCGAGAGCGTCTATTTTCAGGCCTTCAACCTCAACAAGCGCTCGCTGACGCTCGATCTCGGCAGCGCGGCAGGCCAGGAGGTGCTGCATCGTCTGGTGGCGCGCAGCCATGCGGTCGCCAACAACATGCGCGGCGATTTGCCCGCCCGGCTGGGGCTGGATTATGCGGCGCTGGGCCAGATCAATCCGGCGATCGTCTGTGCCCATCTTTCCGCCTATGGACGCGACAACGCGCGGGCCAAGTGGCCGGGTTACGATTACCTGATGCAGGCCGAAGCGGGCTATTGCCAGCTCACCGGCGAACCGGGGGGCGTTCCCCAGCGCATGGGCCTGTCGATGGTCGACTTCATCACCGGGACGATCTTCTGCATCGGCCTGCTCGGCGCACTGCTCGATGCCCAGCGCAGCGGCAAGGGACGCGATGTCGATACCGATCTGCTGTCGGCCGCGGTCCACCAGACCTCTTACCCGGCGCTGTGGTACATGAACAACGGCGACGAGACGCAGCGCACCCCGCGCAGCGCCCACCCCACCGCCACGCCGAGCCAGATGTTCCGCGCTGCCGATGGCTGGATGTTCGTGATGTGCCAGCTGCCCAAGTTCTGGGACATTCTGCTCGACCGCATCGGGCGTCAGGATCTCGCCGCCGATCCGCGCTTTGCCACCAATGCCGACCGTCTGGCCCACCGCGACGCGCTGACGCAGGTGCTCGATGCCGAGTTCAGCCGCCAGCCGATGGCCTATTGGCAGGAGCTTCTCGGAGGGCATGTTCCGGTGGCACCGGTCTACGAACTGGGCGACGCACTCGACAATCCGTGGCTCGCGGCCATCGGGATGCGCGACACGGTGGCGCATCCTGATGCACCCGAATTACAGGTGCTGGCCAGTCCGCTCAAGTTCAACGGCAAGCGTCCGCCCAATCGCGCCGCGCCACTGCTCGGGGCGGACAGCGAGGATATCCTCAGCGAGTTGGGCTACGCGCCCGATGAGATCGTCCGTCTGCGCGCGGACGGGGTCGTCTGACGCTTAGCGGGAGGGGATCGCGGACGTGATGGGCAAGCTTGCCGGCATTCGGGTGGTGGATCTTTCGCAGTTTCTGCCCGGGCCGATGCTGACGGTGATGATGGCTGATCAGGGTGCGGAGGTGATCAAGATCGAGCCGGCCGGGGGCG
>JBKBOH010000022.1:0-35586 GCA_046294975.1 Erythrobacter sp. | reverse complement strand
ATGGCGGCGATTACACTGTCCAGCCGTGGGACTGGTATCGCTATGCCAATCGCATCAAGGCCGAACGCTACGACCTCGATGAAGACGCGGTGGCGCAGTATTTCCAGCTCGACAAGGTGCTGGAAGACGGCGTGTTCTACGCCGCGAACAAGCTCTACGGCCTCAGCTTCAAGCGCCGCACCGATCTGCCCACCTATCACCCCGACGTGTGGGTCTACACCGTCTATGATGCCGATGGCTCGGAACTGGGCCTGTTCTATTTCGATCCCTTCCAGCGGCCGTCCAAGCGCGGCGGGGCGTGGATGAGCAACTTCGTCGACCAGAGCCACGAATGGGGCACCAAGCCGGTGATCTACAACGTGCTCAACATCCCCAAGGCCGCGCCGGGCGAGGTGCAGCTGGTGAGCTTCGATGATGTCAACACCACCTTCCACGAATTCGGCCACGCGCTCCACGGCCTGTTTGCCGATCAGCGTTACGAGAGCCTCTCGGGCACCGCCACGGCCCGTGACTTCGTGGAATATCCCAGCCAGGTCAACGAGATGTGGGCGACCCATCCCGAGGTGCTGCAAAACTACGCCAAGCACTACAAGACCGGCGAGACCATCCCGATGGCGCTGGTCGAGAAGATCGAGGCGGCCTCCCGGTTCAATCAGGGCTACGAATTCGGCGAGGTCGTGGCGGCTGCGCTGCTCGACATGAAGTGGGCCGCGCTTACGCCCGAGGCCGCCGCCGCGATCGATACGCCCGAGGCAGTCGATGCCTTCGAGCGCAAGGCGCTGGAGGAGCTGGGGCTGGAGGTGGGTCTGGTGCCGCCGCGCTACCGTTCGACCTATTTCAACCACATCTTCAGCGATCCGGCGGGCTATTCGGCGGGCTATTATTCCTACCTGTGGACGCAGATGCTCGACCGCGACAGCCGCAAGTGGTTCAGCGACCATGGCGGGTTGACCCGCGCCAATGGCGATCACTTTCGCAAGACCGTGCTCAGTCGCGGCGGGACGATGGACTATTTCGAGATGTTCCAGAACTTCGCCGGTCGTCAGCCCGACATCCAGCCGCTGCTCGAAGCGCGCGGGCTGGCCGCTGGCAAGGGCGGGGGCGAGTAACCCGGGCCTGCACGGGGCCGAAGATTATTTCTCCGGCCCCAGTGCCGGATCGAGATCGCGCGGCCGGGCAAAGTGCACCAGTCCGGCGCAATAGCGCTTCAATTGCGACCAGTGTTCGATATCGCATTCGAGCACGGCGTAGGCGGCGGTGGGGAATTTCACCACCGCTTCCTTGAACAGGGCGTTTTCCTTGCCCGGCGCCACCAGTTCGAGCAGCACGTCCTGCAAGCCGGGATTGTGGCCCACGACAAGGATCCTGTCAGCCTCGTCATCCCCGCTTCCGGCATGGGCCTCGATCGTCTCGATGATGGTGTCGTAGCTGGCGAGATAGAGCTTCTCGTCGTATTCGGGGGTGACTTCGGGCAGCGCGCCTTCGAGCGTCAGCTTCACCCGCTCCGCCGGCGAAGCGATCACCTTGTCCCACGTGATCCCGTGGTCGCGGATATGCTGGCCGATCGCCAGCGCACCCTTGCGCCCGCGTTCGTTCAGCCCGCGGTCGAAATCGCGCTGGTTCATGTCGTCCCAGTCGGATTTGGCGTGGCGCAGCAGGCCGAGGATCTTCATGGCAGGCAAGCTCCCTTGTCGTCGACCGGCGCGGGGACGGATTGCTTGCCCCCAACACCAGCCGCGACGCGATGTAAAGCCTCATCAAGCGTGACGCGCAACACTGGCGTGCCGGGCGGGAAGGCAGCGAGCAGGCGCGAGGGGAACGCGGGGGAGAGCATGACAAAGTGGCCGGCATCCTCCTTCGAGCGGATCAGCCGCCCGAAGGCCTGCGCCAGCCGGGCGCGGATGATCCGGTCGTCATAGGCCGGGCCGCCGCCTGCCAGCCTGCGCGCCTTGTGCAGGATGTCGGGACGCGGCCAGGGAACCTGCTCCATCACCACGCAGCGCAAGGAATGGCCAGGCACGTCCACACCATCGCGCAGGGCATCGGTGCCGAGCAGGCTGGCGCGCGGATCGTCACGAAAGATATCGACGAGGGTGCCGGTATCGATCGGATCGACGTGCTGGGCATAGACCGGCAGGCCCGCCCGCGCGAGCCGGTCGGCGATGCGCCCGTGCACGGCGCGCAGCCGGCGGATCGCGGTGAACAGGCCCAGAACCCCGCCCCCCGATGCTTCGATCAGGCGCGCATAGGCACCGGCCAGCGCGGGCAGATCGCCCTTGGCCACGTCGGTGACGATCAGCACCTCGGCGCGGGCGGCGTAATCGAACGGGCTTTGCGCCTCCGACAGCAGCGGGGTGCCTTCGATGTACGCCGCGCCCGAGCGCGCGATGGCACAGGCCCAGCGGTCATCATCCGTCGCGCTGTCGGTAAGGGTGGCGCTGGTCAGCAGCACCCCGTGTGCCGGCTCCAGCACGACGCGGGCGAAGGGCTTCATCGGATCGAGCCAGCGGCGATGCAGCGCCACGTCGAATTCGCGCGCGTCCGAGCGCTCAACCGCGAGCCAGTCGACGAACTCCGGGTCGGCTGGGCCGCCGAGCCGAGCGAGCAGGGCTTCCCACGCCGCGATCAGCTCGATCCGCCAGGTGAGCGCGAAGCGCGCGCCATCGATCCGGGCGCGGCCTTGCGCGTCGAGCCAGTCGGGCGGTTCGGCAAGGATCGCCTCCAGCCGCCCGCCCAGCCGGATCAACGGCACGCGGATGCTGGCGAGCGCCGCGGCGGCGGCACTGGCGGCCTCGATCACTTCGCCCGGCAGGCCCGACGCCTCGGTTTCGATCCCGTAGCCTGCCTCCTGTCCGCCGCCTTCGTCGCGGGCATAGGTGGCGCTGCGCACCGCTGCAAGCAGGGCTTCGATCGGGCCGAAGGGGGCATTTTCGGCCAGGCGTTGCAGCCAGCCGTCAGCGGGCAAAAGCTGCCCCGCCTTGCAGGCTGCTGCTATGGCTTGCGCGCCAGCCTCGTCATAGCTTGCCACGTCCGCGAGCCGCGCCGAAAGGCCGCGCCGCCGGCCGCGCGCCTCGCGCTCCGGGCCGATGATCCAGCGCCGCAGTTCGATCGTCTCCTGCCCCGACAGGGTGACGGCAAAGGTCGAATCCGCCGCGTCGAACACGTGGTGGCCTTCGTCGAAGATCAGGCGGGTAGGGCGCTGGTTCGGATCGCGCCCCCCGCCCGAACCGGCGCGTGCGGCGTTGACCATCACCAGCGCGTGGTTGGCGATCACCAGATCGGCCTGCGCGGAATCGCGTGCGGCGCGTTCGATGAAGCATTTGCGGTAATGCGGGCAGCCGGCATAGATGCATTCGCCGCGCTGGTCGGTCAGCGCCGCGATCGCGCGCTTGCGAAACAATGTGCCAAGCCAGCCCGGCAGGTCGCCGCCGATCATGTCGCCGTCGCGGGTAACGGCCCCCCAGCGCGCCACCAGCTGCGCCAGCACCGCCGCGCGGCCAGCAAACCCGCCCTGCAGCGCGTCTTCGAGATTGAGCAGGCAGAGGTAATTCTCGCGCCCCTTTCTCACCACCACCGGCGGGGTGCCATCGGGACGCCTTGCCGGCCATGCCCGGCGGCTCTCGGCGCGCAGCTGGCGTTGCAGGTTCTTGGTGAAGGTCGAGACCCACACCGTGCCCCCGCTCAGCCCGGCCCACAGCGAGGCCGGCGCGAGATAGCCCAGCGTCTTGCCGATCCCTGTCCCGGCCTGCGCCAGCGCCAGATGCGGGCGGCCGGGAGCGGAGCGCGGGGCGAAGATCTTCGCCACATCGGCGGCATAGGCGCGCTGGCCCTCGCGGCGCTCGGCGCTGTCGCCGGTGAGTTTCTGGAGCTGCGCGTCGACGGCCTTTGCTGTAAGCTCGACCTGCCGTGGGGCAGGCCGTTCGCCCGCTTCTTCCCATTCGGGCAGGCGCGCGAACAGCCAGCGTTCGGCCGTTCGGGGCCTGGCAATGTGGGGCTTGAGAACCTGCGCCCACGGCCAACGCAGGCGTTCGAGCGATTGGAGCGCGCTCCACGCGCCCTCGCGTTCGGGCCATTCGGGATCGCGCACCGCCGCGATCAGCGCTCCACCGGCGCGCTGGAGCAGTTCGGGCACGGCTGCGTCATTCTCCGGCACCGGCAGGCCGAGCGCCTCGGCCAGCCCGCGCGGGGTCGGCACACAGAAGCGCGCAGGATGGATGAAGGCGAAGGCCTCCAGCAGATCGAGGCCCGACAGGTCGGGATAGCCCAGCCGGCTGGCCACCAGCGGGGCGTTGAGCAGCAGCACCGGCGTATCGGCGGCGGCCATGATCGCATCGCCCTTGGACACCGCCGTGGTGCTGCCCGCAGCGGCGCGCAACCAATGTCCGCCATGGCTGGCATGGAGCGCGGGCAGGGCAAGAGGATCGGGCAGAGTCACGGGCCGGACGATGGGCGAGCCGCGCGCCGATGTAAACGCACTCCGATCGGGCTTTGCCCCGCCGCCATTCCCGCTTGCAAGCCGGCCCGCCATCCCTAATAGCCGCCCTGTCATGACCATCACCCAAGACGCCCTCATCGCTGCTGCCCGCAAATCCAAGGCCTGGCCCTTTCAGGAGGCGCAGCGTCTCGCCAACCGCCTGCCGCAAGGCAAGGCGGGCGGGGTGCTGTTCGAGACCGGGTACGGCCCTTCGGGCCTGCCGCACATCGGCACCTTCCAGGAAGTGCTTCGCACGACCCTCGTGCGGCGCGCCTACGAGACGCTGACCGGCCAGCCCACCCGGCTGGTGGCCTTCAGCGATGACATGGACGGCCTTCGCAAGGTGCCCGACAACGTTCCGAACAAGGCGCTGCTCGCCGCCAATCTCGGCAAGCCGCTGTCGCGCATCCCCGATCCCTTTGAAAAGTTTGAAAGCTTCGCCGCGCACAACAACGCGATGCTGCGCGATTTCCTCGACCGCTTCGGCTTTGAATATGAATTCGTCAGCTCGTCCGACTGCTACAATGGCGGCAGGTTCGACGAGGCGCTGAAGGCCGTGCTCGCCAATTTCGACGCGATCATGGACATCATGCTGCCAACACTGGGCGAGGAACGCCGCCGCACCTATTCACCGGTGATGCCGATTTCTCCGACCACCGGCGCGGTGTTGCAGGTGCCGATCGAAGTGGTGGACGCCGCCGCCGGGATCATCCGCTTCACCGACGAGGACGGCGCGGTGGTGGAACAATCGGCGCTGGGCGGCATGGCCAAGTGCCAGTGGAAGGTTGACTGGGCGATGCGCTGGGTGGCGCTGGGCGTCGATTACGAGATGTATGGCAAGGATCTGACCGACAGCGGCATCCAGTCGGGCAAGATCGCCCGCGTGCTTGGCGGGGACAAGCCCGAAGGGTTGATTTACGAGCTGTTTCTCGATGCCAAGGGGGAGAAGATTTCCAAGTCCAAGGGCAATGGCCTGTCGATCGAGCAATGGCTCGAATATGGCAGCGAGGAGAGCCTTGGGCTTTACATCTTCGCCAATCCCAGGAGCGCCAAGCAGCTGCACGTCGGCGTGATCCCCAAGGCGATTGACGATTACTGGCAGTTCCGCGCCGCTCTGCCAGGGCAGGATATCGACAAGCGGCTCGGCAATCCGGTGTGGCACCTGCTGCGCGCCAACCGCTGCCACGAAGGCGCCGATGCGCCGGGGCAGGGCGACAGCCTGCCCGTGCCCTACAGCCTGTTGCTCAATCTGGTGGGCGTGCTGGGCGCAGGCGCAACCCGCGAGGCGGTGTGGTCCTATCTTGGCAATTATGTCGCCGATGCCGATCCGGCGGCGCACCCGGCGCTCGATGGGCTGGTGATGAAGGCGCTGGCCTATAACCGCGACTTTGTTGCGCCAACGCTGGCCAAGCGCGCGCCGGCAGGTGGCGAGGTGGCGGCGCTGCGGGCGCTCGATGCCGCATTGGCCGAGGCCCCGGCCGACATGAGCGCCGAGGACTTGCAGACCATCGTCTATGAAATCGGCAAGCAGGAGCAATTCGGCTTTGCCTCCCTGCGCGACTGGTTCAAGGCGCTCTACGAAACCTTGCTGGGCAGCGAGCAGGGGCCGCGCATGGGCAGCTTCATCGCGCTCTACGGCATCGCGCCGACCCGTCAGCTGATTGCCGAGGCGCTGGCCAAGGCGTGACGCGCGCGGCTAGCGCCACTGGCGGGTACGATACCACTTGGTGATGACGTATTTCGCGCCCTTGAGCACCGGCATTCCGGCGTGCATCGTTCCTTCGTTGGGGCGGCCGTCGGGCAGGGCATTGTTCCACAGCAGCAGCACGCCGGGCTTGGGCTCGATCTGGATGCCGATCTCGGTGAAGTGGGTCGCGCCGCCCTCTTCGACCGCGTTGAGATAGGCCATCGCGGTCCAGCTGCGCTGCCCTCCGCGTGCCTGTTCGAGCTTCCAATATCTCTCGGTCGTATAGAACCAGTCATTGTGCGGCTGGAACTGCTGGCCGGGCAGATAGCGCTGGCCTTGCAACGCCTCCCCGATTTCCGCAGGCAGACCGAGCAGGTCGTCGATCCGGCGCGAGATCGCCTTGACGAAGCTTTCTTCCGGATCAAGGTCGCCGGAATAGGAGGTGCGAAAGCCGCTGGCATAATCGAGCTCGTGCAGCGAGGAAGGCCGTGCAACCTCGTCGATCATGACGCACAGCTTCGCGCATTCGCTGGCGGTGAGAAAATCGCCCACGGCGAACAGCTCGCAATGATCGTTCTCGATGCGGTAGACCCCAGGGTCGGCTGCGAGGCGCGCGCGGACCAGCGCGCCGACGCGGGCGAGGGCCTGCTGATCGGGAACGGTGTCGGCGCCAGTCATGGTCTGCCTGTTAGCAAGCCGGGCGCGCGGCGCAATCCCGCAGGCCGCACCCCCGCTGGCAATCACCAGAAGAAGTCGTAGATCACGTCCACCACTTCGCCGGTGAAAATGTCCACCAGCAGCACGTCATCATAATATCGCACCCAGCGATAGGGGCCATAGACGGGCGGTAGGCGGTAGTCCCACGGATCGTTGATGAAGAAGCGCGGCTGGAAGAACAGGCTGTCGAGGTAGAAACCGATGCTCAGCCGGCTGTAACGATGGCTGCGGAACGGCGCGTAGTAGGGGCCGGGGTGAAAGTGGTAGCGGTTGGCATTGCGGTAGAACCACCAGTCATAGTCACGGTTGCTGCGCCAGCGCCGGTCCCAGCGGCGGAAGTCGCGGTTGTCCCACCCGGCCCAGCCGCCATAGTTCCAGCGCCAGTCATCGTGCCGCCAGCCGCGCCAGCCGCGCCGGTCCCGTCGGTCATCACGCCAAGCACCATCGCGGTGGCCCTCGCGCCATTCACCATCGCGGTTTGCCTCGCGGCCCTCGACCCGGATCGCACCGCGGCGGATCCGATCATCGAAGCGCTCGGCGCGGCGATCGCCGCGGTCTTCGATGCGCTCAGCCCGGCGATCACCGCGATGCTCGATCCCATCGGTGCGGCGTTCGCTGCGGCGTTCGATCGCCTGGGCGGCGCGATCACGACCTTGCCATTCGAACCCGTCGGCGCGGCGATCACCGCGGCGTTCGACGGTTTCGGCCAAGCGCTCGCTGCGCCGGTCGATGATCTCGGCCCGGCGCTCGCTGCGCCGGTCGATCTGCTCGGCGCGGCGCGCAGGATCCGGGGCGCGCGGGGCTGCGACCGGGCGCGCATCGGGTTCGCCGGCACGCTGGGCGCGGCGTATGACTTCGGCCCCGAAGCCGTCCCCCAGCGACCCGCGTTGGGCACGAGCAGGGCGTTCTGCGCGGGCCGGACGCTCGGCGCGTGGCATCGGCGCGGGGCGCTCGAAACGCGGCTGCGCCGGTTCGGCGCGCGCTTCGCCCCGGTTGTGCGCCGCGGCCGGGGACAGCTGAGCGGCAAGGGCAAGGATGAGGGCGAGAGCCGAAAGCGCACCGCCCCTGGCAGTCAGGGTCTTGGTCATCTGTGCCTCCAGTGTCGCCCGCCCACCACAAGCGGCATGTTGAAGCGCCAGCATTAGGCCCCGCAGACTGTCGCAGGGATGAACCGGTTTGGCGATATTCAGAGAAATTGCGCTCTATGTGAATAACGTCGCTCCGACTTGACGCGCAGCGGAGAGCCGCCAAAGGCGCTGGCCATGTTTGATACCCTTGACCAGATCCGCGCCGATTGCACCCATCGCCTGATCCGCGCCGCGCGTGACCGCAAGTCGCCGATGCACACGCCCGTAATCGTCACCGCCGATGTCGATGCCAGAGTGATGGTGCTGCGCGCCTTCGATCCGGCGAGCATGACGTTGCGCCTGCACACCGATACCCGCGCCCCCAAGGCGCAGGCGATTGCCGCCGATCCGCGCGTGGCTGCCGTGTTCTATGACAAGGGCGCGAAGATCCAGATCCGCGTGCGCGGGCAGGGACGGATCGACGCAAACGGGCCAGCCGCCGATGCGGCCTGGGCGGCGAGCACCAATTTCGCGCGGCGCTGCTATCTGGGAGAAGGGCCGGGAACGGCCTCGCCGGTTGCCACTTCGGGCCTGCCGCCCGAATTCGAGGGCGTGGAACCGGATGACGCGCAGCTCGTGCCCGCGCGTGCCAATTTCGCCGTGCTGCTCATCGCGGTGCAGACCATCGACTGGCTCTATCTTGCCCATACCGGCCATATCCGCGCGCAGTTCTCTTGCGCTAACGGGGCGTGGGACGGGCGTTGGGTTGCACCCTGAGCGGGCAGGGTCAGGCAGCGTCCGCCGAACGCGTGGGCGCGGGCAGGAGCACCACTTCCTCGATGTCGCTGGCGGCCACAACCTGATCGCTGCCCGCCTTCTGCGCCGCCTCCAGCGCGGCATGGGCGCGGGCGACAAGGTTGTCGCGGCTGTCATCGGTTGGCCCTGCGGCGACCCCGAAGCTGGCAGTGAAGGGATTTGCCCTGCCCAGTTGCGGCAGTTTGATCCGGGCCAGAGCACGGCGCAGACGGTTCGCCACGCCAACGGCCGCGCGTTCATCGGCGCCCGGCATGACGATGGTGAACCCGTCGCCATCGATCCGGGCAAAGCTGTCGTCGCGCCGCACTCCGGCCTGCATCACCGCCGCGATCTGTTCCAGCAGCTGCTCGCGGGTCTGAGGGTCCCAGCCGGAACGCAGGCTTGCGATCTGGTCGATCCGCCCGCGCAGCACCGCCTGTGCCGCGACGCGGCTGTTGAGGCGCCGGTTCGCGCCCTCGATCGCGGTTTGCAGAGTGGCAGGCGCGAACAGACCCGAAAGCGCATCGGGGGCGGGGTGCCGGGTGCGGCGCGCCCATCCCTGCCCGACAGCGATACCCATCAGCAACGCCGCCAGAGACGCCGCCATCGCCGCATCAAGCGGCACTGCGATTCCCGTGATCACGCCCCTGTTATCCCCTGCGACCCTGTTATCTCTGGGGAGAGTGACTTAGCTCTGGTTAAGAGAGCGTAAAGCAGTGGCGGAGACCCTTCAAAGCCCCCGCCGTTCCTGCCCCCTTTACCGGGTCAGCTTCTTGTAGGCGAGGCGCGTCGGGCGGTCGGCCGCGTCGCCGAGACGGCGGCGCTTGTCTTCCTCGTAGGCCTCGAAGTTGCCTTCGAACCATTCGACATGGCTGTTGCCCTCGAAGGCGAGGATGTGGGTGGCGAGGCGATCGAGGAAAAAGCGGTCGTGGCTGATGATCACGGCGCAGCCTGCGAAGTTTTCGATCGCGTCTTCGAGCGCGGCAAGGGTTTCCACATCAAGATCGTTGGTCGGCTCGTCCAGCAGCAGCACGTTGCCACCGGCCTTGAGCATCTTGGCCATGTGCACGCGGTTGCGCTCACCGCCCGAAAGCTTGCCGACATTCTTCTGCTGGTCGGCGCCCTTGAAGTTGAACGCGCCGACATAGGCGCGCGTGCTCATGTCCTGCCCGTTGACCTTCATGTAATCGAGCCCGTCGGAGATTTCCTCCCACACGTTCTTGGTGGGATCGAGCTGATCGCGGCTCTGATCGACATAGCCGAGCCGGACGGTCGAGCCGATCTCGATCGTGCCGCTGTCGGGCTGTTCCTGGCCGGTGATGATCTTGAACAGCGTCGATTTGCCCGCGCCGTTCGGCCCGATTACCCCCACGATCCCGCCCGGGGGCAGAGTGAAGCTGAGGTTTTCGAACAACAGCTTGTCGCCATAGGCCTTGGAGATGTTCTTGGCCTCGATCACCTTGCCGCCGAGGCGCTCGGGCACCTGGATGACGATCTGCGCCTTGCCGACCTGACGGTTTTCCTGGCTGTTTTGCAGTTCCTCGAACTTGCGGATACGCGCCTTGGACTTGGTCTGGCGCGCGGCCGGGGTCTGGCGGATCCATTCCAGCTCGCGCTGGAGCGCCTTCTGCTTGCCGCTTTCCTCGCGGCTTTCCTGCTCCAGCCGCTTGGCCTTCTTTTCGAGATAGGTCGAATAGTTGCCTTCGTAGGGGTAATAGGAACCGCGATCGAGTTCGAGGATCCATTGCACCACATTATCAAGGAAATAGCGGTCGTGGGTGATCATCAGCACCGCGCCGGCATAGTCCTTGAGGTGGTTTTCGAGCCACTGGACGCTTTCGGCATCGAGGTGGTTGGTCGGCTCGTCGAGCAGCAGGATCGAAGGTTTCTGGATCAGCAGGCGGGTGAGCGCAACGCGGCGCTTTTCGCCCCCTGACAGATCTGTCACCGGCCAGTCGCCCGGCGGGCAGCGCAGCGCCTCCATCGCCACTTCGAGCTGGTTGTCGAGGGTCCAGCCATCGACCGCGTCGATCCGGTCCTGAAGCTCGCCCATTTCCGCGCCGAGCGCCTCGAAATCGGCATCAGGCTCGCACATCAGCGCCGAGATTTCGTTGAAGCGCTCGACCATGTCGGCGATTCCGCGCGCTCCGTCCTTGACGTTTTCGAGCACGGTCTTGGTCGGATCAAGCTCCGGTTCCTGCTCCAGATAGCCGACGGTGATGTTCTCTCCCGGCCAGGCCTCGCCGGTGAAGTCCTTGTCGATTCCGGCCATGATCTTGATCAGCGTCGATTTGCCCGCGCCGTTGGGGCCGACGATGCCGATTTTCGCGCCCTGGTAGAACTGGAGGTTGATGTTGTTCAGCACCGGCTTCTGGGCGCCGGGGAAGGTCTTGGTCATGCCCTTCATGACATAGGCGTATTGCGCGGCCATCGGATGGGTCCTTCGGGATCGTGGCATTGGGGTGTGAGTTTGGGTGGGCAGATAGGCAAGGGGAGGGGCAAGGGCAAGCGGCTAGACTTGATCGCGGGGCGGCGATAGCAACGCGGTTGATGAACAAGACCATGACCGCGCTTGCCGCACTTTCGCTTTGTGTCCCCGCCGCTGCAAACGTTCCGCCGCCGCCGCTCGATCTGGCGCAGCGGGCCGATCTGGCGCTGGCGAGCGACGATCATGCCTATGCCTTCGTTGAAGGGCTGACCACCGAAGTCGGCCCGCGGCAGGCCGGAACCGAAGCCGAGGCCCGCGCACGGGATTGGGCCGTCGAATGGCTCAAGCAATACGGCTTCGAGAATGTCGCGATCGAACCCTTCGTGATGGACACCTGGGTGCCTGGCGATATCGCCCGCGCCCGGGTGACCGGGCCGTTTGCACAGGATCTTGCGGTGCTCCCGCTCGGCAATTCGGCCGCCACGCCCGTTGGCGGGATCGAGGCCGAGGTGGTGTTCTTCCGCACACTCGATGATCTGCGCGCCGCGCCCGAAGGCATCCTCAAAGGCAAGATCGCCTATATCAGCCATCAGATGCGTCCCGCGCAGGACGGCTCGCACTACGGCTTTGCCGGGCCTGCGCGCTGGGTCGGGGCCGGAATCGCGGCCAGCAAGGGCGCGGTTGCGACCGTGATCAAGTCGGTCGGCACCGATCATCACCGCAACCCGCACACCGGCGGCACCAGCTTCCCCGAAGGCGTCGCACCCATCCCGGCAGGCGCGCTGAGCCTGCCCGATGCCGAGAACCTTGAACGCATGTTCGCCCGCGCCAAGGGCCGCCCGGTGACACTGAAGCTGGAGATGAACCCGCGCCAGATCGGCCAGACGACAAGTGGCAATGTCGTGGGCGAAATCGTGGGAAGCAATCCGTCGCTCCCGCCGGTGCTGCTCGCTTGTCATATCGACAGCTGGTGGAATGCCCCGGGGGCCTTCGACGATGCGGCAGGATGCGGCATCATCATCGCCGCCGCACGCCGGGTCGCTGAAAGCGGTCGCCCGCTGCGCACCATTCGCGTGCTGCTGGCCGGAGCAGAGGAAACCGGACTGTGGGGCAGCAAGGCCTATAGCGCCGCCCATATCAACGAGCCGATCGCGGTTGGCCTCGAAAGCGATTTCGGCGCGGACCGGATCTGGCGCTTCGATTCGAACTTCCGCGAGAGCAACCCCGCGCTGCACAAGAAGATCGCCTCAGCTGTCGCGCGTTTTGGCGTTGCTGGGGGAACCGATGTCGCCACCGGGGGCGCGGACCTCGACATTGTGCGCGATCAGAAGGGCGCGTTGATCGATCTCCAGCAGGATGGCACCCGCTATTTCGACCTGCACCACACCCCGGACGACACGCTCGACAAGATCGATATCGTCCAGCTGCGCCAGAATGTCGCGGTGTGGACGCAGGTGGTCGGCATTCTCGCGAGCGAGGACACCGCGATCCTCACCGGCGCCCCGGTTCCGGCCGCTCCGGCGATCATGCAGAAATAATGCTTGCCCCGCGGCGGGCTGGAAAAGTGGTCGGGGAGACAGGATTCGAACCTGCGACCCTCTGCTCCCAAAGCAGATGCGCTACCAGACTGCGCTACTCCCCGACGCCCGCTCGCCCCCGGCCCGGTGGGCCCGGCAGGATTCGAACCCGCGACCTAGCCGTTATGAGCGGCCAGCTCTAACCGCTGAGCTACAGGCCCAGATCACTGGGAACCGGAAGACAGGGCGAGTGTCAGCCCCTACTCCGGCGCAGGGGACGACACAAGCGGGCAAAGTGCCGCCTAGCCGGCGCTGGCAGCGATAAGGTCGGCGACGGTGCAACTGTGCACCCCGCGCCGTCCAAGTTCGGCGTAAACCGCGGCAAGCCAGGCATAGAGCGCTTCGACCGCCGCTTGGTCGGCGGCATAGGGCGTGTGGCCGGGGGCCAGTGTCGGGCTGTGGAATGACAGCACCAGCACCGGCAGGCCGCTGTCGAGGGCAATGGCGATCCCGCGAAGCGCTTCATCGCGCGAGACCCCTTCGGGAGTCAGCGCGATGCGTTCGAGCAGGCCCAGCCGCGCCAGCACCCCGGGTGCGCGCGGAATCGGCGCGGCGAGCCGTTGCAACGGGACTCCGAAGCGACGCAGCAGGCCCCGGTGCACGCTGGTGACCGGCAGTTCGAGCAACTGCCGCTCCGCGTCGACCCAATAGGGCGCGAGCGGGTGGTGCGAATAGTCCGGCCCGCCTTTCCCGGTGTAGTCGAACAGCGATCGCACCGAGGTGTCGATGCGGATTCCGGCTGCCTTGAGCAGATCGGCGGTCTTGGGGCCAAGCCCGTAGCGCCCGGCGCGGTAGATCAGCGGCGCGCTGCCGAAAGCAGCCTCGATCGCATCGCGCAAGGCCATGAACTTGGCGGCCTCGAGCGCGGGCGGGAGATTGCCGGCGAAGGACGTGAAGCCGCTGACCTCCTCCTCGAACGGCGGATTGACCCACGGGTGGAGCTGCACCCCGACATCGGCGGTGCCGCGCCGCACCGCATCGCCGATGATCTCGACCGCGCGGGCATTCTGCACGATCGGCCAGTCGACCAGATAGACCGGATGGGCATCGATCCCCTCGCAAAAGCTCTGGAAACGCGGGATCGCTGCGATATGACTGAGACCATGGCCATCGCGGCGGAATGGCCCGTCCCAGTCGAATTCTTCCTCGGTATCGACTGTCAGCAGCACGCGCTGGCCAAAGCCCGGGGCCAGCCGCGCGGTAGCGCTGGCCGGCGGTGGCACCAGCATCGATTCCATCGCCATGCGTTTGTTTCCCCGCTTGCCCTAGCCCGCGCGTTCCGAAGCAGGGCTAGGCAGCGTGTCGGAGCCGGTCAAGAGCGGCAAGGTCAGCACCAGCGCATCGCCCTCGCGTTGCAGCGCTCCGCCGCAAGCGCGGGCTTCGGCGCGGGCAAGGCGAAAGGCAAAGCCGGCACCGAACAGTCCGGCGTTGATCGTGCCGCGCGGCGGACGCACGGTGGCGGCGAACAGATCCTCCTCGCGGGCCAGCTCGGCCGGCAGCGTGCAGGCCAGTCGCGCCAGAGCGCGGCCCTGACCGATCACCGGCGCAAGCCGGGCCGTCAGCTGTTCGGCCTCGCCGCAGGCCGCGCCGATGCTCGCCAGCAGCCGCCACAGCAAGGCCTCGGCATCCTCGCTCTCGCAAGGGATGAGCAGGCTGGCGGGTGGTGCCGTATCGAACGCGATCCCGGCTTTGTGCGTCTCCAGCACCGGCGCGATCTGTTCGATCGTGCGCCGCACCAGCGCGGCCAGGTCGGTTTCGCCCGGCGCAATCTCCAGCGCTCCGGTTTCGAGCCGCGCCAACCGGTCAAGCTCTTCGAAGCCGGCAAGAATATGCGCGGCATCAGCGGCAATCGCGGCGGCCAGTGCGCGATATTCGTGCGGTGCCGGCCCGAACAATTGCTGCTGGATCACCTCGGCATAGCCCTGCACGGCCGTGACCGGCGTGCGTAATTCGTGCAGCAGCTGCCGGATGTGATCGGCCTCGCGCGCCGCCGGCGCGGGCGGGCCGGCCGCATCGCCGAGCGCGCGGCGCAAGCGCCCGACATAGCCGGTGAAATGGCCTTCGAGGCTGAAGCCGGGCTGCGCGTCGAGCGTCCATTCTCCGGCAATTGCGGGTGCGCCCGACAGCACGAAAGGCGCGGCCATGATCGGCTGGCGACGGGCAAAGGCACGACCGATTGCTTCTGCTGGCGCTGTTCCGGCCGCGTGCGGGCCGACCAGCCGTGTCCCGATCACCATCGGGGCGACTTCGGGTGTGGCCCATTCGATCCGCCCGGCGGCATCCGCGGCAAAGGCGAAGCTGGTGATCGGACGCTCGGGCAATTCGGGCAACTCGCCCAGCGGCAGACGCGGGGAGAGGTCGCTCTCGGCCGCGCTCTCGCTGCGTTCGCGGCGGAACTGGGCGATGCGTTCGACCAGAGCGGAAATCTCGCTGCGCCCGGTCTCGTCGCGGTCGGGGCGGGCGAACGGCGCGGGTGCGGGCTCGTGGCGGCGCGCAGCAGGGCGGGCGGGAGGCGCGGCCTTAGGCCCGCTCCGCGCCGGCGATGCGGGCGTGGCGGTGCCGGGCATCGCCTCGCTTTCGGCTCTCTCGGGCGGCGGGAGGCCGCGATCATGCACGCCCAGTCGCGTCAGCAGCGCTTCGACATCGACCGGAAGATCGCGGCGCAGACGCAGGAACCCGCGGGCGCGCACCGGCAGGCGCGGAATGAGCGCGGTCCAGTCCTCGACTGCCAGATCGGCGCGCGACAGGGCGGCCATGGCCACTTCCGGCTCCTGGTCGGCAAGATGCGCGGCGAGGTCGGCGCTGCGGAAGCGCCAGCCGGGCTCGCGGATCATCGCGGCGCGCGCGGGAGCGGGAATAGCCTCGGCCAGCGCGTCCATCCTGCGCCACGCAGCGGCGACAAGGCTGTGGTGCTGGGGGCCAGCGCGATGAACGCGGTCTTTGCCGAGCAGATCGAGCAACTGCCGGTATTGCGTCCGCAATCCGCTCTCGCCGGTGGCGCGCTGGCGCAGCACGGTGGCAAGGCGGTCATCGAAGAACAAGCAGGGACTCCCGAAATTTGGACCGACCGGCGCCGCGTCGTGCGATTCGGTGGCGGATTTTGCCCCGGCCCGCCAGTGCGTAACGCGGACAGGACACGATCTTCTAACAGGACAGCGCGATTGTCACAGTCTGACGCGCAAGGTGCGTTGCAAAGCGGGACAATTGCTGGCAAACCTAATAATATTAGCGAAGCGGGCCATCCGGCACGCTGCTTCTTACTTCTGGGATCATAGCGCGCGCGGCGTTGCCGACGGGTGAACGGGCGGGCCTATAGGGAGCATTTGCCGAGTGGCCAATCTGGATGACATCGACCGCCGGCTGCTGGCGGAACTGCAGGCCGAAGGCCGGGTGACCAATGTTGAACTTGCCCAACGCGTCGGGCTGACCGCGCCGCCCTGCCTGCGCCGCGTCCGCGGGCTGGAAGAGAACGGCGTGATCCGCGGCTATCACGCCGATCTTGATCCGTCCAAGCTGGGCTTTGCGATTACCGTGTTTGCGATGGTCAGCCTCAAGAGCCAGGCGGAATCGTCCTTGCGCGAATTTGAGGAACACATGCGCGCGCTGCCCGAAGTGCGCGAGTGCCACATGCTCAACGGCGAGATTGACTTCATTCTCAAGATCGTGAGCAAGGACCTTCAGAGCTTCCAGGAATTCCTGACCGGCAAGCTGACGCCCGCGCCCAATGTGGAAAGCGTGAAAACCTCGCTGACGATCCGCACCGCCAAGCAGGAACCTGGCGTCCCGTTGTGAGCGAGGCGTCGCGGCGACATACTCCCCGGCCCAGGGGCTTTGCCGCGCTTGACTGGAACGCCCACGCGCTGGCCCAGGCAACTCCCAACCTGCGCCTCCGGCAATGGCTGCATCGGAAGCGATTGGCCCGGCATGATCACGGGCAGCACGGCCCGGTGCTGCGCCTTGTCCAGGCACCCTAGTGCAGCTTGAGCCGCGGCCGCACGATGCGGTTCACCCGGCCCACCAACATCAGGAACGTGGCCTTTACCCAGCCGTGGATGCCGATCAGGTGCAGCCGGTAGAGCGAGGTGTAGATGAACCGCGCCAGCCGCCCTTCGATCGCCATGCTCCCGCCGATCAGGTTGCCCATCAAGCTTCCCACGGTCGAGAAGCGCGACAGCGAAACCAGCGAGCCCTTGTCGTGATAGGTGAAATGTTTCAGCGGCTTGCCCTGCTGCATCCGCACGATGTTGGTGAACACCGTGCTCGCCATCTGGTGCGCGGCCTGCGCGCGCGGGGGGATCGGGCGATCTTCGCCGGGCGGGGTGTAGCTGGCGCAGTCTCCAAGCGCGAAGATATCGGGATCGACCGTGGTCTGGAGCGTGTCGGTGACGAGGATCTGGTTCCTTTGATTGGTTTCGAGGCCCAGTCCGCTAAGGAAATCCGCACCCTTTACGCCTGCCGCCCAGACGATCAGATCGGCCTCGATCACCTCGCCGGTCTTGGTCACCAACCGGCGCGGCTGGGCTTCGACCACTTGCACCGACGGGCGCACGTCCACGCCCAGCTTGCCCAGTTCAAAGGCTGCGGCGGCGGCGAGCTTTTCGGGCAAGGCAGGCAGGATGCGCGGGCCGGCTTCGAGCAGCGTGACATGCAGGCGGCTCTCATCGAACACCTCCAGCCCGTAATGCCGCAGCGCACCGGCCGCGTTGTAGAGTTCTGCCGCCAGCTCCACGCCGGTTGCCCCGCCGCCGACGATGGCGACTCGCACCTGCTCGTTGGCGGCCGGGTTGGTCATCATCGCCCGGCTGACGCGCAGGCAGTGGTTGAGCAGGCGGGTGCGGAAGCGATCGGCCTGCTCGCGGCTGTCGAGGTAGAGGCAGTGCTCCTTCACCCCCGGAACGCCGAAATCGTTGGACACCGATCCCAGCGCCAGCACGAGGATATCGTAGCGGATCGTATGCGCCGCGATCAGTTCGCTGCCGTCCTCGTCCATCACGGGCGCGAGGCTGATCGTCTTGGCTTTCCGGTCGATGTTTTCAAGGCTGCCCTGAAAGAAGCGGTAACCCCAGCGGTAGCAGTGCCCGCGATAGCCGACTTCGTCGAGATTGGCATCGAGCGAACCGGCGGCAACCTCGTGCAGCAGCGGCTTCCAGATGTGGCTGAGGTTCTTGTCGACCAGGATGATGTCATGGGCTTTGCGCCCGTATTTCGCGCCGAGCCGCCGGACCAGCTCCAGCCCCCCGGCGCCCCCGCCGACGATGACAATCTGGGTCTTGCGGTTCATTCAACCTCCACACAGCAGGCGTGGTGCCTGACCCGCTAACGGGCGAGGGCGGACGAATATTCTCCATCCGCCTGCACGCCGCAGGCTAACGACCGGGATGCCCCAAAGCGCGGCCGGGCCATCATTATCGCGGAATTTTGTTGCAGTGCAGCAACAGCCGGCAGGGACAGCCGCCGGCTAGCCCTCGCGCTGCTCCAGCCATTTTTCCAGCCACTTGATCGAATAGTCGCCGTTCAGAACGTCGGTCTGGCGCAGCAGTTCCTGATGCAGCGGGATGTTGGTCTTTACGCCTTCTACCACCATTTCCTCAAGCGCCCGGCGCAGGCGCATGATGCAGCCCTCGCGGGTGCGGCCGTAGACGATCAGCTTGGCGATCATGGAATCGTAATAGGGCGGGATCCGGTAGCCGGCATAAAGCCCTGAATCGACCCGCACATGCATCCCGCCCGCGGCATGGAAATAGCTGACGAGGCCGGGCGAGGGGGCAAAGTTGAACGGGTCTTCGGCGTTGATCCGGCACTCGATCGCGTGGCCCTTGAACTCGATATCCTCCTGCGCGACCGACAGCGGGCGGCCCTCGGCAATGCGGATCTGCTCACGCACCAGATCGACCCCGGTGATCGCCTCGGTGACGGGATGTTCGACCTGCAGGCGGGTGTTCATCTCGATGAAGTAGAACGCACCGTCTTCCCACAGGAATTCGATCGTGCCCGCGCCGCGATAGCCCATGTCACGCATGGCCTTGGCGCAGATCTCGCCCATCCGCATCCGCTCTTCGGCGGAAATGACGGGTGAGGGGGCTTCTTCGAGCACTTTCTGGTGGCGGCGCTGCAAGGAACAATCGCGCTCGCCCAGATGGATTGCGTTGCCCTTGCCGTCGCCGAACACCTGGAATTCGATGTGGCGCGGATTGCCGAGATATTTCTCGATATAGACGGTCGCATCGCCAAAGGCGGCCTTCGCCTCGCTGCCGGCCTGCTGCATCAGGGTTTCGAGCTTGTCCTCGCTCTCGCACACCTTCATGCCGCGCCCGCCGCCGCCCGAAGCGGCCTTGATGATCACCGGGTAGCCGATGTGCTTGGCGATCAGCCTCGCCTCGTCGAAATCGGAAACCGCACCATCGCTGCCCGGCACCAGCGGCAGGCCGAGTGCGCCCGCGGTGCGCTTGGCCTCGACCTTGTCGCCCATGGTGCGGATATGTTCCGGCTTGGGTCCGATCCAGATGATGTCATGCGCTTCGACGATGTCGGCGAACTTGGCGTTCTCCGACAGGAAGCCATAGCCCGGGTGGATCGCATCGCACTGCGCGATTTCGGCGGCCGAGATGATGTTGGCGATGTTGAGATAGCTTTCCGACGCGGGCGGCGGGCCGATGCACACGGCATGATCGGCAAGACGGACGTGCATAGCGTCGGCATCGGCGGTGGAATGCACTGCCACCGTCTCGATCCCCATTTCATGGGCCGCGCGGTGAATGCGTAGCGCGATCTCGCCGCGATTGGCGATCAGGATGCGTTTGATGCCCATGATTTTAGGAAATCACCACCAGGGGCTGGTCGAATTCGACCGGCTGGGCGTTCTCGACGAGAATCGCGCTGACCGTGCCGGATCTGGGTGCGGTGATGGGGTTCATCACCTTCATCGCCTCGACGATCAGCAGGGTGTCTCCTTCCTTCACGGGTTTGCCCACCGCGATGAAGGGCGCCGCGCCCGGCTCCGGCGCGAGGTAGCAGGTGCCAACCATCGGCGATTTGACCGCGTTCTTGAGGTCGGGGCCAGCCGGCGCAGCCGGTTCCACCGGAGCAGGCGCGGTGGCAGCAGGAACCGGCGCGGCAGCCGACGCAGGCGCAGCGGCATAGACCGGCGCAGCAGCCCCCACGCTCCCACGCGAAACGCGGATCTTGCGGTCGTCATCCTCGACCTCGATCTCGGTCAGGCCGGTTTCGTTGAGCAGTTCGGCCAGTTCGCGCACCAAAGCGGTGTCGATATTCATGCCTCCCTTGCGCTTGCCGCCGTCTTTACCCTCGTCGTTCGACATGAAAGTCCCTTGTTTTGTGAAACGCCCCTTCGGCGCGTGGGACTATTGCCGCGAATTGCGGCTGGCAAGTGGCAAAGGGTGCAAATTGTGAAAGTCTGGTGACGGATCACACCTGCCCGGACGCTACGGCTTCGAGCGCGATGAGGTATGACCGCGCACCGTGGCCCTCCACCGTCATCGCCGCGGCCATGCCGACATAGGAGAGGTGACGGAACGGCTCGCGGGTCTTGGGGTCGGACAGGTGGACCTCGATCACCGGTGTTCTGATCGCCTTGATCGCGTCGAGCAGCGCAATCGAGGTATGGGTATAGGCCGCCGCATTGAGCAACACCGCCCGCGCGCCCTGGCCTTGCGCCTCGTGCAGCCAGTCAACCAGCATCCCTTCGTGGTTGGTCTGGCGCATCTCGATGTCGAGGCCCAGTTCGCGGGCGCGGTCTTCGAGCATCCCGGCGATATCGTCGAGCGTGGTGGTGCCGTAAATTTCCGGCTCGCGAAGCCCGAGCAGATTGAGGTTAGGGCCGTTGAGGACATAAACGAGGTTGTTCATGGGGCGCAGGATTAGACTGCGCCCCGCGACCCTGTCGAGCCTACTTGTCCACCCCCTTGACCTTGCCCCACTGGCGCGCCGCGGTGTAGCCGAGATAGCCGGTGCCGAAGAGCGCGTAGAGCGGCTCGGGCAGGCCGGCGAGATAGGCATTCATCCCTGCCGCAATGTCGCGGGCGGCGGCGGGGTGGAAGGCACTCAGCACCCCCATCGGCAGCGCGGCGAGCAGCAGGATATACATCACGTAGAGGAAGCTCGGACGCGCGCGGCTGGTCCAGGGATCGGCAGAATTGGCCTCGGCGACGATCGCCTGGAGCTGCGTCTCGAGCATCTGCATTTCCTGCGTGCCCTGCAGCGCGATCAGTTCAAGCTTGGCTTTCGCCTGCGCTTGCTTGTCAGGAATGATCTTGTCGATGATCGAGGCGATGGGACCGATGAGAACGTCGATGAGGGCCATGTGGTGCGCTCCTTGGCTGCGAGTCGCACAAAAATGACCCATTCGGTTAAAGTAGGAAAATGATTTAACCTAATTGTCGCCCGCTTCGGCCAGCAGCCGCTGTGCCAGCGCCAGATGCGGGCGGTCGAGCATCGCGCCGTCCAATGCCACCACGCCCGCGCCGGGGTGATCGGCGAAGGCCTGCACCACCGCGCGGGCGTGGGCGAGTTCCTCGGCGCTCGGAGTGAAGGCCGCGTTGATCGGATCGACCTGCGCCGGGTGGATCGCCAGCATCCCGCGGAAGCCCTGCGCGCGCACCCGCCGCGCCCGCGTTTCCAGCGCTTGCGTGTCGCGGAATTCGGGCTGCACCGTCTCGATCGCCGCCACGCCCGCTGCGCTCGCGCCGATCAGGCACAGGCTGCGCGCCATTTCATAGGTGTGGGTGTATTCGCCGTTCGCCCCGCGCTGTTCGCGCGCGCCCAGCGCCGCGGACAAGTCCTCCGCCCCCCAGCTCATCGCCACCAGCCGCTCGCGGCCCGGATAGTCACCGGCATAGTCGCCGGTCTTGAACATCGCCGCCGCTGTCTCGGTAACCAGCGCGGCAATCAGCGTGCGGCCCAGCGGGATGCCGTTGGCAGCTTCCAGGGCAGTGAGATAGTGATGCAGGCGGGTGATATCGCCTGCGCCTTCCGCCTTGGGCAGGAACACCCCGCCGGGCCGCGCGGGCATGATTGCGGCAAGATCGGCGATGCAGTCGGCGGTGCTGACGGGATTGATCCGCACCCACAGCCTTGCGCGCTTGGCGACGGCGGAAATCTGCGCGCACACCATCAGCCGCGCGGCAGGCTTGTTTTCCGGCGCCACCGAATCCTCCAGATCGAGCAGCGCGATATCGGCCGGGCTGGCGATCGCCTTGCCCATTTTCTTCTCGCTGTCGCCGGGGGCAAACAGCCACGAGCGCATTCTGGGCAGGGCGGGAGTGTGGGCCATTGCTCTATCCTGTCAGGCGGAAGCCAGCCGCGCGGCGTGCTGCTGGACCAGCGCGATCATGTTGGGCACGCCCTGGGTGCGGTTGCTCGACAATTGGTTCTTGAGGTCGAAGGGCGCGAGCGCGGCGGCGATATCCATCGCGGCGATCTCGGCGGCGGGCCTATCCTGCACCGCGGCGAGCACCAGTGCGACGATCCCTTTGGTGATCGCGGCATTGCTGTCGGCGAGAAAATGCAGCCGGCCCGCATCATGGCCGGCCGGATAGACCCACACCGCCGCCGAACAGCCGCGCACCAGCGTCGCGTCGGTCTTGAGCGCATCGGGCATCGGCTCAAGACTGCGGCCCAGCTCGATCAGCAGGCCGTAGCGTTCATCGCCTTCGAGGAATTCGTACTCCTCAAGAATGTCGGAAAGGGAGCGCATGGCCCGCAGTTAGGCAACGCCCGCGCGAAACGGAAGAGGCAATCACCCGTTCAAGCCCCCGGGCCGGGTGAAGGCGTGCCAAATCACGTAAAGCCAGCCGAAAGGGCCGTGGACGATTGCCCACAGGATAGGCTTGTTGAGGCTCCAGCAGCTCGCCACCGCGATGGCGCTGTCGAGGCCGATCTCGGCCTGTGCGGCGGAACGGCCCGCGCTGCTCACAGCTCGACACCGCTGGCGATGGCTTCGAGCTTGCGGATGCGTTCCTTGAGATCGGCCAGTTCGATCCGTGCGGTGCCCAGTCCTGCGCCGTCATCGCTTGCCGGGCGCGCGCTGGTGCGGTCAAGTTCCTGCCGCTTGAGATCGAGCCAGCCCTGCCAGGCGCGCAGCAGGCTGGCGGCAATCACGACGAGGCCGATCAGGCTCCCGCCGGTCAGCACCAGCGTCGGGTCGAGCAAGACAGTGATCATTCGCTCTGCTCCTTTCCGGCCTCGGGCAGCGCCCGTGTGCCCTCGTTCGCCTGGGGCTGCGCCCTCAGGGCTTCGATTTCGGCCGCGATGCGCGCCTGTTCGCGCGCCGCGCTGGTGTTGGCATCGGTGATGATGCGTTCGAGCACCTGCACCCGTTCCTTGAGGTCGGCCAGTTCGCGTCGCGCGGCTTCGCGTTCCGCAGCACCGGGTCCGTCCTCGCGCGGGGCAATCTTCGGGTTGCCGTCCTCGTCGGCGACGATCCCGGCCCGCGCGCGGATGCTGGCGACAATGCCCCACATCACGATGGCAACCAGCGCCACGAGTGCCCAACTGCTCACTGCGTTGCTTCCTTCTCCCGGATGGCGGTCAAGCCAGGCGCAGGCAGATCGCGGCGCAGCGCTTCGATTTCGTCAGCCAGCAGATTGCCACGGTCGGTGGCGATCCGTTCGAGCACGCGCAGACGATCCTCGATCATTCGTTGGCGCTCGGCGATCTGGCGGATTTCGGGCGCCTGCGGCTTGGCCGCGGGCATGGAGTCGTGGCGTAGCCGTCGGCCCTCCATCACCTTTTCGACGATATTGTTGAGGGTCACGCCGGCGATCAGGGCGATCGCGATGATGGTGATGGCGATGATGACCTGCTCGTGCATCAGGCCTCTCCTTTGTCCCGCAGGTTCGAAAGCGCGCGTTCGCGCAGCGCGTCGATTTCCGCGCCGAGATGATAGCCGCCATCGGTGACGATCCGTTCGACATTGGCCATGCGATCCTTGAGGCTGGCGATTTCGGCGCGCAGTTCAGCGTTTTCCTGGGTCAGCAGCGTCACGCGCTGGGCGTTTTGTGCGTCCGAACCGGGCTTGAGCGACTGGCCCCACATGCCTTCGAGCGGGTAGCCGTTCTTGATCTTCATCCGGGTGGTCTGGAACGAGGCGAGGATGCCCATTGCGCCCAGCGCAAAGCCGCCACCGATGATCCAGCCGAGATAGGGGAGAAAGTCGGCGGGCTCCATCACGCGCGCTCTTTCGGTTCCAGGCCGAGCGGCACGCCAGCCTCGCCATGCTCAGCGGCATCGACGCGGCGCGTGTCGCGCAGCGCCTCGATCTGGGTGGCGATGTCGTAGCCGCGATCGGTGACGATGCGTTCGAGCACCTGCACCCGGTCTTCGAGCCGCTGGATCTGGCCGACATATTGCGCGGCCTTCTCGGCCGTTTCGGTGGCGACCGCCTTGCTTTGCAGCTTGGCGACCTTTTCCTTGTGGTTGGTCCACACCCCGAAGAAGCCGAGCAGAATGCCCAGGATCGGGATCATCAATGCCATTTCACCTGCCATTTCGTGTCGTCCCCTGTTCAGGTCATCCGCAAATCAGCCCAGCCGTTCGATTTCGGCGGTCAGGCGCGGGTTGCTGCTGACGTAGTGATCTTCCACTGCCGCGAGACGGCGATCGATGTCGCGGAAGTTGGCGCGGATTTCGCGGGCGGTGCGCTTGGGGCTCTGGCGGATACCCTGCCAATATTTCCGCTCGCTATCATCACGATAGAGATAGGGCGGCTTCTTGTTGAGGATGAACCCGGCGACGAAGTAGGCAAGGATCGGCCAGCCAAGCCCAAGCGCGAGTGCGACGGTGCCAAGCCGGACCCAGAACACGTTGACCCCGGTGTACTCGGCAATCCCGGCGCACACGCCCATCATTTTGGCATTGTGACTGTCACGGTAAAGCGTGGTGCGGGGGCTGTTCATCGCATCGTTCCCTTCTTTTCGGCGATCAGCTGTTCGAGTTCGCGCAAGCTTTGGTTGTCCTTTTCCTGATCGGGGATCAGGCGGCGGGCGGGGCTGAAGTCGGGATCGTCAGCGGCAACCAGACGCTCGACCGTGTCCATCCGTTCGTCGAGCCGCTTGGCGAGGTTGTAGAGTTCCTCCAGCAGCACCTCGTCATCCGATGTGATGGTGGCGGCGGTCTTCCACTTGGTGATGTAGTGCAGGATCACCCACGGCAAGCCGATGAACAGCGTGGCCATGACGATTACGACATCGAAATCCATGGCCTATTCTCCCTTTTTGCCCTCGGCCTTGCCGAGCGCTTTCTTCATGGCCTCAAGTTCGTCATCGATCGCGTCCGAACCGGCGAGCGCCGCAATCTCATCGGCGAGCGACGGGGTCTTGCCTTCGGCGATCTGCAAGGCATCGGCGCGGCCCTCGGCATAGTCGACCCGGCGTTCGAGCTGGTCGAAGCGGGCCAGCGCCTCGTCGGTGCGCTCGGTGCTCATCAGGGTGCGGAGCTTGACGCGGTTCTCGGCGCTTTCGAGGCGCGCGGCGATCGCAGTCTGGCGGCTGCGGGCCTCGCGCAGGCGGTGCTGCAACTTGGCGATATCGTCCTCGTAGGCGCGCAGGGCATCGTCGAGCACGGCGATTTCCGCCTTGAGCTGTTCGGCCATGTCGGCGGCCTTCTTCTTTTCGACCAGCGCCGCGCGGGCGAGGTCCTCGCGGTCTTTCGACAGGGCAAGCTGTGCCTTGTCGGCCCAGTCGGCCTGTAGGCGTTCGAGCTTGACGCAGTGGCGGTGCATCTCCTTTTGGTCGGCGATGGTGCGCGCCGCGCTGGCGCGGACTTCGACCAGGGTTTCCTCCATTTCGAGGATGATCATGCGGATCATCTTCGAAGGATCATCCGCCTTGTCGAGCATATCGTTGAAATTGGCGGCAATGATGTCGCGGGTGCGGCTGAAAATGCCCATGAAGGCTACTCCATCGAGAAACGAACTGACCCGATCAAGCGGAGCGACTCGCTCGTCCTGACGCGGGGTGGTGCGTCCCTGAGACTGCGTCGGAGTGGGACTGCGGCGCAAGGCTTCGATTTCCGCGTCGAGCCGCGACATCCGTCCAGAGGACAGCAGGCGGGAGGGTTGGGCCGGAGCATCGCTGCCGGGGTCGACGCGGGTGGGGCGAGCGTCGCCGACAGCATGTGCGGGGGGGACATCCCGGTCGGAGCGCTCCGGCCCGAGGGGGTCAAAGGGATCACCCATGTCAGGCAATTTCGACCATCGCGCCGCCTTCGGCAGCAGGATGGGTGACCGGGGCAGCGTTGGCCGCGCCCGGCTGAATCTGCGTGGACAACGCGATCATCATTACCATCGCGGCGATGCTGGCGATCGCGGCCTGTCCGAGCTTTGTGCGCCAGAAGCGGCCTTGCGCGGTGCTGCTGTTGATCATTGTGGCCTCCCAAAGTGTAAATCGGTGATGTTGCCAGCGATGTAGCAACCGCCGTGCCAAACTTCGGGAATGGCGAAAATCTGCGGGTTTTGCGCGGTTTTGTCGCAGGGTCGTTGGTTTTCATTGCCAAGCATTGGCAAATTTCACTATAGGTTGGGCGTGAAACACGAGACTCAGTTCATCGGGCAGTCGGGGGCATTTCTCGATGCGGTCGAGCGTGCCAGCCGCGCGGCGATGATGAACCGCCCGGTGCTGGTGATCGGCGAGCGCGGAACCGGCAAAGAGCTGATTGCCGAGCGTCTGCACCGTCTTTCCTCCCGCTGGGACGAGCCGCTGGTGACGATGAACTGCGCGGCCTTGCCCGAAACCCTGATCGAGGCCGAACTGTTCGGCCACGAGGCCGGGGCCTTCACCGGTGCCACCAAGGCGCGGGCAGGCCGCTTCGAAGAGGCCGATCGCGGCACCTTGTTCCTCGACGAGCTCGGGACGCTCAGCATGGGCGCGCAGGAGCGGCTGCTGCGCGCGGTCGAATATGGCGAGGTCACCCGCATCGGGGCCTCGCGTCCGATCCGGGTCGATGTGCGGATCGTGGCGGCCACCAACGAGGATCTGCCGGCGCTCGCTGCCAGCGGGGAATTTCGTGCCGACCTGCTCGACCGGCTCAGCTTCGAGGTGATCACTCTGCCCCCGTTGCGGGTGCGCGAGGGCGATATTGGCGTGCTGGCCCAATATTTCGGGCGGCGCATGGCGGCCGAGCTTGATTGGGACCGCTGGCCGGGCTTTGCACCGCACGTGATGGACCAGCTGGAGCATTACGACTGGCCGGGCAATGTGCGCGAGTTGCGAAATGTCGTTGAGCGCGCGGTCTATCGCTGGGGCGAACCTGATCTTCCCATTGCTCATGTCCAGTTCGATCCGTTTGACAGTCCCTGGCGCCCGCGCCCGCCGGCCCATCGTGGCGCGCCGGCTGCGCCCGCAGCCGCCGGCGGTTCGGCCGCTGTGGCCGCGCCAATCGCGGCCGGGCTCGATGCGGTCGATGATCTGCGCGCTGCGGTTGACGCGCATGAGCGCGCGATTCTCGAACACGCGCTCGGCAAGCACCGCTGGAACCAGCGCCAGACCGCGCGGGCACTGGGCCTGTCCTATGATCAGCTGCGCCACGCGATCCGCAAGCATGGCATCATGGAAGGCCAGGACAGCGCTGCAAGCTGAACCGCGCTGCGCGTGCCTCTCGTAAGATCACCTAGGGCGCGGTTTGGCCCTTTTTCGCTACAAGATGGCAGGCTGCCATATCATGGTGCAGCCTTTGGCCCTTACTGCTCCGGCGACAGCCTCCGAGCCGGTTATCCCCCGCCCGATCGGGCGGCGCGGTGCCGCGCGCCTGCGATTGGCAATCCCGGTGCGGATGGTCTCGACCCATGCAACGCAAAGCTGCATCCTGCTCGACCTGTCGTGCACGGGTGCCCGTATCGGCCTTGCTGAACCGCTCGCGCCGGGCACGTGCCTCTATCTCAAGGTCGCACGCTTCGAGCTGTTTGCCGAAGTCATCCGGCGCGAACGCGGCGCGGGCGGAGGGATCAACGGCCTGGCCTTCGACGCGCCGCTGCCCGTTGCCACCGTGCTGGCGGTGCGAGAATATGCCGAGACCTTCGCGCACCGTCAGCGCGAGGCCCTGCGCGATCAGGTGCGACGCTGGGTGAGCGGGGAAAGCCGGATCTGAACGGCCAGCGCCGCGCAGGCCTTCACGCGCTTGGCTCTTGCCAAATTGCGCGCCCGCGCCTAAATGCCGATCTATCCCGACATTGTCGTGACAAGGTTAGGGTGCTGGCGCCTTCGGGGGCCGGCCCCAGCCGCCTTGCAACAATGCCACCTGACCGGAGAACGCATGGCCGATATCGCGCGCCTGAAGGCACTGATCGAACCCGAGGCGACCGCCCTGGGCTTCGAACTCGTGCGCGTCGCGTTCCTGCGTTCCGAAGCGGGCGACGGTGGCATGGCGCTCCAGATCATGGCCGAGGATCCGGCCACCGGCCAGCTGGTGATCGACCAGTGCGCCGCGCTCTCGCGCCGTGTCTCCGACGTGATCGACGCGGCCGAGGAAGCGGGCGAAGTGCTGATCGAAGGGGCCTACCACCTCGAAGTCTCCTCGCCCGGCATTGATCGTCCGCTGACCCGCGAAAAGGATTTCATCAACTGGGCGGGGCACGAGGCGCGGATTGTCATGGTCAAGGGCTATGATGGCCAGCGCACCAACAAGGGGCTGCTGCACGGCCTTGAAGGCGGCAGGGTGCATCTCACCGATGCCAAGGCAGGCGATGTGCGCTTGCCGCTCGACCAGATCCATTCGGCCAAGCTCGTCCTCACCGACGCGCTGATTGCCGCCACCCGCCCGCTGGATGCGAGCGGAGCTGAAGAAATCGTCGAAGAGACAGAAAAGGCAGATGACTGATGAGTGCCATTTCCGCCAACAAGGCTGAACTGCTCGCAATCGCCAACGCGGTTGCCTCGGAAAAGATGATCGACAAGGCGATCGTCATCGAGGCGATGGAAGAAGCGATCCAGAAGTCGGCGCGCAACCGTTATGGCGCGGAAAACGACATCCGCGCCAAGCTTGATCCGCTGACCGGCGATCTGACGCTGTGGCGCGTGGTCGAGGTGGTCGAGGAGGTCGAGGACTACTTCAAGCAGGTCGATCTCAAGCAGGCCGAAAAGCTTCAGCCGGGGGCCAAGATCGGCGATTTCATCGTCGATCCGCTGCCCCCGGTCGATCTTGGCCGCATCGACGCGCAGTCGGCCAAGCAGGTGATCTTCCAGAAGGTCCGCGATGCCGAGCGTGAGCGGCAGTATGAAGAATTCAAGGACCGCGCCGGCGAAATCATCACCGGGGTGATCAAGTCGGTCGAATTCGGCCATGTGATTGTCAATCTCGGTCGCGCCGAGGGCGTGATCCGCCGCGACCAGCAGATCCCGCGCGAAACCGCCCGCGTCGGTGAGCGCGTGCGTGCGCTGATCACCAAGGTCGAACGCAACAACCGCGGGCCGCAGATCTTCCTCAGCCGCGCGCACCCCGACTTCATGAAGAAGCTGTTCGCGCAGGAAGTGCCCGAAATCTACGACGGCATCATCGAGATCAAGGCCGCCGCCCGCGATCCGGGCAGCCGCGCCAAGATCGGCGTAATCAGCCATGATTCGAGCATCGATCCTGTCGGTGCCTGCGTCGGCATGAAGGGCAGCCGCGTGCAGGCGGTGGTGCAGGAACTGCAGGGCGAGAAGATCGACATCATCCCCTGGTCGGAAGACACCGCGACCTTTGTCGTCAACGCGCTCCAGCCGGCCACCGTCAGCCGCGTGGTGCTCGATGAGGATGACGGCCGCATCGAAGTGGTGGTGCCTGACGAACAGCTCAGCCTCGCGATCGGCCGCCGCGGGCAGAACGTGCGCCTGGCGAGCCAGCTCACCGGCCACCAGATCGACATCATGACCGAGGAAGAAGCCTCGGAGAAGCGCTCGAAGGAATTTGCTGAACGTTCCAAGATGTTCGAAGAGGAACTCGACGTCGACGAAACCCTTTCGCAACTGCTGGTGGCCGAAGGCTTCGCCGAGCTGGAAGAAGTGGCCTATGTCGACCTCGCCGAACTTGCGAGCATCGAAGGCTTCGACGAGGAACTGGCCGAGGAACTCCAGAGCCGCGCGCTCGAAGCGCTCGAACGGCAGGAAGAAGCGCATCGCACGGTTCGCCGCGAGCTGGGCGTGGAAGATGCGCTGGCCGAAATCCCGCACCTTACCGAAGCGATGCTGGTGACGCTCGGCAAGGCGGGCATCAAGACGCTCGACGATCTGGCCGATCTTTCCACCGACGAACTGATCGCCAAGAAGCGCGAAGCGCCGCGCCGGCGGGGCAATGCCGACGGTCCGCCGCTGCGTCGCCCGCAGCGCGAAACCGACAAGGGCGGTGTGCTCGGCGGATATGGCCTCACCGAAGAACAGGGCAACGAAATCATCATGGCTGCCCGGGCACACTGGTTCGAAGACGAACCTGTCGAGGAGGCCGCCGATGCGGACTCCACCCAATGAGCGCCTGACGTCCGCCATCGTCGAGCCTTCGCTTCCCGCGGGCGCGGGGAGCGAGCGGCGCTGTGTCCTCTCGGGGGAGCATGACGCGCGCGATGCGCTGGTGCGGCTGGCGATTTCGCCGGATGGGCTGGTGTTGCCCGATCCGGCGGCCAAGGCTCCGGGGCGCGGCGCATGGATCGGCGTGCACCGCAGCGCGCTTGAGGCAGCGATTGCCGATGGCCGCTTGAAGCGGGCGCTGCTGCGCGCGTTCAAGGGTGCAACCCTGGTGATCCCCGATGATCTGCCGGCGCTGGTCGAAGCGGCGCTGGCGCGTCACCTGTGCGACCGGCTGGGGCTTGAACTGCGTGCGGGCAATATCGTGCTCGGTTCGGCCCGGATCGAAGAACAGGCCCGCTGCGGACGGCTCGCGGCGCTGCTCCACGCCAGCGACAGCAGCGAGGATGGCCGACGCAAGCTCGATCAGGCCTGGCGCGTCGGGCGCGAGGCCGAAGGATCGGGCGAACGGGGCGAGGTCTTGCCTCTGGACCGCACGGCCTTGTCTGTGGCATTGGGCCGCGACAATGTCGTCCACCTCGGCGTTGCCGGCCATGCCGGTGACATGCGCGCCGCAACGCGGGTGCGGCAGGCGGTTTCCCGACTTTCGCGCTTTGTCGCCGGCGGCATCCTGCCCGATGGCGCGAGCACCATGGTGGACAATTCCGGTCGGGATACGCCCGGCCACAGCGATCGGCCCCAAGCGGCTGGCCGTTCGGCACAAGACGAAACCGTGAAGGACTGACGAGCGATAATGAGCGACGATAACGACAACCAGCGCATCCGCAAACCTCTGGGCCTCAAGCGCTCGGTCGATGCGGGCGAGGTCAAGCAGACCTTCAGTCATGGCCGCACCAACAAGGTGGTGGTCGAGGTCAAGCGTCGCCGCGTGCTCGGCAAGCCCGGCAGCGAAGCGGCTGCTCCGCCGCCACCTCCGCCGCCCCCGCCGCCGCCCCGACAGTCCGCGGCGCCGGTGGTGGCCACGCCTGCCCCTGCCCCTGCCCCACGGCCCGCGCGCCCGGCTCCGGTGGGTGAGACCCCGCAGGAGCGGGTCAGGCGGCTTCAGCTCGAAGCCGAGGAAGAGCGTCTGCGGCTGGCCGAGGAAGCGCGCAAGCGCGAGGAAGCCGAAGCCCGCGCGCGCGAGGAAGCGGAGCGCCGCCGCGCCGAGGAAAACCGCCGTGCGGAAGAAGAAGCCGAAAGGCAGCGCGCCGCCGCCGCCAGCGCGCCGCCGCCTGCCGCCGAGGAAATCGTCGCGCCTGCTCCAGCCGCCAGCGACACCGACACTTCTGCACCGGCTGTGCGGACCGAAGCCATCCCGGCAGCGCGCCGCTTTACCCCGGTCGAGCGGCCCGAGCCCAAGCGTCCGGCCGCCGAAATCAAGGGCAAGAAGAAGGAGGAAAAGCGCGCCGCGCCGATCGATGCCGGCAAGGACAATCGCCGCTCAGGCAAGCTGACCGTGACCCGCGCCTTGAACGAGGACGAAGGCCGCCGTGCGCGCAGCCTCGCGGCGCTCAAGCGCGCGCGGGAAAAGGAGCGCCGCGGTCAGGGGGGCCAGGCCAAGCCACGCGAAAAGCAGGTGCGCGACGTGGTCGTGCCCGAAGCGATCACCGTGGGCGAGCTTGCCAACCGCATGGCCGAAAAGGGCGCGGATCTGGTGAAGGCGCTGTTCAACATGGGCATGATGGTCACCGTCAACCAGACCATCGATCAGGACATCGCCGAATTGCTGGTCGAGGAATTCGGCCACAACATCACCCGCGTCTCGGCCAGCGATGTCGATATCGACACCAGCGAGGATGCCGATCCGGAAGAAACCTTGCGGCCGCGACCGCCGGTGGTGACGATCATGGGCCATGTCGATCACGGCAAGACCAGCCTGCTCGATGCGCTGCGCGGAACCGACGTTGCGAAGGGTGAAGCCGGCGGCATCACCCAGCACATCGGCGCCTATCAGATCACCACCAAGGACAAGCAGAAGATCACCTTCCTCGACACGCCGGGCCACGCGGCTTTCACCGAAATGCGGATGCGCGGCGCCAATGTCACCGACATCGTCGTTCTGGTGGTTGCCGGCGATGACGGGCTGATGCCGCAGACCATCGAGGCGATCAATCACACCAAGGCGGCCGGCGTGCCGATGATCGTGGCGATCACCAAGTCGGACAAGCCCGAATACAACCCGCAGAAGATCCGCGAACGCCTGCTCGAACACGAAATCGTGGTCGAGGCGATGTCGGGCGACGTGCTGGATGTCGAGGTTTCGGCCAAGACCGGCGCCGGACTCGACAAGCTGATCGAGGCGATCGGGTTGCAGGCCGAACTGCTCGAACTCAAGGCGCGTCCCGATCGCGCTGCCGTGGCCACCGTGATCGAAGCCCAGCTCGACAAGGGCCGCGGCCCGGTGGCGACGGTGCTCGTCACCCGCGGCACGCTCAAGCGCGGCGACATTTTCGTGGTCGGCACCCAAAGCGGCAAGGTGCGCGCGCTTGTCGATGACAAGGGGCAGCAGCTCAAGGAAGCCGGCCCCTCGATGCCGGTCGAAGTGCTCGGTCTTGGCGGCGTGCCGTCGGCGGGGGATATCCTCACCGTGGTAGAAAACGAACAGCGCGCCCGTGAGGTTGCCAAGTATCGTCAGGAAAAGGCGACGGAAAAGCGCACCGCGCTCGCGCCCACCAATTTCGACACGATGTTCAACAACCTCGCCTCCAACGTCATCGAATTCCCGGTGGTGGTGAAGGCGGATGTGCAAGGCTCGGTCGAAGCGATCGTGGGCGCGCTCCACAACCTGTCGAACGACGAGATCAAGGTGCGCGTGCTCAATGCCGGCGTGGGTGCGATCACCGAAAGCGACGTGCTGCTGGCAGGCGCATCGAAAGCGCCGATCATCGGCTTCAACGTGCGCCCCAATGCCAAGGCGCGCGATCTGATCAAGCGCGATAATGTGCGGATGATGTATTACGATGTCATCTATCACCTCACCGACGAAATTGCCAAGGAAATGGCGGGCGAGCTTGGGCCGGAGCGGATCGAAACCGTGGTTGGCCGGGCCGAGGTCAAGCAGGTGTTCCCGGCGGGCAAGAAGGACAAGGCGGCCGGTCTGCTGGTGCTGGAAGGGGCGATCCGCAAGGGGCTGTTTGCGCGCCTTACCCGCGCCGATGTCATTGTCTCGGCCACCAAGATCGCCTCGCTGCGGCGCTTCAAGGACGATGTCGAGGAAGTGCGCGCGGGCCTCGAATGCGGCGTGGTGCTGGAAGATACCAACGACATCAAGCCGGGCGACATGCTCGAAGTCTTCTCGGTCGAGGAGCGTGAGCGGACGCTGTGAGCGAGGAAGGCTATTTTCCCGAAGATGCCGGGCAGTCGCCGCACACGGCACTGCTCGGCAGCGAGTTTGTCAGCTTCGACGAAAGCACCCAGACCGCGACCATGCGCTTTCACGTGAAGCGCGAGATGACCACCTGGCGCGGCGGCGTGCAGGGCGGCTTGGTTGCGGGCTATCTCGATGACGTGATGGGCTATGCCTATGTCGCGGCCACCGGCGGCGTGATGGCGCCGCTCAATCTGGAAATCAGCATGAGCCTGATCCGCCTGATCCCCGAAGGCCCGCTGATCGGCAAAGGCCGGGTGGTGCGCGCCGGAAAGCGGGTGATCTTCCTTGAAGGCGAGCTTCTGGCCGAGGACGGCACGCTGCACGCCCGCGCCACCTCGACCGCAATCCCCACCCCGCGCCCGACGCCCGATCAGACCGGGATGACCCGCTGATGGCCAAGGCGCCTTTCACCGCGCAGCAGCAATCGGTGCGGGTGCTCAAGGTGGGCGAGCGGGTGCGGCATATCCTGTCCGAACTGCTCGCGCGCGGGGAGGTGCATGATGATGTGGTCAGCGCGGCGAACATTTCGGTCACCGAGGTGCGAATGACCCCTGACCTGCGCCATGCGACCGCCTATGTGAAGGCCTTGCTGGCGGCGGGAGCGAAGATCGCGGATGATGATGTCGTCCATGCGCTGCGCCAGAACACCGCCTTCCTCCAGCGCGAGGTCGCCCAGCGGCTCGGCCTCAAATTCGCGCCCAAGCTCAGGTTTCGCAAGGATGAAAGCTTTGCCGAGGCAGACCGGATCGAAGCGCTGCTGCGCGATCCCAAGGTCGCGCGCGACCTCGGCGAGGAAGAGTATTAATCGCTACCTCGGCACCATCCGTGCTTTCAGCGTAATGTCGACCTTGTTGCCCACGATCAGCTGATAGGCCTTCATCCCGAAGGCGCGCCGGTCGATGGTGGTGGTGCCAGTGAAGCTCACCGGCTTGCCCTGCATCGCCAGCGGATCGGCATCGAAGGTGACGGCAAGCGTCTGCGGCCGGGTCACGCCGCGCGCGGTCAGCTCGCCCGACACGGTGCCGCGCGTCGGGCTGGACAGCTTCAGCGACCGTCCGACAAAGCGGATGGTGGGATATTTCTCCACCCAGAAGAACTTGTCGCCGCGCAACCGCTCCAGCGTCACGCGGTCGGGTGCTTCGATTGCGGTTGCATCGAAGGTCACATCGATCAGCGCGCGTTCCGGCGCGCCCGGCACGATTGTTACTGCCCCCTGCATCCGCGGAAAGCGCGCGGTCTTGCTGGCGAGGCCGAAGAACGGCACCTTGGCCGAGACATCGCTGGCCGCGGCATCGAGCGTATAGCGCTGCGGCACGCCAACCGTGTTGGCGAGCGCGAAGGCCGCCAGCAGCGGCAGCAGGATCATCCGGCGACAGGCAGCGGGGTTCAGCATGGTGTTCCTTATACGCTTCAACCGGGCAAAAGGTTCAATCCCGTCTCGCCCGGCGGGCGGCAGAGGGTTAGGCTGGCGCGATGGCCAAGCTCTATTTCTACTATGCCAGCATGAACGCAGGCAAAAGCGCTCACTTGTTGCAGGCCGATTTCAACTATCGCGAGCGCGGGATGCGAACGATGCTGTGGACCGCCGCGCTCGACAGCCGCTCGGGCGGGCTGGTGCGGAGCCGAATCGGGCTGGAGAGCGCGGCGCACCTTTTCCATCCCGGCACCGATCTGTGGGCCGAGGTCAGCGCCGCCCATGCGGCAGAGCCGCTCGATTGCGTGCTGGTCGACGAGGCGCAGTTCCTCACCAAGGAACAGGTGTGGCAGCTGGCGCGGCTGGCGGACGAGGGCGGCATTCCCGTGCTGTGCTATGGTCTTAGAACCGATTTCCAGGGCGCGCTATTCCCTGGATCGGCGGTGCTCTTGGGGATTGCCGATGCACTGGTGGAACTAAAGGCCGTGTGCCACTGCGGGCGCAAGGCGACGATGAACCTGCGCGTCGATCCGCGCGGCGCGCCAGTCAGACAGGGCGCACAGACCGAAAT
>JBKBOH010000021.1:0-37210 GCA_046294975.1 Erythrobacter sp. | reverse complement strand
CGCTCTAGAGCGCGGGGTAACGAGCATTCAATCCGATGAAGAGCGCCGCAACAACAAGGCCTGCGGCCAGCACCCGGCGGATGATCGCCAGCGGCGCCTGCGCGAGGCTCTCGCCGCCCAACGACCAGCCCAGCGCGATCGCCGCGCCCCCGCCGATTGCCCCGCCCAGCGCGGCGGTGGCGGGCAGGCTGGCCCATGCGGCGAGGGCGAACACCGCAAAACGCGCCGCATCGCCCACCTGCCGCGCGGCCAGCACGATGGTAACGGCTCCCAGTGAACGGGTCGGCTCGCGCGGGGCAGCAAACTTCGCTGGCCAGGCCAGTTCGAAGGCGGCTATCGCCAGCGCGAAGGCAACCAGCATCTGTGCCGCCCGGCGCGGCAGCCGGGTGGCAATCTCCGAGCCTGCCCAAGCCATAACAACCGCACTCAGCGCGGCACAGGCGATGCCGGTCAGCAGCAGTGGCACCCGCCGCCCCAGCCTATCAGACAGTTGCGCCACCAGCCACTGATCGCGCCCGCCCAGCGCCAGCGCGAACACCAGCAGCAGCGAGATCAGGAAGGTATCCAAAGCCCCCTCAGGCGGCCCACGGTCCCGTGATCGCCAGCGTGGCTGTGGGCGAATAGACGTTGACGAACAGCCACTTGCCATCGGGCGAGAAACATGCGCCGGCCAGCTCGGTCTGCGCCCGCAGCAGCGCGAGGTTATAGGCCGCGCCCGCCGGGGTAATCCCGCGGATGTGGTTCTCCTGCACCTCGGTGTACTGATCCTCGCACACGATCAGGTGGCCGCTGGGCGCGACGCAAAGGTTGTCGCCGTAATTGAACTGTTCGGTGCTCTCGCTCTCGAAGAACAGTTCGACCGTGTCGGGCGTGCCCGCGAGGCCGGGGGTGAGTTTGAGAATCTGCCCCAATTGCTTCGCCCCGCCGCTGGTGCAGCAGGCAAACACCGCGTTCTCGCCCATGTGCAGCCCCTCGCCGCGCGCAACCAGCGCCGCGCCCTTGCCGGCCGCGCGCTGGCGCAGGTCGTCCCTGGGGGCTTCAACCTCGTCGAGATCGACCCAGCTGACGCGAAAGGGCTTGCCGACCGGCATCGCGGCGGAGTTCCAGTTGCGGGTATCGGCGAGGCCCTCGATCACCATCGCCTGCAAGCGCCCGCCTTCGGCGAGCTTGCCCGGCACGCGTGGCAGGAAACGGTAGATCACCCCGTCGTCGCGATCCTCGGTCTGGTAAACAATGCCGGTGGCCGGATCGACTGCCGCGGCCTCGTGGTTGAAGCGGCCCATGGCCCGCAAAGGCACTGCATCCACCAGCCCGCGCGCACGCGCGGGAACTTCGAACACCCAGCCGTGCTCCTGCTCCAGCCCGTCCCCGCGCGGCTGGCCCGGCCCGGTCGGCGCCTCCTCGCAGCTCAGCCAGCTGCCCCACGGGGTGATGCCGCCCGAACAATTGCGGATCGTGCCGCCAAGGCTGCGGAACTGGCGTTTGACGGCAAGCGTCGCGGCATCGAGCACGATGGTGGTGGTGCCGCCGGGCAGGATCACCCCGCCGCGCGTGCCATAGCCCCTGGCAATCGGCCCGCCGGCATCGTGCTGGGGTTGCAATTCGTGGTTACGCACCAGCGCGATTTCGCCGTTCCCCAGATCAAAGCAGCCCATGCCGTCGGCGCGGTCAGGCACGGTGCCGCCGTCGTCCATTCTGTCGCCCAGGCGCGAGACCACCCGGTAGGAAAAGCCCTCTGGCAGATCGATCAGCCCCGCCGGATCGGGCCTGAGCGCGCCGTAGCCGGCAAAACCGCCTGCCGGACGGACGCTGGCGGCCCCGCCGCTGCGGGTCATGCAACCGCTCGCGGCGAGCGCGGCAAAAGCGGTTGCCGTCGCACCGAGGAAGCGGCGGCGATCGGGCAAACTGGCGCGGCTGTGAGTCATGCCGGGCGGTCTACCGGGCCGCCTCCAGCGCGGCAAGAATTTCATCCCAGCGGACAAACTTGAAATTCTGTGCTTCCGGAGCGTTCATGCCATCCTGCGCGATGAACAGCCCGCCGGGAAAGTCGGGGCCGAAATCGCGGTTGTCGAGCGCGATGCCGTCGGTCTCCTCGACGCTGCCGAGCGCACCCTTGACGATGCGGAAACGGCCCAGCGGCGTCATGTCGGGCAGGCGCAGCACGGCAAAGGCATTGTCCCCTTGCGAGGAGGCGACAAGATAGCCGCCGTCCGCGCCCACCGGCGCAAGCGCCAGGCCTTCGACATCGGCAACCAGCAGCTTGTTGTCGACCGGTGCGACCAGCCGCTTGGCACCGCTATTCATGTCGATCGCCCAGATCCCGGCATCTTCCTCGCCGACATAGAGCGTGTTCGTGCGCCGATCGGCGACGCAGCCTTCGGTCTGGGTGGCAAGCTGCGTGAGCGTGGTGGTGGCGCCGGTGAAGGCCCCGTTCACCTGGGTGATGAGAGTGCGGTAGATCGTCCCGCTCTTGGGAGCGCTGAAGGCGATGATGCCCTCACCGCCTGCGGGTTCGACCATGCAGATCCCGTAACCCTCGCCCGGCCCGACCGCGATCCTGCCCGCAGGCGCGAGCTTGCCGGTCGCGGTGTCGAGCAGCGCGAGGAACAGGTTCACGGTGTTAAGATCGCTGCGGTCACTGGCGACCACCAGCACGCGCCCCGCCGCGATCTCGACCAGATCGACATTGTTGAGCCCCGGGGTGGGCAGAAAGCTCTGCTGCGTGCCCTTGAGGTCATAGACGTAAAGTCCGCCCTTCTTGTCAGTGCCGACGACGAGGCTGGCGGGGGGATTGAGCGCATTGTGCCAGATCGCCGGATCATCCGCCGCATCCGCGCGCGCGGTGCCGACCGGCGGGGTTTCGACCTGAGCGGTGACGGTGACAGCGGTCCCACCCATGATCGCCGGGGTGACGCTGGCACAGGCGCCAGCGATCCCCAGCGTCAGCAGCGCGAAGCCGTGGAAGGGTCGGACCATCGGATCAAGGCCTCGCTTGTGGTCCTAGAACGCGTATCGGGCGACAACCTGGAACACCGGCCCGGCGCGCTCACTTTCGAGTTCGTATTCGTCGAAAATGCGGTTTACCTGCTCGGCCACGGTATTGAACTTGTTGAAGTCCTCGTCCTTGGTTCCGTCGAGCAGGTTCGAACCCACCGCGCGGATGGTGAAGCTGTCGCCGAAACGCTTTTCGATGAACACTTCAAGGTCAGCGCCGTAGCGCGTGAAGACCTCCCGGCCGACCACACGGCCAAATGCCTCGCCCTGCTTGCGATAGGTTGCCCCGAAGGCCGCGCCGAAGCTCGGGATGTTCTGGATGGCGCCGAAATTGTAGACATATTTCGACTGGTCATTGAACCGCCGCTCGCCGAACTCGTCGGTGATGTTGCTGTCAAGCAGCGCAAGGTTGCCGAACACGCCAGTATCCGGCAGGCCGATGAAGGCGAGGCTGAAGGAGGCGTCGAATTCGACCCCATAGACCTCGCCGCTGCCGGTGTTGCGCGGGGTGTAGATGAAGGTGCCCGGCCCTCCCGAACCCTGCACCGGCGTGCCATTGGCACCGAGCACGGTGGCCAGCTCGGTGAGATTCGACACGTCGCGGTAGAACACGTTGACCCCGATGACCCCGGTCCGGCCGATCTTGTGCTCGTAGCCCAGATCACCGCCCCACGCGGTTTCGGGCAGCAGCAAGGGGTTGCCGAGGAAGTCATTGTCACCCAACTCGCGCCTGAGCAGGCCGGGGGTGATGAAGTCGAAGCGCGGGCGGCGCAGCGTGCGCGCGCCCGACAGGGTAATGCGACCATCGCCCACTTCGATCTTCAGCGATGCCGAGGGCAGGAGTTCGTCATAGTCATTGCTGATGGTAACACCGCTCAGAATATCGGTGATATCGACCTCGGTATTTTCCCAGCGCAGGCCGACTTCGAAGGTGAAGTTGTCATACTTGCCCTCGACCAGCGCATAGAGATCCTTGCGGGTCTCGCCGATGCGGGTGATCGTGTCATTGAACGGCGGAAAGCTCGCTGGCTTGAATTCGCCCGGATTGCGGCTGAACTGATCATAGCCTTCGCGGGCGGACACGGGCAGGTTGAAGCGGCTGCGCACAGTCCGGAGAATGGTATCGCGATCCTTGTCCTGGATGAAGCCGCCAACGGCGAATTCCAGATTCTCGCTCAACTCGAAGGCATGTTCGAGATTGAGGAACATTTCGGTATCCTCGACATCCAGCACGGTAAGATCGCCAGTGAACCGCGGGGCGCTGCGATCGAAATCGACTTCGTATTCAAACTCGTCCTGGAAATCGCTGAAGCTCGCATAGCCGGCGCGCAGCTTGGATTCGCCAAGACCCCATTCATGATTGAGCTTGGCGATCACCGCCCAGCTTTCGGTGGTTATGTCGTTGACGTTGGCGTTGTCGGTCAGCAGGTTGCCCGCCGGGGTTGTGGTGGTGCGCACCGGCCCGTTGATTGCGGTGGGATCATTATATTCGAACGAACGCTCGTCTTCGAGCCTTTCGGTACGGACATAATTGCCGAGCAGCTCAAATTTGGTGGTGTCGGTTTCGATTCCCCAGCTTGCGTTGAAGGCGTAATCGGTGCCGTTGCGAACGTCGCTCTGGTCTTCGCGGTTAACGAAGTTCTGCGTAGCGAAATTGGGGTTGTTCTCCGGCGAATCCGAATAGCGCAGGCTCAGCTTTTCCTTGGGGTTGTAACGCCCCTGGATGTTGGCGCCGATCAGCACGCGCCCGCCGGCCAGTTCACCGCCGTAGTAGAAACCGCCCGACGGCTTGACCTTGCCATCATCGAAAAACAGGCCGCCAGCGCGAATATAGCCGCCATCAAGCGCAAAGCCATCGCGCAGCTTGATGTTGAGCGAGCCGGCCACCGCATCACCAGTGCGGCGGGCGGACGAGGAGCGCACGATCTCGACCTGCTCGATCAGTTCGGCCGGGATACGATCAAGGAAGAACGAACGGTCGGACTGGCCGCCCGGTACGCGCTCGCCGTTGATGAGGATCTGGGTGTAGCCCGGATCAAGCCCGCGCAGCCGCGCCCCGTCGCTCTCGATCACGTCCGACAGGAAAGTCACGCCTGGCACCCGCTTCAGGGCATCACCTGCGGTGAGCGGCTCGAAACGCTGGAAATATTCCTCGTCATAGACCAGCACCGGTTCGGCCGCCTCGGAGCGGTTGCGGAAACCGATATTGCCCTGCACCACGATTTCCTTGGCGGTCTGAACCTTGTCGCCCTCGTTCTGCTCAGTCTCGGTCATCGTGCTGCCCGACTGAACGGCGGCGGCAAGCGCCCCCGGTTCGGCGGCTGCGGCAGCAAAGGCGGGCGCGGCAGTGGCGGCGGTCAGCGCTACGGCGGCGCTGCCAAGCAGAAGATGGGTGCGGATCATGGCGGTATTCCCCTTTGGATGCCCGTCGGTGAGGGCGACATCGAAGCCGCGCCTAGGCCGCACTGATGACAGCTGAGCGACTGCGTGGTGACGGTTTGATGACGCACGCCGGTGTTGCGAAAATGCCGCAAATTGGAGAGCTAGCGCGCAAGGCCCCAAGCGCCTAGCAACAGGCAAAAGACCAGCAAGAGAGGACAAGCGATGAAGATCGAACCGGGCATGGCAGCGGTGGTGACGGGCGGCGCGAGCGGGCTGGGCAAGGCAAGCGCCAAGGCCTTCGCCGATGCCGGCATGAAGGTCGCCATTTTCGACATCAACGACGAAGCGGGCGAGGCCCATGCCAGGGACATCGGCGGCACCTTCCACCATGTTGACATCATGGACGAGGCCAGTGTCGAGGCCGGCTTTGCCGCCGCCCGCAGCGCCCACGGACAGGAGCGCGTGACGCTGCATTGCGCGATGGCGAGCCGGCGCGGAAAGACGCTGGGCTGGGACAAGGAAAGCGGCCAGTACAAGCGCCTGCCGACCGAGGATTTCGCCTTCGGGGCGGAAGGCATTCTGGTGGCGAGCTACCGCATCGCCTCGATTTCGGCGCTCGGCATGGCCAATGCCGAGCCGCTCAATGCCGATGGCGAGCGCGGCTGCATCATCCTCACCGCCAGCGTCGCCGCGCAGGACGGGCAGATCGGGCAGGTGATTTACGGCTCGTGCAAGGCTGGGGTGAACGGCCTCGTTTTGCCGATGGCGCGCGATCTGATGGACCTCGGCATCCGGGTCAACTCGGTCATGCCCGGCATCTTCGCCACCCCGCTGATGCTGGGGATGAAGGACCGCAACCCGGCGATGTGGGCGCAACTGAATGCCAGCGTGCCCTTTCCCAAGCGGCTGGGCGAACCCGAGGAATTTGCTTCGCTGGTGCTGGAAATCGCGCGCAACGGCTACATCAACGGCCACCAGTTCCGGCTCGACGGCGCCATCCGGATGCCACCGAAGTAATTTTTTGCGCGCGCGGCTTATCGGCTTCGCCGATGCCTCCGCGGGGGCGGCCAGCGGCCGGTGGGCAGTCGCCCTTGCGAACCCTGCGGATTCGATACAGCACTTCTCAGGAGACGTTGCATGGCTACCGCAACCAACCAATACCCCACCAAAGCTTACGGCGCGACATCGCCCGACAGCGGTGTCGGCCCGATGCAGATCACGCGCCGGGGCTTGCGCCCTGACGATGTGCTGATCGAGATCACCCATTGCGGCATCTGCCACTCCGATTTGCACGCGGCCCGCAACGACTGGGGCGGGACGGTCTATCCGATTGTGCCCGGCCACGAGATCGTCGGCATCGTCAGCGCCGTGGGCGAGAGCGTCACCCGCCACAAGATCGGCGACCGGGTGGCGATCGGCTGCATGGTCGATTCGTGCATGGAATGCCGGCACTGCAAGGCCGACCTCGAACAATACTGCCTGTCGGGCGGGATGACCGGCACCTATAACGGCAAGGACCGGCGCGACGGTTCGCCCACCTATGGCGGCTATTCCGAAAGGATCGTCGCGCGCGAGGAGTTCGTGCTCAAGCTGCCCGACAGCCTGCCGCTGGCCGAGGCCGCGCCGCTGCTGTGCGCCGGGATCACCAGTTACAGCCCCTTACGCACCTGGAAGGTCGGCCCGGGCAGCAAGGTCGCGGTCGCGGGGCTTGGCGGGCTGGGGCACATGGGGGTGAAGCTCGCAGCAGCGATGGGCGCGGAAGTGACCGTGCTTTCCCGCAGCGAGAGCAAGCGCGCCGATGCCGAAAAGCTCGGTGCCCACGCCTTCCTCAACACCTCCGACAAGGAGGCGATGAAGGCCAAGCGCGGCACATTCGACATGGTGCTCAACACCATTCCGGTGCGCCATGATGTCACGCCCTATCTCCACCTGCTGCGGATTGACGGGGTGCAGGTGCTGGTCGGGATGATCGACATGATGCCCGAACTGCACACCGGGGTGCTGCTGGGCCGCAAGGTGCTGACCGGCAGCGGGATCGGCGGGCTGGCCGAGACGCAGGAGATGCTCGATTTCTGCGCCGAGAAAGGCATCCTGCCCGACATCGAGGTGATCGCGATACAAGACATCGCGGCCGCCTATGCGCGGATGGAAGCCAGCGACATCAAGTATCGCTTCGTGATCGACATGGAGAGCCTGCGCGCCGGGGGATGATCGCCATCCGCAAAGGGCGGATTGGCTTCCGCCGCACCGGTGTGCCGGTGATGCAATCATGACACGCAATTTGATAATGTGAAGCCGCGCCTTCACATAAGCTTTGTGCGCGGCTGCAACATTTGTATGGCTATGTGGCGCGACAGGAACCAGATTCGTGCACGACACCACCCTGCAGGGTGGCTCGGCAAGGATAACAGGCCCTGCGCGGCACGCAGGTGGAACGATCCAATCCTCTTCATGGAGCGTTCCTATGTTCATCCCTTTTGTCTCGGCGTTCTCGGCCGTCGCTCTTGCGGCCACGCCTGCCACCCCCGCCTTTGCCGGGGAGGCGCAAGCCACCGCACCCACCGCCCGGCAGGAAGCCGTTACGGAAAACCAAAATCTTGCCACGCTGCGCGCGATCGCGCCGATCGATCTGGCCAGCGCCAGCAAGGCCGAAGACGACACCCCGGCGATCACCATCTCCGGCGCCGCCACGCTGACGTCTGACTACCGCTTCCGCGGGGTCTCGCAGTCGGACGAAGGCATGGCCGTGCAGGGCGGCATCACCGTCAGCCACGAAAGCGGTTTCTATGTCGGCGCCTGGGGTTCGAACCTCGCCGGCTGGGGCACCTTCGGCGGCGCCAACATGGAGCTCGATCTGATCGCGGGCTACAAGTTCAGCGTGGGTGAAGGCACGCTCGACACCGGCCTCGTGTGGTACATGTATCCGAGCGGCGCGGACACCACCGACTTTGCCGAACTCTACGCCAAGCTTTCGGGCAGCATCGGCAGCCTCGGCCTGACGGCGGGCGTTGCCTATGCGCCCAAGCAGGAAGCGCTGGGCAATGCCTTCCCCGTCGGCGCGCCGGCCGATCCGGGCGACAAGGAAGACAACCTCTACCTCACCGGCGATGCCACCTATGGCATCAGCGGCGCGCCGATCACCCTCAAGGCCCATATCGGCTATTCGGACGGCAACCCCGGCCTTGGCCCCAACGGCACCAGCATCGCGCCGACCGGCACCTATTTCGACTGGTCGCTGGGGGTGGACATCGTGCCGGTCTCGGGCCTGACCCTGTCGGCTGCCTATGTCGATACCGACATCTCGCAAGCCGAAGCCAACCTCATTCGCCCGAACTTCGCCACGCTGGGGGGCAATTCGATCTCGGATGCGACCGTGGTGTTTTCGATTACTGCCGCGTTCTGATCACCCACTGGCCGATTGCGTGAGGGGCGCTTCGCCCATGTGGCGAAGCGCCCCTTTACTTTGCCCGGCACCCCGATAGGTTTCTTCCCACAACCGGATAACGGTGGGCGGGAGAGGAATGATGATGCGAACCGGGATCTGGGCGGCAGGCTGCGCCGCCCTGCTGGCGGCCCCTGCGGTCGAGGCCAAATATCGCTATGATGCGACCATCACCCGCACCACCTACGGCATCCCGCACATCGAGGCGCGCGACTGGCGCGGGGTCGGCTACGGGGTCGCCTATGCCTATGCACAGGACAATCTGTGCCTGCTGGCCGAGGAATTTGCGACCGTGGCCGGCGAGCGTTCACGCCATTTCGGCCCGCAGGCCAAGGCGGTGCTGGGGTTCCAGGAGGTCGACAACCTCTCGTCCGACGTGTTCTTCCGCGCGGTGATCGATCTGCCCGCTCTGCGCGAGGGAGCCAAGACGCTGAGCCCGCGCGCACAGGATCTGATCGCGGGCTATGTCGCGGGCTATAACCGCTTCCTGCGCGATGCCGGGCCTGACGGCATCCCCGCCGAATGCCGCGGCAAGGCGTGGGTGCGCCCGATCACCACCGACGACATGCTGCGCCTCAACGAAAAGCAGATGCTGCTGGCAAGCTCGCTCAACCTTGCCCCGGCGATCGCCAACGCCGCCCCGCCCGGCAGCCCGCCGCCCAATCTCGCGATTGCCATGCCCAAGCCGGGTGAGCTCGGCATGGGCAGCAATGGCTGGGCCTTCGGCGGCGAGGCCACTGCTGACGGGCGGGGCATGGTGATCGGCAATCCGCACTTCCCGTGGAACGGGCCCAGCCGTTTCTGGCAGATGCATGTGAAGGGCCCGGGCGGCTATGACGTGATGGGGGTCGGGCTGGCGGGCACGCCGATGCCGACGCTCGGCTTCAACAAGGATGTCGCCTGGACCCATACCGTCACCGAGGCACGGCACTTCACGCTCTATCAACTCGTGCTCGATCCGGCTGATCCGACCCGCTACATGGTCGACGGCAAGAGCGAGGCAATGACGGCCGAGACCGTCAGCGTGCCCATGCCGGAAGGTGCCCCCGCGGTCACTCGCACGCTGTGGTCCACCCGCTTCGGCCCGGTGTTCATCATCCCCGACCGCGGCATCGCCTGGACCGCGCAGAATGCCTTTGCCCTTAAGGACGCCAACCGCGGCAACCAGCGCGGGATCGAAACCTGGCTCCGCATCGGCGAAGCGCGCAACGTGGGCGAGATCAAGGCGGCGGTCAGCGAGACGCTCGGCATTCCGTGGGTCAACACCATCGCGGCTGACCGCTTTGGTGATGCGCTTCATGCTGATGTCACCGCTGTGCCCAATGTTTCGGCGCAGAAAATCAAGGCCTGCGCGACCCCGATTTCGGGACTGTTCGCGGAATTCGCCGTGCTGCTCGATGGAAGCCGCACGGCCTGCGACTGGGACAAGGCCGCAGGCACGCCGGAGCCGGGATTGATGCCCGCGGGCGATCAGGCCGCAACCATGGCGCGCAGCTACCTGACCAATTCCAACGACAGCTACTGGATCAGCAACCCGGCGATGCCGCACCGCCAGCTTTCGCCGATCCTCGGCAAGTATCGCACCGCGCGCACCTTGCGCACCCGTTCGAACTTCACCGAGACCGAGGCGCTGCTGGCCGCGGGCAAGATCGATCATGCGCGCGCGCAGGCGCTGGTGTTCGGCAACAAGAGCCTCGCGGCCGACATGGCGGTTGCTCCGCTGCTGGCGCTGTGCGCGGGCGCGGCCGCGCCGACCGAAAGCGTCGTGCGCGGCTGTACGGCGCTGGCGGGCTGGGATCGCCGGTTCGAGGCCAGCAGCAAGGGGGCGGCGCTGTTCCGCGCCCTGTGGGCCAGGCTGGGCACGCGCAATGACCTGTGGGCGACCCCGTTCGATCCGGCCGATCCGGTGAACACCCCGCGCGATCTCGCCACCGAAGGGGAGAAGGGCGAGAAGCTGCTGGCGACGCTGGGCGCGGCGGTGGACGATCTCGACCAGGCCGGCATCGCCCTTGATGCGCCGTGGGGCACGGTGCAGCGCTGGATCGTCAACGGCACGGCGATACCTATCCATGGCGGCCCCGGCACCGCAGGTGTGCTCAACTATCAGGACGCGCGCCCCTCGCCCGCCGGCGGACTGGTGCCGGTGCATGGCTCGTCCTACATCCAGATCGTCGGGTTCGACGACAAGGGCCCGGTGGTGGATGCGATCCTCAGCTACAGCCAGTCAACCGACCCGGCCTCGCCCCACCACGCCGACCAGACCCGTGCCTATGCCGAAAAGCGCTGGCACCGCCTGCCATTCCACCGCGCGGACATCAGCGCGCAGGCGCTCGGCAAGGCCAGGCGCATCCGCGAATAACCCGCAAAAGCGCCGCGTCAGGCAGGCAGGCCGTCGGAAACCGGTGGAAACAGAGCGCGCAGGGCACAGCTCAATTCACAGCGCGCGGCCAGCCGAACCGAACCCGCGCAGTGGCCGAATGGCGCGGCACCCCTGGGCTTGTCTCGTCAATTCTCGCGGGGGGGGGAAGGCGGCATGGCCCTTGTGGACCGGTTGCGGCTTGATGGCAAGGTCGCCGTGGTGATCGGGCCGGCCAAGAGTATAGGCCGAAGATTCGCGATTACGCTGGCCGAGGCGGGGGCGGATGTGGCGCTGGTTTCGCGCACCCAGGCCGATCCCTCTGCGGTCGCAGCCAAGATTGCCGCGTTGTGCCGCCGCGCGCTGCCGTTCGCCGGCGATGCGACCGATGCGGGCGGCATCACCGATGGCACGCCGCATTACCTGACCCGTACGTCCGGACGGCACTCCTGAGGACATCGCGGCGGCCATGGCCTATACGGTCTCGCCCGCGGCCAGTTGGGTTACAGGGCAGTGTCTTTATGTAACGGGCAGCAGGTAGGGCGCGCGCGGGCACGGCATTTGACCGATCCGATCGCCGCGCTAAACTCGCGCCGATGACGCAGCCGCCCTCTCCCCTGCGCTCCGTGCTTGTTGCCGGTGCAACGGGCACCATCGGACAGGCGGTGACAGCGCGGCTGGTGGCGGATGGCCATACGGTGATCACCCCGGGACGCGCCGTGCTGGCCGACACCGGCGCGCTGGCACAGGCGATGGCCGAGGCGCGGCCCGCGGTCGTGATCTCCTGCATCGCCTCGCGCACTGGCGCGCCCAAGGATGCGCAGGCGGTGGACTATGGCGTCAATGCCCGGCTGCTCGAGGCCGCGCAGGCTGCGGGGGTGCGGCACTTCATCCTCGTTTCGGCCATCTGCGTGCAGAAGCCCGTGCTCGCCTTCCAGCACGCCAAGCTGGCCTTCGAGGCGGAGTTGATCGCAAGCGGCATGGCCTACACCATCATTCGTCCCACGGCCTTCTTCAAGTCGCTGTCCGGACAGGTGAGGCGGGTGAAGGCGGGCAAGCCGTTCCTGATCTTCGGCGATGGGGAGCTGACCCGCTGCAAGCCGATCAGCGACGCTGATCTGGCGCGGTTCATCGCGCAGTGCATCGACAATCCCGCGACCAGCCGTCGCATCCTCCCCATCGGCGGCCCCGGCCCGGCGATCAGCTTGCGCGAACAGGGCGCATTGCTGTGCGAGCTGGCAGGCCAGCCGGTGCGGTTCAAGTCTGTCTCGCCCGGCCTGTTCACCTATGCCGAGAAGGTGCTGAACCTTGGCGCTGGCGTTTCAGACTGGTTTGCCGAAAAAGCCGAATATGCCCGCATCGCGCGCTACTACGCGACCGAAAGCATGTTGGTGCTCGATCAGGCGACGGGCGAATACTCCGCCGATCTCACTCCCGAATTCGGCAACGAGACCCTGCGGGATCATTACGCTCGCCTGCTGGCCGGCAGCTAGAGCGGTTTCCGAGCCGACTGCATCGGACCGGCCGCTCTAGACTTCTGTTTTACCGCGTTTTCCGAGTCGCCGGGTGATTTCACCCGGCTCGAAAACGCTCTAACGCGGCGTGATATGCCAGCTGGCGGGGGCGAGCGCCTCGCCGAGGTGCGGTACGAACACCGGCGCGCTCGCATAGTTGAAGGTGAAGGCGTGGCTGGCGCTGCGGCGCAGGCGGATGCCTTCGGGCAGATCGAGCAGCGCGACACCCGCCTCGCCTGCCATGCGCCCGACCAGCAGACGCAGCAGCGCGCGATCGGGCCAGACGCCGCAGTAGCGGATGTGTCCGTGGCGCCAGACCACCCCGCGACCCGCAGCATCGCACAGTTCGGGTGCCAGATCGCTTGCCACATCCTCGCGCCAGCGGGTGACGGCAAAGCCCTTTGCGCTTTCCGCCACCCCGTCGCGCAAGCTCTCGACCCGGGTGACGGTAAGCGGGACCGCCGCTTTCAGGCTGCCGGGCGCGAGGCCTTCGGGGATGCGGAAACTCTCCGTCTTGCTCCCCGAGCGCGGGCCGAGCAGCACCGGGCAGGCAAGTTCAACGAGCCGTTTGGGCAAGCCTTTCGGCACGATCGGCAAGCTCGGCACCACCACCATGCGGTAGCCCGAAAGGTCGGCATCGGGCGATACGATATCAACATCAAGCCCGCGTTGGCGCAGCGCCGAATAGGCCTCGAACACCAGTTCGAGATAGCGAAACGATTGCCCCTGCGGCTGGATCGCGATCGTCCATGCCGCCTCATAGGAGAACACCAGCGCCACCGGCGCTTGCGGGGTGGCCTGCGGGCCGATGCCGGCCAGCACGGCGGCAGCCGCACGCACTTCGGGCGCGGCTTCGGCCTCGCTGCTGTCGGGGCGCAGCAGGCCGGCGTGCATCTGCTCCTGCGCGAAAGGGGCCTGCCGCCAGCGGAAATAGCTCGTCAGCTCGGCCCCGTGGGCGGCGGCTTCGAGCGTCCACAGCGCCACCATGCCGGGCAACGGTGCGGGGTTGAAGCGCGCCCAGTTCACCGGCCCGGGCTGTTGTTCCATCACGCCCCAGCGGCCGTTCGCGCAGCCGCGGTAAAGATCGTGGTGGAAGGCAGCAATATCGGGGTGGCCCTGCCGCAGATAGGCGGCCTTTTCCTCGCGCGAGAACCAGAACTGTTCGAGAAAGCCCAGCGGATAGGAATCCCATGTCGCCACGTCGAGATCGCGGCCCACAGCGTGGTGATCGAACGCGGTGAAGAAGCCCATGAAATTGTGGGTGATATCCACTCCGGGCGAATGCGCGCGCAGGATCTCCACCTGCTCGCGGTTGAAGCGCGCCACCTGATCCGAGGCAAAGCGGCGATAGTCGAGCCAGTGCGCGGGATTGGCCTCGGTGACGGTGAGGTGCGGCGGATCGACTTCGGCAAAGGAGCGATATTCCATGCTCCAGAACACGTTGCCCCACGCCGCATTGAGCGCGTCCACACTGCCGTAGCGTGCCGCCAGCCAGCCCCGGAACGCCGCCGCCGCCGCCGCGGAAAAGCTCAGCACCGTGTCGTGGCAGCCATATTCGTTGTCGGTCTGCCACATGTGAAGCGCGGGGTGCCGTCCGTAACGCTCGGCCAGCGCGGTAACGATCCGGCGGCATTCGGCGCGGTAGCCTTCGTGGCTGAAGCAGTAATGTCGCCGCGAGCCGAAGCCGCGCGGGCGGCCCTGTTCGTCGATCGCCACCATGTCGGGCATGCGATCGACCAGCCACTTGGGCGGGGTGGCGGTGGGCGTGCCGAGGATCACCTTCAGCCCCGCCGCGCCGAGCGTGTCGATCGCGCGGTCGAGCCAGCCCCAGTCATAATGCCCCGGCTCCGGCTCGATCCGGCTCCACGCGAACTCTCCAATACGTACCAGCGAAAGGCCCATGGCGGCCATCCGCCGCGCATCCTCGGCCCACCATTCTTCCGGCCAATGTTCGGGGTAATAGCAGCAGCCGAGTTTCACGAGAGCTTCTCCAGCGCGATTGCCCAGGCGGTTTCGGGATGGGTGAGCGGCAGGGCGAGGCCCTGACCCATCAGCGCCCTGCCCGACAGGATGAGGCCCTTGCGCCACTGATCGGGGTGTGCCAGATAGTGCTTGGCCCGAGGCGGCCACGGTTTGGGCAGGGTGACCCGGTAGCGCGCCTCCGGCACCAGCCCCGCGAGCCGCAAGGGCGCGGCATCGAACACGGGCGAGAACGCGGTCTGGGCGGCCAGCGCCAGCGCCCTGCCCTTGTGCGTCACCATCATCGCGGTGACATTCGGATCAGGGTGCGCGAGGCGGTGGAGCGCGCCAGCGTGCAGCACGCTGCGCCAGTGCTTGTAGAGCGCGATATGCGCGCCAAGGCACGCGCGCTCCTTCTCGCTCATGCGCGCCGGATCGGCCTCCAAACCCATGTGCCCGAACAGCGCCACCTTGGCGCGGAAATCCATCGCCAGCCTGCGCCCGGTGATCGGATTGGGCGAGGGGCCGACATGGCTGCCGAGCACTTCCAGCGGGAGAAACTGGCTCCACGCCGGGAGGATCCGCAGGCGCTCGATCGCGTCATTGTTATCGCTGGGCCAGACGCGGTGGCAGCGGGAGAGCACGCCTAGGTCAATCCGCCCGCCGCCGCTCGAACAGCTCTCGATCTCGACCTGCGGGTGCGCGGCGCGCAGGGCATCGAGCAGCGCGTAGAAGCCTTGCGCCTGACCGGGGGCGAGCGGGAAAAGATCGCGGTTGTGATCCCACTTGAGGTAGGCGATCGGATATTCGCGCAGCAGCGCATCGAGCCGCGCGAACAGATATTCGCGCACCTCGGCCCGCGCCATGTCGAGCGCCAGCTGGCCACGCATCGTCGGGCGCTCACGGCCCGCAATATGCAGGCACCAGTCGGGGTGCGCGCGGTAGAGGTCGCTGTCGGGCGAGACCATCTCCGGCTCGACCCACAGGCCGAAATCCATGCCGAGTGCGTGGACGCGCGCGATCAGCGGGCCAAGGCCAGCGGGAAACACCTCGCGCGAGACGTGCCAGTCGCCGAGGCTGGTGGAGTCATCCCTGCGACCGCCGAACCAGCCATCGTCGAGCACGAAACGCTCGATGCCAAGGCTGGCGGCATCCTCGGCCAATGCCATCAGCGCGTCTTGCGAGAGGTTGAAGCCGAGCGCCTCCCAGGAATTGCAATGCACCTTGCGCTCCGGCCATGTGGCGCGGCCGGGAAGCACTTCGGTCCGCAGATGAGCGTGGAACGCCTGCGCCAGCGCCGTGCGGTCGGGGGCAAGGGCGAACACCGCCTCGGCCGCAGCAAGAGCGCCTCCCGCCGGCAGGCTGAACCCCGCAGCGCCCCCACCGATCGCCATCTGCAACACTGCCCGGCCATCGCCCTGGCCTTGCGTATCGCATTCGATCCGGGTGCTGTAATCGCCGCTCCACGCCAGATGCGCGCCCAGCACCTCACCGGTTGCAGGGTCGTCGAGCATGAGCCAGCTGCCGCCGCCGAAGCCGGGTTTGCCGATGGCGGATCGGGCGGCGTAGCCATCGGGGGCAAGGGCGCGGCGCGTCTCGCGCATTTCGCCCGCCCAGCGGCCTGCATAGCTGGTCAGGCCAATGAAGCGCGCCGGGATCGGCAGGATCAGCACGGGATACTCGGCGAGGGTGAAATGCCGTTCGCTCTTGTTGGCGACATGGCAGCTCGCCCTGACGACATCGCCCGCACTGATGCGCCAGTGCACTTCGACACCGATGCCGAGCGCCGCGTCGCGCCATCCAAGGCGGATGTCCGATTGGCTCGCGTGCCACTCGCTCAGGCGCAAATCCGTCGGAAGCTCTCCTGCACGCGGATTTTGCAGGTCGCTAAGCCGGATCGCGGGCGTGCCGCTCCAACCGGCCTTGCGCTCGGGCAGCAGGCCCGGCCGAGGCGGCACATCGGGCTGGCTTTCGTGCCGGCCGCGCGCACTGATCGTCGCAAGCGCGTCAAGGTCTTCGCCCTCCGGCAAGCGCGGGCCGAGATAGATGCAATCGGGGCCGCAATGGCCTGGGCCGCCCTGCTCCAGCGCGAACACCAGCGTCAGCGCGTCGCCATCGAGCCGCACATATTCCAACCCGTTTCTCCCCTTTGCATCCGGTGATGAAGCGCGCCCCAAGGCTTGCCCGGCATCCCCCGATGCGCTGTAACCGCCTTGAACGAGAGGGGAAAGCGCGAGAATGCCTGAAACCATGTCGTCCGCCAGCCTTGTGCAGATCGCGGTGTGCCTTGGCCTTATCGCGCTGATCGGGCTGGCGACCTGGCTGACCACCCGGCGCGACCGGCATGATGGATCGCAAAAAGATGTCTATCTCGCCGGGGGCAAGCTCAACTGGCTGTTCGTGGCCGGCGCGATCACGCTCACCAATCTTTCGACCGATCAGCTGGTGGGGATGAACGGTAACCAGATGCTGCTCTTGGCATGGTGGGAGATCAGCGGCTTTGTCGGCCTGTTGATCCTCGCCTTCGTGTTCGTGCCGATCTATTACCGCGCGGGTGTGACCACCATCACCGAACTGCTCGAACAGCGTTATGGCGGGGGCGGGATCCGCACGCTGGTATCGGCGCTGTTCCTGTTCGGGATGATCCTCATCTACCTGCCGGCCGGGCTCTATTCGGGGGCGCTGTTCCTCAAGACCGCCGGGATCGATCTGCCGCTGCTGGTGCTGGCCGGGTTCCTCGGGGTGATCGCGGCGGCCTATACCATTGCGGGGGGCCTGCGCGCGGTGGCGGTGATGGAGACCTATTCAGGGATAGGCGTGCTGGCAATCGCGGTGCTGATCGTGGTGCTGGCACTCGACGCGGTCGGGTGGGACATCACCCGCGGCGTTCCCCCCGAACGGCTGACGATGATCGGGGATAAGGATTCGCCCATTCCCTTCGCCACGCTGTTCACCGGGATGATCTTCATCCAGATCTATTACTGGTCGACCAACCAGCCGATCACCCAGAAGGCGATGGCGGCGCCTACGGTGCGCGAGGCGCAGAAGGGGGTGCTGGCGGCAGCGGTGGTGCGGATCCTGATCATTCCGGTGATCGTGGTGGTGCCGGGCGTGGTCGCTTTCCAGCTGTTCGGCGACATCAACGACGCGGCCTATGGCCGGTTGGTGGGCGAAGTCTTGCCACCGTGGCTGTCGGGCGTGTTCGCCGCGATGATCGCCGCTGCGGTGATCGCGCACACCGCCGCAGTGATGAACGCCGCGGTCGGGCTCTATGCGGTCGATTTCCATGCGAAGTTCATCGCGCCTGTCGCCAATCACTGGCGCCTGTCGAGCGTGGTGACGGTGCTGTTCACCGCCAGCTCGATCGCGCTGGTGCCGGTGTTCGCCAATGCCACCAGCATCATCAATTTGCTCCAGCAATTGAACGGCCTGAGTTCGATGCCGATCCTCTCAGCCTTCGTGGTCGGGCTGCTGTTCAAGGGCGTGGAATCGCGCGCGGCGATTGCCGGGGTGGTGTGGGGCGTGGTGCTCTACGGGCTTTACACCTTCTATCTGCAGCCCGAGGGCATCATTACCCTGCATTACATCCACTTCATGGTGGTGACGCTGGCCACCAGTGTGGTAGCGGCGCTGGCGGTCAACCGGCTGGTGCTGGGCAAGCGCGCGGGCCTTGCCCTTGGCGCGGGATGAACATTCCGCCTGCGCTGCACGCGAACGATTTACAGATATAAAAATATCTTTATATCCCTCCGTGATGGTGATCGAGGACATCTTCAAGGCTCTGGCCGATCCGACCCGGCTGCGCATTGCGCGGCTGCTGGGGACGATGGAACTGGCGGTGGGCGAGCTGGCGCAGGTGCTGGGGCAAAGCCAGCCGCGTGTCTCGCGCCATGTCGGGATCCTGTGCGATGCGGGTCTGGCCGAACGCCGCCGCGAAGGCAGCTGGGTGTTCCTGCGCCAGAGCGAGGCGGGCGGGCCGGTGATCGCTGCGGTGCAGCAGCTGCTCGCGGTGGCCGAGGCCGAGGAGGGCGCATTCGCCGCCCTGTGCGAGGCCGACCGGCGCAAGCTCGCCGCGATTCGCCAATCGCGCGAGAGTGCAGCCGAGGCCTATTTTGCCCGCCATGCCAGCGAGTGGGATGAATTGCGCGCGCTCCACAGTCCCGATGCCGAGGTCGAACGCCGCCTTGTCGCGGCGCTGGCTGCGGCGCCGCTCGGCCACCTGCTCGATATCGGCACCGGCACGGGGCGTATGGCGGAACTCTTTGCCGACAGCGCCGAGCGGGTAGTGGCACTCGACAAGAACCTTGAAATGCTGCGCGTGGCACGGGCCAAGCTGCAACACCTGCCCGCCGCGCGGATCGAGATGGTGCAGGGCGATTTTTACGATTTGCCCTTTGCCGATGGCAGTTTCGACACGGTGCTGCTGCACCAGGTGCTGCACTTCGCCGCCGATCCCGCCCCCGCGCTGTCCGAGGCGGCGCGGGTGATCCGCGCCGGAGGGCGGATTGCAATCGTCGATTTCGCCGCACACCAGCGCGAGGAACTGCGCGACCGGCACCAGCACGCCCGCCTCGGCTTTTCCGATCGCCAGATGGCCGAACTGTTGCGTAATGCCGGCTTTGCCGCCAGCACCCCGATCGCGCTCGAAGGCGGCGATCTCACCGTCAAGATCTGGCTCGGCACCCGCCGTGCCGGTTCTGCTTCCCCCGCCTCCGCCCCAGCTTGCGCGAAGGAAACCGCCCGATGACCCCGACCCTGAGCCAGCTTCAGGAATACCGCACCGCCACCGATGCGCCGCTGTTCTCCGGCCTGCCGGGCGATGTCGCGGTGAGCTTCGAATTCTTCCCGCCCAAGAACGAGAAGATGGAGGCCCAGCTGTGGGACGCGGTGAGGCAGTTGAAGCCGCTGGCGCCCAGCTTCGTTTCGGTCACCTATGGCGCGGGCGGATCGACCCGCGAGCGCACCCATGCCACCGTCGCGCGGATTATCGCCGAGGCCAAGCTGCCCGCCGCCGCGCACCTTACCTGCGTGGCGGCGAGCAAGGCGGAAATCCGCGAGGTGGCCGAGCAATACTGGGAAGCCGGTGTGCGCCACATCGTCGCGCTGCGCGGGGATGCGCCAAGCGAAAACAACACGCCCGGCGCGCCCTTCGTGCCGCACCCCGAAGGCTATGCCAGTGCGGCCGACCTGGTTGCGGGGCTGAAGGCGATCGCGCCGTTCGAAATCTCGGTCGCTGCCTATCCCGAAACCCATCCCGATGCCGCTTCGCCGCAGGCCGACATCGACAATCTCAAGCGCAAACTGGACGCGGGCGCCACCCGCGCGATCAGCCAGTTCTTCTTCTCGGCGGAAACCTTCTTCCGCTTCCGCGATGCCTGTGCCGCGGCAGGCATCGATGCGCCGATCCTGCCCGGCATCCTGCCGGTGACCAACGTGGCGCAGGCGCGCAAGTTTGCCGCCGCCTGCGGGGCGGCGATCCCGGCGTGGATGGACGGATTGTTCGAAGGGCTGGATGAAAAACCCGCCGCGCGCCAACTGGTCGCCGCCACGGTTGCTGCCGAGCTGTGCCGCCGTCTTTATGCGGGGGGCGTGCGCGATTTCCACTTCTACACTCTCAACCGCCCCGAGCTCGCCTATGCGATCTGTCACCTGCTCGGCAAGCGCCCCAGCGGAGACGAAGCATGAGCGCCCGCCAGCAACTCCTCACCGAAGCCGCCAAGCGCGTGCTGATCTTCGACGGTGCCTTCGGGACGCAGATCCAGCAGCGCAAGCTGTCCGAGGCCGATTACGCCGGCACGCTCGGCCTGCCCGCCGATCAGAAGGGCAACAACGACATCCTTGCCCTGACGCGGCCCGACGTGATCGCGGATATCACCCGCGCCTATCTCGAGGCGGGATCGGATGTGGTGAGCACCAACACCTTCTCGGCCAATCGCATCAGCCAGGCGGACTACAAGGCCGAGCACTTGGTGCGCGACATCAACCTCGCCAGCGGGCAGATCGCGCGCCGGCTGGCCGATGACTATGCCGCAAAAGACGGCAGGCCCCGCTTCGTCGCCGGCGCGATCGGGCCGACCAACAAGACGCTCTCGCTCAGCCCCGATGTCGAAGACCCGGGCTTCCGCGAGATCACCTTCGATGAACTGGTCGCGGTTTACAAGGAACAGGCCCAAGCGCTGGTGGAAGGCGGGGTGGATTTCATCCTGATCGAAACCGTGTTCGATACCTTGAACGCCAAGGCCGGGATCATGGCGGTCAAGCAGCTGGAGCGCGAGACGGGCCGCGAGATTCCGCTGATGATCTCGATGACGCTCACCGACCTGTCGGGCCGCAACCTTTCGGGCCACACGGTGGAAGCCTTCTGGTATGCGGTGCGCCATGCCAGGCCGCTGACCATCGGCCTCAATTGCAGCTTCGGTGCCGAACAGCTGCGCCCGCACGTCAAGGTGCTCTCGCAGATCGCCGATACGCTGCTCTTGATCTATCCCAATGCCGGCCTGCCCAACGAGCTGGGCCAGTATGACGAAGCGCCCGAGACCACCGCCGGGCTGGTCGCCGACTGGGCCGCGCACGGGCAGGTCAATCTGCTGGGTGGATGCTGCGGCTCGACCCCGGATCACATCGCGGCGATTGCCCGCGCGGTGGCGAACGCTGAACCGCGCAAGGTGCCCGCGTGCGAACCGGCGATGCGACTGGCGGGGCTTGAGGCCTTCGTGGCGGCCTGATGACTTTCGAGAGACCATAAGTGAACCAGCCCACCTCCTCCCGCTTCATCAATATCGGCGAGCGCACCAACGTCACCGGCAGCGCCGCGTTCAAGAAGCTGATCATGGCGGGCGATTACGCCGCGGCGGTCGAAGTCGCGCGTAGCCAAGTCGAGAACGGCGCGCAGGTGATCGACATCAACATGGATGAAGGGCTGCTCGATGCGGTCCATGCCATGACGACCTTCCTCAAGCTGATCGCCGCCGAGCCGGACATCGCCCGCGTCCCGGTGATGATCGACAGCTCCAAATGGGAAGTGATCGAGGCCGGGCTGAAATGCGTCTCGGGCAAGCCGATCGTCAATTCGATCAGCCTGAAGGAAGGAGAGGCAGCCTTCCTCGAACACGCGCGTCAATGCATGGATTACGGCGCGGCGGTGGTCGTCATGGCCTTCGACGAGGCGGGTCAGGCCGACACGAAGCAGCGCAAGGTCGAAATCTGCAAGCGCGCCTATGATCTGCTGGTGGCCGAGGGCTTTCCCCCCGAAGACATCATCTTCGATCCCAACATCTTCGCGGTGGCGACGGGGATTGAGGAGCACAACAATTACGCTGTCGACTTCATCGAGGCGGTGCGCGAGCTGCGCCAGATCTGCCCGCACGCGCATTATTCGGGCGGGCTGTCCAACCTGTCCTTCAGCTTCCGCGGCAACGAACCCGTGCGCCGCGCGATGCATTCGGTGTTCCTTTACCACGCAATCCCCGCCGGGCTCGACATGGCGATCGTCAATGCCGGGCAGCTCGACGTCTATGACCAGATCGACCCGCTCTTGCGCGAAGCCTGCGAGGACGTGATCCTCAACCGCGACCCGGACGCCACGGAACGCCTCATCACCCTCGCCGAAAGCTACAAGGGCAAGAACGTCGCGGACGAGAAGGCCGCCGAGGAATGGCGCAGCTGGCCCGTCGCGCGGCGGCTGGAGCATGCGCTGGTGAAGGGCATCGACGCGCATATCGTCGAGGATACCGAGGAAGCGCGCCAGCAGGCGGGTCGCCCGATCGAAGTCATCGAAGGCCCGCTGATGGACGGCATGAACGTCGTCGGCGATCTGTTCGGCAGCGGCAAGATGTTCCTGCCGCAGGTGGTAAAATCCGCGCGCGTGATGAAGAAGGCGGTCGCCCACCTTATCCCCTATATCGAGGCCGAGAAGGATCTGCTGCCCGAGGAAGACCGCAAGGCCAAGGGCAAGATCATCATGGCCACCGTCAAGGGCGACGTGCACGACATCGGCAAGAACATCGTCGGCGTGGTGCTCCAGTGCAACGGCTACGAGGTAATCGATCTGGGCGTAATGGTGCCCTGGCCGACGATCCTTGCTGCGGCCAACGACAACCAGGCCGACATGATCGGGCTGTCGGGGCTGATCACCCCTTCGCTCGACGAGATGGTGACCGTGGCCGAAGAAATGCAGCGCGCCGGCATGACCATGCCGCTGCTGATCGGCGGGGCCACCACGTCGAAGGTTCACACCGCCTTGAAGATCGACCCGGCCTATGATGGCCCGGTGATCCACGTGCTCGACGCCAGCCGCGCGGTCGGGGTGGCCGCCAAGCTGCTGTCCGATACCCAACGCGATGACTTCGTCGCCGAAGTCGCCGAGGAATACACCAATGTGCGCGATGCCCGCGCGGGCAAGAGCGCATCGGTGCTGCTCCCGCTGGAGGAAGCGCGCGCCAATTTTTACGATGCCTTCCTGTCGGACAAGCCCGCCCCGCCCGAACAGCCAGGGCTTCACGTCTTCCCCGACTGGGATCTGGCGCAGCTGCGAGCCTTCATCGACTGGACCCCGTTCTTCCGCGCGTGGGAGCTGCATGGCAATTACCCCGCGATCCTCACCGACGAAGTGGTGGGCGAAACCGCGTCCCAGTTGTTCGCCGATGCCAACGCGATGCTCGATAAGATCATCGCGGAAAAATGGCTGACCGCGCGCGGCGTGGCCGGCCTGTGGCCATGCGCGCGCGATGGTGATGACGTCACCATCCACCTGCCCGACACCGAGCAGCACGTGCGCCTGCCCTTCCTGCGCCAGCAAGTGAAAAAAAGCCGCGACCGTGCCAATATGTGCCTTGCCGATTTCATCGATCCGGCGGGCGACTGGATCGGCGGCTTTGCCGTGGGCATCCACGGGATCGAGCCGCATTCGGCGCGCTTTCTGGCCGACCGCGACGATTATTCCGACATCCTGCTCAAGGCACTGGCCGACCGCCTTGCCGAAGCCTTTGCGGAAAGCCTGCACCAGCACGTGCGGACCACGCTGTGGGGTTATGCGCCCAATGAACAGCTCACCAACGAGGCGCTGATCCGGGAAGAATATCGCGGCATCCGTCCGGCACCGGGCTATCCCGCCTGCCCCGATCACTCGCTGAAGCCGATCCTGTTCGATCTGCTCGATGCGCCCGCCAATGCCGGCCTGACGCTGACCGAAAACTTCGCCATGTGGCCGACCGCGGCGGTGAGCGGGTTCTATTTCGGCCACCCCGAAAGCCAGTATTTCGGTGTGGCCCGCGTGGGCCGCGACCAGCTGGAGGACTATGCGCGGCGCAGGGGCGTGAGCATCGAGCAGGCCGAACGTTGGCTCAGGCCCAATCTCGATTGACGCAATCGGATTGCCGGCGATGATACCCGGCGTGATCCGCCGCTTGCTCATCGCTCTGGTGTTCATCGCCGCCCCCGCTGCCGGGCAGCAGGCCACGCCGCCGCCTGCCCCGCCGCCCGCGACCGTGGTGGTTGTCTTCGACCGCGAGAGCGTGCGCCCGCTGATCGTCGAGGGGCTGGCGAACAAGGAGAGCGGCCGGGCCGTCGCGGCGAATGATCCGGTGCGGATCGCCTCGATCTCCAAGCTGATCATGGCGCTCGCCGCGCTCAGGCTGGCGGACGAGGGCAAGCTCGATTTGGACCGCGATGTGTCTCACTACCTCGGCTGGAGACTGCGCTCGCCCCGTCACCCGGACGCACCGGTTACTCTCGCGCATCTGCTTTCGCACCGCGCGGGATTGAGCGACAAGGCAGGCTATTCGATCCCGCTCGGGGAAAGCCTGGAAGCCAAGCTCGCTGATCCGGCGGCATGGCGCGAGACAGGCAAGCCCGGCGAGGCGGCGTTTGAATATGCCAACCTCGGCTCACCCGTGATCGCGACCGTGCTCGAAGCGGCGTCGGGCGAGCGCTATGATCGGCTGGTTGAACGGCTGGTGTTCGCGCCGCTGGGCGTAAAGGCCTGCTTTAACTGGATCTTATGCGATGCCGGGATGCAGGCGAAGGCCGTTACCCTCTACCGTCACACCGGCGAAGTCGCGGCGGACGGGCCGGACCGTCTGCCACCCGCCTGCGCCATCCCGGTGGCAGAAGGCGTGGCATGCAGCCTCGACGCCTACGTCCCCGGCACCAATGCCTCGATCTTTTCGCCGCAAGGCGGGGTGCGGATCGGGATGGTCGATCTGGCGACAATCGGACAGGCCTTGCTGCGAGGGGGGGAAGCGGAGTTTCTGAAGCCGCGGACCCTCGAACGCCTCGTCATCTCGCCGGTTCAGGGCGGCACCGGGGCCGCGCAAATGTTCTGCCACTATGGGCTTGGCTTGCAGCTGATCGAGTGGTTCGATGATCCATGCGACGACACGCTGTTCGATGCGGGAAAGCCCTGGCTCGGCCATCCCGGAGAGGCCTATGGCTTGCTGTCGGGGCTGTGGTATGAACCATCGCGCGGCGTCGGGTTTGTTTACTTCACCAGCGAAAGCCCGCCTCCGGTTGGCGGAGAGGACACCGGCAACTTCACCCCACGCGAGAAAGCGCTGATGAAGCGCGCACGGGAGTTGGTGGGCGCGCCTTAGGCCTCTGCCTTCACCCGTTCGCCCAGCCTGGCGATCAGCGGCGTGGCGAAGGGCTTGGTCAGCATCGTGCTGCCCACCGCCATCAGCAGCAGCGCGGTGAAGGTGGTGGGGGTGATGATGCCCTTGTCGAGCAGGATGTTGGCGAAGATGATCATGATCAGCGCCTTGGTCTGGAGCAGCCAGCCGATCAGGCGCGCCTCGCTGCGGCTCCAGCCAAGCAACCGCCCGGCGATGTGGACCCCCAAGAGCTTGCCCCCCACCGCTGCCACCAGCAGCAGCGCCGCCACGCCGAACACGGCAAGGCCGCCGCTTTCCCATCGGGTACGCAGGCCGGTGGAAAGGAAGAACACCGGCATCACCGTCAGCAGCACGACATTGCGGAAGCGGTCCATCGCTTGGTGGCCGAACCACGCCGCATCGAGCACGACCCCGGCAAGGAAGGCTCCGACCATGAAGTGCAGCCCCGACCAGTCCCCTGCCAGCCCGCACAGCGCCAGCCAGATCAGGCCCACCGGCCAGCGGTCAGCCTCGCTGAGGCGCGCCATCAGCCAGCGCACGGCCACCGCCGCCAGGGAAAAGCCGACGAGGAACAGCGCCTGCCGCCCGATCCGCTCGAAGTCCAGCAGGATGATCGCCAGCACGCCCCAGATCGCGATGTCGTCCAGGCTGGCATAGCGCAGGATGCGCTGGCCGAGCCGTTCGCGCAGGATGCCGACCTTTTCCATCAGCAGCACCAGAATCGGCAGGGCAGTGACCGCGCAGGCCATGCCGATGCCGAGCAGCGCCTGCCAGTATTGCCCGTTCGGCCCGCGCCAGCCAGGATATTGCAGGATCCCCGCCGCCGCGATGCTGCCCGCGATGAGCGGCACGCCGAGCGCGAGGCCCGCCGTGAGGCCCGTCTCGCGGCGGTGCTTCCACGCCTGGGACAGGTCGAGTTCGATCCCCGCGATCCACACGAACAGCATCACCGCCCACCATGCCACCCCGTTCAATGCGGTGATGACCTCGGGCCGGAACACGAAGGCGTAGTAATCGGGGAACACCGCGCCCAGCATGCCCGGCCCCAGCAGGATCCCGCCGATGATCTGCACCACCACCAAGGGTGCCCAGTGATCGGTACGCAGCACGCGCCACACGAGCCATGGCAAAGCGAAAATGATCGTCAGCGCGATCAGGTAGATTTCAGTCAGATTCATCCCGCCGTCGTTCCTAATCGGCACCTGCCGCACAGGCAAATCCGATTGCACCGGGCAAACCGCCCCTTCCCCCGATTGACGCGGTGCAGCAATTGCGACAGGGCAGATGCGTCTTCCGCGCGCGAAGTGATTCTCGCGTGGGCAGGCAAGCGGGAGAGCCCGATGCTCCGTTCCGGGGCAGAGGCGCCGAAGGAGCAACCGCCCCGGAAACTCTCAGGCCACCGGACCGCTTGGCTGCATGACACTCTGGAAAGCGCCTCTGGCCTCGTGCTGGAGGCCACCGAAGGGGAGGCTGGCCGCGCCTGTGGCCCGCCGAAGCTCTCAGGTCACCCGACAGAGGGGGCAGTCATGCGGGAGTGCCTGCGGGTGCTGCTGGACTGTCGTATTCTGGCGGGGAAGACTTCAAGTGAGCGACCACGAAGCCGAAAACCATCTCGAAGACCTGCCGCTTGCGGCGCTGCCGCTCGATGCGTGGCACCGCGCGCGGGGCGCGCGGATGGTGCCTTTCGCGGGCTACGAAATGCCGATCCAATACGAAGGGATCGTCGCCGAGCACAACTGGACGCGCGAGAATGCCGGGCTGTTCGATGTCAGCCACATGGGCCAGTTGCTGCTGTCCGGCCCCGATCTCGACGCGGCGGTCGAAGCGGTGCTGCCGATCGACCTGTCGACGCTCAAACCCGGCCAGCAGCGCTATTCGCTGCTGCTCGACGAAGCGGGCGGAGTGCTTGATGACCTGATGGTTTCGCGCTGGCCCGATGCGCTCTATCTGGTGGTCAACGGCGCAACCAAGTGGGACGATCTCGGCACCCTGCGCGAGGCGCTGCCGGACGCCATCACGATCCACCACATGGACGAGCACGCGCTGCTGGCGCTGCAAGGCCCCAAGGCCGTTGATGCGCTCGCCCGCCACGCCTCCGGTGACCATCCGCTGGGCACTCTCACCTTCATGAAGTTCGGCAGGTTCAAGCTCGCCGGCCATGACGTGACCATCGCCCGGGCGGGCTACACCGGCGAGGATGGCTTTGAAATCTCGCTTCCCGCCGCAGCCGCCGCCGAAGTGGCCGATCTGCTCTGCGCCGAACCCGAAGTGAAGCCCATCGGCCTCGGCGCGCGCGATTCGCTGCGGCTCGAAGCGGGGTTGCCGCTCTATGGCCACGACCTCTCGCCCGAGACTTCACCGATCGAGGCCGGCCTCACCTTCGGCATCAACAAGCGCCGTCGCACGGAAGGCGGCTTCCCCGGTGCGGATCGCATCATCCACGAAATCAATCAAGGCACGCGCCGCAAGTGGATCGGCCTCAAGCTCGATGGCCGCCTGCCCGCACGCGAGGGCGCGCAAGTGTTTGCCGGCGCTGACCATGTCGGAACCGTCACCAGCGGCGGTTTCTCGCCCACCCTGCAAGCGCCGATCGCCATGGCCTATGTCGCCAGCGAATGTGCGGCCATCGGCGCTGCGCTCGAGGTGGAGGTGCGGGGCAAGCGCCTCGCCGCCACCGTCTCGCCCACCCCATTCGTACCCCACCGCTATTACCGAGGGAGCTGACTCATGCGCTATTTCACTGACGAACACGAATGGATCGAGATTGACGGTGAGGTCGCCACGGTTGGCATTACCGACTATGCCCAGGGCCAGCTGGGCGACATCGTGTTTGTCGAACTACCCGCCGTGGGCACCACAATCACCAAGGGTAAGGACGCCGCGGTGGTCGAGAGCGTCAAGGCCGCCTCGGATGTCTATGCCCCGATCGACGGCGAAGTGACCGAGACCAACGGTGCGCTCGAACAAGACCCCGCGCTGGTCAACACCGCGCCCGAGGGCGAGGGCTGGTTCTTCCGGATGACCATTGCCGACGCCAGTCAGCTCGAAGGGCTGATGGACGCTGCCGCCTACAAGGCCTTCGTCGAGAGCCTGTGACCGCCGCGCCGCCGCCCGCTCCCGTCCGCCTGATGGTGGCGACCCCGCTCTATGGCGGGGCCGAGGCTGATTACCTGCGCGGCGTGATCGGGCTGACGGGTCTGGCCGGGCAGCGCGGGATAGCGGTGAGCTTTGCCTTCCTCAGCAACAACGCCTCGATCAACAGCGCGCGCAACATGCTGGCAGGCATCTTCCTGCAATCGGATGCGACGCACCTGATGTTCCTCGACGCCGATATCGGTTTCGTGCCCGAACAGGTGCTCGATCTGCTGGCGATGGTCGAGAGCGACGCGCGGCTGACGGTGATCGGCGCGCCCTGCCCCAAGCGAAAGGTCAACTGGAGGCTGGTTGCCGCCGCGGCAGTCAAGGGGCTGGCCGAGGGCAATCCGGCTGAGCTGGAGCGCTATTCGGGCCTGTTTGCGCTCGAGGCGCTCGATCCGGCGGCGGGCGTGCGGCTCGACCAGCCGCTCGAACTCAAACGCATCGGCACCGGCCTGATGCTGATCCGCCGCGATGTGATTGAAACCCTGTGCGCCCGGCACCCGGAGCTGCGCTACCCAGTCGATCCGCAGGATCGCAGCGAAAACCGGCTGGGCGACTATCTCCACGCGCTGTTCCAGCCGATGTTCGATGCCGAGACCGGGCACCTGTTGTCCGATGATTACGCCTTCTGCCACCGCGCGCGCGATGCCGGATTCCGCGTCTGGGCAGCGCCGTGGATGCACACCACTCACACCGGCCCGGCCCGCTTTGCCGGGTCGCTTGCCGATCTGGCGCGCCTGAGCGCCTGACCCTTTCACCCACCAGCCACGGATACCCACGCCCATGCGCTACCTTCCCCTCACCGATACCGACCGGCAGGCGATGCTGGCCAAGATCGGCGTATCCTCGATCGATGACCTGTTCGTCGACGTGCCCGAAGTCGCCCGGCTTGATGGCCCGATCCACGGGCTGCCGCTGCATGCCAGCGAAATGGCGGTCGAACGCCACATGAAGGCACTGGCGGCGAAGAACCTGGTGGCGGGCGATGTGCCCTTCTTCCTTGGCGCCGGGGCCTATCGACACCACGTGCCCGCAAGCGTCGATACCATCATCCAGCGCGGCGAGTTCCTGACCGCCTACACCCCCTACCAGCCGGAAATCGCGCAAGGCACGCTGCAAGTGCTGTTCGAGTTCCAGACCCAGGTCGCACGCCTCTACGGCTGCGCGGTGGCCAATGCCTCGCTCTACGACGGCTCGACCGCGTGCTGGGAGGCGGTCGCCATGGCGACCCGCCTGACCCGCCGCAAGCGCGCGGTGCTTTCGGGCGCGCTGCACCCGCACTATGCCAGCGTGGTCAAGACCATGGCGCACTTCACCGGCGACGAGATCGCCGATGCCCAGCCCGCGATCCAACCCCAACCCGATCTCGACGGGCTGATCGCCCGCATCGACGAAGACACCGCCTGCGTGGTGGTGCAATATCCCGACATTCTGGGGCGCATCAGCGATCTTACCCCGGTGGCCGAAGCCGCCCATGCCAAGGGCGCATTGCTGGTGGTGGTCAACACCGAGCCGGTGGCGCTGGGCGCGATCAAGTCGCCCGGCGAAATGGGCGCGGATATCGTGGTGGGCGAGGGCCAGTCGCTGGGTGTCGGCCTGCAATTCGGCGGGCCTTACCTCGGCCTGTTCGCGGTGCGCGATCCCAAGCACGTGCGCCAGATGCCGGGCCGGCTGTGCGGGGAAACCGTCGATGCCGAGGGCAAGCGCGGCTTCGTGCTCACGCTCTCGACCCGCGAGCAGCACATCCGGCGCGAGAAGGCGACCAGCAATATCTGCACCAATTCCGGCCTGTGCGCGCTGGCCTTCTCGGTGCACATGACCTTGCTGGGCGAACGGGGCTTGCGCGAACTTGCCGCCGAGAACCACCGTCTCGCCTGCCTCGCGGCTGACCGGCTGGCCAAGGTGCCGGGCGTGGAAGTGCTCAATAATGCCTTCTTCAACGAGTTCACCCTGCTGCTCGGCGGCAAGCCGGCGCGCCAGATCGTGCGCGATCTCGCGACGCGCGGCGTGCTCGGCGGGGTGTCGCTGGGGCGCCTGTATCCGGGCGTCGCGGCGCTGGAGCACGCGCTGCTCGTCGCTGTGACCGAGACCACCACCGAAGATGATATCGAGCGCCTCGCCGCAGAGCTTGAGGCCAGCATCAAGGAGACCGTGTGATGAACGCCCCCAACCAGTCCGGCTGGAAGCCCGAAATGCAGGTCGCGCGAAGCGGCGTGATGGGCGGCCCTGCAACCACCACCGGCAACCGTGCGCTGATGCTGGAGGAGCCACTGCTGTTCGAAATCGGCCGCGCGGATGTGACCGGGGTCGATCTGCCGCCGGTCGATGCCGGTGCGCCGAACCGTCTGGGCGGCCTTGACCGCTCGGAAGCGATCGGCCTTGTCGGCCTGACCGAACCTGAAACCGTGCGCCACTACACCCGCCTGTCGCGCCAGAATTACGGGATCGACCTCGGGTTCTTCCCGCTCGGCAGCTGCACCATGAAGCACAACCCGCGCCTCAACGAGAAAATCGCGCGGCTGCCCGGATTTGCCGACATCCACCCGCTCAGCCCCCAGAACGCGGTGCAGGGTGCGCTGGAGGTGATTGCCCAACTGGGCGAATGGCTGTGCAAGCTGACCGGCATGCCCGCTGTGGCCATGAACCCCAAGGCCGGCGCGCATGGCGAGCTGTGCGGTATCCTCGCGATCCGCGCCGCGCACGAGGCCCGCGGCGATGCGCGCGCGGTGGTGCTGGTGCCCGAAAGCGCCCACGGCACCAACCCCGCCACCGCCGCTTTCGCCAATTACCGGGTCGAAAATATCCCCGCGACCGCCGAAGGCCGGGTCGATGTCGCCGCGCTCAAGGCCAGATTGGGCCCGGACGTGGCGGCGGTGATGATCACCAACCCCAACACCTGCGGGCTGTTCGAGAAGGACTTCCGCGAGATCGCTGATGCCGTCCACGCGGCGGGCGGCTACGTCTATTGCGACGGGGCCAATTTCAACGCCATCGTCGGCAAGGTGCGCCCGGGCGATCTGGGCGTGGATGCGATGCACATCAACCTGCACAAGACCTTCTCCACCCCGCATGGCGGCGGCGGGCCGGGTTCGGGGCCGGTGGTGCTGTCACAGGCGCTCGCCCCTTTCGCGCCGCTGCCCTTCGTGCGCCGGGATGAAGGCGGCACCTTCTACCTCGTCGAGGAGGAAAACCGCGAGGAACGCGGCCCCAGCTTCGGGCGCATGGCCGCCTTCCACGGGCAGATGGGGATGTTCACTCGCGCCCTTACCTATATCCTCAGCCACGGGGCCGACGGCCTCAAGCAGGTGGCCGAAGACGCGGTGCTCAACGCCAATTATATCCTGCGAAGCATGGAGGACATTCTCCACGCGCCCTTCGCCGCCAGCGGCCCGTGCATGCACGAGGCGCTGTTCGGCGACAAGGACTTCGCCGATGGCCTGTCGACGCTGGATGTCGCCAAGGGCCTGATTGACGAGGGCTATCACCCGATGACGGTCTATTTCCCGCTGGTGGTCCACGGCGCGATGCTGGTCGAACCGACCGAAACCGAGAGCAAGGCGGCGATCGACCAGTTCCTTGCGGCTTTCCGCGGCGTGGTCGAACGCGCGCTGGCAGGCGATGCAGCCTTGAAGCAGGCCCCCTTCTACGCGCCGCGCCGACGGCTCGACGAGACCGCAGCGGCGCGCAAGCCCAAGCTGGCGTTCGAGGGTTAGGTCACCGTTCGGGGGAAGGGGCCGGGTCGGCCTCTTCCCCCGGCTCGACCACCAGCCGGATCTGGCTGAGGTTGAGAATCGCAATGTAAAAGCCGATCACCGCAAGGCTGCTTGATCCCAGCATGGCAAAGGCTGCGCCCTTGGCGCCGTTCCAGTTGATTGCGGTCTCCAGCAACACCAGCGCCAGTAGCGTCGGCACAGCGCGCACAATGAAAGAGACGTGCGCCTTGCCAGCCGAGACCAGCAGCGATTCCAGGCTCGCCCCCACCAGTTCCACCGCCCCGGCGATGGCGAGGATCACCATCGCCCAATAGAACACCCCGAATTCCTTGCCCGCGATCAGTTCAAGGCCGATGCGCCCGAACACCAGCGCGGTCACCACCGCGATCACCCCGCCGACCGCCGCGATATTGGCCATGCGCCGCGCGATCTCGAGCGCGTTCTCGCGGGCATGCACCAGTTCGGGCAGAATCGCCTTGGAGACGGTCTGCGCGAGGCTGACCAGCGCCTGTCCGAGCTGGCTCGCCACGCGGAAGCCGCCTGCCAACGCCGCCCCACCGAAGGTGCCTACAGCCAAGATCATCACCTGCTTTCCGGCGATGGAAAGGCTGCCCGAAAGGTTGGTCGAGACGACAAAGCGCCAGGCGTCCTTGTGCCGCGCGGGAATCGCCTTGAGGCTGACCGCGCGCAGCGAAACCGGCTGCACCCGCATCGCCACCAGCCACAGCGCAACAGCAACCGCAATTTCGGCCGCGGCATAGGCGATGATGAAGCCGGTCACGGTTGGCATCAGCACGAAGGCGAGCACCGATCCGGCCGCGCGGACCACCGGCTGCACCGCCTCGGCCCCGGCGGCGCGGGCATATTGGAAATGCAGGCGCAGGATGCCGGTCGGCGTGGTGCGGATCGCGGCAAGCGAAATCGCGCAATAGGCGAAGGCGAGCCAGAGCAGATCGGGCGGCACCTCCAGCCAATAGGGTGCAAAGGCGGTCACCGCACCGGCCAGCGCGAGGCCGAGCACGACCGAGACGAAATCGAGCGCGATGGCAAAGCCGGTCGCCTCGCGCGCCTTGTCGGGATCAACGCTGCCGCCGTCTCCGTTCGCGCCCCAGCGCACGATGAACTGCCAGGTCTGGAAATTGGCCAGCCCCGTTATCGCCTGACCCAAGGCGACAATCAGCGCGAAATGGCCAAAGCCGACTGTGCCCAGCGCGCGGGTGGCCAGCGCAAGATAGACGAGGCTAAGCACGGCGTTGAACCCACGCCCGCCCAGCAGCCAGCCCATGTTGGAAAACAGGCGCTTCATTGCATGTCCCGCGAAGCCCCCGGCCGGGTCAGGCCGCGCCCCCCGTGCGATCGCCTTCGCGGGACTTGAGGATCTTCTCGGTCACGGCAAAGGTACGCTCGTTATCGACATCGATGGCGAAATGCCCGTCGGACAGCACCACCGGCACCAGCTTGAACCCGAAGCGGCGCGAGATCTGCGCGAACAATTTTTCCTTCGCGCCCCAGCCCATGCGGAAGCGGATCAGGTTGATGAGGCCGAAGGCCTTGATGATGCGGCGGGGATATTTGATGAACTGCCCGCCCTCGCGCATGATCTCGGCCGCCCTGAGCGCGTCCGCGCTGCCGAGCCAATAGGTGTTGCAGTTGGAATAGGCCCCGTCGCGGAATTCGTAGAAGCGCTTCTGCCCGATCGGGTCGGCCGCCTGCACATCCTCGCGCCGCGCCAGCGCCGCCGCGCCCCCGGCCTGTTCCGCAAGACACTTGGCGATGAATTCGCTGTAGCCCTCTGGCGTCAGCAAGCAGTTGTCGGCGGTGGTGATGAGCAGCGGGAAATCCGCCCCTTCGGCCCCGGCGAACACGCTATCGACGATGTTGAAGCGCCCCTCGATCATCCTGAGGCGGCCTTGCGCGATCAGCGCGGCGATGGTGGGCAGGCGGGCGATCTCGCCCTCGTCATGCGCCACCACGCGGATATCGCCCACCTCGGGGCAGGCGGCGACCTGCGCCACCACCCGCTCGATCATCGGCACGCCGTTGACCGGCACCACCGCCTTCTGCGAAACGCCCGCGCGTGCGGCCAGCGGATCGAGCACGCCCGAACGCCGGCCCGCCATCACCAGTGCGGTTGCCTTGATCTTGTTCACCATAGCGCGCGGCCCTTAGCCGCTTGCGGGGGCAAAAGCCAAGCGCGGATGGCGAGCCTTGTGCAACAAGCGCGGCGGGACGAAGGGCGCGCGCCTCAGGCAGGCCCGCTTGCGTCTTACCCCATCGTCGGGATGACGAAGGCGTTGGAGCCATCCCCGCCGCCATCGGGCCAGCGCTGGGTGATCTTCTTGTTCTTGGTCCAGAACCTGAGACCTTCCACACCATACTGGTCGATGTCGCCGAAGCCCGAACGCTTCCACCCGCCGAACGAGTGGTAGGCGACCGGCACCGGGATCGGCACGTTGATGCCGACCATCCCAACATTGACCCGCGCGGCGAATTCGCGCGCCGCATGGCCGTTGCGGGTGAAGATCGCGACGCCGTTGCCATATTGGTGTTCCGACGGCAGGCGCAGCGCTTCCTCGAAATCAGCGGCGCGCACGATCTGGAGCACGGGGCCGAAGATCTCCTCCTGATAGGAGCGCATCTGCGGGGTGACATGATCGATCAGGGTCGGACCGACGAAGAAGCCCTTTTCATGCCCCTGCAAGCTGAACCCGCGCCCGTCGACAACGATCTCGGCACCTTCAGCTTCCGCGGTGGTGATCCACTGCTCGATCCGGGCCTTGTGTTCGGGCGTGACGACGGGTCCGTAATCCGCGTCGGGATCACTCGACACGCCGATCCGCAGGCCGGCGATCGATTTGAGCAGCTTTTCCTTGAGCCGTTCGGCGGTTTCCGCGCCCACCGGCACCACCACCGGCAGCGCCATGCAGCGTTCACCCGCCGAGCCGAAAGCTGCGCCGGTCAAGTCGGTGACGACCTGATCGAGATCGGCATCGGGCAGCACGATCCCGTGGTTCTTCGCCCCGCCGAAGGCCTGCACGCGTTTGTTGTTCGCGGTGCCGCGCGCGTAGATATATTGCGCGATGTCCGACGAGCCGACAAAGCTGATCGCGGCGATATCGGGGTGATCGATGATCGCATCGACCATTTCCTTGTCACCGTGGACAACCTGCAACAGGCCTTCGGGCGCGCCTGCCTCAAGGAACAGTTCGGCGAGCCGCACCGGCACGCTCGGATCGCGTTCCGAAGGCTTGAGGATGAAGGCATTGCCCGCCGCGCAGGCCATGCCGAACATCCACATCGGGATCATCGCCGGGAAGTTGAACGGCGTGATCCCCGCGCCGATGCCGAGCGGCTGGCGCACCGAATAGACATCGATCCCCGGCCCGGCACCTTGCGTATATTCGCCCTTCATGATCTGCGGCAGGCCGCAGGCATATTCGATCACTTCCAGGCCGCGCTGCACGTCTCCCTTGGCGTCGGGGATGGTCTTGCCATGCTCGGACGAGAGCACTTCGGCAAGGCTCTGCATGTTCGCCTCGACCAATTGCTTGAAGGCGAACATCACGCGGGCCCGGCGCTGCGGGTTGGTGGCGGCCCAGGCGGGCTGGACGCGCTTGGCGGTTTCCACCGCACGGGCGAGCAGCGCGGCATCGCCGAGCGCGACTTCCGCCTGCACTTCACCGGTTGAAGGGTTCCAGACCTGGTGCTTGCGGGTGGGGGCGGGGGTCTCGCCGACGATGAAATGATCGATCTGACGCATGGATTTGGGTCTCCTGTCTGGTCTTCCCCATGCCCCCCGATCGTGGCCCATGCAAGGGGTGCTCCTCCCCTCAAAAGTGCTGGCGCGCGCATGCGCGGCAGGCTGCGCGTAGTCGGATGTTGCCGCCCGGCTCAGGTGGCCAGCCATCGGCATTGCGCGCGCCCGATGGTGCAATTGTTGCGCGCAGCGGCCCTTGCGCCGCGGCACGCTCTGGCCCATTTTCCAGCATTCCATGCCCGATCATCCGTCTGCCAGCATCCGGCTTGCCAGCTACAACATCCACAAGGGGGTGGGCACCGACGGGGCGCGCAATCCGCTGCGGATCCTCAGGGTGCTGGGCGAGCTCGACGCGGATATCGTCGCGTTGCAGGAGGCGGATCGGCGCTTCGGACTCCGCAGCAGCGTCCTGCCGCCGCTGCTGATCGAGCGGCACACCGACTACGTCCCTGTCCCGCTCGACGTGCAGCAGGATTCGCTTGGCTGGCATGGCAACGCGATCCTGGTGAAGCGCGACATCGCCGTGACCCATCACGACATCCTTCACATTCCCTGTCTTGAGCCGCGCGGGGTGGTGACCGCGACACTCCGGACCGCCGTGGGCGCGCTGACGGTGTTCGGGATGCATCTCGATCTGTCGGGCCTGTGGCGCGCGCGGCAGGCGCGGGCGATCGTGCAGCTCGCCGCCGCGGCGCGCAGCCAGCGGCCCACGGTGCTGATGGGTGATCTCAACGAATGGCGCGCGCAGTCCGGCACCTTCCGCGAGTTCGGACGGCATTTCCGCATTCTCGATTGTGGCCCGAGCTTCCACAGCCGTCGTCCGGTGGGCCGGCTCGACCGGATCATGCACTGCGACCGGCTGGTGATGGTGGCCTGCGGCGTCCACCGCAGCGCGCTCGCCACGACCGCCTCGGATCACCTGCCGGTATGGGCCGATCTCGCACTGGGCGGCGGCCATCCGCAAGGAAGCAGTTGACGGCCCGCAGCCAGTCATGGCAAGCGCGCGTCCGACCGGCAACGCCACAGGCGCGTTCCACGCGGGTGTAGCTCAATGGTAGAGCAGAAGCTTCCCAAGCTTACGACGAGGGTTCGATTCCCTTCACCCGCTCCAGCCCACCCTGCCAGATCGAAGTCAGCAAATCGTCGCTCTGAGGCGGTGGCCGGAAATCCGGCCTCACGGCCTAGGCCCGCACGTCTCGCGGACTTGTTTTCAGTCCTGCATGAGCCAAAGCCCGCAGAAATGCCGGCCACACCGGCCGTATCATGCGAAGGTCTCGCAAGTCTGGCGGGTTTGGGAGTGGGTGGTGCCGCTTACGTGACTCGAACACGTGACCCCATCATTACGAAT
>JBKBOH010000020.1:0-40087 GCA_046294975.1 Erythrobacter sp. | reverse complement strand
CGGTCGGCTCGACCGTGCTGCCCGATCTGCGCCGCGCCGGCTCGCTCGAAAGCGCGCAGGCCTGGGCTGCGGTGGTGCACGGCGGCATGCTCAAGGACAATGGCATGGCCAGTTTTGCCGGCTCTTTGTCGAAAGAGGAGATCGAGGCGATCCGCGCCTATGTCATCAAGCGTGCCAACGAGGACAAGGCGCTGGAGGGGGCAGGCAAGGTCGCCCGCCGCTAGGCGCTGAAGAAGTTCAGCTCCAGCAGCACGTTGTTGGGATCGGCGGTGAAGATCTGCTTCAGGCCGATGGAGCTGAGGTCGTTGATCCGGTAATCGGCGCCGCGCGCATCGAGCCGCGCCTTCACCGCATCGAAGTTGCCGCAGCGCAGCGCGACATGGTGGATCGCGCCGGTCTCCGCCCCCGGCGCGACATCGCGGTCAAAGGCGCGCGGGCAGTCGAGCGAATTGAGGTGCAGGATCGCGTTGCCCGCGTGGTCATGCATCCAGCGCACCTGATGCGGGCTGAGCGGCGGCGGCCCGTCGCGCTCTTCCAGATCGAGCAGCTCGGCATAGAACCGCGCGGTTTCGGCGAGCCGGTCGGTGATGATGTTCACATGGTCAAGACGCTGGACGATCATGCGCGTCACACTGGGCGGCGCCGCCTGGCCCGGCAACTGCGAAAAGCGATCAGCCCCGAACCACCCCTAACCCCTGAACACCACTGTCCGGTTACCGTTCACCAGCACCCGTTCCTCGACGAACAGGCGTACTGCCTCGGCAAGCACGCGGCGCTCGATATCGCGGCCCTTGCGTACGAGGTCTTCAGGCGAATCCGCATGGGTGATGCGCTCGACATCCTGATGGATGATCGGGCCTTCGTCCAAGTCGGCGGTGACGAAATGCGCGGTCGCGCCGATGATCTTGACCCCGCGTGCGTGCGCCTGGTGGTATGGCCGCGCGCCCTTAAAGCCGGGCAGGAAGGAATGGTGGATGTTGATGCAGCGGCCGGCGAAATGGGCCGACTGCTCGTCCGAAAACACCTGCATGTAGCGGGCGAGCACGATCAGCTCGGCATCCGTCGCCTCCGCCAGCGCGCGGAATTGTGCTTCGGCGGCGGGCTTGGTGTCAGGGGTGACGGGGATGTGGTGGAAGGGAATGTCGCCGATATCCACCCGGATCGCGCTTACACGCGGGTGGTTGGAGACGATTGCGACCGGGTCGATCGCCAGCTCTCCCGTCCGCCAGCGATAGATCAGATCGACGAGGCAGTGATCGAACTTGCTGACGAGGATGATGGTGCGGCGCGGGCGATCCTCGCTCGCCATCTTCCACTCCATCGCAAACGCGCCCGCCAGCGCGGTAAAATCGGCGCGCAGGCCCTCAGGCGTCGCGCCGTTGGGGTCGAACACCACGCGCATGAAGAAGCGGTCGCTCCCGCCCGCGGCGCTGCGGTCGTTGAACTGCTGGGCATCGAGGATGTTGCAGCCGCGTTCGAACAGGAAGCCGGTGACGCGCGCGGTGATGCCCGGACGGTCGCCACAGGCGAGGGTGAGGATCAGCGGCGCCGCCATCCTACCGCGCCAGCGCCGCCTCGCACTGGCGCATCAGCTCGGCGATGATGTCGGCGGCGGGCTCTTCCCTGGTGACCATGCCGACCGACTGGCCCGCCATGACCGAGCCGTTTTCGACATCGCCCTCGATCACCGCGCGGCGCAGCGCGCCGGCCCAGAAGTGCTCGATCTGAAGCTGGGCCTCGGCCATGTCGATCCCGCCCGCATCGAGCAGGGCGGCGACTTCGCGCTGCTTGGCAGTGAATGCCTCGGTCCCCTTGTTCTTCAAGGCGCGCACCGGGATCACCGGGAGGCGCGGATCGACCTGCACGCTCGCCACCGCATCGCGGGCCGAGGCGCGGAAGAAGGCTTTCTTGAACTCGGGGTGGGCGATGCTTTCAGTCGCGCAGGCAAAGCGCGTGCCCAATTGCACGCCCGCCGCGCCCATTTCGAGGTAGGAGGCAATCGCCTCGCCCCGGCCGATACCGCCGGCGACAAAGACCAAGTGTTCGGCCGCAAGCTCGGGCAGGATTTCCTGCGCCAGCACGCTGGTGGAGACCGGCCCGATATGCCCGCCGGCCTCCATGCCTTCGATCACCAGCGCATCCGCGCCCGAGCGCAGCAGCTTCTTGGCCAGCGCCAGCGTGGGGGCAAAGCAGATCACCTTGATGCCGGAATCATCGGCCTTGATCGCCTCGACGCTGCCCTTGGGCGGGATGCCGCCGGCGAGCACCACATGGCTGACGCCATGCTTGCGGCACACCGCGATCAGATCGAACAGCGCGGGGTGCATGGTGATGAGATTGACGCCGAAGGGCTTCGACGTCAGCGCCCTGGTTGCGGCGATTTCGCTGTCGAGCAGTTCAGGCGTCATCGCCCCGCAGGCGATCACGCCGAAGCCGCCCGCGTTGGAGATGGCGGCGACAAGGTTGCGCTCGCTCACCCAGCTCATCGCGCCGCACAGGATCGCGGTTTCGCAGCCGAGGAAGTCGGTGCCGCGCTGCATCAGCGCGGCAGTTTTGGGATAGGTGTTCATGGCGCGCGCCCTAGTCGGTTGTCGGTGAATAGACAATCCGCACGGCGGCGGCGGCCTCGATGGCCAGATCGACGGCGGCGCGCGCATCCGCGGCGCGGGCCAGCGCCACCCCCATGCGGCGATAGGGCCGGGTGACGGGCTTGCCGAAGATCCGCACATCGGTGTCGCCCAGCGCCAGCGCTTCGGCGATCCCCTCGAAGGCGAAGCTGTCGCTGTCGCGTTCGGCAAGGATCACCGCCGAGGCCGCGGGGCGCGCGGCGATGGTGCCTGGCACCGGCAGGCCAAGGACCGCGCGGGCGTGGAGATCGAATTCGCTCAGGTCTTGGCTCGCGAGCGTGACCATGCCGGTATCGTGCGGGCGGGGGGAGAGTTCGGAGAAGATCACCTCCTCGCCCCTGACGAAGAACTCCACCCCGTACAGCCCCCAGCCACGCCCGCTGCCTTGCAGCGCCATCACGACCTTGGCCGCCATGTCCTGCGCCTTGGTCAGCGCGGCGGCGGACATGGCCGCGGGCTGCCAGCTTTCGCGGTAGTCGCCGCGTTCCTGGCGGTGGCCGATCGGCGGGCAGAAGCTGATGCCGTCCTTGTGGCGCACGGTCAGCAGGGTGATTTCGTAGTCGAAGGCGATGAACGCCTCGCAGATCACCCGCGCGCGGTCTCCGCGCATATTGGCCACGGCATAGTCCCACGCCGCCTCGAGCGCCTCAGGCGTGTCGACCTTGCTCTGGCCCTTGCCTGAAGAGGACATCACCGGCTTCATCACCAGCGGATAGCCGATGCGTTCGGCGACAGCCTGTGCCTCGGCGTAGCTTGCGGCATAGCCGTATTGCGAGGTGACAAGGCCCAGTTCCCCCGCCGCCAGATCGCGGATCGCATCGCGGTTCATGGTCAGCTGCGCGGCGCGCGCGGAAGGGACGATGGTGAAGCCCTCCTGTTCCAGCTCGGCCAGCATCTCGGTGCGGATCGCTTCGATCTCGGGGACGATCAGGTCAGGCCGGTGCTTTTCCGCCGCTGCCCGGAGCGCCGCGCCGTCGAGCATCGAGAACACTTCGCGCGCATCCGCCACCTGCATGGCGGGGGCGTTGTCGTAGCTGTCACAGGCGATCACCCGCGCGCCGAGGCGCTTGGCGGAAATGACGAATTCGCGGCCCAGCTCGCCCGAACCGAGCAGCAGGATGGTGGCAATCTGGCTCATGCGGGGGGTTTAGCGGGGTGGACGCGGGAGTCCAGCTATGCCGCTCGCCGGTGCCCCGCGATCGCCACTTGCCGCCCGCCGCCGGCCCGCGCCAGCACCAGGCCCAGTTCCGCCTCGCGCAGAGTCCAGTCGACCGTGCATTCCACCCGCGCAAGACCGGCGCTGGCCGAGAGCTGCGGGGGGCGGGCAGAGGCAGGGGCGGCAAGGCAGGCGAAGGTTTCCACCACGTCCTCGGCCCATGCGCGCGCGGCGCGCAGGGTCCTTTCCGGCAGCAGCACACCGAAGCGTTCACCGTCGAGCTGGGCGAGCTCGTGCCCCGGCAGCGCCATTGTCTCAAGGAACTTGGCAAAGCCCCACAACACCTCGTCGGCGGTGCGCTGGCCGTAGCGCAGCAGCAGGGCGCGCATGCCGTCCACCGCGAACACCGCGAGAATCTGCCCGCCGCCGTCCGCGAGATACCGCCTGAGACTGGCGCAGAAGGCCTGGCGGTTGGCAAGGCCGGTGAGCGGATCGGTGACAGCGCGATGGTAAAGCTCACCCTCCAGCAGCCGCAGCCGCTGAACCGAGCGCATCAGGCACAGCGCTCCGTCGGGGGCACCGGCCGGATCGGCAGCATCGTGCATCGGGCGCAGGCTGATCGCGTACCAGCGCGGCTCGGCGGCTTCGGTCGGCGTCAACGGCGCAACTGGAAACTCGATCCAGCCGGGCCGCGCCTCGCCCGCCAGCACCGCGCCGATATGTTCGCCCAGCGAGGCGGCGTGATCGGGCTGGGCCAGATCGGTGATGTGGGGGAGCAGCAGTGTCGCGCCGATATCGAGCCCCAGTTCGACGATACCGCCCGATGCGTGAACGATAAACCCGCGCCGGTCGATCCGGATCACGATATCGCCCGACGCTTCTTCGATCAGGCCATGCAACACGCGGCCTTCAAGGTCACTCAGCCCAATTTTCATACCGACAGCGCCCCAGCGGTCCAACGAAAGATTCGCCAACTCGCTCTTAGTCAGATTTACTTGGAAACTAACGAAAGTATTTTCGGAAAAACATTTCCCCTGTTTCCCCGAAATCGAATCTTGATTTTGTTAGTTATGTAAATTTACCAGACTAAAAAACGAATCACCTCCAGGCCTCATTTACCATATTTTTCAATGCGGCCAGCAGTTCCACACGTATTGGACGCGGTAAGTAGCCGCTTCTAGTCGTAGGAACCGCCGCTGATTGCGCCAATGCGCGATGAGCGTGACTCATTGGCCATGGGCTGGGCCGGGGCGGTGCCTGGGCAAATCCAGCGCGTGGATAGCCTCACCAGCCTGATGTGCCGGGACTACAGCTCGATCATGATCCGCACTGCAGCCGGCGTGGTGCCGCAGGCCTCGGCGATGCGCTGGCGGCATTCGGTGACCAGTGCGGTCACATCGGCATTGGGGGTGCCGGCTTCGGCCAGATCCTCGGGCGCTGCGCCTAGGGCTTCGGCAATCGCCGCCATGCGCTCGGGCAAGGGGCGGGCCTTGCCCTTTTCCCAGGCCCACACGGTCGGCTTGCTTACGCCGAGCCGCAGCGCGACATCGGCCAGCGTCAGCCCGGCCTCGCGCCGCAAGCGGTTGAGCCTTACGCCCAGCGACCCGCCACCGACACTCTGGCCGGGGCGCGCGGCGGGCGCTGCAGCGGCAGGCGGTTCGCCCACCGGCAGCCCCTGCAATTGCGCCGCTGCCAGCGCGCCCGCGCCGAGCGGGGCGGCAAAGGCGCAGCCGTAAAGTGCCCCGCTGCGCCACACCACCGCCGCCTCGACCCTGCCTGCCTGCGGCAGATCGAGCGCCAGCGTTTCATCCCGCGCCAGCTCAACGCGGGTTTCGAGCAACAGCCCCGCCGCCGAGATGTTGTGGATCGTGACATTGGCCTCGCGCCCGTCGGGCAGGGTGCCGCTGGTGTCCAGCCGCAGGGGACGGCGCGCCGCGCCGCGCAGGCTTTTGCCGGGCGCGGGCTGATCAAGATGGGCCTTGATGGCCATGAGGCTGCGACTCCGCTTGCGATGGCGATCCACAGCACTGTCCGGCGGCAAAGGTTAAGGCCGGGTAGGCAAAAATGGTTAATTCAGGCGGAAGGGGCTACCCGTCAGCTAACCGCATCGAGGCCATAGGCGGTGTGCAGCACGCGCACCGCAAGTTCGGTTTCGTCCTCGTCGATCATCACGCTGATCTTGATTTCGCTGGTCGAGATCGCCTGGATGTTGATCCCGCGATCGGACAGCGCGCGGAACATCGCGCTGGCGACACCGGCGTGGCTTTTCATCCCCACGCCCACGACGCTGATCTTGGCGATCTTGCTGTCGGTGATGATCCGGTTGAAGCCGATTTCGGCGCGCCGGTCTTCCAGCAGCGCCTGCGCGCGGGCGAGATCGGTCTGGGGGACAGTGAAGGTCACGTCCGTCTCGCCCTTGTCGCGGCCGACGTTCTGGATGATCATGTCGACATTGATCGAGGCTGCGGCGAGCGGCTCGAAGATGTTCGCCACCGCGCCCGGACGGTCGGGCACGCGGGTGAGGATGATCTTGGCCTCGTTCTTGTCATGCGCGATGCCGGTTACAAGCTGGCGTTCCATCAGGCCCTTCTCCACCAATTCGTCCATTTCCTTGTCCGAGACGATCATGGTCCCGGGCAGCTCATCGGCGGGCGGTGCGCCTTCGCCGATGAAGCTCGACAACACCTGCACCCGCACGCCTTCCTTCATCGCCAGGCCCACGCTGCGGGTCTGGAGCACCTTGGCCCCGACGCTGGCGAGTTCGAGCATTTCCTCGTAGGTCACCGCCTTCTGCTTTCTCGCCTTGGCGACGATCCGCGGATCGGTGGTGTAGACCCCGTCGACATCGGTGTAGATGTCGCAGCGGTCGGCCTTGATCGCCGCCGCCACCGCCACCGCCGAGGTGTCGGAGCCGCCGCGGCCCAGCGTGGTGACGCGATTGTCCGCTGACAGGCCCTGAAAGCCGGGGATGACCGCGATCTCGCCCGCTTCCATCGCGGCGATCAGCGCGTGGGAATTGATCGATTCGACCCGGGCCTTGGCATGGGCCTCGATCGTGCGGATCGGCAATTGCCAGCCGAGCCAGCTGCGTGCCTTGCAGCCGAGCGCTTGCAGGGTCAGCGCCAGCAAGCCGCTCGTCACCTGTTCGCCGCTGGCGACCACCACGTCATATTCGGCCGGATCATAGAGCGGATTGGCTTCGCGGCAGAAGTTCACCAGCCGGTCGGTCTCCCCCGCCATCGCGCTGACCACCACCGCCACCTGATCGCCGCGCGCCGCCTGGGCGCGCACGATGTTGGCGACGCGGCGGATGCGCTCTGTTCCGGCCATCGAGGTGCCGCCGAATTTCATCACGATGCGGGCCAAGGATAAGCTCCTGCTGGTGAGTGTTCGCGGCGGCTGTTAAGGGCGGATCATGGGAAACGCAAACGTATCGAATGTAACCATCCGTCCCGGGGAAGCGGAATTTTTCGCCGGGCTGGCGCGCGACTGGTGGAATCCGAAAGGGCCGATGGCGAGCCTGCATCAGGTGAACCCGGTGCGCCTTGCCTTCATCCGGGACGCGATCGATGCCCATTGGCCCGACGCGCGCGGCGCAGCGCGGCCGCTGGCGGACAGGGCGGCGCTTGATATCGGCTGCGGCGCGGGGCTGCTGTGCGAGCCGCTCGCCCGACTCGGCGCTGCCGTGACCGGCGTTGATGCAGCGGCGGAGAATATCGCGGCAGCGGCGGCCCATGCCGAAGGCGTGGGGCTGGATATCCGCTACATGGCAGGCGAGGTGGGCCGCCTCGATATCGGCACCTTCGATCTTGTTACCTGCCTCGAGGTGATCGAGCATGTGGCCGACAAGCCGGCCTTTGTGCGCGATGTCGCGGCGCGGCTGGCGCCTGATGGCCTGCTCATCATGTCCACCCCCAACCGCACGGCGGCTTCGCGGGTGCTGCTGGTCGGCGCGGCTGAGGCGGTGGGCTATGTTCCCAAGGGCACCCACCACTGGGAGGACTTCATCACGCCCGAGGAGTTCGAGGGCCTGCTGGCCGATTCAGGACTGACAGTCACGGCCAAGCGCGGGATCGCATGGCGACCGGGCAAGGGGTTACACCTGTCGGATGACATGGGGCTCAACTACATTCTGAGCGCGCGGCGCGCCTAGGGACAGCTCCGGAGCTTTAGCGGACCGTCGCTGAACAGCCCCGCGACGCCCGCCGCCTTGAGCAGCGCCGCCAGCGTCACATCGCCGCAGCCCTTGCCCTTGGGATCGCTCCCGTTCCGCAGCAAGGCAGGGAGGAATTCGTTCTCCGGCCGCACCGTCCATGCATGCACCGCCAGCCCCGCGGCCTTGGCATCGGCGACCAGCCTCGTGGGCGTGCCATCGGGGTTCAGCACCATCGCAATATGCGCGCCCACCGCATCGGCATATTTCGCCACCTCGGCAAGGCCGGTGGGCGTCACCATGTCCGCATAGCGCATCGCCGGCTCGTCCGCCGGGCCTTCGAGCGGGGCAACCAGCTGCACCAACCGGAACCCGCCGCCGCGTGCCTTGAGGCGCTGAAGCGGGGCGACCTCGAAGCTCTGGATGAACACCGGATCATCGGGCGTGATGCCAAGCTGGCGCAGGTCGCGCAGCAGCAGGTCGACCATGTCGATCCCGGCATTCTGGAGCAGGAAGCTGGGGTGCTTGAGTTCCGGGTAAAGCCCGATTCGCCGCCCCGTCGCGGCTTCCTTGGCGCGCACCAGCTTCACGATTTCGGCCAAGGTCGGCACCTGATACAGCCCGTCGAACCGCGCATTGGCGGGGCGCAGCGCGGGGATGCGTTCGCGCGCGCGCAGGCTTCGCAGTTCGGCGAGGGTGAAGTCCTCGGCAAACCATCCCGCCACCTTCTGTCCGTCGATGGTCTTCTCGCGCCGGCGATCGGCAAATTCCTCGCGGGTGGCGACATCGGTGGTGCCCGACAGCTCGTTCTCGTGGCGCGCAACAAGCACCAGATCCCTGGTCGCCACCAGATCAGGCTCGATGTAATCCGCCCCCTGATCGATCGCCAGCTCATAGGCGGCCAGGGTGTGTTCCGGGCGTTCAGCGCTTGCGCCGCGATGGGCGATGATCAGCATATCCCCGTCCTGCGCTGCGGCGGGGGTTGTGGCCAGCGCAAGGATAGCGGTCAGAGCAAGGTGGCGGACCATTCGTCTTCCTTGAACCCGACCAGAATGCCGTGTGCATGCTCGGCAATCGGTCGCTTGATGATGCTGGGGTGCTGAACCAGCAAAGCGACAGCCGTGTGACTGTCCGCCGCCAGTGCCTTGTCGGCATCGGCCAGTGCGCGGAAGGTGGTGCCCTTGCGGTTGACAATGGTGTCCAGCCCGGCGGCGGCGATCCAGGCGGCCAGCTTTTGCGGGGACACGCCTTCCTTCTTGGTGTCGTGGAAGGTGTAGGCCTTGCCCTGCGCGTCGAGCCACGAGCGCGCCTTCTTCACGGTGTCGCAATTGGGGATGCCGTAGAGGTGGATCATCATGCGCGTCTCCCGTCAGGTTCGTGTTCCCAGCTGTGCATCGGCAATCGCCACCGCCAGCGCATCGGCGGCATCGCTGCCGGCGATCGTGATGCCGGGCAGCAGCACCTTGACCATCGCGGCAACCTGCACCTTTTCCGCCCCGCCGGTGCCGGTGAGCGCTTTCTTTACCAGCCGCGCGGCGTGTTCGTTCACCGCCAGCCCCGCCGCTCCGCAAGCCGCCAGCACCGCGCCCCGCGCCTGAGCGAGCTTGAGGGTGGATTGCGGGTTCTTGTTGAGGAAGATTTCTTCGGCAGAGGCGCGGGTGGGGCTGTGGGTTGCGATCACTTCCGCCAGCCCCGCTTGCAGGGCCGCCAGCCGTTCAGGCATGGGGGCGCGCGCATCGGTGGTGATCTGGCCATTGGCGATGTGGCTGATCCGCGCGCCCTCGGCCCGGATCACGCCCCAGCCGGTCGAGGACAGCGAGGGATCGAGGCCGAGGATGATCAGCCCAGCTTCTCCATCACCGCGTCGGGGATTTCGTAATTGCCCCACACGGTCTGCACGTCGTCATCATCATCGAGCGTGTCGATCAGCTTCATCAGCGTGATCGCGACCTCCTCGTTGACTTCGACGGTGAGCGTGGGCTTCCATGCCAGCTTGACGTTGTCGGCCGGGCCGAGCACCTTTTCCAGCGCGCCTGCCACGCCGTGCAGCGCGTCTGCGGCGGTCCAGATGGTGTGGCCGTCGGCCGAGCTTTCGACATCATCCGCGCCCGCCTCGATCGCGGCTTCGAGCACCTTGTCCTCGTCGCCCACGGCAGCCGGATACTCGATCAGCCCGCGCCGTTCGAAACCGTGGCTCACCGAACCTTCGCTGCCGAGATTGCCGCCGTTCTTGGAGAAGGCGGTGCGGACATTGGTGGCGGTGCGGTTGCGGTTGTCGGTCAGCGCCTCGACGATCAGCGCCACGCCGCCCGGGCCATAGCCTTCGTAGCGGATCTCGACATAGTCCTCGCCGCCCGCCTGGCCGGCCTTGTCGATCGCGCGCTGGATATTGTCCTTGGGCATCGACTGCGCGCGCGCCGCGTTGACTGCGAGGCGCAGGCGCGGGTTCATGTCGGGATCGGGCAGGCCCATCTTGGCCGCCACGGTGATCTCGCGGCTGAGTTTGGAGAACATCGCCGCGCGTTTCTTGTCCTGCGCACCCTTGCGGTGCATGATGTTCTTGAACTTGGAATGGCCTGCCATTGGACGAACTTCACCGGGATGAGGAACAACGTGGGCCGCGCCTTACTCCGAGCGTAAAGGCGGATGCAAGGCCGCTCGTGTCCGCGGCCATGGGCGCGCGCGCGCGCGGGTTGTGGATGGGCTGCGCTTCATGCTGTGCCCCTCGCCCTGCCAGGCGCCGCTGCCGTCGGGGCGCGCGCTGCTGCTGGCGCTGGCAGTGGTGTTCGTGCTCGATCTTGCGCTCGATGGGCTGGTGGCGGCGGCGACGCAGTGGCTCGATTCGCGCATGGCCTTCCTGCCCGCACCGATCGAGGAGGAAACGACGCTGGCCGAGGACCTGTTCGGCTATCTCCTGCTCGCGCCGGTGCTGGAAGAGCTGCTCTATCGCGGCTGGCTGACCGGGCGGCGCGCCGCGCTCAGGTTTGCGGCATACGGCTTTGCCGCCGAGGCGCTCTTCGTCGGGGGGCTGTTCGTCCCTGCTGACAAGGCCGGGGCGCTGGGGCTGGCGGGCGTGGCGGTGGCGCTGGCGGGGCTTGTCCACTGGAGCCTGACGCGCGACCGCGACATGATGGTGCCGGCGTGGTTCATCCGCCACTTTCGCTGGTTGGTATGGGGCAGCACGCTGCTGTTCGGGTTGATGCACCTTGGCAATTACGAAGCCCTGGCGCACCCGCTGGGGGTGCTGGTGGTGCTGCCGCAGACCCTTGGCGGGTTGCTGCTCGCCTATACCCGCACACGGCTGGGCCTGGGCGCGGCGATGGTGCACCACGCGGCCTGTAATGCGGTGTTTCTGGCAGGAGACTACGGCTGGTGGTGAGGGGTCAAAGCATCGCGCGGAAAAATGGGCGCCGGTTTTCCGCAACAGCGATGCGATAGCAAAAGGTTCAGACCTTCACCGCCGTGCCGCTGGCCGAGACCATCAGCATCGAACCGGTGTCGCCGATCACCTCGTAATCGAGATCGATCCCGACCACGGCATTGGCCCCGCGCGCGGCGGCTTCGGATTGCAATTTCTCGATCGCCTGATTGCGCGCGTCGGCCAGGACGCCTTCATAGCTGCTTGAACCCCCACCGACGATGTCGCGGATATTGGCGGTCAGATCGCGCAAGATGACGAAGACCTCGCCGGTGACGATCCCGCAATATTCCTGGATCGGGCGCCCTTCGAGCGTCGGAGTGGTGCTGACGATCACGCCGCGCGCGTCTTTCCAGGGGGATGCCATTACCGTCTCTCCTGTCAATCCACCATGAGAAGGCTGACACAGTTTCGTGACAATGCAATGGCATCCGGCAATCGGTCACGCCATGCCGAGCGCGGTCTTGTAGGTTTCCAGCAGCATGTCCTGTTCGCTGCGGTCATCGGGCTTCATTTTCCTGAGGCGCACGATCTGGCGCATGATCTTGGGATCATAGCCGACCGCCTTGGCTTCCATGTAAACGTCGCGGATATCGTCGGCGATGCCCTTCTTTTCTTCCTCGAGGCGTTCGATGCGCTCGATCAGCAGGCGCAGGCGGTCATCGGTGGCGTTGGCGTTATCGGCCATTGGCAGGCTCCATCGGAAGTTGAGAATCGCTTGGCGCGCGCCATAGCTACCCCGCCGTCCCGATTGAACCGCCGCTGCGAATTATTCCTGTGCGTTCTTGGCGATGCTGGCTTCCATCCGCGCCAGCTGTTCCGCGGTGGCGGGAGACTGGAAGCGCGCCTTCCACTCGGCGCTCGGCATTCCGTGGATCACTTCGCGCGCGGCCTCCTTGTCGCCGTCAAACCCGGCCTCGCGGATCCAGTCGGCCAGGCAGTTGCGGCAGAAGCCGGCGAGGCCCATCAGATCGATGTTCTGGGCATCGTGGCGGTGCCTCAGGTGCCGCACCAGCCGGCGAAAGGCGGCAGCGGCCTGGGCATCATCGAGCGCATCGAGCGGATCGGCATTGCTATTCATCGCGGCTTTTCCTTGAGTTGAAAAACGCCTGTGCCATAGGCGATCCCGACAAGGGATAGCCAAAAATGTCACGTCGCGATCAATCACGGATCGACCCGCGCGGCCGCAAGGTCAAGATTCTCGCCACCATCGGCCCCGCCAGCCGTTCACCCGACATGCTCGAAAGGCTGGTGCGCGCGGGGGCGGATGCGTTCCGCCTCAACATGAGCCACGGCAGCCACGCCGATCACGAACCGGTGATTGCCGCGATCCGCGCGCTCGAAAAGCAGTTCGCGCGGCCGATCGCGATCCTCGCCGATCTGCAAGGCCCCAAGCTGCGGGTCGGCACCTTCGCGCAAGGACAGGCGGTGATCCGCCATTCGGGCCATTTCGTGCTCGACCGCGACGAGACCCCCGGTGACGAGACCCGCGTGTGCCTGCCGCACCCTGAATTGTTCGGCATCATGGAGCGCGGCCAGCGCCTGCTGATCAATGACGGCAAGATCCGTTTGAAGGTGCTCGAAGCCGATGCCAGCCGCATCCTGTGCAGCGCCGAAGTCGGCGGGGTGATCTCCGACCGCAAGGGGGTGAACGTCCCCGATGCCGAGGTGCCGATCCCGGCGCTGACCGAAAAGGACCGCCGCGATCTCGCCTTCGCCACCGAGCACGGGGCGGACTGGATCGCGCTGTCCTTCGTCCAGCGGCCCGAGGACATTGCCGAGGCGCGCAAGCTGATCGGCACCCGCAACGCCGCGATCTGCGCCAAGATCGAGAAGCCGCAGGCCGTCCACCGGCTCGATGCGATCATCGAACTGGCCGACGGGTTGATGGTGGCGCGCGGCGATCTGGGCGTGGAGCTGGAACCCTACGAGGTGCCGCCGCTGCAAAAGCGCATCGTCAACGCCGCGCGCCGCGCGGGCAAGCCGGTGATCGTGGCAACGCAGATGCTCGAATCGATGATCGAGGCCCCGACCCCGACCCGCGCCGAAGTCTCTGACGTTGCCAACGCGGTCTATGACGGGGCCGACGCGGTGATGCTCTCGGCCGAGAGCGCGGCCGGGGCCTGGCCTGAGGAATCGGTGGCGATGATGGATCGCATCGCGGTCCAGGTGGAGCAAGACGAGGGCTACAAGGCGCGCGTGCGCTTTCTCGACACCCCGCCCGATCCGACCACCTCCGACGCGCTGGCGCACGCCTGCATGACCATCGCCGACACCGTGCCGATCAGCGCGATCACCGTGTTTACCGCCTCCGGCTCGACCGCGCGGCGGGTGGCGCGCGAACGCCCCGCAACCCCGGTGCTGGTGCTCACCCCCTCGATCCGCACCGCGCGGCGCGTCGCCCTGCTGTGGGGCGCGCATGCGGTGGCGACCAAGGATATCGGCAGCTTCGAGGAAATGATCGGCAAGGGCAAGCGCATGGCGCTGCGCCACGGTTTCGGCAAGGCCGGCAGCCGGCTGATCGTGCTCGCCGGCGTGCCCTTCGGAACCCCTGGGGCGACCAACCTGCTGCACGTGGTGACAATCACCGGCGACGAGCTCGACAGGCACACGCGCTGAACCGATGAAGGGCGGGCGGGCGGCTTCAATTGTCGCACCGGGGCAGGTATCGCTGCGGCGGGGCCAGCCTGACCCTGCGCTGGCGAGGGAGTGAGCGGACTGATGAGGCAGACAGCGATAGGCATCGCCATTACCGGCATTCTGGCAGCGGGCCTTTCGGCCTGTGTGGTCAATATCGGCGACGAGGCACCCAACCGGGCCGAGGCTGTGCCCCCGCCCCCCGTGCCGATGGTTTGCAACGCTGCCGCAGCGCAAGGCTACGTCGGCAAGGAGGCTACGCAACCGATCGGCGAGGCGATCCTCAGGGACAGCGGCGCGCGCACCCTGCGCTGGGGCGCGCCCAATGCCGCCTGGACGATGGACTACCGGCAGGACCGCGTGAATGTTCGCTATGACGCGAACATGACGATCATCGACATTACCTGCGGATGAGCGCGCGGCAGCGAACGACCTCGGGCTCGCCTTACGAACCGATCTTCGGCTTTGCCCGCGCGGTGCGGGAAGGCAATCGCATCGTCGTGGCGGGCACCGGCCCGGTCGAGCCGGACGGTTCGACCACCCCCGGCGGCGCTGCCGAGCAGGCGGCGCGCTGCTGTGCGATCATCCTTGCGGCGATCGAGGAATTGGGTGGCAGTGCGGCCGATGTGGTGCGTACCCGGATGTTGCTGACCGATCCGGCCGATCAGGACGCGGTCGGCGCGGTCCACGCGCGCTTTTTCGGGGCAGCGCGTCCGGCGGCCACCATGGCGGGGGTGGCATGGCTGTGCCGGCCCGAATGGCGGGTCGAGATCGAGGCCGAAGCGGTCATTCCCGGCTGATGCGGCGGGCGTTGCACTATCTTGGCGCGGTGCTTGTCGGCCTGTTGCTCGGACTGGGCAGCGCCTTGTGGCTGGCGGGGCTGTGGCCGCAAGGGCGCAGTCTCGCGTTCGGCAATGTCGCTGTCGATGGCTGGCGCGGCGACTTTGCCATCGGATCGCCGGCAGCCGATCCCTACACCCGCGCGCGGGTCGCCCGCCATGGGTTGCTGGCGCTGGCCAAGAGCGAGGCGGTCTATCTCACCCGCAACATCGACGATGACGGGCAACCGCTGAGCGCGGCCTGCGCCTACCGCTTGTCGGGCGGGGCAATGCCGGCGGGCTGGTGGTCGGTGACGCTCTACGATGACAAGAGCATGCTTCCCGCCAACACCGACAACGCGCCGAGCATCGATGCCGGGCGCGCCGGGCAGGGGGCATGGGCTGCGGTGATTGCGCCGCAGCGCCCTGCTGACGGCGCGCCGTGGATTTCGAGCCGGGGGGCAGAGCGCTTCGACCTCACGCTGCGGCTCTACATGCCTGACGCCGCGCTGCTTGCCGACCCGGACGCCGCGCTCGACCCGCCCCGGATCGAGCGCATTTCGTGCGAGGGCGCGGCATGAAGCGCTGGCTTGGCCCGCTGGCGCTGATGCTGATCACCGCGCTGGCCAGCCATGCGGCCACGCTCCATTTCGCGCCTGCCTTGATCATGGACCGGGCGATGGACGCGCTGGCGGCGCGCGGCGTGGCGCTCCACCGCTTTACCGTCCCGCAGCGCATCACCCCGCAGACGCAAACGGTGGTGCGCTCCTCGCCCGATCTCTATTATGCGCTTTGCCGCTATGATCTAGCCAATCCGGGGATGCAGCTCGTCGTGCAGATGGGGGATTGGCCGGATTACCAGTCGCTTGCGTTCTTCGCCGCGCAGACCGACAATTTCGCCACCATCCGCGGCACCGGGCGCGCGGTGGCGGTGCGGTTGCTGCCGCCGGGCAGCCCGCCCGAAGCCGGCGCGATCGTCAGCCCCACGGCCAGGGGAGTGGTGCTGATCCGCCGGCTTGCGCCCAGCGCCGAGCGTTTCGCCGCCGCCGCGGCCGCCGGCAAGGCCGATCGCTGCCGGAGCGAATGGCGCGCGCGGATCGGCGCGCCCGCTCAGGATCGAGCGGCCGCTGCCAGCCTTGACGAGACCAACGCCATCAGCGCTTCGAGATCGGGCAGGGCATCGAGTTCGGGCGCGCTGACCAAAACCAGCGGATCGGCCTCGTCCTCAGCCAGCACGATGGCGGGCAGGGCGATACTGTATCCGGGAAAGGCGCGCGCAAAATCATCGCGATGGTAAAACTCCCTGGTTTGCGGCAATGGCCCGAGAAACTGCCGCCAGCGCCGGTGCATCGCAATCCAGCCATAGGTTAGCGCGCAAAGCGAGCAGGGGTAGCTTGCCGGATGGAGGATCTTCCACACCGCATCCTTCATCGCGTTCAGCAGCCCGCTATCGGCATTGTAGACGAAAATGAGCCGGGCAGGAGTCTCGTTCATGATGTCTGATCCGGAATCTTATCCCATTTGGTTGCAGTTTTGACGCATCGCCTAGCAAAAAACCGCAAGATGTTGCTGTGCGTCAGCCTTTTCCAACCCGGGAAAGCCGGTTAGAGCAACCGCCCATGCAAGGACAGTTTCAACTCACCGACGATCAGCGGGCGATCCGCGAGGTCGCCCAGCGCTTCACCGCCGATGCCATCACGCCCTACGCGGCCGAGTGGGATGCCAGCCACGTCTTCCCACGCGAGACGATCCAGAAGAGCGCCGAGCTGGGCTTCGGGGCGATCTATGTTTCCGAACAATCGGGCGGGATCGGGCTCGGGCGGCTGGAAGCGGCGCTGATCATGGAGGCGATGGCCTATGGCTGCCCGTCCACCAGCGCCTTCATCTCGATCCACAACATGGCCGCCTGGATGATCGATCGCTTCGGCGGGGAAGCGGTCAAGGCCAAGTATCTGCCCAGCCTGGTGACGATGGAAAAGATCGCCAGTTACTGCCTGACCGAGCCGGGTTCGGGTTCGGACGCGGCGGCGCTCAAGACCAGCGCGCGGCGGGACGGCGATCATTATGTGGTGAACGGCACCAAGCAGTTCATCTCGGGTGCGGGCGCGAACGAAATCTATGTCACGATGGTCCGCACCGGCGCGGATGGGCCCAAGGGCATTTCCTGCATGGTGATCGAGAAGGACATGCCTGGCGTCAGCTTCGGCGCACAGGAGAAGAAGCTCGGCTGGCACTCGCAGCCGACCGCGCAGCTGATCCTTGAAGACGTGCGCGTGCCGGTCGAGAACCTCGTCGGCGCCGAGGGCGAAGGCTTCCGCATCGCGATGATGGGGCTGGATGGCGGGCGGCTCAACATTGGTGCCTGCTCGCTCGGCGGGGCGCAGCGCTGTCTCGACGAGGCGATCCGCTACACCAAGGAACGCCGGCAGTTCGGCCGGGCGGTGGCCGATTTCCAGAACACCCAGTTCATGCTCGCCGACATGGCGACCGATCTGGAGGCGGCGCGCGCGCTGCTCTATCTCGCAGCCGCCAAGGTCACCGACAACGCGCCCGACAAGACCCGCTTTTCCGCGATGGCCAAGCGGCTGGCGACCGATAATGGTTCCTCGGTCGTCGATCGCGCGCTCCAGCTGTTCGGCGGTTACGGCTATCTGCAGGACTATCCCATCGAACGCTTCTGGCGCGATCTCAGAGTGCATTCGATCCTCGAAGGCACCAACCAGGTGATGCGTATGGTGGTGAGCCGGGATCTGCTGCGTCAATGAACCGAGGGTCAAAAACCGGCGCGTGCTGCGCCCTGACGAGGCAGGCGGCTCCCGCTGGCGAGACGCGAACCGCCCTGCATCGTGATGCGCTCGGCTGCGATCCGATCACGGGCAGCGACGCGATCGGCGGCAATCGCCGGGATCTGCTTGAACCGAAAGCCTGATACTGATGACCGACGAAGTCCTGATCCGCACCAATGGCGCCATCGGCCATATCAGCCTCAACCGGCCCAAGGCGCTGCACGCGCTGACGCTGGAGATGTGCCACGCGATGAGCGCGGCGCTGACCGAGTGGGCGAGCGACGACGGCATCAAGGCGGTGATCCTCGATCATGCCGAAGGGCGCGGCTTCTGCGCGGGCGGAGATATTGCCTTCCTGCGAAATTCGGCGCTGAACGACGGCGGGGCGAGCGGCCGCAGGTTCTTCCACGACGAGTATCAGCTCAACCACCAGATGTTCACTTATGGAAAGCCGATCGTCGCCTTCATGGACGGCATCACCATGGGCGGGGGGGTGGGCATTTCGCAGCCCGCCAGGTTCAAGGTGGCGACCGAGAACACCCGCTTCGCCATGCCTGAAACCGGCATCGGCCTGTTTCCCGACGTGGGCGGGGGCTGGTACCTCTCGCGGCTCGGCGGGCGGCTGGGGCAGTTCCTTGCGCTCACCGGCGCCCGCCTCGACGGGGCGGAATGCCTGTGGACGGGGCTTGCCACCCACTATGTTCCGCACGAAATGCTCGAAGACCTCAAGGGGCGCATCCACGATCACCCCGATCGCATCGCCGGCATCCTCAGCGAACCTGTCGGCACCCCGCCCAAGGCGCGGATCGAGGCCAATGCGGACAAGATCGCCAAGCATTTCGCCTCGGATGTCTACGAGGACATTCTCGCGAGCCTGGAAGCTGCCGCCGATGCGGGCGACGACTGGGCGATGAAGGAGCGTGACACGCTTGGCACCAAGAGCCCGCAGACCTGCAAGGTCGCGCTGCGCCAGCTGGCGCAAAGCGCTGGGCTTACCGACTTCGCTGACAACATGCGGATGGAATACCGCATCGCTTGCAGAGTGCTGACCCGACCGGACTTTGCCGAAGGGGTGCGCGCGGTGATCGTCGACAAGACCAATGATCCCAAGTGGAACCCCGCCACGCCGGAAGAGGTGAGCGACGAGCTGCTCGACGCGATCTTCGCGCCGCTGCCCGAGAGCGAGGAGTGGGTGCCGCTCGCCTAACTATTGCGTCATTCCCGCGAAGGTGGGAATCCGGCTAGGCTTCCGCGCGAAGCTGCAACGTCAGACAGGCCCCTGCCATCGCAAGGGCGACGAGGGAAAGCATGACCTACGAAACCATCACCGCCGAAACCGATGCCCGCGGAACCAAGGGTGTCACCCTGCTGACCATCAACCGCCCGCAGGCCTTGAACGCGCTCAATTCGCAGGTTCTGGCCGAGCTGATCGATGCCTTTGCCGCCTATCAGGCCGACAACACGCAGCGCTGCGCGGTTCTCACCGGCAGCGGCGACAAGGCCTTCGCAGCGGGTGCGGACATCAAGGAAATGGCCGATAAGCCGGCGGCCGATTTCTACCTCGACGATTTCTTCGCCCCCTGGACCAGCGAGATCGTCAAGAAGACCCGCAAGCCGTGGATCGCGGCGGTCAATGGCTTTGCGCTGGGCGGTGGGTGCGAACTTGCCATGATGGCGGACTTTATCATCGCGTCTGACAAGGCCAGGTTCGGCCAGCCCGAGATCAAGCTGGGCGTGGCCCCCGGCATGGGCGGCAGCCAGCGGCTCACCCGCGCCATCGGCAAGTCCAAGGCGATGGAAATGTGCCTCACCGGCCGGATGATGAACGCCGAGGAGGCCGAGCGCAGCAACCTCGTCGCCCGCGTGGTGCCGCACGAGGAGCTGATCGCCGAAAGCCTCAAGACCGCAGCCACCATCGCTGCGATGCCGCCGATGGCAGTGATCGCCAACAAGGAGATGGTGAACTCGGCCTTCGAGTTGACGCTCGACCAGGGCCTGATCGTCGAACGCCGCATCTTCCAGATCCTCACCGCCTCCGAGGACAAGGCCGAAGGCATGGCGGCGTTTATCGAGAAGCGCGAAGGGCAGTGGAAGGGGCGGTAAGCCTGTCACATGGGGAGAGCAAAGCCATGAAAATCGCCTTTATCGGCCTTGGCAACATGGGCGGCGGGATGGCGGCCAATCTGGTCAGGGCGGGCCACGAGGTGCGCGCCTTCGACCTCAGCGAGACCGCACTCGCCGCCGCGCGCGCGGCGGGTTGCACCACTTATCCCACCGCCAAGCAAGCCTGTGCCGGTGCCGAAGCAGTCGTCTCGATGCTGCCCAACGGCGCGATCGTGAAGCAGGTCTATTGGGACGACGTGATCGGTCATGCCCCCAAAGGCGCGATCCTGCTCGATTGCTCGACCATCGACGTCGCCACCGCGCGCGAGGTGATTTCCGTTGCCGAGCAGCACGGCTACCAGATGGTCGATGCCCCCGTTTCGGGCGGCATCGCCGCCGCCAGCGCCGGCACGCTGACCTTCATGGTTGGCGGCAGTGAGGAGGCCTTCGCCCGCGCCCAGCCGATTTTGCAAGCGATGGGCAAGGCGGTGATCCATGCAGGCGCGGCGGGCAACGGGCAGGCCGCCAAGATCTGCAACAACATGCTGCTCGCGATCCACATGATCGGAACCTGCGAGGCCTTCGCCATGGCGGAAAAGCTCGGCCTCGATCCGCAGATCTTTTACGATATCGCGAGCGTGTCTTCGGGTCAGTGCTGGTCGATGACCTCCTATTGCCCCGTCCCCGGCGTCGGCCCCAAGACCCCGGCAGACAATGACTATCAGGGCGGGTTTGCCGCCGGGCTGATGCTCAAGGATCTCAAGCTGGCGATGGAAGCGGCGGCGGCTGCCGGGGCCAAGGTCGAACTGGGCGATCACGCCCGCGCGATCTACGAGGCCTTCGCCAAAGACCATCCTTCGACCGATTTCTCGGGCATTATCCGCACGCTCTAGCCGTCGATCCGCGGGCAGTCCTTGCTGGCGGCAGCGGCGACCTTTGCGGCTGCTGCTTCGTCTTTTTGCCGCAGGGCCTTGATCGTCGAGGACAGGAGCGCGCAGTCGAAGCGGGTGCCGCGCGCCATGCTCGCCACGGCGATGTCGGCGAATGCCGCGGGCGGCATCACCCTTGCGCCGCGCCGCAGGAAGGTGTTGTGCCAGCGGTCTGTCCCGCTGATGATGTCGACCAGCGTACGCTCGCCGGGGCCGCCCGCTTCGTCGAGCACCGCAGGCGCGAGTTGCTCCAGCAGCGCATCGGGGGTGGCATCGCGCAGGAACAGCGCGGCGAAGCGGCGCGCGGCTTCGGGCTTGTCGCCCGTGTCGAGCGCAAGACGCAGGACGGCCTCCTGCGCCAGCGGTTCGCGCCAGCCGCGCTGGGCGGCGATCTGGATCGTCAGGCCCGCCTGTTCGCGTTCGCCCGCCTTGGTCTGGGCAACCGCGAGCAGGGTCAGGTGCTCGGCGGGAACCGGGCGGCGCAGCACCAGTCGCCTTGCTTCCTCCAGCGCCCGCGCGCTGTCCTTGCCGTTCGCGGCGCTGGCGGCGATCCGGGGCTGGGCGTAATTGCGCAGGCCTTGCGGCACCAGCGGCGCGAGCGCCGGGGTGAGGTCGGACTGCCGGTCGATCTGGAGGAAGCCGATCACCACCGCGAGCGCGAGGAGAAAGGCGGGCCACAAGATCTTTCCGATCATGGCTGCGCCCTCCGCTGGTCGGTGGCGATCCGGCCGAGCAGCACCAGCGCAAGGCCCGCGAAGGCGAGAATGGTCTGGTTGCGCAGCGGATAATCGGTGATCGATTGCAGCGCGATGGCGAGCAGGAACGAGGCTCCGGCCCATGCCACCCAGCGTTGCGAGGAGTGCCGCGCCCGCCAGCTCAGCCAGCCGATCAGTACGACCCACAGGCCCGCCAATATCAGGCCGGGCAGCCCCGCCTCGATCGCCAGTTCGAGATAGTCGTTATGCGCGCGACCCGCGGTCCGCCTGGTAAGGTTTTCGAGCGATTCGTCGACTTGGAATACTTCGTCGAAGGTTCCGATCCCCGCGCCGACCGGCCAATAGCGCGAAGCGCTGTAGCCAGCATCGTCCCAGATGTAGCGGCGCGGATCGTCCTTCGCCTCGAACCGCTCGAGCGCTGCGCCGATCGGGCCGGGTGCAGCCACGATCATTACGGTGCCGCCGACAGTCAGCAGCGCGAAGGCGCCGAAAACGATGGCGAGCCGGCCCTTGGCCTGGCCTGCCTCAACCGCGCGGCGTTCGCGCAGCGCCCACCACAGTGCCTTGAGCGCCGCGAGGCCGAGCGGCAGAACTGCCAGCGCGATGCCGGTGCGCGACTTGGTCAGGAAAATCGATAGCATCAACAGGCCGCACACCGCCACCCGCGCGATCATGACCACCGGGTGCGGGCGCGGCACCGGCAGGAGCGCGGCGAGAGCCAGCCCAAATCCAAGCAGCAGCGCAGTCGAGTTGCGATTGGCAAAGGTGCCCAGCAGGACGCTGCCCGGATCGCGCGATCCGAACAGGGTGGTGCTGTCAGTGGTGGCACCCAGCTGCGCGAGGCCCATCAGCATCGTCACCAGCCCCAACGCTGAGGCAATCCAGCCGATTGTGACCAGCCGGTCGCGCGGCAGGGCCCAGCCGATGATCAGCACTGCCAGCGGAGTGATCAACGCCGAGAGAGCCAGCGCGGTACGCAGCGGGTTGGTGCTGAATGCCATCCAGCCGGCCTCGCCGCCGACCATCTCTACCGAGCGGGCCACAAGGTCGCGGCCTGGTAAGGCGGTCCACACAGCGGGGGGAAGCGGAATGATCTGCAGCAGCGGCAGCAGCAGCGAGAGTGCGATCAGCAAGCGAAGCGCCGCAGGTGCTTTGCGCCAGAACTGTGCCACCGCAGCGCGATGGGGCACCAGCACGGCAAGTGCGGTCAGCTGGACGAGCAGGTTGGCAAGCCCCTGCCGGCTGCCGCCACCGCCGAACGCAAAAGCGGCCAGCAGCACGGCGATAAGGGCAAAGAAGGAGACCCTTGTTACGAGGTTCTTGTCCAACGACGAACCCTTGGTTCAGGCTTGGGCGGAATGGTGCCGGGGCAGGCCGGCGGAAAAGAAAAAGCCCGGCACTTGGTACCGGGCTGTCTCTTCAAAAAGCCCGCAGGCCTCGGATTGCTGACGTCTATCAGGTGCCCGGCGATTGACCGTCGTCGTCCGACGAACTGGCAAAAATGATGCCGCCGATGATCGCCGCAGTGGCCAGCAGGCCAAGAATGATGCTGAACCCGCCGACAGCAGATTCGCCTTCGGCAGTGCGACCAATTCCCGGTGCGGCCGACACGCTGTAGACCGAACCACTGTCTCCAGCTCGGGTATTGGCCTGCGCGGCAATCGGCATCACTGCCATCGACGCAGCGGCAGCAGCCATGACAAGGCGGGTAGCGGTCTTCATCATCGTAACAGCCCTCTTGAAACCTTCCTCGGAACTTTACCTAGTGCAATGCAGCATGTTTGGCAACAGTCAGATAGAAGAAAATGGTAAATGCGCCGTCATCGCAGGCCCGTCAGGCGGCGGATTCTCGCCATTCCAGGCCTATTTGCGACCAGTTATGCGCGGATCGTCCGGCTCGTCCTGCGTTGGGGCCAAAGGTGATTCGCCCAGCAGGCGCTGATAACGGGCGATATCTCCACCGGTGATCACCATGCCTTCGTGTACAAGCCAGGCGTGGGCGCCGAATGGACCGTCGGCGGGCCGCTCCACCCCGATCTGGATCTCTCCTGCAAGCCTGCGCGCGGCCAGCCAGTTTTGCGCGGCGATCGCCTGCACGAGGCAGTCGCTGCGCCATGGTAGCCGTGCGGACAGGCGCGGGAGGACGTAGGCCATCCGGGCGAGATGGGCGGGATCGGCGGTGGTGCCGCCTTGAGCCGCCAGCCGGAAGATGGCACGGTTGCGCGCCGGGATCTCGTTCGCCTTGAGCCGGGCGAAGATGACGCGTGCCCTGGCGAGCTCGGCAAACCCACGCAGGGCATAGGCGAAAAGCCAGCCGACATCGCGCATCCGCAGGCCGGTGCCCGCGGGCGGGGCAGGTGTTTCTTGCGGGTTCGGCACCGCGCGCTTATTGCCGCAGCCTGCGGCAGTTTCAAGGTGCTGCGGGTAACAGGATGGTCCCATGCTCGATCAGTCGATCAAGGAAAAGCTGCGCGATCCGGCCTATCTTGATCTGCACTTGATGGCCGTCACGGCAATCCGCCGGGTCGGTACCGTCGATTGGTACGATTCGAATTTCGTGCGTCGCTTCGAGGTCGCAAAGCTCTACCTCTCGCAGGTCAGGCCCGATGCGCTGGAGCAGTTTGTGCGCGGCTTCGAGGTGTTGCTGCCGCCGGCCGGCTTCAACAATATCGTGATCGACGATCTGTTCGATGCGCCGACCCGCGAGCAAATCCGCGCGGCGGCGCAAACGATCCCCTCGCAGTTCGTCAAGGACTACGAGATGAGCGATTTCGGTCGCCACATTGCTCACGATTACCCGCTGTTTGTCGAACTCCAGCAGCAGTTGCTGCCGCGCATGAGCGCCCTGGTGGGCCTTGACCTGGAACCCGGCTACAATTTCCTCAGCCTCTATGGCGAGGCCGGGCGCTGCGATCCGCACATGGACGAGCCCGGTTCGATGTTCACGCTCGATTACTGCATCGAGCAGAGCGAGGGCTGGCCGATCTGGTTCAGCAAGGTGGTCGACTGGCCGACGCTGGAATCCATGCGGAACTGGGACCCGCAGGCGATCAAGGCCGATCCGACGCTCGAATTCCGACCCCATGTGCTGCGGCCCGGCCAGGCGCTGCTGTTCAACGGCTCCTCGCAGTGGCACTATCGCGACCCGATCACCCCGGGAGGGTTCTGCAATCTGCTGTTCTTCCATTACTATCCGGCAGGGTGCAAGGCTCTGGTGTGGCCCCACCTGTGGCCGCACTGGTTCGACATTCCCGAGCTGGGCCCCCTGTGCGAGCTGTTCAACGAATCCGGCAAAGACGGCCTGATCTAGTGCTGCAATGACAGGGATCGCCGCAATCTTCTCGCCCGGCCCGGCGAGTGAACGCCAGCTTGGCGCCATGATGGCGGCGATGGCCGGGCGCGCCCATGATGGCGAGGGGCGCTGGGTGCATGGCCGTTTCGCGCTGGGCGCGAGCATTCTTCACACCACCGCCGAAGCGATGGAGGCCGGCCAGCCGCACCTCAACGAGGACGAGAGCCTTGCGCTGGTGCTCGACGGTTATCTCGCCAATTGGGAGGAACTGCGCCGCGATCTCACTGGACGGGGTGCGGTGCTGCGCAACCGTTCTGATGCCGAGCTGGTGTTGCGCGCTTACGAGCAATGGGGCGAGGATTGCGCTGACCGGATCGAGGGCGAGTTCGCCTTCGTGATTGCCGACCGGCGCAAGGGCCGCATCTATGCCGCGCGCGACCATCAGGGACTGCGCCCGCTGTTCTATTGCCGGCGCGGCGACACGCTGGTGATCGCCTCTGACATTCCGGCCGTATTCGCCGCGCTCGACCCGCCGCCCGAGCCGAATCACGACTATCTGGCCGGCGTGGCGGCGGTGCAGCTGTTCCTGCCGCAGGACACCGTGTGGCGCGAGATCAAGCGGCTTCAGCAGGCGCATTGGCTCGCCTGCGACAGCGACGGCCTCGTCACGCGGCGCTACTACGAGCTGCCGATCGGCGAGCGGCTGCGATACCGCAGCGACGAAGAATATGCCGAGCACTACCGCGCCATGCTGCTCGATGCACTGCGCCGAACAACCCGCAGCCATGCGCCGGTCGGGATTGCGGTGAGCGGGGGACTCGATTCGTCGTCGCTCTACTGCCTTGCCGACCGGCTGGAGCGGCAGGGCCAGCTGCTCGCACCGGGCTTTCAGGGCTATACCCTTGCCGCGACCCCTGGCAGTCGCGCCTACGAACTACCCTACGCCAGAGCCGCGGCCGACCATATCGGCCGGACGCTCACCGAAGTGCCGCTGTTTCGCCCGCCGCTCGATTGGTACATCGAACAGGCACGCACCGAGCATGATCTGCCCATCCCCACCAACGGGGCGATGACGATCGGCATCGAACAGCGCGTCCATGCCGATGGATCGCGGGTCTATATCAACGGCGATGGCGGCGACGAATGGCTGCAGGGCAGCCTGATCTACTACCGGGAATTCATGCGGGAAGGGGATGTCGGGGGCTTTATCCGCGCGCTCTGGCAGGATGCCGCGGCGCAGGGCTGGCGCAAGGTCCTGCCGCCGGCGCTGCGCACCGGTCTGTCCGCATTTGTGCCCCACCGGCTGCGCGGCTTGAGAAAGGCGGTGCGGCGGGCGCGGCTCTATCGCGATCCGGACACCTATTACTGGCTTAGACCCGAGGTGCGGGCGCTACTTGAGCGGCAGGAGGCGGCCTACGATGCTGCGCTGCCGGCCGATCCGCACGGATGGACCAAGGAGAACCTGTTCGCCTCGCCCTTCGGTTCCTATGCCCGGGCGCGGATGCAGCGTCAGCGCGGGCAGAACGGGATCGAGCCGCGCCACCCGATGTTCACCCGCCAGTTCATCGCCTTCAGCCTTGCGACGCCCGAGCATATCCGACGCCGCGCCGGCGTCACCAAGGTCATCCACCGTATCGCGATGCGCGGCATCCTGCCGGACATGATTCTCGCCCGGCGCACCAAGGCCGACTTCGAATCAGACGCGATTGACAGCGAAATGGGCCGCTTCTGCCGCGAGCAGGGCCGATCTTTCCTGGATGCTTTCTGTGAAAGCAGCGGTTTGGAAAGGTTAATTCCGCCCGGTTTCGTAAACACCGTTGACGACGACCGTTCATGGGAGCTATGGGGGTTATACGCAGTTGCAGCATTTTTGATGCTTAATTCGTCAAGCACAGGCCTTTCTGGGGGCTACCAAAGGTAGGATTGGGACATGACCAAGGAAATCACGAAGACCTCGTACTCGAGCCCGCGTCTGGTTGAGTTCGGCTCGGTCCGCAACCTGACCGGCGGCAGCGGCACCATGATGATGGACGGCACCATCACCATGGTTCAAGTCTAAGCCAGACTTTTTCCAAATCGTAAACAGATTGCCTCGCCTAACATCGTTAGGCGGGGCTTTCATGTGTAGGCCCACGGCTTCAACGGCCTGTCGGGCCGCTCCGCCTTCCCGACGCTTTGGAAGTACCCTCGATGTCTGAGGTTCTCGCCGAGCATATCGAATACCTCACCCTGCCGGGACGCAATGCGCTTTACCGGCAGGCGATCGGCGCGACGCTGAGGCCCGGTGATCGCGTCGCCGACCTTGGCTGCGGGGTGGGCGTGCTCGGCCTGTTTTGCCTTGAGGCGGGGGCGGACAAGGTTTGGGGGATCGACAGCAGCGATGCGATTCATCTCGCCCGCGAGGTGATGCACCGTGCCGGTTACACTGACCGCTATGAGTGCATCGCCGGATCGACCTTTCGCACCGTGCTGCCTGAACAGGTCGATCTGATCATCTGCGATCATGTCGGCTTTTTCGGGTTCGATTACGGCATCATCCAGCTGATGCGCGATGCGCGCCAGCGGTTCCTCAAGCCGGGCGGGGCGATGATCCCGCAGGCGCTCGATCTGATGGTGGCGGGGGTCTCGTCGGACGACTGCCTCGCCAAGGCGGACGGCTGGACGCGCGCGAGCGTGCCCGAACAATATCGCTGGCTCGACCGGCTCAGCCGTAACGTGCGCTATGCCTATCCCTTCACCGCCGATGATCTGATCGCGGCCCCCGTCGCGCTCGGCCATGTCGATTTCGCCGTGGACGAGCCTGAATTCTACCGTTTCGAAGCGGTGCTCACCGCGACCCGTGCCGGGCGTTTTGATGGCCTCGCCGGATGGTTCGACTGCCGTCTTGCCGCAGGAGTGCGGATGACCAACAATCCGCTCGCGCCCGAAAGCATCCGCCGCTCGCAGGCGTTTCTGCCAGCCGAAAAAAGCTTTGCCGTCGCAGCGGGCGACGAGATCCGCGTGGCACTGCGGTTCCGGGGAGACGATACCTTGATCTCGTGGACGATCCAGCCGCCGGGCGGGGCGAAGAGGCAGCAAATGTCGACCTTCAACAGCACGGTGCTGACCCCGGTCGATCTGGTCAAGGAGCCCGGTCGCCCGCTGTCGCTCAGCCATGAAGGCAAGGCCCGCGCCTTCGTGCTCGCACAGGTCGATGGCCAGCGTTCGGGCGAGGCGATCGCCGAGCGTGTGCTGGCCGAATGGCCTGACATGTTCCCGAGCGAACAGGCCGTGCGCGATTTCGTGAAGTCGGTGCTGGCCCACCATTGTGCAGTCTGATCCTCGTCCGGTGCTCGCCCTCGAAATCCGTCCCGCCCGCCCTCAGCCCGCGCTCGCCAGCGCGCCCTATGATCGCTGGGTGACACCCGAAGGCGAGGTCAAGGCCGAATTCCATCGCCGGCCCGAGGGGTTTCTGGTGCGCTTCCCGGACGAGGCCGATTTCGCCCTCGATATCGCGGCCCGCCGTGCCACCGGCTGGCCCGCGCCCGGAACCACCCCCGATCATTTCGACAGCCTGTTCCAGCACGGCGTGGTGCCGCTGGTGGGCAATCATCTCGGCGGCTTGTTCCTGCACGGCAGCGCCGTCAGGGTCGACGGGCAGGCAATTGCCTTCCTCGGCCTGTCGCGCGGGGGCAAGACGACGCTCGCCGGAGCCTTCGCCAAGGCTGGCTATCCCTTCATGACCGAGGATGTGATCGAACTGGTGCCCTCGGGCGATGCCTATTTGCTCCAGCCCAAGCATTCGCGTCTGCGGTTGTTCGTCGATAGCGCCGCGTGGCTGCTCGGCAGTGAATTCGCCGATCCTGACGATGATGACAAGCACAGCCTCGCCGCCGGTGATTCCTTGCCGTTCAGCGATGTGGCGGTTCCGCTGACGCGGATCTATGTGCTGGGGCGCGATCATGACAAGCCGCTGGCGATTTCGCCCTTCGTTGGGCCGATCGCGCTGGCGCAGCTCCTGCCACATTCCTTCGTGCTCGATGTTGAGGACAAGCCGCGCCTGCGTGCCCAATTCGGCCGTATCGGCGAATTGTCGGAGCGGATCGGGGTTTGCGGCCTTGACTACCCGCGCCGATACGAAGAATTGCCTAGGGTAACTGCCGCAATCCTTGCCGACATCAGCACCAGCCGAGAAGCATCATGACACTCGATCAGCGTTTTCAGGTCTCCGACGATGTCATCGCACGCGAAGTGGCGGGCGAGATGGTGCTGCTCGATCTGGCGAGCGGACGCTATTTCGGACTCGATCCGGTAGGCAGCCGGATCTGGGAGAGTCTGTCCCAAGGACCCTGTTCGCTCGCCGAGGTATGCGACGTAATCGAGGCGGAGTTCGATGCCCCGCGTGACCGGATCGAGCAGGATATCCTCGCACTCGCGGCGCAGCTCACTGAGAAAAACCTGATCGCCGCCGTTTAACTCTGGCGCTCGCCCGTGCTGGCGGCGATCCCTCGCTCGTCCATGTGAATGATCCGGTTCGCCAGCGCGAGGCTCGCCGGACGGTGGGTGATGATGATCACCGTCCGCCCGCCGAGCGAACGGATGCAAGCCTCGACGAACGCCGCCTCGCCTTCAAGATCGTACATGCTGGTGGCTTCATCGAAGATATAGACCGGCGGATCGCGATACAGCGCACGCGCCAGCGCGATGCGCTGCTGCTGGCCGCCTGACAGGCGGATGCCGTCATCGCCGATTTCGGTGTCGAGACCCTGCGGCAGGCGGCTGATGAAGTCGCTGGCCTGCGCCATCGCCACCGCCCGTTCGAGCGCGGCAGGATCACATACTTGTGTGCCGAAGGCGATGTTGTCGCGGATCGTGCCGTTGAACAGCAACGGACGCTGGGGGACGTAGCCGAACTGGCGCCGCAGCTCCTGGACTTGCACCGAGGCGATATCCTGCCCGTCAATCGTGATGCGCCCGCCCTGCGGATCGTAATAGCGCAGCAGCAGCCGGATGATGGTCGATTTGCCGATGCCGTTGGCGCCGGTCAGCGCCACCACTTCGCCCGGCGCAATGGCGAGCGAGAGATCGGTCAGCACCGGCGGCCGGCCGGGATAGGCGAAGGTGACGTTTTCAAAGGCGATGGCGCCCGTGCTGCGCCCCAACCGTCCTGATGCGCTGTACCCCGGTTCGAGCGGCTTTTCGAACACCGCCTCGAGCCGCGCCAGCGCACCGCGCGCGACCTGAAACGCGCCGTAGCTGTCGGCAAGGCCCGAGACCGGGCGGGTCAGCAACGCGGCATAGAGCAAAAAGGCGAACAGCTCGCCCGGGGTGCGGGTGCCGGCGGCGACCTGCTCGCTGCCGACCAGCAGGATGATGATCGCCGCAAGACCAGCAATCAGCGCCACCACCGGCCCGACAAAGGCCGACAGCCGCGCCTGCCGGAGCGCCAGGATCCGGGCCTTTTCGACCGCCTGGTGATAGGCCTGGCGATGATGCTCCTCGACCGCGAAGGCCTTGATCGCGGGCAGCATGTCGAGATCGGTCTCACCCATCCACATCAGCCTTGTCTCGGCCTTACGGGCCTTGCGGGCGAGCACCCGCAGGCGCCGTCCCATCAGCTTGAGCAGCACGAAGAACACCGGCACCAGCACCGGAACGACCAGAGCCATCACCGGATCGAGCACGAACAAGAGCACCACCGCGCCGATCGCGGTGATCAGCATCGAGGGCACGCCGGCAAGCGTGGAAGTGAGGAAACGGCTCAGCCGATCGACCTCGTAGGTCATCAGCGCCAGCAGATCGCCGGTGCGGCTGCGATCGTGGAAGCTGATCGGCATGGCCTGGATGTGATCGTAGGTCTCTCGCCGGAGCCCGGAAAGGATCCGCCCCGTGGCCAGTTCCGATAGGATCGCCACCGCGATGTTAACCGCCGTCATGCCGACCAGAGCCAGCACCAGCAGCGCCAGTGTTTCGCCGGTGTCGATGGCCTCGTCCCCCAACACGCCCGACACGAAGTTTCCAGCCAACCATGGAACAGCCAGCGTGGCAATGGCACTGATCACCGAGAGCGTGCTGATCGCTGCCAGTTCCGCAAGAAAAGGCCGGGCCCGCGCCGCGAGGAAAGCCGGCTTCATGGGGTTCGTTCCGACTTGTGCCAGCGGATCAGTGCCTCGCTGTAGCGCCGCAACTGCAACAGGCCGGTGGGCCAGTGCGCGCAGTGCGGATATTTCTGCAGCAGGTGGGCTCTGGGCGCGAATGCCAACGCCCGGATCAGCTCCAGCCGCGATCCGATGCCTCGGACCGTGAAGAAATCCCGCCAGAAATCCTGCACGACTCCGGGTTCGGAAATATAGGCATGGGCTGCCGAGCCCGGGGCTGCCGCACGCAAACGCGCCATCACCCCGTCCGGCACTTCGAGCCCGATATCCTGTTGCGCGCCTTCAAGCGCGGCATGGACAATGGCGGCTGCATCATGTTGCTCGCAGAAGGCAGCGAGCGACTGCCACTGGCGGTCATCGAAAGCCGCTGTCAGCTTGCGGTAATCGACAGCCCATATCAGCCGTCGCCCCCCGGTGATCCGTTCATCTTCAACACTATAGCCGCGAGACAGATGCCAGGCTTGATTGATTGCGCCGTGCACCAGCATCATCAAGGGATCGGGCGCACCGGCATGGGGCGACAGCCGCGTTATCGGCACACGTCCCTGCCAAATCCGTTCGGCATCAAGGATTTTCTGAAGCACCGGACGATCACTCGGCTCCCAATGCAGGTCGATGGAATGTTCCATCCCCGCACCGCAATCAACCAGCCAGGTTTCCTGGCAATGCAGGCCATGGGGATCTTCGCGCCGGAAACACCCGGCCTCTGCAAGAATGCTCCGGGCACGGCTGAGGTTGTGCGGTCGGATCAGCAAATCGGTGTCGCCGCGGCGCCGCGCGGAGGGATCCTCGTAATACAGATAGGCCAGTGCCGTGCCCTTGAGCAGGATTGTCTCGATGCCGCCCTCGGCAAGGCTGGAAATGATGCCGGCGATCTTGTTGCGGTGCAATTCTTCCCACAGCGCTGCCAGCCGCATCTCGCGGCGCAGTGCGTCGACCACCGCGGCAGGCCAGTTGGCCAGCACCGCGGGCGCATGACCGAGCAGTACGGCTATACCGTGGAAACGGGCACGCAGCGCCAGAAGCTCGCAATCCTCAGGCGAGGCAATCGCGGCAGGCCATGCTTGTGGTCGCTGATCCGTGAGGGCAGCACGAACGCAATCGGCAAGGAACCTGTCAGCCAGTTCGATAACCATAGTGCTTCGCTGGGGCCAAGACCAATCCGCGTCGAAAGGGTGTTCTGCGAAGCATGGCGCCGCCGCAGATCGCAAGCCTCGTCCTAACGCATATCATCGCGAATGCCATTTATTTTGCCTGTGATGAAATGAGCGGCGCATTTGTCATTGACCCGTTGCATCAATGCTGCAATGCAGCACACGGTGGCGCCGAGTTCTTGCGGCCAGCGTTTGTGGGGACCACATGACAAGCGGACACGACAGGCGCGGCATTATTCTCGCGGGCGGCTCGGGCACGCGGCTTTACCCGCTGACACGCGGCGTGTCGAAACAGTTGATGCCGATCTACGACAAGCCGATGATCTACTATCCGCTGAGCACCCTGATGCTGGCGGGCATCCGCGAGATCCTGATCATCACCACCCCCGAAGATGCCGACCAGTTCCGCCGGGTGCTGGGCGACGGCAGCGATTTTGGTGTGTCTCTGAGCTATGCCGTGCAGCCCAAGCCCGAAGGTCTGGCGCAGGCGTTCCACATCGGCGCGGATTTCGTGAAGGGCGGGCCGAGCGCCCTGATCCTTGGCGACAACATCTTCTACGGCCATGGCCTGCCGCAGCTGCTGCAAAGCGCCAATGCGCGTGGCAACGGAGCGACGGTGTTTGCCTACCGGGTCAATGATCCGCAGGCCTTCGGTGTGGTCGAATTCGATGCGACCGGCAAGGCAGTGTCGATCGAGGAAAAGCCAAGGTTGCCCAAGTCCAACTATGCGGTGACCGGGCTCTATTTCTACGACGAGACCGTTGCCGATCGCGCCCGCGATCTGAGGCCCTCGGCGCGCGGCGAGCTGGAGATCACCGATCTCAACCGGCTCTATCTCGACGAAGGCACCATGTCGGTCGAGATCATGGGGCGCGGCTTTGCCTGGCTTGATACCGGCACCCACGCCTCGCTGCTCGATGCGGCGACCTATGTGCGCATCACCGAGGAGCGGCAGGGGCTCAAGATCTGCTGCCCCGAGGAGATCGCCTGGCGGCAGGGCTTCATCAGCGCCGATCGCCTGCGCGAAATCGCCGAGCCGCTGAGGAAGTCGGGCTATGGCGACTATCTGCTCAAGCTGCTCGACCAGCCGGTGCTGCCGTGAACATCATCGAAACCGCGATCCCCGGCGTGCTGATCATCGAGCCGCGCGTGTTCGGCGATGCCCGCGGCTTCTTCATGGAAACCTGGAACGCGGCGGCCTTTGCCGGTGCCGGACTCGACCTTGGTTTCGTGCAGGACAATCACAGCCGATCGCAGAAGGGCGTGCTGCGCGGGCTGCATTTCCAGAACCCGGGGCCGCAGGGCAAGCTGGTGCGGGTGGCCAATGGCGCGGTGTTCGATGTCGCAGTTGATCTGCGTGCCTCCTCGCCAACCTTCGGCCAGTGGGTCGGGGTAGAGCTGAGCGCCGCCAACAAGCGGATGTTGTGGGTGCCCGAAGGCTTTGCCCACGGCTTCCTGACGCTCGCGGAGGATACCGACTTCCTCTACAAATGCACTGCGCCCTATGCTCCCCAGTCGGAACATACGCTGGCGTGGAATGACCCTGCGGTCGGCATTGCATGGCCGGCGGCAGGGCTTGATCCCATCATCTCGGAAAAGGACGCACGCGGGCTTTCGCTCGCGCAAGTGCCGGTGTTCGCATGAGAGTGCTGATTACCGGAGCAGGTGGCCAGCTGGGCGGCGCCTTGCAGCGGCTCGCGCCTTCCTGGGCCGAGATCAACGCGATCGATGTCGAGGATGTCGACTTCACCGATCTGCCGATGCTGACGGCGCGGCTGACGGTTGAGGCTCCCGATGTGATCATCAACGCGGCTGCCTACACCGCTGTCGACAAGGCCGAGAGCGACGAGGCCCTGGCCCGCGCGATCAATGCCGAAGCCGTCGCAGTCATGGTCGCGGCGATGGCCGCCAGGGGTGGCAAACTCGTCCACGTTTCGACCGACTACGTGTTCGACGGCACATCCTCCACCCCCTATGCACCCGACGCGCCGCGCAATCCGCAATCCGCCTATGGCCGCACCAAGGCCGAGGGCGAGGACAAGCTGCGCGATACAGACCTGCTGGTGCGAACCGCATGGGTCTATGAAGCGGGCGGGGCGAATTTCGTACGCACCATGATCCGCCTGATGAAGGAGCGCGAGGAACTGGGGGTGGTTGCTGACCAGATCGGATCGCCGACCTGGGCAAGCGGGCTGGCGCGCACCATCTGGGGTCTGGTCGAGCGCAGGGCGAGCGGCACGTTCCATCACAGCGATGCCGGCGTCGCCAGCTGGTACGATTTTGCCGTGGCCATCGCCGAGGAGGCTCACGCGCTCGGCCTGCTCCCGCGGATCCCTGTGATCCGGCCGATCACCACCGCCGATTATCCCACTCCGGCAAAGCGTCCGGCCTTCTCGCTGCTCGATTGCCGCGCCACGCGCGCCGCGCTCGGCGAAGAAGCGGTCCACTGGCGCGACAATCTGCGCCTGATGCTGAAAGAGGAAGCAAAGCTTGGCTAATCTGCTCGTCACCGGCGGCGCCGGCTTCATCGGCGGCAATTTCGTCCATTACTGGAACGCACACCACCCCGAGGACCGGGTGATCGTCCTCGACGCGCTGACCTATGCCGGCAACCGCTCGACGCTTGAAGGCAGCCGCGCCGAGCTGGTGGTAGGCGACATCCGCGACACCGCGCTGGTCGAGCAACTGTTGCGCGAGCGCGAGATCACCACGATCGTGCACTTTGCCGCCGAAAGCCATGTCGACCGATCGATCAGCGGGCCGGATGCCTTCATCGACACCAATATTCTCGGCACCAACAGCCTGCTCAAGGCCGCGCGGGCAGTGTGGCTGGCGGGCAGCGGCGTGTCGCACCGCTTCCATCACATTTCGACCGACGAGGTGTTCGGATCGCTCGGCCCGGACGATCCACCCTTCTGCGAAACCACGCCCTATGCGCCCAACTCCCCCTATTCGGCGAGCAAGGCCGCGTCCGATCACCTGGTGCGCGCCTATCACCACACCTTCGGGCTGGAGGTGACGACCAGCAATTGCTCAAACAATTACGGACCGTACCAATATCCCGAAAAGCTTATCCCGTTGTTTCTGCTCAACGCCCTGCATGGCCGCAATCTGCCGATCTATGGCGACGGGATGAATGTGCGCGACTGGCTGCACGTCGAGGATCATTGCCGCGGGATCGAGGCATGCCTGCTGCGCGGTGTGTCGGGCGAGACCTACAATATCGGTGGCGGCGCGGAACTGCCGAACATGACCGTGATCGACACCATCTGCGCCGAGGTCGACCGCGCCTTTGCGGAAGTGGAGGGGCTCGCCGCGCGCTATCCTGATGCGCCGGCAGCCAAAGGCCAGCCGACCGACATCCTCAAGACCTTCGTCACCGACCGCGCCGGGCACGACCGCCGCTACGCGATAGACGAGACCAAGGCGCGCACCGAACTCGGCTATGTCCCCACCATCGGCTTCGAGGAAGGTCTGCGCCAGACCCTGCGCTGGTATCTCGACCGCGAGACTTGGTGGCGACCGCTGATCGCGAATCGCGCGGCGGGTTTAACGGTGCCTTCCCGCCTTCCCCCCTCATCGCAGGCGGCAGGCCCGGAGCGGGCTCGATGAGCGTCGGACGCAACAGCGCCTACAACGTGCTCGGCGCGATAACGCCGTTGGTACTGGCGCTGGTCACGATCCCGATCTACCTCCATCTGGTCGGCCCGGCTCGTTATGGAGCGCTCGCCATCGCGTGGCTGTTCCTGGGCTATTTCGGCATATTCGATCTGGGCTTCGGGCGGGCCACCACCCAGCGCATCGCCGCCCTCCATGAAAGCACTTCCGAACACCGCGCGCGGGTATTGTGGACCGCAGCGGCGGTGAATCTCGGTATCGGGCTGGTCGGCGCGGCGCTGCTCTATGTCAGCGCCGATTACTTCTTTCGCGCCTACTTCAAGACCGATCCCGCGATCCGGGGCGAGCTCCTCGCCTCGGTTCCATATCTTGCCGCCTCGGTGCCGATCGCGACGCTTTCGGGCGTGATGACGGGGGCACTTCAGGGGCGCGAGAGGTTCCTCGAGGTGAACCTCGTTACCGCGCTGGGCACCTCGCTGTTCCAGATCTTCCCGCTGATCGTCGCCTGGGCTTACGGGCCGCAGATCAAAGGGCTGATCATCGCCGCGGTTGCCGGACGGCTCTCGGGGCTTGCCTTGCTGTTCCGCTTGACCCACCGGGAGATGCTGCGCGGCCATGGAGCGGTGTTCGATGTCGACGAGTGGTGGGGCCTGCTCAAGTTCGGCAGCTGGGTCTCGGTGACGCTCCTGATCGGCCCTGCGCTGGTGGCGGCCGACCGGCTGATGATCGGCTCCTTCATCGGCGCGCTGGCGGTGGCGACTTATGGCATCGCCTACGACATTGCCCAGCGAACCTCGGTGCTGCCCAAGGCGCTTGCGCAGGCGATCTTCCCGCGCATCGCCCAGTCCGATACCGCGCAGCGCGAGGCGCTGATGCTCAATTCGCTGAAGGCGCTGAACTTCGCGATGACCCCGCTGATCATCTTCGCGCTGTTCGCCATCGGCCCCTTCCTCGAGCTGTGGGTAGGCGCCACCACCGGCGCTGCGGCGACGCGGATCTGCCAGGTGCTGCTCGTAGCATACTGGATCAACGCTTTTGCTATGATCCCCTATGCCCGCCTCCAGGCTGAGGGTCGGCCCGAGGTGGTAGCGTGGATCACCATCTGCCAGACGCCGGTCTATGTCGGCGCGCTCTATGCCGGGCTCACCTTTGGCGGGCTGGGCGCGGTCGCCTGGATTGTGGTGGCAAGGTGCCTGATCGAAGTCTTCGTGATGCTCTCCTATGCTAATCGCGCGGTGATGGTGCCCGGTTTCTTCATCGCCAATCTAGTGCTAATGGCAGCCGCACTGGTGGTGGCCGAGCGTGTCGAGGTGCTGAGCGTTCCCGGGGTTCTGGCGGTGCTACTGCTGCCGACCGTAAGCATTGTGCTGTCGTGGCTGCTTGCCGGGCAGGATGCCCGCGAGATGATCGTGGTCGGGCTTCAGGGCCTGCTGCGCAAGGTTCCGTTTTCGAGGAAGGATTGAACGCAGCGTGCCGAGTCTGAAGAACAGGATCAGAAGGCAGATATGGAAGCTGCGCCATCCCGGCATCCGTCCGGCGCCGGCGCTGCTGCGCTACGACTTTCCGCAATACGAGATCGGCGTGGGCACCTATGCAGGCGAACTGCAGGTGCACGAATATGACTCCGGACGCACCCTCAGGATCGGCAGCTATTGCTCGATCGCTAGAGGGGTGCAGATCCTGCTGGGCGGCGAGCACCGCTACGAGTACGTATCGAGCTATCCCTTCGGCGTGTTCCACCCCGAACATCGCCATATCGACATGTTCCGCAGCAAGGGCGACGTGGTGACCGGCAGCGACGTGTGGATCGGGCGTGACGCCATGATCATGTCGGGCGTGACCATCGGCCACGGCGCGGTGATCGCCGCGCGCGCGTTGGTGACGTCCGACGTCGCCCTTTACGCCGTGGTGGGCGGTTCGCCCGCGAAGGAGCTGCGCAAGCGTTTCAGCGAAAGCCAGATCGCCGCGCTGCTCGAGATCGCGTGGTGGGATTGGCCCGAGGAAAAAGTGATCCGACATGCCCCGGAGCTAATGGATCCGGACATTGACGCTTTCATTGCCCGGCATCGCCCGGGCACCTGATACACACCTCTTTCCTCCCCATACCGGTATCATTGGAGACAACAAAATGGCTATCCAGGATATCATCGCCAAGGCCCGCAGGCGCCTGCGCACCTCTTTGGGCAAGACTCCCAATCCGCTGTTCGATTTCGAGGGTGCCGCCCTGCCGAGCTCCGATGCCAATGCCTTGCTGGCAGCGGCCGACAACGACATCGCCCGGCTGATCTACGGCCACAAGGGCCACGTCATCCACAAGTGGCTCCACTATGCCGGGATCTACAACCGCGAATTCGCCCCTTGGCGCGAGCGCAATCCCGTCTTCCTTGAGATCGGCATCTTCAAGGGCGGTTCAATCGAGATGTGGCGCAACTATTTCGGGCCCGAGGCGACCATCGCCGGCATCGACATCAATCCCGAGTGCGCGGATTTCGTCCATGCGCCTAATCGCGCCTTCATTGGCTCGCAGGCCGATCCCGCTTTCCTGCGCGGCGTCATCAAGGAGATCGGCGCGCCCGACATCATCCTCGATGATGGCTCGCACGTCGCGGTCCACCAGATGGTCAGCTTCCAGACGCTGTTCCCGCTGCTGAAGGTCGGCGGCCTCTACGTAATCGAGGACCTGCACACGTCGTACTGGCCGGGCTTCTACAAGGGCGGTTACAAGCGCAAGGGCACCGCCATCGAACTCGCCAAGATGCTGGTCGACGACATGCACGGATGGTACCACAATCACGGTGCCAAACTGGTGGACAAGACCAGCATCGCCAGCGTGCGCTTCTACGATTCGATGGTCGTGATCGAGAAGGGCGAGATTTCCGCCCCCCGCCACATCAAGATCGGTTGACAAAGACCGGTCCACCCTAGAACCCGCTACACTGCAACAAAATGGAACATTCCCATCACGCTTGACGACATCGTCTCCCGCATCACCGAATTGATGGAAGACGTCTTCGAGGTTGGCGATCTCGAATATGCCGACACGCTGAGCGCGGTCGACATCGAGGAGCGGGACAGCCTGTCCGACATCCGCTTCGTGCTCGGCCTCGAGCAGGAATTGGGCATCCGCTTCAACAACAGCGAAATCAGCGTGCTGGGGAATGTCGGCCGGATGGTCGACCTGATCGTTTCCAAGCTGAATTGACCGCTCCCGGCCTGCCTTGCCCGGCGGCCCGATGTTGTTCCGGCAATTGCCAAAGGTTGTCCCCCGTCTTCGCCCATGTCACAGCCCCCAAGCAATCTTGAGCCGCTCGGCTTCCTGCCGAACGAGGGCCAACGCCGAAGCAAATTCAGCAGCGTTGCCGTCAAGAATTGCAATCAGCGCTGCCAACCCGTTCACGTAGTAGGTCGAAGCAGCCCAACGATCCCGAATGTCGGTGATGCTGGCATTCTGGTAGTTGAGGCCGTGCACCTCGGCGACCACAGGCGCGCCGGTAGCCCATGCGGTATGCAGCCCGTCGCGGGTTACCGTGGTGATCTGCGTCCCGTTCGCCCAATAGGTCGCGCCGGTAAAGCCGGTTCCGCCGTGCGGGGCACTGCTCAGACCATCCTCAGCCATGCCCGCGTAGAAACTGCCGGAATTGCTCCCGCCAAGGCAGAACTGGTTATCGCTTGTCTTGATGAGATAGACCAGCACGGCATTGCTCGGCCCGGTGTTGGCCGCGAACGTGCTCTGCATGTAGTCGCCCGCGCCATCGTAGATGGGGCCATTGTTGTAGGTGGGCTGGCTGGCTCCAACCGCCTGAATTCGGTTGAGTGTGCCCGGCGTCTTGGCGTTGGGCACCACTGCCACCTTATCGCCAGCGCCCTGCACCACTGCGCCGCCATCACCCGCAGTCATCGCTGCGGTGTCAGTCCAATCGTAAACCGCAAGGCAAGCGCTGGTGGCGGCGATTTGCTGAATAAGGTTGTTGCCAAAGGTCGCGGTCGGTTCAGCCGTGGCGCTGCCGCCCGCATTGGTCAGGGTGATCTCGCAGGAAATCGTATCGCCATTCACCAGCCCCATCGTCACCGCGTTGAGCGTGATTGTCTGTGCGGTCTGGCCGGGGATATTGGTGCCGTTGCGCTGCCACTGATAGGCCGGTGTTATCGGCATGGTGCCAGAGGCCGTCCATGTTGCGGTCAACACCGCGCCATCAGCGGGCGTGCCGGTGATCTCGTTTGAGGTAATCTCTGGAGCAAACAGCGCCAAGGCGTTGGCCGAATAGGCAAGCGCGCCAGGGGCAACCGGGTCGGGCATCTCGGCGCGATTGCGATCAAACGGCAAGCGCGGCACGAAGCCCGACTGGCGGGTCAGCAAACTCGGGGTGAAATCCCCGTCGGCGAAGTCGGCCACGATGGTGTCCATGTCCCCCGCTGCAAGGTTCATCACCCCGCCCGGAATATTTCCATTCGCCGCCCACACCAGATTGTTCTCGATGGTGATATTGGGCAATGTGCCAGCGCGCCAGGCGATGCTGCGCAGCAGGTTGTTCTTGAACACCAC
>JBKBOH010000019.1:0-50637 GCA_046294975.1 Erythrobacter sp. | reverse complement strand
GCAACCGGCGGCGCAAGCGGCTGCGCGATCGCGGGCGCGGGGCTGGCGGCCGCCGGCAGATCGCTGCCGCCCTGCGGCAGGCCTGTGCCGGCAGGCGGCAATGCGGCGGGCAGCACCGTCGGCGGCGCGGCGGGCAGCGCCTCGTCACCCGCTTTCGCCCCGGTCGCCAGCGGGGCAAGCGGGCGCATCACCGGCACCGGATCGGGCGTTGCGGGCGCCGGCGCGTCGGTTTCGGCACCCGCGCCGGGCACGGACGGTGCCACGCCGGGCAAGGCGGCGTCGAGCAGCCCGGCGAAATCGCGCGGCGGACGACCCCCACTCTCGTTCGCCACAGCGCCCGCGCCGCCCGCAAGCGCCTTTGGCAGCGCGGCAGCAGACAGCGGGGCTGCGGGCAGTTCGGGCAGGAAGGGGATCATCGCGGGCTCCTTGGCCGGAAGTGGGAGGGTTGCCGGTCAGTTCTGCAACTTGCGTGCCAGCGGCAGGGCCTGGGCCGCCTCGCGCTTGTCCCGCACGGCATCGAGCGCGGCGCGCGCTTCGGCCTCGCGCTCGGCCAGGCGGCGGGCGCGGGTTTCGGCAGCGGCGAGGGTTTCGGCCTGCCACGCCGATTGGCGCGCCGCATCGTCGGCGGCCTCGGCTGCGCTTTGCGCGAGGCGGGCGAGGCTGGCGGTAAAGGCCGCCTGCCCTGCCAGCGCGGCGCCGGTGGTTGCGCCGGGTTGCGGTGTGCTGGCAGTGGCAAGCTGGCGGCTGCGCGCGGCGAGCAACTGGCTGCGCTCCTCGGCGGCGAGCGCATCGGCCAGCCCCCTCAGCGCCTGCCGCCGCGCCACCTTGGCCAGCAGCGCCTGCTTTTCGAGCAGCGCCAGGCGGCGTGCTTCACGCACCGGCCTCTCCCATCAGCGCGGTCAGCGCGGCATGGCTGGGGCCAAGCGCCTCGGCGGTGCCGCGTTCCTGCGTCAGGAAGGCATCGATCGCGCTCGACATCGCCAGGGCCGTGTCGAGCTGTGGATCGCTCCCGGCGCGGTAGGCCCCCATCAGCACCAGATCGCGGTTCGCCTCGCGCGCGGCGATCAGCGCTCTCAGGCCGCGCGCGGCGCGCGCCACTTCGGGGGTGACCAGCTCGTCCATCACCCGGCTCAGCGAGGCGGGAATGTCGATCGCCGGATAATGCCCGCGCTGCGCCAGGTCGCGCGAGAGCACGATATGCCCGTCGAGGATCGCGCGCGCGGTATCGACCACCGGATCATTGCCATCGTCGCCATCGGCCAGCACGGTGTAGATGCCCGTCACCGCCCCGCCGGTGCGGGCGGAATTGCCGGCCCGCTCCACCAGCCGGGTGATCGCTGCCAGCGCGCTTGGTGGATAGCCCCGCGCCGCGCCCGGCTCGCCCAGCACCAGCGCCAGCTCGCGCGCGGCGTGGGCGACGCGGGTGAGGCTGTCGAGGATCAGCAGCACGCGCTTGCCCTGGCTGCGGAAATATTCGGCGATGGAAGTGGCATGTTGCGCGGCGCGCAGCCGCAGATTGGGGGCATGGTCGGCCGGAACCGCGACCACCACGATCCCCCCCCGCCGCGCACCTGCCATGTGCCGGTTGACGAAATCCGAGACTTCGCGCGCACGTTCACCGATCAGCGCGACCACGGTGACATCGGCCACCGCATGGCCCGCGATGGTATCGACCAGCACCGACTTGCCTACGCCTGATCCAGCCATGATCCCCAGCCGCTGGCCGACGCCCATAGTTGCCAGCGCATTGATCGCGCGCACCCCGCAATCGAACGGCTGCGTGACGCTCGCGCGTTCGAGCGCGCCTTCGCGTGTGCCGGCGAGCGGCCAGACCTGCGGCAGATCGAGCCGGGGGCCACCGTCGATCGGTTCCCCCAGCGCATCGACCGCGCGGCCGAGCAGCGCCTCGCCAACCCGCACCTCGCCCGGATGGCCCAGCCCCCGCACGCCCGCCCGCGGGCGCAGCAGCATGGCATCGCCCAGCAGCATCATCAGCGAATGCCCGGCGCGGAACCCGATCACCTCGGCAAGGCATTCGCCTTGCGCGTTGCTGTCGGCGCCATTTTCGACCACGCCCAGCGCACCGACCGGCAGCGGCAGCCCTGCCACCTCGATCAGCCCGCCATCGCACGAGACCACCCGGCCCATCCGCACCGGCCCGGCTTGCGGGCGCGCGGCGCGCATCCGGGCAAGATCGAGCTGCAATTCGGCGATCATCCGCGCACCGCCGCAGCAATCGCGCGGCGCCAGTCGGCCGGCCCGTCGCGCAGCGCGCCATCGGGGCCTTCGAGCAGCAAGCCGCCCGGTTCGAGCGCGCTGTCCGCGATAACCGTCCAGCCTTCGAGCGCTTGCGCGTCGAGTGCGGCGATATCGAGCGGATTAAGGTGCAGCCGCAGCGCCGCGGGCGCGCCGCCGAGCCGGCGGGCGGCCTCGCGGCAGCGGGCCAGCAGCGCCACCCTGTCGGCGGCATGGGCGCCCAGCACCGCGTCGCACAGTGCGATCACGGTTGCTGCCAGATCATCGGCGAGCACTTCGCGCGCCGTTTCGTCCAATGTGCGAAAGGCAAGCCGCAGCGCGCGCTGGCGCGCGGCGTGGTGTTGGGCTTCGGCCAGCGCGGCGGCGCGGCCGGCGGCCTCGCCATCGGCAAAAGCCTGGGCCAGTGCCTCGGGAGATGGCTGTGCGACCGGCGCGGGTGCGGGCGCGGGCTGCGGCATGGCTTGGGCAACAGGCGGCTGCTCGGCCTCCACCACACCCGGCAGCGCCTCGCGGAAATCCTGCGTCTCGCCGAGCAGCGCCACCCAGCCGGGCGGCGGTGCTCCGGCCTCGGCCAGCGCACCGAGCCAGTCAGACGAATTCGCCACTGCCGCTTCCGATCACGATCTCGCCCGCTTCGGCAAGGCTGCGGGCGATGACGACGATGGCCTTCTGGGCGGCCGCGACATCGGCCTTCGACAGGCGCCCGCGCAGCTCGATCTCGTCGCGCACGCCGTCGGCCGCGCGGCTCGACATGGCGGCGAAGAAGGGCGCGCGCTGTTCTTCCGTGAGGCCCTTGAGCGCATCGACCAGTTTTTCGTTGTCGACATCGCGCAGCAGGCGGCCCATCGCCATCGGGTCGAGCGTAAGCAGCATCTCGAAGGTGAACAGCTCCTCCTCGATCTGCGCGGCGAGCGTCTCGTCGCGGGTCGCGATGTCGGGCAGCACCACGTTGCGAAGGTCGCCGGCGGCCAGGTTGATGAGGTTCGCCGCCTCGCGCGGGCCACCCAGCGCCAGCGCCGCCGCGCCGTAAGTCGCCGTGATGCGCTGGGTCAGCAGGGTGTCGATAGTGGCAATCGCGGCGGACGAAATCGGCCCGCTTCTGGCCACCCGCTCGACCACCAGCGCCTGAAGCGCGCGCGGCAGGGCGGCGAGCACTTCGGCGGCGGGCTCTGGCTCGATCAGCAGCAGCAGCGCGGCGATCACCTGCGGGTGCTCGTCCTCGATCAGGCGCACCAGCACCGGCGGCACCAGCCAGCGCGCGATCTCGACGCTGCGCGGGCGCGCGTCGGGTTCGATCCGCTGCATCATGCTGTCCGCGCGGGCCGGGCCAAGGGCCTTGTCGAGCATGGTCCGCACCCGTTCGCTGCGGCCGCGCTGGGGCAGCAATTCGCGCTCGGCTTCGCTGGCGAAGTCGGCCAGCGCCTCGGCCATGCGGGGCTGATCGATCTCGCCCAGCGCCATCATCGCCGCGCCTAGCTGTTCGAGTTCGGACGGCGAGAGTCGGCTGAGGATCGCGCTCGCCTCCTCGTCGCCGAGCAGCATCAGCAAGACCGCGGCACGGTCGATCCGGCTCAGCAGGCGTTCGGGCGCGGGCGGTGCGGGGGTTTGCTCAGGGGCGAGATCGAGGTTCATGATGCGCTCGCCTCAGGCTGGCGATCATCGGGGGCGGCCAGCATCCGCTGGAGCGCTTCGGCGGCGCGTTCGGGCTGGCTGGTGGCAAGCCGGCGCGCCAGTTCGACCTGGCGCGGCAAATCGCCAAGCGCCGTGGCAGCGGCCATCGCCGGGATCACGTCGGCGGCGGCGAGGCTGTCAGCCCCGGTATCGGCCAGCGCGGGCGGCGCGCCCTCTTCGGCGCCAGCGGGCGCTTCGTGGCTGCCCTTGCCCTTCAGCCTGCCGACCAGCGGGCGCACCGCAAACAGCAGCACCAGCAGCACCGCCAGCAAGGCCGCGCCGTAGCGCACCAGCATCGCGAACCACGGCTGTTCATAGAACGCGGGGGCTTCGAAATCGCCGGGTTCGAACTTGCTCGCCACCACCTTGACCTGATCGCCGCGCGCCGGATCCGCACCCACCGCTGCGCCGACCAGCGCTTCGAGCTGGGCCGCGGTCATCGGGGCGGCCTGCTTGAGCGCGGCATCGCTCACCGCGACCGCGACCGAGAGCCGCCGCAATCCGCCCGGACGCGTGCTGGTCACCGCGACCTCGCGCCCGAGTTCATAGCTGCGCTCGGAGGCGCTTTCGGTGTCGGTTGCCTGCGCGGCTGCGGGCGGGGCAGGCTGCGGCGGGCCATTGACCAGCGTCGCATCGGGCGGCGGCGTGTTGGCCGCAACCCCCGGCACCCCGCCCATTGGCCCGCCACCGGTGCGGCTGGCATTGCGCGCGCTTTCGGCGCGCACCACGCCTTCCTTCTCGTAGGTCTCGCGCGCCGAGGTTACCTCGTTCTGGTCGAGCGCGACCTGTACCTGCGCCGAATAATTGCCCTCGCCCAGCAAGGGCAGCAGCAGCGTGTCGATCTGCTCGCGCAGCTTGGCCTCGTGCTCGCGCTGGAGCAGCAGCGGTTCGAGATTGTCCTCGCGCGGGGAGGACAGCAGCCGCCCGTTCTGATCAACCACCCGCACCGCATCCGCGCTCATGCCCGGCACCGAAGCTGCAACCAGATTGACGATCGCCTCGACCTGGCTTTGCGACAGGCTGCGCCCGTGCACCAGCCGCACCATCACCGAGGCGCTGGGCGGGTTGTTCTCGCGCACGAACACCGAGCGTTCGGGCGTGGCGAGGTGCACACGCACGCTCTCGATCCCCTCGATCTCGCGGATCGTCAGCATCAACTCGCGTTCCCGCGCCAGCCGCAGGCGTTCGCCTTCCAGCGTGCGCGAGGTGCCCAGCGGCATGGAATCGAGCATCGCTTCGGCCCCTTCGGGCGCGGCGATCCCGGCATTGCTGGCGACCAGCATCCTGGCGCGGTAGAGATCGTCCTCGGCCACCGACAGCGCGCCGGTCTGGTTGTCGATGGCATAGGCGATCCCGCCCGCTTCGAGCGTTTCGACCACCTTGGCGCGTTCGGCATCGGTGAGGCTGGTGTAGAGCACCCGGTCAGGCCCGGAGGCCAGCGTCATCCACAGCGCACCGGCGGCCGCCAGCGCGCCCACGCCGGCAAGCAGCGGCAGCGCGCGCGACAGGGCGGGCTGGGCGATGAACCCGGCGACGGGTTCGGGCAGCAGCGTGCGCCAGCCCGCCGGTTGCGGCGCGGCGGGAAGGCCCGCAGTCTCGGCGGCGACGGGAAGGCTTGTCTCGGCCATCTACTCAGCCCCCCATCCGCATGATGTCCTGGTAGGCAGTGAGCAGCTTGTTACGCACTTGCAGCGTGGCCTCGAAGGCGACGCCCGCTTCCTGCCGCGCCAGCATGACCTGGGCGATATCGGTCACTTGCCCGCGCTCATAGGCGACCTGCATTTCGGACGAGCGCTGCTGCACGGCGTTGACCTGTTTGAGCGCATTGCCAAGCGTGTCGGCAAAGCCGGCGGCGGGCGCGGGCGCGGGGCCAGCGGCGCGCGCGGCATCGCCGGCGGCGCGCAGCTCCTGCAAGGCGGCGCTGCGGGCGAGCACCTGGTTGCGCAGCGCCATCACGTCGGCGGGGCCGAAGCCCGGCCCGAACCCTGGGCGGATCGCGCTCATGCCCGGCCTCCTGCGACCATGCCGTTGGCGCGCATCGAGGCGAGGCGGTAGCGCAGCGTGCGTTCCGATATGCCGAGGCTGCGCGCGGTGGCGCTGCGGTTGCCATCATGGCTGTCGAGCGCGGCAAGGATCGCCTGCGCTTGCGAGGCAAAGGCCACTTCCGACAGCCTGCGCGGGGGCGCGGGCACAGGATGGGCCGGGTCGGCCACGCGGCGCACGCTCGTGTCGAACACGATATGGTCGGGCGCGATCACCTCGGCATCGCCGCACAGCAGGATCGCGCGGCGGATGACATTTTCCAGCTCGCGGACATTGCCCGGCCAGGCGTGGCGTTCGAGCAGCGCCAGCGCTTGCGGGGCAATCCAGCCCGGCTTTCCCGGCGCCGCCGCATGGCGCAGCAGCATCCCGAAGGCCAGCGCGGCAATGTCGCCCGGACGGTCGCGCAGCGCGGGGATACGCAGCGGGAAGACGTTGAGGCGGTAGAGCAGATCCTCGCGGAACCGCCCGGCGGCGGCCTCGGCGGCCAGATCGCGGTTGGTGGCGGCGATGATCCGCACATCGACCTTGAGCGGGCGGGTCGCGCCCAAGGGCAGCACCTCGCCTTCCTGCAGCGCGCGCAGCAGCTTGGCCTGCAAGGCGAGCGGCAGTTCGCCGATCTCGTCGAGCAGCAGCGTGCCCTTGTCGGCGGCGCGGAACAGCCCTTCGCCCGCCTCGCTTGCGCCGGTGAAGGCCCCCTTGCGATGGCCGAACAGCGTTGCTTCGAGCATCGCTTCGGGCATGGCGGCGCAATTGACCGCGACGAACGGGCCTTGCGAACGCGGCGAGAGGCGGTGGACGAAGCGCGACAGCACCTCCTTGCCCGTGCCGGTCGGCCCTTCGAGCAGAACCGGAATGTCGCTGACAGAGATGCGTTCGGCCAGCGTCAGCAGCGCCAGCGACTGTGCATCGCCGGCAATCGGCCAGCCGCCATGCGCTGCGGCGGCGAGCAGCGCCGGGCGCGCGGCGGCGGGGTCGGCAGGATCATAGGCGAGCGTGATGCGCCCCGGAGCGGCCAGCGCCAGCGCCGGCGAAGCGGCATGGCTGAGCGCAATCGCGGTCATTCCCCTGTCCGCCAAGCCGTTTGCCAGCGCTGCGGGGATGGCCTCGCCCAGCACGATCCGTTCACGCTGCCAGGCCCCGCCCATCAGCGGCACGGTGATGCCAATCAGTCCGTCATGCGCGGTTCTGTCGGCGTTTGGCTGCGGCACTGGCGCTGTCCGCTTGCGCGCGGCGCTGGATGCTCGAATGTTCATGCTGGCCCCTGTAATCCGCACGGCAAACCGCCGTTGTGATGGCAATTGCTTGCCGCGCGGACGTCCAAGATGTTGCAAATTTAAGCCCCCGTAGCTTCACCTATTCGCCCCGCTGGCCACGGGCATCGCACAAGCGGGCGCAAGGCGCCTGGCGCGCACGAAAGCCGGCAGGCCGGGCGGCGAGGATTTGCCGGGTCGGTGTTCCGGGGGCGAAGAAATCAGCCGCTTAAACATCGCGGCCCGTGGCCGCTCTAAGGGCCAGCAGCGACGGGCGTGTTCGTCCTGCCTGACCATTCGGGAGTTTCGATAATGAACGTGATCAACACCAATATCTCGGCCCTGCGCGCCACCAATGCCAGCGTTTCGGCCGGCAAGATGCTCGGCACCGCGATGGAACGCCTGTCCACCGGCAAGCGCATCAACTCGGCCAAGGACGATGCCGCCGGCCTGGCGATCGCCGCTTCGATGACCTCGCAGATCCGCGGGATGCAGCAGGGCGTGCGCAACGCCAATGACGGCATCTCGCTGGCGCAGACCGCCGAAGGCGCGCTCGACGAGGTCACCAACATGCTCCAGCGGATGCGCGAGCTGTCAGTGCAGAAGGCGAACGAAACCTATTCGGCCACCGACATCGCCAATATCGAAGCCGAACAGAATGCGCTCGCCGCGCAGATCACCGAAGTGGTGGAGAACACCGCCTTCAACGGCAAGAACCTGTTCTCGACCGCGAGCAACGTCATCACCATCCAGGCCGGGGCGACGGCCAACGACACGATCGACATCACCCTGCCCGAGCTCGATGTCGCGGCTGGCGCCCTGTCGGCGGTGGTGAGCGGCGGTGCGGCGGTCACCACGGCCACGCTCGCCCAGTACGACACCGCGATCGGCGCGGTCACCACGGCGCGCTCCGATCTGGGTGCGGTGCAGAACCGGCTGGAATCGGCGGTGAACAACCTCACCAATGTCTCGACCAACCTCGTCGACGCCCGCTCGCGGATCGAGGACGCCGATTACTCGGCCGAAACCACCGCGCTTGCCAAGGCGCAGATCCTCGGCCAGGCGAGCACCGCGATGCTGGCCCAGGCCAACCAGTCGCAGCAGAACGTGCTCTCGCTGCTGCGTTAACCCTCCCCCCCGCGTCGCTTATCGTCCTCCCCTTGCGAAGGCGACCAGAACGCCCGGAGCCTCACGGCTCCGGGCGTTTCCTGTTGCGGCGAGAAAGCGCAGCCGCATGGCGCAAAAGCGGTTCGCGGCGGGCAGGAACTCTGGTAGAAGCTCGGCGGAGCGATGCCGGGCAAGCATCGTCTGGGGGAAGGAATTGGCAATCGTGACAAACCGATTTGTGCGGCATGCAACGGCAGCGCTCGCTCTCACAGCCATGGCGATTACGCCGATTTCGGCGAAGAAGGCGGATTCGCTGCGTGATCTCATCGGCGTGTCGGGCGCCAGTGCCGAAACCGAGCTGTCGCAGCGCGGCTTCGAATACATCTCTGGCAACAAGACCAATTCCGGCAGCGTCACCCACTGGTGGCACCGCGATGGGAAAGACTGCGTCGTGGTCGAGGTGAACGACGGCCGGGTGGCGCGGATCAACGACACCAGGGCCGAGGACTGCGGCAAGAAATCCGGCAATGATGCTGCCATCGCCGCTGCGGCAATCGGCGCGGTGGCGATCGGGGCGCTCCTGCTGTCGGGCAAGGACAAGGACAAGCACCGCGAGCAATACAACCAGGCCTGGCAGGAAGTGCAGGTGTTCAACACCCAGTCGGGCTTTGCGCGGATCTTCCGCAAGCCCGACAAGAATGCGCGCGTGCGCGACGAGGTGCGCGAGGGAACTTTCCTCCGTAACTTCGGCTGCGATAACTACAACGGCGAAAGCTGGTGCGAAGTCACCACCATGAACGGCCGCACCAGGGGGTGGGCGCGCGATCGCTATCTGCGGGTGACCGGCAATTATCCCGGCGGCGGATCGGGCGGCGACTGGGGTGGCTCTGGCGGCAGTTGGGGCGGCGCTGGCGGCGGCCAGTATGGCTATCTCGCCGGTACCCGTCCCGCCCGCGCCGAAGACGCGCTGCGCGATCGCGGTTTCCGCAACGTCGACCGCTTCAATTCGGGTCGGACATACTACACGATCTGGTACAGCCGCCGAACCAGCGAATGTGTGCAGATGGCAGTGGCCAATGACCGGGTGGAGAGCGTCGATGACATCCGCACCCACCCGCGCTGCCGCTGATCCGGGCAAAGGGGCGAGCAGCAAGACCAGCCGCACGCGCTGACTTTGGTGAGGGAGGAACATCATGCGTCTGTCTGTGACCGGTCTGGTGCTGCTGGGTGGGGCGGGGGTTGCGGCCAGCGCGCTGCTTTCGGCCAACGCGCTCTCGCAAGCGCCGGCGCCCGGCCCGGTGCGCTACGCGATGGATGCCGCCACCCTGAGCGGGATGGGCGCCATGATGGGCGGCGGCGGCGGGCTTGGCGCCATGATCGGGATGATGCGCGGCGGCTCCCCGCAAGCCGTGCACACGCTCGAACTGCACCATGGCGCGGGCAGCAGTGCGCCCAAGCCCGAAGCCAACCACTTCATGCCCAAGGGCGCAGGGCTGGGCACCTCGGTCAGGCTCCTGCCGCCTGAGCCGCAGGGCAAGGGCGAGGGCGCGATGCCGTTCGAGCGGCCGAGCGGACGGTTGCTGCTCTACTGGGGCTGCGGCGAGCACGCGCCCAAGGGCCAGCCGGTGGTGATCGACTTTTCCAGGCTGGCCAAGGGCGAGATACCGCCGGGCCTGCTGATGGGCGAGGTCGATCTGCCCGAGGATTGGCAGGTCACCTCGGCCAACAGCCGCACCTATACCTCGTGGCCCAACGGCAAGGACAGCCAGAGCGTGCCGGCCAATGGTTCGCTGCTCGGCGCGCACCGGATCGCGGCCAATTATGCCAAGGAAATCGCCTTCACCCTGGGCGAGGATTTCATGCCACCGCTTCAGGCCCGCACCAGCACCACCGCCGCGGGCGGCAGCAAGCTGGCATGGACCGGGATCGACAAGGCCACCGGCTATTATGCCTGGGCGATCGGTGCAAAGGGCGCTGGCCGCGGCAGCGCCCCGGCCGAGATGGTGTGGTGGGCATCATCAAGGCAGCAGGCCTTCGGCGGCCCGCTGTGGGACTGGATCTCCCCCGCGGGCGTCCGCAAGCTGATCGCGGCGGGCACCGTGATGCCGCCCGAACAGCGCGAGTGCATTGTGCCTGCCGAAGTCGTCAAGGCCAGCGGCGAGGGGCTGATGATCAATCTTCAGGCCTATGGCCCGCAGGCCGATTTCGCCTATCCGCCGCGCCCGGCCGACACCCGCAAGGCGTGGAGCCCCGAATGGATCGCGCGGGTGCGGTTCCGCTCCTCGACCATGCTGATCCCCGGCATGGAGGGCATGGGCGGGATGGGTGACACCAGCGCCGCCGCGCCGGAAAAGCCGCGCAAGCCCAAGTGCAGGGGCCTCAAGGGCCTCGCCGAGCGAGCGGCGGGCCTGTGCGAATAGCTCAAGCCCAGTCGCCCAGGAGCGGGGTGAACTCATCGACCCGGATCGACTGCCACACCCCGCCGGTCAGATAGGGGTCATCGGCGAGCAGCGCGCGCGCGGTGGCCTCGTCAGCTGCCTTGACGATCAGCAACGAGCCGATAATCAGCCCGTCGGCGCGCTTGAGCGGCCCGACGATCACGAAATGCTCGGCATTGGCGTGGATGAATTCGAGATGGGCCGGACGGTGGATCGCGCGCAGGCGGCCGCCGTCTTCGCCGTCGCGGCAGTGAAAGCAGAACATCCGCATCGCGTCGATCCCCCGTGGCCGGAACAGGCTAACCGCGCCGTGCCTGCCAATCAAGGCGCTGGCGCAAAGGCAGGTTGCCAACAAGCGGACTTGCAGCGCAGCCTCACCGCGTCCAGAGGGCCGCGCATGGCCCGAATCGTTTCAGGTGAAACCAGATATGGCTGACGCCGCCAATCCGACCGCCATCGACCGCACCGATCTGCGCCGCGCCTACCGGCAGGAGGAAGATGCCTGCATCGCCGAGCGGCTCGAACAGGCCGCCCCCGCCGCGCAGGCGCATGAAAGCGCGGCGCGGCTGGCGATTGCCCTGATCGAAGGCGCGCGCGGCAAGAAGGCCAGCGGGATCGACGCCTTCCTCCAGCAATACGGGCTGGATACCGAGGAAGGCATCGCGCTGATGTGCCTGGCCGAAGCGCTGCTGCGGGTGCCCGATGCGGCCACCGCCGATGCGCTGATCAAGGACAAGATCGGCAGCATCGATTGGGGCGAGCATCTGGGCGAAAGCGCCTCGACCTTCGTCAACGCCGCCACCTTCTCGCTGATGCTGACCGGCGAAGTGCTCGATCCGCCCGACGCGCGCCAGCGCGGGATGGGCAGCGTATTGAAGCGCGCGATCAACCGGCTGGGCGAGCCGGTGATCCGCACCGCGACCGCGCAGGCGATGAAGATATTGGGCGGGCAATTCGTGTTCGGCCGCACCATCGACGAGGCGCTGAAGCGCGCCGCGCCCGAACGCGCGCGCGGCATCACCCACAGCTTCGACATGCTGGGCGAGGCGGCGATGACCTTCGCCGATGCCGAGAAATACCGGCAGGCCTACGAAGCCGCGCTCAACCGGCTGGCGCAAGAGGCGGGTGCGGGGGTGGCGGGATCGCCGGGCATCTCGGTCAAGCTGTCGGCGCTGCATCCCCAGTACAATTTCTTCCACGCCGCCGAGGCTATGGCAGCGATGGTGCCGGTGATCCGCGATCTGGCGGTCAAGGCGCGCGACGCCGACATCCACTTCACCATCGATGCCGAGGAGGCCGAGCGGCTCGAGCTCAGCCTCGACATCATCGAGCAGCTGGTCGCCGACGACGATCTGTTCCGCCGCCCCGACGGCAGCCGCTGGGAGGGCTTCGGTCTCGCGGTGCAGGCCTACCAGAAGCGCGGAATCTGGGTGTGCGACTGGATCGCCAAGCTCGCCCGTCGCCACGGTCGCAAGCTGTTCGTGCGGCTGGTGAAGGGTGCCTATTGGGACAGCGAGGTGAAGCTGGCGCAGGTTGGCGGCTACAGCGACTACCCCGTCTTCACCCGCAAGGTGGCGACCGATGTGTCCTACCTCGCCTGTGCGGCAAGGCTGTTCGCGCACAGCGACGTGATCCGCCCGGCCTTTGCGACGCATAACGCCTACACGATCGGCGCGATCAAGCAGTTGAGTGCGGGTAAACCCTTCGAATTCCAGCGCCTGCACGGGATGGGCGAGGAAGTCTATGACGCGCTCCACGCGCTGGAAGGCAACCAGCGCACGCCGGTGCGGATCTATGCCCCGGTCGGCGGGCACAAGGAACTGCTCGCCTATCTGGTGCGCCGCCTGCTGGAAAACGGGGCCAACACCAGCTTCGTGAACCGCCTGGGCGATGCCGGCATTCCCGCCGAAGAACTGGTCGGCGATCCGGTGGCGGAGCTGGCCGCGCTCAGCCCCCGCCGCAATCCCGCCATCCCGCGGCCGACCGACATCTTCGGCGCGCGCGAGAACAGCGCGGGCGTGGACCTCTCCGACCCGCTGGTGCGCGCGCCGTTGCTGGCGCGGCTGAAGGGGCTGCAAGGCAAGCTGTGGCAGGCCGAGCCGACCTTCGCCCTTGCCAAGGCAGCGCCGGGCACAACAGTCACTTCCCCGCACAACCGCAGCCAGACCGTCGGCACGGTGCGCGCCGCAACCCCGGCAGAGGTGGAGCAGGCCTTCACCCGCGCCGCGCAGATCCAGCCCGGCTGGGACGCCCTGGGCGGCGAAGCGCGCGCGCTGCTGCTCGAAGAGGCCGCCCGCCTGTTCGAGGCGCACACGCCCGAATTTCTCAGCCTGTGCCAGCGCGAGGCGGGCAAGACCCTGCTCGATAGCGTGCTGGAGCTGCGCGAGGCGGTCGATTTCCTGCGCTACTACGCTGCCGAGGCGCGCCGCCAGTTCGTCGCGCCGATCGTTCTGCCCGGCCCGACGGGCGAGGAGAACAGCCTGTCGCTCCACGGGCGCGGCGTGTTCGTGGCGATTGCGCCGTGGAACTTCCCGCTGGCGATCTTCATCGGCATGGCAAGCGCCGCGCTGGCGGCGGGCAATGCGGTGCTGGCCAAGCCCGCCCCGCAGACCCCGCTGATCGCCGCGCTCGCCATCCGCCTGTGCCACCAGGCCGGCATCCCGCCCGAGGCGCTCCAGCTTGTCCCCGGCGGGGCCGAGGTGGGCAAAGCGCTCACCGCCGATCCGCGCCTTGCCGGGGTCGTCTTTACCGGATCGACCGCCACCGCCCGCGCCATCAACCGCGCGCTGGCCAGCCGCGACGGCCCGATTGCCACGCTGATCGCCGAGACCGGCGGGCAGAACGCGATGATCGTCGACAGCTCGGCCCTGCCCGAACAGGTGGTGCGCGATGTGATGGCGAGCGCGTTCCAGAGCGCCGGGCAGCGCTGTTCGGCGCTGCGGGTGCTCTATCTTCAGGAAGACGTCGCCGACACCATGCTGGAAATGATCCGCGGCGCCTTTGCGGCGCTGGTCGTGGGCGATCCGGCCGATCTAGCCACCGATGTCGGCCCGGTGATCGACGAGGCCGCGCGCGCGCGGCTCGAAGCCCACATCGCCGACTGCCAGAGCAAGGGCTACCCCATCACCCGCCTGCCGCTGCCGGCCGCCTGTGCGGGCGGCTGCTTCGTCGCGCCGACGATCATCGAAGTGCCCTCGATCCGCGCGCTTGATGACGAGCATTTCGGCCCCATCCTCCATGTCGCGCGCTTCGGCGCGGGCGAGCTGGCGCAGGTGGTGGCGGACATCAATGCGACCGGTTTCGGGCTGACGCTGGGCCTGCACAGCCGCATCGCCGAGACCCGGCGCTTCGTGCAGGCCCATGCGCGGGTCGGCAATTTCTACGTCAACCGCAACCAGATCGGCGCGGTGGTGGAAAGCCAGCCCTTCGGCGGCGAGGGCCTGTCCGGCACCGGGCCGAAAGCGGGCGGCCCGCACTATCTCGCGCGCTTTGCCACGGAACGGGTGATGACGATCGACACCACGGCGGCGGGCGGCAATGCCAGCCTGCTGGCGGCGGGCTAGGCAGTCGTCAGTCGTCGAGCCACTGGCGCAGGGCGAACCAGGCCAGCACCGCCAGCGCGATCAGCACACAGAAGCCGACCACGCCCCAGAATGCCCAGGCACGGTCCGCGAAAGGGATGCCCTCGACATTCATGCCGAGCAGCCCAGTGACGAAGGTCAGCGGCAGGAAGATGAAGGCGACAATCGCGATCGCGAGCGAGCGCCGGTCGACGATCTCGGCGCGCAGGTCGGTAAGCTGTTCGTGCAGCAGCGCGGCGCGTTCGCGCACGGCCTCAAGCTCCTCGGCCATGCGGGCGAAGCGATCGGCGGCATCGCGCAGATGCATCCGGTCTTCGGTGCTGATCCAGTCGAACTCCAGTTGCGCCATCGAGGCCAGCGCATCGCGATCGGGCGCAACGAAGCGACGCAAGGCAATCGCCTGCGAGCGCAGCACCGCGATCCGGCGGCGCAGGATGTAGATTTCGCCGTCATCGAAGGCGGCCTCGCAATCGTCGAGCTGGTCGCCCAGATCGGCAACCTCGGGATCGAGCGCGGTGCTGATCGCCTGTGCCAGCGTCGCCACGAAATCGCCGCCATCGCTGAGGCGTCCGGCCTGCATCGCCGCCTCGACGCTCGCCAGCGCGGCCAGCGGTCGGCGGCTGACCGAGGTGACCCGCCGGGCTTCGACCCACAGCCGGATCGAAACCAGCCGGTCGCTGTCGGCGGTCGCCGTCAGACCCGTGCCGCGCAGGTTGATGATCGCGCCCTGATCGATCCTGTCGCAGCGCGGCCGGGTTTCGCTGGCCAGCAGCGCGTTGGCAGCCACGCCCGGCACATAGGGCGGCAGCGGGGGCAGGCCATTGTCTGCGACCCCTTCGACATGGAGCCAGACAAAGCCATCGCCGTGGTAATCGGCCACCTGCGCCGGGGCCATTGCCTGCACGCTGTCGCTCTCACACAGCAGCGCGCGCACGACCAGCGAGGGCGAGGCTTCATTCATGGAGCCGCTCTAGCCGCTTTTGCGCGGCGCGCAAACTGCCGGCCCGCAGCCGGCCTGGGGCAGACTCATCCGGATAATTCGCCCGCGCCCCTTGCTGGCCTTTGGCCCTTCGGCAATCACACCGGCATGGCGATTCTTTCCGACAAGTGGATCCGCGCCCAGGCGCGCGAACACGGCATGATCGAACCCTTTGTCGAGGCCCAGCGGCGCGACGGGGTGATTTCCTATGGCCTCTCGTCCTACGGCTATGACGCGCGGGTCGCGCCGGAGTTCAAGATCTTCACCAATGTCGATAGCTCGGTGGTCGATCCCAAGGCGTTCGATCCCAGGAGCTTCGTTGACCGCGAGACCGACGTGTGCATCATCCCGCCCAATTCCTTCGCGCTCGCCCGCACCGTCGAATATTTCCGCGTGCCGGAAGACGTGCTGGTGATCTGCCTCGGCAAGAGCACCTATGCGCGCTGCGGGATCATCGTCAACGTCACCCCGCTGGAGCCGGGCTGGGAAGGCCATGTGACGCTGGAATTTTCGAACACCACCCCGCTGCCGGCGAAAATCTACGCCAATGAAGGTGCGTGCCAGTTCCTGTTCCTCAAGGGCAACGAACGCTGCGAGACCAGCTACAAGGACCGCGCGGGCAAATATATGGGCCAGCGCGGGGTGACGCTGCCGCGGCTCTAGTCCGCCACTGGACTTGCCGCGCTCCCTCGCGCATCACCCACGCGCAAAGGAGACCATGCATGAGCACCCGCGAATTCGACATCATCGTCTATGGCGCCACCGGCTACACCGGGCGACTGGTGGCGGAATATCTCGTCCACCATTACGCCAGCCGCGCGGACGCGCCGAAGTGGGCCATGGCCGGCCGCAGCCGCGCCAAGCTGGAGGAAGTGCGCGACGCGATCGGTGCGCCGGCCACCACCCCGCTGGTGGTGGCCAATGCCGATGACAGCGCCGAGCTCGAAGCGATGTGTCAGCGCACCCGCGTCGTTCTCACCACGGTCGGCCCCTATCAGCTCTATGGCGACAAGCTGGTGGCTGCCTGCGTTGCCACCGGCAGCGATTATGCCGACCTGTGCGGCGAGCCGGCGTGGATGGCGGCCAAGATCGCCGCGCATCAGGCCGCGGCCCAAGCCAGCGGCGCGCGCATCTGCTTTTCCAGCGGGTTCGATTCGATCCCCTTCGATCTCGGCGTGATGATGACCCAGAAGGCAGCCCGCGAACGCTTCGGCAAGCCCGCCCCGCGCATCCGCGGCCGCGTGCGGGCGATGCAGGGGACGTTTTCGGGCGGCACGGCGGCGAGCCTCGGCGCGACGATGAAGGCGGCGGCGAAGGACATTTCGATCATCAATCTGCTGCGTAATCCCTTTGCGCTCACCCCCGGCTTCGAGGGGCCGGACCAGCCTTCGGGCATGATCCCGTCTTACGAGGAGGATCTTGGCAAGTGGGCCGCGCCCTTCGTGATGGCGCCGATCAACACCAAGAACGTGCACCGCACCAACTTCCTGCTCGGCCACCCCTATGGCACCGACTTCCGCTATGACGAGATGATGCTGACCAGTCCGGGCGAAGCGGGCAAGGCGGCGGCCCATGCGGCGTTGGAATTCATCAAGAACCCGTTCGGCGCCAAGCCCCCCAAGCCCGGCGAAGGGCCGAGCAAGGAAGAACGTGAGAACGGCTTCTATGATATCGTCTTCGTCGCCGAGATGCCGGACGGCCAGCGCCTGCAATATGGGGTGAAGGGCCGCTATGATCCGGGTTATGGTTCAACCAGCCGGATGCTCGCCGAAACCGGCATCGCGCTATTGTCCTGCACCAAGCCGGGCGGGATCGGCACGCCGGGGGCGTTCCTTGGCGAAGATTTGGTCAGGCGGCTGGAGGAACACGCCGAACTGACCTTCGCAGTCGAGGACTGACACGAAAAGGGGGGGCCGCCGGGGATGCAGGCGGCCCCCTTTTGCGACCCTGTCCGGGCGGGGTGGGTCAGAAGCTCAGGCGTACGCTCGCGCGGAAGTTGCGCCCGATCAGCGGCACGAAGTCCTTGGTGAAGCTCGCGTGGCGGCGGCCAGTGACATCGAAGATGTTGTCGGCGGCCAGCTGCACCGTGACATTGCGGTTGCCCGCCAGCGGACGCCACGCCACCAGCGCGCCCACCAGCGTGAAGCTGTCGGTCGGGGTTTCGAAGGCTGTCACCCGCTCCTGCGCGTCGAACCACTGCACCTCGCCGCGCACGTCGAAGGCTTGCGTTTGCGCCTCCAGCGCGCCGAGCAGGCTCAGCGGCGGGATGCGCGGGATGGGCCTGCCATCGGTCAGCTCGGCCTCGATATAAGAGGCGCGCAGATCGGTCAGCAGGCGCAAGCGGCCGGTGTCGACCAGTGGATAGGACAAGTCCGCTTCGATCCCCCAGAAATCGGCATCCTGCTGGAGATATTGGAACACCGGCAGATCGTCCTCCTCGGCCCCGGTTTCTTCGAGGAAGATGTAGTTATCGAACCACTGCCTGAAGACGGTCAGGTTGAATGTCCCGGCCCCCAGCTGGCCGCGGGCATAGGCCTCGATCCCCCAGGCGCGTTCGGTGATAAGGTTCGGATCGCCGATCTCGAAGGCCTGCGTGGCGATATGCGGGCCATTGGCAAACAGCTCCTCGGCGCTTGGCGCGCGTTCGGCGCGTGAACCGTTGAGACCGAGCCGCACGCCCTCGATCCCTTCATAGACCACGCCGAGCGCGCCGGAGAAGGTGTCATAGTCGTTTGCGATCCCCAGCGTCTGGGCCTTGACCTTGGTGAATTCGGCGCGGGCGGCGGCTTCGATCTGGAACGGCCCGGTGCCCAGTTCCTGCAGCGTGAACACCGCCACCTGATCGGTCAGGTTGGGCGGGATATAGGCTTCGGCGCCCACGGCAAAGAAATCCCGGTGGGTGTATTGCAGGCCGATCGACCCGCGCAGCACCCCTGCGGCGTTCTGGACCAGCTCGGCGCGGGCTTCGATGCTGGTCGAATCGAAGGTTGTGCCGATCTCGGCGCCTTCGAATTCGGCATGGGTGTAATCGGAATAGCCGACCCGCAGCTTGAGCCGTTCGAACGAGCCATCGCCAAGATAGACATCGCCCTTGAAGTCGGCGCGCAGCTGCTCGAGGCCGATGGAGACAAGCTCCTCGCCCTCCTCCGCGCCAGCGGCTGCGGCTTCGCCTTCCTCGCCATGGTGGTGGCCCGCGCCCGGACGGGTGGGGACGCCATAGCGGGAATCGTAATAGCCCACCGAGGCGCCGAAGGTGCTCTGGCCGAGGATCAGGCCGAGGCCGGCGTTGATCGTCCAGCTTCGCGCTGCGCTGTTTGGCACGGTGCCGCGCACGCCGGCCGCCTCGCGCAGTTCCGCGGCCTCATCGATTGCGCCATTGGCCTGTTCCTCTGCCGCATCGGCGAGCAGATCAGCGCGCAGCGCTTCGGCAAGCTGGAACCCGGCAATGGCGATATCATCGCTCTCGCGCCACGATCCGTCGATGTGGAACACGAGACTCGCGCCGATCCCGACATCGACGCTGGCCGCGCCGGTCCGCATGTTGCTGGCGCTGTCGATCCCGCCCAGAGCATCGAGGTGGAACGCCTCATTGGGCATCCGGGTCGGGATGCGCTTGTCGATCACATTGACCGCGCCGCCGATCGCCTGGCTGCCGTAGAGCAGCACGGCCGGGCCGCGCAGCACCTCGATCCGCTCGACCGTGATCGGCTCGATCGTGGTGGCATGATCGGCCGAGGTGTTGGAAACGTCGGCCGTGCCCACGCCGTCCACCAGGACGCGCACACGCTCGCCCTGCTGGCCGCGCAGCAGGGGACGCGAGGCACCGGGGGAGAAGCTGGTGGCCGATACGCCAGGGAGCTTGGTCAGCAATTCGCCCAGCTGCCCGGTCACCGCATCGCGCTGGATGTCGCGCGCTTCGAGCACGCTGGTGCCGGCGAGCATATCAAGCTCCCTGAGGCCTGAGGCGCTGACGATGATGTTGCCGGTGCCATCGGCCTGGCGGTTGTGCAGATCATCCTCAAGCTGAGCATCGGCAGCCCTGGCCGCGTCCTGCGCCATCGCCGGAGCGGCCAGGCCGCCAAGGGCCAGCACCGCGACCAGCGCAAGGCGGGAGGGGCGGTTGCGGATATCGAGGGTCATGATACTTTCCGTTGCATTAATGTAATAACGTATCGCGCAATTAGCGCGCGCGGCACGGATTGCAAGGGCAAACAGGCGAGCGGGCGTTCGCCGCCACCACTGCCAGCAGCAGCATGGGCCGCTTTGCCCGCGCGGACACCCGGCGCTCAGGCTCCTCGCGCCGTGGCGCTTGTGGCGGGGCGCCGTGACCTGCATCCCAAGGCGCGCCGCTGCCGCGGGGTTGGCGTTCGGGCTGTGGCCAGAGCGCCCGGCGAGGGAATCAGGGCGTGTGAGGGGGGCAGCTTTTCAGCGGCAAAAAACGCCCCGGATTTGCGCCCGAAGCGTGGCCGCGCACACCGCTGCGGGCCCGCCTTGCGACGCATGGACGCAGAACCGGGCGCGCAGCCGCGCGCGTTCCCCCAGGCTTTGGAAAGACGTCCCTGATATTCAGGGATTTGTTGTTTGGTGCGGTCGAGAAGACTCGAACTTCCACGGGCTTTCGCCCACAACGACCTCAACGTTGCGCGTCTACCAGTTCCGCCACGACCGCACTCGGGTTTGCCGGGGCAGCCAGCTGCTGGCCCCGCGGTAGGAGCGCGCCCCTAGCAAGGGGTGTGGCGCTGCGCAAGTTCTTTGACAAAAGCCCATGGCGCGCGGAGAAACAGCCCGCAGCCGGACAGCCGACGCGCCTAATTGGGTGCCCAGCCGAGGTCGGCCTCGAACGCGGTGGGCGGGATGTTGGCGATCGCCTCGGTCACATTGATGCTTTCGCCCGGTGCCAGCTCGCGCTTGGCCGGAACCACCACCCAGTCACCCACCGGACGCTCACGCGCGTCGATGAACACCACCAGCACGTTGGGGACGGTCAGCGTCTCGCGCGCGGTGTTGCTGATGGTGCCGCGCACGCGGAAGATCTTTTCGCCATTGGGAAGCGTTTCGGAACGCTGTTCCTCGCGCGGGAAATCGAGTTCCAGTCCTGGTTCGCCGATCCCGAAGGTGGGGCGGCTGATCGGCAGCCATTCGGGCAGGCCATAGGTGTTGACCGCCAGCACCGTCGCGGCCGCCAGCGCCGCGAAGATCGCCACCGCGATGGTCCACATCCGCAAGGCGTTGCGGCGGCGGGTGAAGGGGGCGCGGTAATCGAACTGCGAAACTTCGGTATCCGTTTCACCCGGCTCGTCCGGGAAGGGCGGATCGGGTTCAGCCAGCGGCGCAGCCGGGGCTTGGGCAACCGGCGAGGGATCGTTGTCGCGGTCCTGTTGTGCAAGGCCACGGCGCAGGGCGCGCACCGCGAGGGCGGCCTGTGCATCGGGTTCGCCGGCGATCTCGCCCGCATCGGCGGTGCGCCAGTGGCTGACGGAAGGCCCCGCGTCCGCTGCGGGTGCCGGCTCGACGACTGGTGCGGGCGCAGGTCGGGGCGGTGCCTCAGCCCGGGGAGCGGGCGGCGCGGGCGCAGGCTCCGCCGTGGCGACCGGCTGCCGCTGCTCCTGCGCTGGTGGTTCCTGGAACCAGCTGTGCTTGCACTTGGCGCACCGCACAGTCCGCCCTTCGCTGCCGATGGCAGTATCCGGTACGGCATAGCGCGTGCCGCAGGCTGGACAGGCGATGATCATTGCAGCCTTGGCAATAAGCCTCGCGCCCGCACTGACAAGACCTCAAGCCGGAAACCATCCCTTTTCGGCGCTTTTTTCCACATTGCGACAGCCTGAAGGCTGTTTGGTGATTGTCCGGCTTTCCCTTGGCGGGCGGCGCTGATAGTGCCCGCGCCATGAGCGAACGCAGCGGCGAGATCGTGAAATTCGACAATGTCGGGCTGCGCTATGGCACCGATCCCGAGGTGCTGAGCAATGTGAGCTTCACGCTTTATCCGGGCAGTTTCTATTTTCTCACCGGCGCAAGCGGGGCGGGCAAGACCAGCCTGCTGAAACTGCTCTACCTGGCCCAACGGCCTTCGCGCGGGGCGATCCGGATGTTCGGACAGGATCTGATGACGATGCCGCGCGAGCGTCTGCCCGAACTGCGGCGGCGGCTGGGCGTGGTGTTCCAGAACTTCCGGCTGGTGCCGCACCTCACCGCCTTCGACAATGTCGCGCTGCCGCTCAGGCTGGCGGGCGCGGACGAGGCCAGGGTGGTCAAGGCGGTGTCCGACATGCTGGAATGGGTCGGGCTGGCGCACCGTGCCCACGCGATCCCGGCGACCATGTCGGGCGGAGAGCAGCAGCGCGTCGCCATCGCCCGCGCGGTGATCGCCCGCCCGCGGATGTTGATCGCCGACGAGCCGACCGGCAATGTCGATCCCGAAATGGCGCTGAAACTGTTGCGGTTGTTCGAGGCCTTGAACAACCGTGTCGGCACCACGGTGGTGGTGGCGACCCACGATGTCCACCTGCTCAAGAAGGTGCCGGATTCGCTCATCATGCGGCTGAACCGGGGCCAGCTCAGCGATCCCACCGGCGCGCTGCGCTATCCGCCGCGTCCTTCGACCACTCCGGGGGCGGGCAAATGAGCGTGCCGCCGCTGCCCGAGGCAAGCGAAGATACCGCGCCCGTTCTCGCGCGGCCGCCGCGCCCAGCGCGCCTGCTGCCTCGGCCAAAGCTGGGCGGGCTGGTGCCGTGGGTGATCGCGATCCTGATCGCGCTGGTGGTGGTTGCCGCGGCCGGGGGCCTTGCGCTGCGCAATCTGGCCGAAAACGCCCGCGCCGATCTTGCCGGGGCGGTGACGGTGCAGGTGATCGAGCCCAACCCCGATCTGCGCAGCCAGCGCGGCGCGGCGACGGTCGAGCTGCTCGAGGGCATCGATCTGGTGCGCGCGGTGCGGCTGGTGCCCGAAGGCGAACTGGCGGCGCTGCTCGAACCCTGGCTCGGCGCGGCCGCCACCAGCGGCGACGTGCCGATCCCGGTGCTGATCGATGTCGAGCTGACCCGCAACGCTTCCCCCGCCGAGATCGCCGCGCTCGAAACAACGCTGGCGGCCCAGGTTCCCGGCGCAAGGGTCGATGCACAGAGCGACTGGCTGCGCCCGGTTTACCGCGCGCTGGCGGCGCTGCAATGGCTGGCGCTGGGCCTCATCGCGCTGATCGCGCTGGCCACTGCTGCTGCGGTTTGGCTCGCCGCGCGCAATGCGCTGGCGCAGCACCGCGAGACGGTGGAGATCATCCACCTGCTTGGCGGGACCGACAGCCAGATCACCCGCATCTTCCTTTCCACGGTGCTGCGCGAGGCAGCCTTCGGCGCGGCGGTGGGAACCGCACTGGGCCTCGGCGCGGTGTGGCTGCTCGCCCAGCAGTTCGCCGCGCTCGACAGCGGGATGGCGGGGGGCGGCGCGCTGGGGCTGGCCGACTGGCTGACGATTGCCGCCGTGCCGCTGGCGGGCGTGCTGCTGGCGCTGGGAACCGCGCGCTTGACCATTGCGTTGGCGCTCAAGGACATGCTCTAGGGGCCGCCATGCTGCGCCGGATTGTCTCCTTGCTGTTCCTCGCCTGGGCGATCGGCTTCCTGTGGTTCGTGGTCGCGCTCCCGCGGCCGGCGAGCGACAGCGTGCGGACCGATGCGGTGATCGTGCCGACCGGCGGCGCCGGGCGAATCGCGCGCGGGCTGGAGGTGCTGGACAAGGGGCTGGCCGAAAAGATGCTGGTCAGCGGGGTCGATCCTGAGGTGCGCCCAAGCGAATTCGCCGCCGAATTCGGGGTTTCGCCCGAACAGATGGCGTGCTGCGTCACGCTCGGCCATGACGCGGTCGACACCCGTTCCAACGCCGCGGAGACCGCCAAGTGGGTGGCGCGGAACGAGGTTCGCTCGCTGCGCCTGGTCACCACCGACTGGCATATGCGCCGCACCGCCGGCGAGCTTGACCGCGCGCTGCCCGATCATGTTACCGTGATCCGCGATGCGGTGCCCTCGCGCCCCGATCTGGCCACGCTGTTCCTCGAATATCACAAGCTGCTCGCCAGCCGTGCGGCGGGGCTGGCAGACCTGTGAACACCCTCCTCGCCGCGCTGCGCTCTGTGGCATTCTACCTGCTCTTCTATGGCGGCACGGTGCTGCTGGTGATGGCAGCGGTGGTGGCGGTGCTGGCGCGCCCGCAATGGCTGCGCGGCATCGTCGACCGCTGGGGCAGGTGGCACCTGTGGTGCACGCGCAACCTGCTGGCGATCGAAGTGGTGCTCGATGGCGCGCTTCCGCAAGGCCCGGTGCTGGTGGCCATCAAGCACGAGGCCTTTTTCGAGGCGATTGATACCCCCCGGCTGTTCGCCTTCCCCGCCGTGTTTGCCAAGCAGGAACTGTTCCGCATCCCCGGCTGGGGCCATTCGGCGCGCGTCTACGGGCTGATCCCGGTGGCGCGCGAGGACGGGGCCAAGACCTTGCGGCAGATGCTGGCGCTGGCGAAGCAGCGGGTGGAGCAGGGGCGCCCGCTGGTGATCTTCCCCGAAGGCACCCGCGTTGCCCACGGCACCCGCCCGCCACTCCAGGCGGGGTTTGCCGGGCTCTACAAGTTGCTGAAGCTGCCGGTGGTGCCGATCGCGGTGAATAGCGGGCCGACCTATCACCCGCTCGTCAAGCGCCCGGGCCGGATCACCTACAAGGTGGGTGAGACCATCCCGGCGGGCCTGCCGCGCGAGGAGGTCGAGGCGCGGGTGCACGCGGCGATCAACGCGCTGAACGGGTAGGGTGGGGCTGCGCCACGGTCGTATTCAGACGATGGCGGTGGCGGGATCAATGGCTGGGATTGGGTGGGAAGCTGCCATGCGCTGGCTGCGAACCGCTCCCGCAATGTGCTGCGTCATGTAAGCTTAACACGGGCATCGGATACTTCGGGACAGCAGCCCGGAAGCCTTTCCGGGACGAGGGCGGGGGCGCGAATGCATGGCTGAGCTGAGCGGCGGCACGCAATCGCGGAGCATACACGAACACGAGACGAAATCCGCACCGGCTGCTGACAGGGCCTATCGGGCAATCGCCTGTTTCGTTCTGTTGTCCTTCGCTCTGGCCTGGAGCTTGTGGGTCCCGCTGGCATGGCAAGGGCGCACGATCGGGCCCGGCGATGGCTGGCCATCGCACCTGCCGGGCCTGTTGGCTCCCGCTCTCTCGGCGATCATCGTCAGCTTCGCGATGGACGGGCGAGCCGGCCTTATGACGATCATGTCGAAAATGGCATGGCCGCGCCCGATTGCCGAGGCGAAAGGCCGGGTAGCCCTGCTGGTTGCATTGACTCTGTTCTGCTCTGCGGTGCCCCTGTTCGATCCACCGGCGACAGCGGGGGATGATCCACTCGCCTATTCGGGCGCGCCTGCCATGGGCATGTTCGTGATTGTCTATGTCTTTGTTCTGAACGGTCTGGGCGAGGAACTCGGGTGGCGCGGCTTCCTGACAGACAATCTTTTGCCCCGATTGGGGCCAGTGAAAACTTCTCTGGCGGTGTGGATCGTGTGGGCGGTCTGGCACGCACCGCTGTTTTTCGTTGTCGCAAGCTTCAAGGAGCTCGGAGTGCTTGGGGCGCTCGGCTGGCTGATCGGCATAGGATGCGGCACGCTTGTGCTGACGTGGCTTTACATCGCGTCAGGTCGCTCGGTTCTGGCGACGGCATTATGGCATGTGAGCTACAATTTCGCGACCGCGACGGCGGCGGCGACAGCCTTGTCCGCAGGAGTCGCAAGCGCATTGGTCTTCGCGGTGTGTATCGGCCTGTTGCTTCACCCGCGTCTATGGCCCGCGTCGTCTCCGTCTCCCACCGCTGACGAGGGAGAATTGAGCAAGCACGTTTCGTAGCTCGAGCGCGATGGCGGCTTCGGGGTCGCTTCCTGAATGGCAGGATCTTTTCAGAAACGAGGCAAAGCGGCCATACCGCTTTCGGGATCGCGTTTCAGCCCCGCTTGTGGCCGTTGCTGGGTGCGAAGTTGCCAAACTCTTTTTCCGCCCCGGGCTTGAACCGGGGCCGCGCTGCCTTCCTTTCCCGCCCGTGCGCCAGAAAAGCGGGGTCCCGGGTCAGGCCCGGGACGGCGTAGGAGCAATGACTGAACCGGGCTCGCTGGCCGAACGGCAGGTCTTATCCGGCAGGCCTCCAAGGCGGACCGGCTTTCCTACCCCGGCCTGACCTGTCAGATGTGCGGCCATGACCTGCCGCACATGTTCCTCGCCCGATGCTGCAAGCCAACCTTCGGGCGCATTGTGCGGCGCGAGGGTTTTTGCGTTTCTGGACAGTGTCTCATGTGTCTCCAACAGCCCCGCAGATGAACGGGGCGGTGGCCATCACTCCCCGTGCCCGCGCCCGAAGTCGGGCCGTTCGTCGTCCTGGCCCTGCTCGATCACCTGACGGCGGATGGCGCGGGTGCGGGTGAAGAGATCGAACAGCGTGTCCCCGTCGCCCGAGCGGATCGCGCGTTGCAGCGCGGTGAGGTCTTCGGTGAAGCGGCCGAGCATTTCGAGCACCGCTTGCCGGTTGGTCAGGAACACGTCGCGCCACATCACCGGATCGGACGCGGCGATGCGGGTGAAATCGCGAAAGCCCCCGGCGGAATATTTGATCACCTCGCTCTGGGTCACCTCCTCCAGATCGCTCGCGGTGCCGACGATGGTGTAGGCGATGAGGTGCGGGATGTGGCTGGTGACGGCCAGCACCAGATCGTGGTGGCCTGCGTCCATCAGTTCGACCTTGGAACCGAGGCTGGCCCAGAACTCCGACAGCGCTGCGAGCCGGGCCGGATCGACGCCTTCGGGCGGGGTGATGATGCACCACCGGCCTACGAACAGCGTGGCAAAGCCCGCATCCGGCCCGCTCTGCTCGGTTCCGGCGACGGGGTGGGCAGGGATGATGCAGGCCCCCGGCAGCGCCAGGGCGAGCGCCTCGGCGACCGCAGCCTTGGACGAGCCGACATCGCTGATGATCGCATCAGGCCTGAGACCCGGCGCGATCGCCCGCGCTGCATCGCCCATCGCACCGACCGGCACGCACAGGATCACGAGATCGGCATCGGCCACCGCAGCTTCGGGCGTGTCGTGCACGGTCTCGACCAGCCCTCGCTCGGCCGCCCGCGCGCGCACCGCGGGGTCGCGGTCCCAGCCGGTGGTGGTGATGGCAAGGCCGCGGGCCTTGACCGCCAGCCCGATCGAGCCGCCGAGCAGGCCAAGGCCGATGATCGCGAGCGAGCGAACCGTCATGCCGCTTCCCCGCACAGGCGGCGCAGCGTTGCGATAACATCGCTCACCGCTTGCGCGGTGCCGATGGTGATACGCAGGGCATTGGGCAGGCCCTGCGCGGGCAGGTGGCGCACCGCGTAGCCGGCGTCCGCAAGCGCTTCGAGCGCCTGCGTGGCGGTTACTGCGCCTTCAAAGTGGACGAGCAGGAAGTTCGCCTCGCTCGGGCTGGCGCAGATGCCGTGGTTGCCGAGCAGGGCGATGGCATCGGCGAGGCGGGCGCGTTCCCGGCGGTTGTGCACGCGGCTTGCGGTGACGAAGTCCTGATCGCCCAGCGCCGCCAGCGCCGCCTTCTGGCCGCTGACCGACACGTTGAACGCGCCGCGCAGGCGGTTGACGAGGTCGATCAGGTGCGCCGAGCCGGTGACCCAGCCCACCCGTTCGGATGCCAGGCCATAGGCCTTGGAAAAGGTGCGGCTGACGAGCACGTTCTCGTGGCGCTCGGCCAGCCGGAAGGCGGCCGACTGGAAGGCCGGATCGACATATTCGCCATAGGCCTCGTCAACCACCAGCAGCACGTCGCGCGGCAGCCCGGCGTGGAGGCGGGCGACTTCGGCAGGCGGCAGAAAGCTGCCGACCGGATTGTTGGGGTTGTCGAGCAGCACGACACGGGTGCGCTCGGTCACCGCGGCGAGCAGATTGTCGACGCTCGCGCCATAGGCCTCGGGCGCGGCGAAGACGGGGGTGGCGCCAACCTTGTGCGCCAGCAGCGGGTAGAGCGAGAAGGAATAGCGCGAGGCCAGCACCTCGTCCCCCGGCCCGCACAGCGCCTGCACCGCGCAGTGCAGCAGTTCGCCCGAACCGGTGCCGCACACGATCCGTTCGGGATCGAGCCCGTGCACCGCAGCGATCGCCTCGCGCAGCGCGCGGGCATCGGGATCGGGATAGTCGGCCGCGACATGCCGCTCGGCCAGCGCCGCCAGCGCCGCGGGGCTGGAACCCAACGGGTTCTCGTTGGCCGACAATTTGACCAGCGGCTTGCCGCTTGCCGACTTCGACTTGCCGGGCACATAGGCGTGGATGGCGGCGATCCAGGGCTTGGCCTGGGGTTTGGGTGCGAGCGTGTTCATGCGGGTGGCGCGTGTAACCAGTTTGCGCCCGCGAATACAGCGCGAAAACGCGTGAGGCGCGGGCGCGCGATTGACATGGGCGGGGGGCTACCCCAAGTCGCACGGCCAATGAACCTCGCCGCGCCTGTCTCCCCGGTCTATCGCATCCCCCAGCCCCTGCCGCTCGATAGCGGGCAGGTGCTTGAGGGGGCCGAGATTGCCTACCAAACCTATGGCACGCTTGCGGCCGACAGGGCCAATGCCGTGCTGGTGTGCCATGCGCTCACCGGCGACCAATATCTCGCCAGCCGCCACCCGATCACCGGCAAGCCCGGTTGGTGGGAACGCATGGTCGGGCCGGGCAAGCCGATCGACACCAATCGCCACTTCGTGATCTGCGCCAATGTGATCGGCAGCTGCATGGGATCGACCGGCCCGGCCAGCCCGGCGCCCGACGGCCAGCCTTACGCGATGCGCTTTCCCGTCATCACCATCCGCGACATGGTGCGCGCTCTGGTGGCGCTGCTCGACGGGCTGGGGATCGAACAGCTGCACGCGGTGGTCGGTGGCTCCATGGGCGGAATGCAGGCATTGAGCCTTGCCGCCAACTGGCCGGAGCGTGCGGCACGGGTGCTGGTGATCGCCTCGACCGCGCGCCACTCGGCGCAGAACATTGCTTTCCACGAGGTCGGGCGGCAGGCGATCATGGCCGATCCCGCCTGGGCGGGGGGCAATTACTACGCCGCCCAGGCCAAGCCCGACAACGGTCTGGCCGTGGCGCGGATGGCGGCGCACATCACCTATCTGTCGCAAGCCGGGCTGACCGAGAAGTTCGGGCGGCGCCTGCAGGATCGCGATGCCAAGGGCTTCGGCTTCGATGCCGAATTTCAGGTGGAAAGCTATCTGCGCTATCAGGGCAGCGGCTTTACCCGCCGGTTTGATGCGAACAGCTACCTCTACATCACCCGCGCAATGGATTATTTCGACATTGCCGAGGAGCATGGTGGCAAGCTGGCGGACGCCTTTGCCGGCACTCAGGCACGCTTCTGCCTCGTCAGCTTCGATACCGACTGGCTCTATCCCACCGCCGAAAGCCGCCATATCGTTCATGCGCTCAACGCCGCCGGCGCGAAGGTCAGCTTTGTGGAACTTTCCGCGCCGCACGGGCATGACAGCTTCCTGCTGGAGCATGACCAGCTTGACCGGGTGGTGAAGGGGTTTGTCGAATGAGCGCCTTGCGCCCCGATCTGGCCGCCATCGCCGCCCATGTCGCGCCGGGCAGCCGGGTGCTCGATATTGGTTGCGGCGACGGCGCGCTGATGGCCGAGCTGGAAGCGACACGTGGCTGCGATGCGCGCGGGATGGAACTGGACGGTGAACTGGTCGAACGCTGCGTGGCGCGCGGCCTCAGCGTGGTGCAGGGCGATGCCAATCTCGATCTGGCGAACTATCCCGACAAGGCGTTCGATTACGCGATCCTGAGCCAGACGCTCCAGACCGCCAGCCGCCCCGACCGGATGCTCGACGAGTTGCTGCGGGTGGGGCGGCGGGCGTTTGTCTCGTTCCCCAACTTTGCCCACTGGCGCACCCGCGCGGCACTGATGTTCGGCGGCCGGATGCCGGTGACGCGGGCGCTGCCGGTGAGCTGGTACGAAACCGAGAACATCCACCATGTCACGGTCGAAGATTTCCGCGATCTGGCCAAGGCCAAGGGCGCGACCATCGAACGCGCATGGTTCTTCGCGGGCGGAAAGCCGATCGGCGCGCCAGCAGCGAACTGGCGCGCCGAATTCGCGGTGTTTGAATTAAGCAGGTAAGATCAACCCGCCCGGTGCAGCATGCACAGCTTGTGGCCATCCAGATCGCGCACATAGCCCAGGTTGAGCGTGCCCATCGGCCCGCTGCGCGGCCCCGGCGGGTCTTCGATCGAGGTGCCGCCCGCGGCCACGGCGGCATCGTGGAACGCCTTGACCTGTTCGAGGCTGTCGCAGGCAAAGCCGATGGTCGCGCCGTTGGCGCAGGTCGCCGGTTCGCCGTTGATCGGCTGGCTGATCGCAAAGATCCCGCCCTTGTGGAACCAGAAGGCGCGCTTGTGCCCGGTGGTGGCCTCGTTGATCATCCCCGGCCCGGCACCGAGCGTGGCGAGTACGGCATCATAAAAGGCCTTGGCGCGGTCGAAATCATTGGTTCCGACCATGATGTGGCTGAACATGGGATCGTGTCTCCTCTCGTAGGACAGGTTGCGGATTAGGACGGATCGCACTGCCCCGCAATCGGATTCGCGGTAGCCACAGGTTCATGTCTTGCGGCATAGGATGAACCATGCTTACGCCCTTCCTCGCCGCAGCGCTGGCGGTTCAGGCCCCGTCCGCAGCCGCGCCCGCCCCGCCACCCCTGTCGCAGGACAGCCGCGCGCTGCTGCGCTGCGCGGCGGCCTTCGCCATGGTCGCGCAATGGCAGGCGGCGGGCGATGCTGCGGCGCTGCGCTGGCCGGCGCTGGGCACACGCGGGCGCGAGTTTTTCGTGCGCTCGCTCGCGCAAGTGATGGACGAGACGGGGCTTGACCGCGAGGCTATCGCGTGGCTGGCGGGGGTTGAGGCCAAGGCGCTGAGCGACAGCGGGGAAACCTACAAGATCATGCCCTCGTGCCTGTTGATGCTCAATGCTGCCGGGCTGTGATTCCTCCCCGGATTGGTCTGCGGGGTGCTGGATTCGGGTGACGAATTGCGGCACAGGATGAACCGCTATGTGGCTCCTCCATCAATTCCCGCTGTGCCCCTTCAGCCGCAAGATCCGCTTGCTGCTGAGCGAAAAGAACATCCCCTTCGAACTGGTGCGCGAAGACCCCTGGGCCGCGTCCGACATGTTTTTCAACCTCAACCCGGCCGGGCGCACGCCGGTGATCGTCAACCCGGAAAGGAACGTCACGCTCGCCGATAGCCGCGCGATTGCGGAATATTTCGAGGAAACGGTCGAACGCGCGCCGATGATCAACGGCACCGCCACCCAGCGCGCCGAGATCCGCCGGCTGGTCGCGCTGTTCGACGAGAATTTCTACGCCGATGTCACGGCCCCGCTGCTGTCCGAACGCATGAGGAAGCGCATCCTGCGCCAGCCACCCGACAGCGCGGCGCTGCGTAGCGCGATGAAGCTGGCGCATGGCCATCTCGACTATCTCGACTGGCTGATCGACAACCGCCCGTGGGTGGCTGGTTCCACCATGAGCCTGGCCGATCTGGCCGCGGCGGCGCAGATCTCGGTTGCCGATTACCTCGGCGGGATCGACTGGGCGGGGCACGAACAGTCGCGCGGCTGGTATGCCGTGTTCAAGAGCCGACCGAGCTTTCGCCCGTTGCTGAGCGAGCGGATGGAATCCATCCAGCCGCCCGCGCATTACGCGTTGCTCGATGGATAGGTGTGCGAGCGCGCCGTAACGCCCTGCGCGGCGCTTGCGAATGGCCCGTGGCGCGCTGATATTGCGCCCCCAGGAAAGGACAATCGATGGACAGCCCCGACCCCCGCACCATCACCGATGCCGAGTGGCGTGCGAAGCTCACGCCGATGCAGTATCACGTCCTGCGCGAGGCGGGGACCGAGCGCGCCTTCACCGGCGAATACGACAAGTTCTACGAGGAGGGCGAATATCATTGCGCCGCCTGCGGGACGCAGCTGTTCTATTCGACCGCCAAGTATAACAGCGGCTGCGGGTGGCCCGCCTTCACCCGCCCGGCCGACGAGGCGGTGATCGAGGAGCACCGCGACACCTCTTACGGGATGATCCGCACCGAGGTGCGCTGCGGCAAGTGCGGCGGGCATCTCGGCCATGTCTTTCCCGATGGCCCGCCCGAACAGGGGGGCTTGCGCTACTGCATCAACTCTGCCGCCCTGGTGTTCACGCCGGCCCAGGAATGAGCCGCCCTCGTCATGGCGGGGGACGGTGATGCAAGGGCGGTTCACCCGCGGTGACAACTCGCCTATGCATCGGGCCGCGCGTCGCCGGTTCGTGACGGGCCAGAACGGATTGAACTGAAGTCCATGTCCAGACGGGGTGATCGGTTGCAAAACAAGGGCGCGCGCGGCAGCCGCCGCGCCGCGGCGCAGCGGGCCGAAGCGCCTGCCGCGCCCGGCAGGCCAGGCGGTGGGAAGCCGCCCGCTCGCTGGCGCGTGTGGCTCAGGCGCGCGGTGATCGCGGGGGGCGTGTTCGCGCTGCTGGGGGTGGTCTTTCTCGGCTTTGCGGTCGGTTTTGCCGCCCGTTCGATCCCCAGCTTTGCCGAGCTGAAAGCGACCCAGCCCGGCCAGACCATCATCGTGCGTGCGCGTGACGGACGCGAGATCGTCGAATTGGGGCCGAGCTATGGCGACTGGCTCGATTCCGCGCAAATTCCCCCAACCATGAAAAACGCCATGGTCGCGGTCGAGGACAAGCGCTTCCATTCGCATTTCGGGGTCGATCCGGTGCGTCTGGTGGGCGCAGTGGCCGAATATGTGCTGGGCGAGCGTGCGCGCATTGGCGGCACCTCCACCATTACCCAGCAGCTGGCGCGCAACCTGTTTCTCAACAACAACCGCACGCCTGACCGCAAGGCGCGCGAGGCCGTGCTGGCGATGGCGCTCGAATGGAACTTCACCAAGGAGCAGATCCTCGAGCTCTATCTCAACAAGGTCTATTTCGGCGGCGGCGCCTATGGCATCGATTCCGCCTCGCGCAAGTTCTTCAGCCACCCGGCCGACGATCTTTCGGTGGGCGAGGCGGCGATCATTGCCGGGCTGGTCAAGGCGCCCAGCCGCTATTCGCCCACCGCCGATACCCAGGCTGCGGTTGACCGCGCCAGGGTGGTGCTGCGGTTGATGCGCGAGCAGGGCTACATCACCGCCGATCAGGCCTCGGTCGACGTGTCCGAAGTGCAGCTCAAGCAGCAGGCGACCCAGAACTCGGTGCGCTATTTCACCGATTGGGTGCTGCCGCAGCTCGACATCATCCTGCCCGAAACCTTCGAGCCGATCGAGGTGTGGACCACGCTCGACATCGGAATGCAGCGCGCCGCCACCGCCGCGATCGAGGCCAACACGCCGGACAAGGCGCAGGGCGCGCTGGTCAGCCTTGACCGGGACGGCGCGATCCTGGCGATGGTGGGCGGCACCGATTACGTCGCCAGCAACTACAACCGCGCCACGGCCGCGCTGCGCCAGCCCGGATCCGCGTGGAAGCTGTTCGTCTATCTCGCCGCACTCGAAGCGGGCTACACGCCCGAGGATACCGTCACCGACACGCCGGTCACGATCGAGGGCTGGAGTCCGCGCAATTCCAACGGGCAGAACATTGGCGAGACCGATGTGCGGACCGCCTTTGCCTTTTCGATCAACACCGTTGCGGCGCAGCTCGGCAACGAGGTCGGGTTCGGGACGGTTGCCTCGATGGCCAAGCGCTTCGGCATCACCTCGCAGGTGGCGACCTATCCTTCGATGGTGCTCGGCTCTTCGGAGGTTCGCCTGATCGAGATGACGCAGGCCTTCGCCGCGATTTCGGCCAAGGGGAAGGGCATCCAGCCCTATGGCATCGCCAAGGTCACCACCGCCGACGGCGAAGTGCTCTACCGCCACGAGAATGCGAGCGAGCGGGTGCTGGTGCCCGACTATGTCGTCGCCGGGATGACCGACCTGTTGCAGGCCGCCGTGCAGACCGGAACCGGCCGCGCCGCGCAGATCGGGCGGCCGGTGGCGGGCAAGACCGGCACCACCTCGTCGAACAAGGACGGCTGGTTCATCGGTTTTTCCAGCGGCATCACCACCGGCGTTTGGATGGGCCGCGACGATGCCAGACCGGTTCCCGGCCTCCAGGGCGGGCGCGCGCCGGCACAGGCCTTTGCCGCCTTCATGCGCTATGCCGTCAGGGATCGTCCGGTCGAGGAATTTGAAACCACCGTCGAACTGCCCGAGTGGCAGATGGAGCCCGACGAGGAAGCGATGTTCGGCGAGCCCGAGGATTACTACTTCATCGACGAGCAAGGCAATCTGGTCGAACCCGGGCGGCGCGAGCCCAATCGCAGCCCCTTCGGCCCCGATGGCGAGCGCCTGCGCGACGGACCCCCGGCCGCCAGTCAGGACTTCCTCGAGGAAGCGACCGGCGGCGAGCTGCCGCGCAATCCGCGTGAACAGCGCCGCCCGCCGCCGCCGCAGGCAACCCGCCCGCCGCCGGACGAATAGCGCGGCTTGCATCCCAAAGAAAAAGGGCGCCGGGATCCGCTCCCGGCGCCCTTTTTCGTTCAAGTTATGCACCAGCATTGGCCTGACCAATGCCGAAAACAACCAGACCCACTACATGCCCTGCTGGACCGCTGGGTGGTTGCTTCGGAAAAGGATCCAGCTTGATAAATTTGACTTGTTGCTCCAGTCGCGACCGCTGCGCCGCAGGACCGGATCTCAACGACGTTCATGGCAGCAACCGGCAATGCAAACAGCACCGCGAGCAATGCAAAGAACAACTTTCGCATAGTTGGCTCCTTCGTGGCTTTGGGGGAAATACCCAGCCGATGAGAAAACACGAAAGAAAGCGGGCCGAAACTTCAGATCTTCTGTAGGTTGCCGTTCCAAGTTACCTGAAGCGGATCGGCCTGAAGAAGCGCTGGCCTTTCCGTTCGATTTGAACAAGTATCGCCTCGCGCCCCTCCGCGGTTGCCGCCTTGATTTGCGCCAGCAGCCCCTCGACGCTGGCGACGCTCTGGTAATTGGCCGACAGGATGATGTCGCCCCGGCGCAGGCCCTTGCGCGCTGCGTCGGAATTGGGATCGACCGCGGCGATCACCACGCCCTTGGTGTCGGCCGGCACGCCGAGCGAGCGGGCGATCTGCACCGTCATCGGGATGACTTGCAGACCGAGCTTTTGCTCGATCGTACCGTCCGAGGTGCCCGGTTCGACCGGTTCTTCCGAATCCGGATCGAAGGTCTGCACCTGTTGTTGCAGTTCCGCCTCGGTCGGGCGCTTGCCGAGCGTGACATTGAGCGCCAGCTTCTTGCCGTCGCGCAGCAGCTCGATCGGGATCTGCGCGCCGGGCGCAAGATTGGCGACGAGGAAGGACACGGTCTGATCGGCGGTCACGTCCTTGCCGTTAACCCTGGTGATGATGTCGCCGGGCCTGAGGCCCGCCCTGGCAGCCGGGCTGTCATCCTGCACCGTCTGCACGAATTCGCCGCGGCGCTTCTCGATGCCGAGCGAGGCGGCGATATCTTCGTTGACCGGGGCGAGTCCGACCCCGAGATAGCCGCGCTCGATCTCGCGGCCGGCGCGCAGCTGCTCGACAATCGGCGCGGCGATTTCGGCGGGGATGGCAAAGCCGATGCCGACGCTCCCGCCCGAGGGCGAGAAGATCGCGTTGTTGATGCCGATCACGTTGCCGCGCATGTCGAACAGCGGGCCGCCCGAATTGCCGCGGTTGATGCTGGCATCGGTCTGGATGTAACGGTCATAGGCCCCGCCCTGGCCGGTGTTGCGGTAAACCGCCGAGATGATCCCGCTGGTGACGGTGCCGCCCAGCCCGAAGGGGTTGCCGATCGCCACCACCCAGTCGCCCACCCGGGCCGCGCTCGAGTCCCCGAACTTGACGAAGGGGAAAGTCTTGTTGGCGCGGATTTTCAGAACAGCCAGGTCGGATGCCGCATCGGCTCCGACCAGGTCGGCTTCGTATTCGCTGCCGTCGGGCAGGGTGACGGTGATCGATTCGAGCTTGGCGCGGGCATCGGGCGGGTTGATCACGTGGTTGTTGGTGACGACATAGCCGTCAGCCGAGATAATGAAGCCCGAACCCAGCGACTGCGCCTCGCGGGTCTGCGGCTGGCCGCCGCCGCGGCGGTTGAACAATTCGGCAAAGGGGGTGCCGGCAAAAGGATTGTTGCTGACCTCGATCCGCTGGCGGGTCGAGATGTTGACCACCGCGGGCTGCAATTGTGCGGTAAGATCGGCGAAGCTCGCCGGCGCGCCGGCCACCGGCACCACGCGGTCCATCACGGCATCATCGTTCTGGGCCACCTGCGCGCCCAGAGGCTGGCCGGTGATCAGCGATATCGTCGCGCCGCCCACCAGCAGGGCGCTCGACAGTCCATATACGTAGCGCACTTTGTTCACGTCCTCTTGGTCCTTATTCTTGTGGCAGGAATGCGCGAGGCACCTTGCGCGTTCCTTGATCTGTCCCCGGGCCGCCGCGCGTGGCGGTCAGGCAGCCCTGATTGAGCCTTGGCCGCCTGAACGCCGATTGAACGCAGGTGGCGGTTCGCCGGACGACATGGGCCGCCCGACGAAACGCTTACTTCTTGCCCCGGAACTGGCGGAAATATTCGCTGTCGTCGGACAGCACCATTGTGCTCTGCCCCTCGCCCGCAAGGAAGGTCTGGCGGTAGCTCTGCATGGCCCGGTAAAAGTCGTAGAATTCCGGGTCCTTGCCATAGGCCTCGGCATAGATCCTCGCGGCTTCGGCGGAGGCTTCGGCCTGGATGATCTGGGCATCGCGCTGCCCGGCGGCACGGATGGTGGCGGCTTCCTCCTGGCGGTCGGTCTCCATCCGGGTAAAGGCGGCATCGAGCGGGCGGCCTTCGGGCAGGTCGGCCGCCTTGATCCGCACATCGAGCACCTGTGCGCCGTAGGTGCGGGCCTGTGCGTCGAGCGTCCTGGTGATGTTGGCCATCGCCGTCCCGCGCTCGGCAGAGATCAGCGCGGCGAACGGCCGCCGCCCCAGCTCCTGCCGCACCACCGAGGTGAGGATCGGCAGCAGCTGGCTTTCGAGCTGGCGTTCATCGCCCGCGCGCTCGACCAGCCGCACCGGGTCGATGATGCGGTAGCGCGCATAGGCATCGACCTGCAGCCGCTGCTGATCGTTGGAAAGCACCTGCGTGCGTTCCATGTCGAGATCGAGCACCCGGCGATCAATCAGCCGCACCTGCTCGACAAAGGGGATGCGAAAGTTGATCCCCGCCCCGGTCTGCCCGTAGGGCGTGTCGGGGCGGAACTTGTTGAACACCCGGTCGGGCTGTCCGGTGCGGATCACCACCGCCTGATGGGTTTCCGGAACGATCACCGTGCTGGCAAGCAGCGCCACCACCAGAGCGACACCGGCGATGGCCAGCGCCTTGTAGTTCTGCATCAGAGCATGCATCGCCTCATTCTCCCTGCGGCCGCGCGGGCTGGGCCTGCGACCGCCGCTTGACTTCGGGCAGCGGCAGGTAGGGCATGACGTTGCCGGATTCGACGATGGTCTTGTCGGTCTTGGACAGGATCGATTCCATGGTTTCGTAATAGAGCCGGCGACGCGTCACTTCGGGCGCGAGCTTGTATTCCTCGTAGATGTTGTTGAACTCCGAGGCGTCACCCTGCGCGCGGGCGAGCAGCTGCTGTGCCACTGCGCGGGCGCGGTTGATCGCGGCATCGGCATCCTGCTGCGCCGAGGAGACATCCTTGAAGGCCTCCTCCACGCGCGCTGGCGGATCGGTCTTGTTGATCTCGATCCCCTGCACGGTGATCCCCGAGCGATAGGCATCGAGCCGCGCCTGCATCCGTTCGCGCACGTCCTGTTCGATTTCGGCCCGGCCTTCGCCGGTGAGCACCTCGTCGAGGTTCTTGCGCGCCACCGCGGCGCGCATCGCCGCCTCGCCGATTTCGAGCAGCGCGTTGCGCGGGTCGGACAGCTGGTATTTGTAGAGCGTGAGGTCGGAGATGTTCCAGCGGATCAGGTAGCTCAGATCGACGAGGTTCTGGTCGGCCGTCAGGATCAGCTTTTCGGTGTTGGTGCCGGGAATGTTTTCCGAGCGGATCTGGGTCACGCTTTCCTTTTCGACCATCTCGATCGGCCAGGGCGCGGTGAAGCGCGTGCCCGAATCGATGGTGCGCGAATATTTGCCGCCCAGCCACGTCACCACCGCCTGTTCGCCCGGCTGGATGAAGTGCACGCTGGTGGCCGCGATCCAGATCAGCGCGACCGCGCCGAGGATCACCGGCACCCAGCTCTTGCCGCCAGGTCTTTCGGGCAGGCGAAAGGTCGGGCCGCGCGGGCCGCCGCCACCGGCGCGGCGCGGGCCTTCGGGGCCGCGGTTCTTGAAGATGTCGTCAATGCTGGCCGAGCGCCGCTTGCCGGGTTCGCCGCTGCCGGGCAGCCAAGGATTGCGCGGGCCTTCGCTGCTGCCTGGCCTGTCGCTGACGGGGCCATCCCCACCGGGCGCATCGGCGCGCGGCTCGTCGCCTCCGCCGCTGTCACCCTTGCCGGTATTGCCCCAGGGGTTCCTGCCAGCCATGGCAAGGCCGCGCGCGGCTGCGCCAAGACGTTCTCTCCAACCGTCCAATCTCTGCATAAGGCCCTTATAGGTATCCCTTTCCTGAAAAACAGGGGTTGGCTGACGGAATTTGATGGTAGAGGCGGGCGCCATGACCAGCCCTTCCGACCCCGGCCACCCGCCGTCCCGTGCCCCCGAAGCCGAAGAAGCGCTGATTCGCGGCGCGCTCGGCCCTGCGATCAACCACCGTGTGCGTTCGGCGCGGATCATTGCCCGGCGCGCGGTGATCGTTGCCGAAGCCGGCGATCTGTCGCCTGATGCGCGCGCGGCACTGGAGGCTGATATTTCTGCCGCGCTTGCTGTCCTGCCCGAAATCGACGAGGTGCGCGTTGCGCTTACCGGTGAGCGTCGCCGTGTGCGGCTGATCGCGGTGGGGAGCGGCAAGGGCGGGGTCGGCAAGTCCACGCTCACCACCAACCTCGCAGTGGCGCTGGCAAGGCTTGGCCGCAGGGTCGGGGTGATCGACGGCGACATCTACGGCCCCTCGCAGCCCAAGCTGCTCAAGACCGAAGGCCTCAAACCCGCTGCCACGCCCGAAGGCGACCGGCTGGTGGCGATCGACAGCCCCTATGGCGTCAAGGTGCTGTCGATGGGGCACATCGTTGCCCCCGGCAGGGCGCTGGCATGGCGCGGGCCGATGACGGGCAAGGCGCTGACGCAGCTTGTCGATGCGGACTGGGGCGATACCGATCTGCTGCTGGTCGATCTGCCGCCGGGCACGGGCGATGTGCAATTGTCGATGCTCTCGGCGCACAGGCCCGATGGCGCGGTGCTGGTCTCGACCCCGCAGGATCTTGCGCTGATCGACGCCGCGCGTGCCGGGCAATTGTTCGAGCAGGGCGAGGTGCCGATCATCGGCCTCGTGGAGAACATGGCGGGCTACGCCTGCCCCGAATGCGGGGCTGTCAGCGACCCCTTCGGCAGCGGGGGGGTGGAGAAATTCGCCGCCGCGCTGGAAATCCCCTTCCTCGGCCGGGTGCCGCTGACGCTGGCGACGCGGATCGCGGGCGACAAGGGCGAGCCACCCGCCGCCGGCGACGATGAAACCGCTGCGCCGTTCATGGCCATCGCCGCGAGCCTTGCGCGCTGGCTCGATACCGGAAAGATCTGAGGCATGCAGATTTCGCGGCGGGGCGTGCTGGCAGGGGCGGCGGCGGGCGGCGGCCTGCTGGTGGCGTGGTGGCTGATGCCGCGCGCCTATCGCACCCCGCTGGTCGCGGCGCGCGGCGAGCATGTGTTCGGCGCGTGGCTCAAGATCGCCACTGACGGAGTGGTGACGGTCGCCGTCCCGCAGCTCGAGATGGGGCAGGGCATCACCACCCTGCTGCCGCAGATCGTCGCCTATGAACTGGGGGCCGATTGGCGGCAGATCGCGGTCGAGCCGGCGCCGGTGTCTGGGGCCTATGGCAATGTTCCGCTGGCGAAAAAATGGATTGCGCTGTGGGATCCGCGTTTTTCTGGGCTTTCGCCTTCGACCGACGCGCTGATGGCGGAGCGCTTCGCCGGGACGCAGCGTTTCAACGCCACCGCCGATGGCACCTCGCTTGCCGCCTATGAAATGCCCTGCCGTGAGGCCGCTGCCGCCGCCCGCGCGATGCTGGCGCAGGAAGCGGCCTCGCGCTGGGGCGTGGCCTGGGAGGAATGCGAAGTCGAGACCGGCTTCGTCACCCATGGCACCAACCGCGCCAGCTTCGGCGAACTGGCCGAGGCCGCGGCGCAATACACGCCCCCCGATCCTGCGCCGCTGCGCCCTGAGCCGCCGCACGAAAAGCCGCTGCCCACCGATGCGGAAAACCCCCCGGCCTTCCCGCGGCTCGATCTGCCCTCCAAGGTCGATGGTTCCCACCGCTTTGCCGGCGATGTGCGCCTGCCCGGCATGGTGTTCGCCGCGATCCGCCACGGGCCTGCCGATGGTTCGGAACTGGCCGGGTTCAACCGCGCGGCGGCGTCCGGGATCAAGGGGCTGGTCGGGATCGTCAAAAGCAAGCGTTGGCTCGCGGTCGCCGCCGACACGTGGTGGACCGCCGATGCCGCGCTCGAGGCGATGAAGCCCAAGTGGTCGACCACCACCCCGGTAAGCAGCAACGAGATCGCCGCCAAGCTCGATACCCTGCTCACCGGGGGCGAGGCCTTTCCGGTTGCCGAAACCGGGTTCGGGCGCGACGCGCTGACCCGGGTGGATATCGGGCGGCGCTACGAGGTCGAACCGGCCTACGCCGCCCCGGTCGAGACCGCCTGTGCCGCCGCGCGCTTTGTCGATGGGCGGCTTGATCTGTGGATGGCGAGCCAGGCGCCCGAACAGGCCCGCATCGCGGCGGCGCGCGCGATCGGCATCGCGACCGAGGATGTCGCGCTTTATCCCATGCCCGCCGGCGGCAGCTTCGATGCGCGGCTCGAACATGATCATGCCATCGAAATCGCGCAAATCGCCAAGGCGCTCGACCGTCCGGTGCAGCTGACCTGGTCGCGCCGCGACGAGCTGATCCGTTCGCGCCCGCGCGCGCCGGCGTGGCTGCTGCTGGGCGCGCAACTTTCGAAGAACGAGGACGGCGCGATCGACGCGCTGCGGGTGCGGATCGCCACGCCGCCTGCTGCCCGCGAATTCGGCCAGCGCCTGTTCACCAATCGCACCACCATGGCCGCGATACGCGAAACCGCAGGCACCCCCGATCCCTTGGCATGCGAGGGCGCGGTGCCACCCTACGAATTGCCGGGAGTCTTCGTCGAGCACGTTCCGGCCGAGATCGGCCTGCCAGTCGGGCGGGTGCGGGGCAATGCCTGGGGACCGACCATCTTCGCCATCGAAAGCTTCATCGATGAAATCGCCTTCAAGTTCAAACGCGAGCCGCTGAGCTTCCGCATCACGATGCTGGGCAGTGACGTGCGGCTTGCCGCCTGTATGCAACGCGCGGCACAGCTTGCCGGATGGGATGGCGGGGTTGAACAGAGCGGACAGGGGCTGGCCATCGCGCGGATCGGCGAAGGGCCGCAGGCCGCGCGCATCGCCTGTGTCGCCACCGCCCGCCAGGGCGAGGGCGGCGTGCGGGTCACCCAGCTTGCCGCCGCGGTCGATATCGGGCGGATCATCAACCACGACATCGCCCGCCAGCAGATCGAGGGCGGGCTGGTGTTCGGTATCGGCATCGCGCTCGGCAACCCCGTCAAGCTGCGCGCCGGGATGCCCGAAATCCTCGACTATGCCGGGCTGGGCCTGCCGACGCTGGCCGATTGCCCCGAAATGCGGATCGAATTCCTGGCCAGCCAGGCCCCGCCCGCCGATCCGGGCGAGCTTGGCGCGGTGGTGGCCCCGCCCGCGATTGCCAATGCGCTGTTTTCCGCTACAGGCTTGCGGCTCAGGCGACTGCCCCTGCTTTCGGACGGCATATGACCCGGACATTTCTGCAACCCTGCGCCCGGGCGATGGCGAGTGCCCGGAAACCAATCGCCTGCCGACCGTTGGGGCAGCGATGACCTGGCAGACCCAGCACCTTCCGGGCGACCACCACCCTGTTGCAAGCGGTTTGATCGGCGTATTGCTGGTCAACCTCGGCACGCCCGACGCTCCCGATCCGGAATCGGTCAAGCGCTATCTCAAGCAGTTCCTGTCGGACACCCGCGTGGTCGAGATCCCACCGATCGCCTGGCAGCCGATCCTGCGCGGCATCATCCTCAACACCCGTCCGCAGAAAAGCGCCAGGGCCTATGCCAAGATCTGGACGGAGCGCGGCTCGCCGCTCGCTGATATCACCGCGCGCCAGGCCGAGGCGATGATGGGCCGGTTCGGCGAGCATGTCGTGGTCGATTGGGCGATGCGATACGGCAATCCTTCGATCGAAGACCGCCTTGTCGCGCTGATGGCCAGGGGTTGCGATCGTATCCTGATCGCGCCGATGTATCCGCAATATTGCGCCGCCACCACCGCGACCGTGTTTGACGAGGTGGCCCGTGTGCTGAAGTCCATGCGCTGGCAGCCGGCGCTGCGCTTCGTGCCGCCCTATCACGATCACCCCGGCTATATCGCGGCGCTGGCCGAAGACCTCACCCGGCAGGTGCGCGCGCTGGCCTTTGTGCCCGAAGTGATGTTGCTGAGCTTCCACGGGATGCCGCAACAGACCCTGCAAAAGGGCGATCCCTATTACTGCCACTGCATGAAGACTGCGCGCCTGCTGCGCGAGGTTCTGGCCGAGCGGCCCGAATTCGCCGGGGTGCGGTTCGAGACGACCTTCCAGTCGCGCTTCGGCCCGGCGGCGTGGCTTGAACCGTCGACCGATGCGACCCTGATCGCCGAGGGCGACAAGGGCACCAAGCGGCTGGTGGTCGCCGCGCCGGGCTTTGCCGCGGACTGTGTCGAGACGCTGGAGGAACTGGCGATCGAGGGCCGCGAGGAATTCATCGAGCACGGGGGCGAGGATTACGCCGTGCTCGATTGTCTCAACACCTCGGATCATGGCCTGGCGATGATCGACGCGATGCTGCGCCGCGAGCTGGCGGGATGGATCTGAGGCGGGCTGCCGCCCTAGGTGTTGATGGCGGCCAGCTGGGCCGCGTCTGCCGCTGCCGCTGTCGCTGACAAGCGCGATTGCCCGATGTTTCCGCCCGAAGTGGGCGCCGCCGCTGTCTCTGCTGGCTATTCTGCCAGCCGGATGTGCGAAGCGGGCCTGAAGCCGCTGTGGCAAGGCCTGCCGCAGGGCGCCGCGCAGGTGCTGCGCTTCACCTTCTCGTCAGGCCATGCGCTGTTCTGGCGCAGCGTCACCATCACGGCCCTTCCCGATGGCAGGGGGCGGCTGGAGGTGGTCGGCGGCGGCCACGCGCGGCGCGATGCCGCTCGCCCTGGATCGATCGCAAGCCCATGCGGCGGCGGCTTTCGGCCGAGGACATGGCCCGCCTTTCCGCGCTGGCCCAGCAATCGGGCACTTTCGATCACGCGGTCGGCACCTGGGATCGCAGCGCCGAGGGCGAGGAGGGCATCTATCTCCACTGCCAGACCCTTGATATGGAGCGCGTCGATGCGGGCGGCTATCGCTTGTCCTCGGCCAATATCGGTTGCAACCGTCCGGCACGGCTGATGCCGCTGGTCGATGAGGTGATCCGGCTGGCGGATATCGGGATGGTGCGGGGCAATTGGGCCGGTTACCCCTGATTCGGACTGGAATTGCCTGCCGCGATTATTTACATCAAAGTCAGTTGCGAAATCGAACCTTCACCGGAGCATCGACACATCCATGGCCACCCTTGCCGAAGCCCCGCGTTCCGCCGCTGGCGTCCCCGCCGGCGTGCCCCGCCATTGGAGCGAGGGCCGTCTGAGCGAAGCTGACCTTGCCCATATCCCGGGCGAGGCGGGCTGGCCGCTGGTGGGCAACACTTTCACCATGCTCGCCGATCCGCACGCCTTTGCCGAACGGATGATCGCCAAATATGGCAAGGTTTACAAGAACCGCGCCTTTGGCGGCTGGCAGGTGGCGCTGATCGGCGCCGAGGCGAACGAGCTGCTGCTGTTCAACAAGGACAAGATCTTTTCCAGCGAACAGGGCTGGGGCCCGATCCTCGATCAGCTGTTCCCGCGCGGACTGATGCTGATGGATTTCGATCATCACCGGATCGATCGTCGTGCGCTCTCGATCGCCTTCAAGCCCGAGCCGATGCGCCACTATTCGGGTGCGCTCAATCGCGGGATCGCCCGCGAAGTCGCCACTTGGGCGGGGCCGAAGATCTTTTACCCGGCGATCAAGCAGCTCACCCTCGATCTGGCCGCCGACAGCTTCATCGGCCTGCCCTGGGGGCCGCAAGCTGACAGGATCAACGCGGCCTTTGTCGACATGGTGCAGGCCTCGGTCGCGCCGGTGCGCCGTCCGCTGCCCTTCACCAAGATGAAGAAGGGCGTCGATGGCCGGGCCTTCCTGCTCGACTATTTCACCCGCGAAACCCTGCGACGGCGCGCCGAAGGCGGCGGGCAGGACATGTTCAGCCAGTTCGCCACCGCCACCCGCGAGGACGGCAGCCTGCTTCCGGTGGACGAGGTGGTCGATCACATGATCTTCCTGATGATGGCCGCGCACGACACCATCACCTCGTCTGCCACCTCGCTGATCTACTATCTCGCGGTGAACCCGGATTGGCAGGAGAGGCTGCGCGAGGAGATTGTCGCGGTCACCGGCGGGCCGGACGGGCAGGGCCATCCGCGCGCGCTCGATTATGATGATCTGGCCAGGCTCGAACTGACCGAAATGGCGTTCAAGGAGGCGCTGCGGATGGTGCCGCCGGTGCCCTCGATGCCGCGCCGCGCGCTGCGCGAGTTCGAATATGGCGGCTACCGCATTCCGGCCGGCGCGATGGTGGGGATCAACATCTACTGGACCCACCATAGCGAGGAATATTGGGAAAACCCCTTCACCTTCGATCCGCTGCGCTTCACGCCGGAGCAGGTGAAGGCGCGGCACAAATATGCCTGGGTGCCGTTCGGCGGGGGCGCGCACATGTGCCTCGGCCTGCACTTTGCCTATATGCAGGTGAAGATCCTGCTCGCGCAATTGCTCCAGCGCTACCGCATCGCGGCACCGGCGGGCTACAACCCCGAATGGCAGGACTGGCCGATCCCGCAGCCCAGGGACGGGCTGAAGGTGACCTTCAAGCCGCTTTGATTGTTCCGCAGCGCCTCCGCGCTGCGAAATCCTCGCTCACACGGCCTGACGGCCGCGTCGCTGCGGGCGGCCGTTCGGCCTTGCGGCGTGCCTGTGCCCGCCGATGTGTCTAACGTGAAATATGTTCCACGTGAAACATCGCGGGCCGTGCAATGATCGCGCAATGACCAGCCGATGCGGTGACAACGCGCCGGCCGGGACATTGGCCCGCCCGGACAGTTCCGGATCGAGGCCGCAGGCGTCGCCAGCGCGACGATGCTTTGTCGCTGATGCGGCCCAGCCAGACGGGCCGCAAGACGAGGCGCAACAGCCGCAGCCCGGCCACCGCCCGCGCCCGGCGCATGAGGGCGGCAGCAAGCGGTTTAGAAGTCCACCGCGATCCCGTCACCCCGCTCCCAGTCGCCATAGCGGGTGGGGGAGAGCTTTTCGTCATTTTCGACCGCCTTGGGGGCCGGCACCGGATCGTTGGTCCAGTGGGCGGGCTTTCTGAAATTCCTCGCGGCTTCGCACTTTTGCCTGGTCATGCCATTTCCAATGCCCATGCTGGCACTTGGTTTCAAGAACGGATAGGGGCGCAGGGATGGCTCTGCCCCCCGGACTTCCCGTGCGCCGCGCCGCGCTGCGCCTGCTCGATGCCGTGCTGCGGCGGGGCGAGACGCTCGAACAGGCCGAAGGCGCCGCGCTGGCCGATATTCGCAAGGCCCCCGACCGCGCGCTGGCCAAGGCGATTGCAGGCGAAACCCTGCGCTGGCTGAGCGATCTCGACGCGCTGATCGACAGCGCGACGACACAGCCCCTGCCCGATGATGCCAAGGCGCGGATGGTGCTGCGGCTGATGCTGGCGCAGGCGCTCAGGCTCGACACCCCGCCGCACGCGGTGATCGCCACCGGCCTGCCGCTGCTGGCCGGCGGGCCGCGGCGGCTGGCGCATGGGGTGTTCTCGGCGCTGGTGAAGCAGGGTGCGGCCCTGCCCGAAGTGCCGACCTTGCCCGAGCGCGTCGCGTCACGCTGGGGCGCGGACAAGATCGCGGCGATTGCGCCGGGCCTCGCCTTTCCGCCCGAACTCGATCTGGCGCTCAAGGACGCGGCCCAAACCGCCACCCGCGCGGTGACGATGGGGGGCCTCAGCCTCGCGCCCGGCCACATCCGCCTGCCGCGGGGTGCGGCGGTGGCGACTCTGGCCGGTTTCAAGGCGGGCGAGTGGTGGGTGCAGGATTTGGCGGCGCAGCTGCCCGCGCGGCTGCTGGGGCCGGGCGAGGGACGCTCGGCGCTCGATCTGTGCGCCGCGCCGGGCGGCAAGACCATGCAACTGGCCGCCGCCGGGTGGAACGTCACCGCGCTCGACATGTCCAAGCGCCGGCTCGAACTGCTCAAGGACAACTTGAAGCGCACCGGATTGAAAGCAGCGCCGGTGCGCGCCGATGCGCTTGTGTGGCAGCCCAGGCACCGCTTCGATGCAATCCTGATCGATGCGCCCTGCACCGCGACCGGCACCTGCCGCCGCCACCCCGATGTGCTCCACCGCATCGGGGCGCGGCAGATTGCCGAGATGGTCGAGCTGCAACGCGCGCTGGCGGCGAAGGCGGCGCAGTGGCTCAACCCCGGCGGGGTGCTGGTCTATGCGGTGTGCTCGCTGGAGGCAGAAGAGGGCGAAAGCCAAGCGGCGTGGATCGATGCGAACCTCGGCCTGATGCCTCAACCGGTTACGCCGGAGGAACTGCCCGCCGGGATTGCCCCCACAAGCGAAGGCTGGTTGCGGACCCATCCGGGGATGCTGGCGGATGCGGGCGGGCTCGACGGGTTTTTCGTGGCACGCTGGATCAAGCCTTGAACCCTGGTCAGAACTTTGCTTGCCCCTGCGGCCCGCCCGCAGGGGCGCGCAGCGCAGGAACAGCACCGAGGACGTGCCCACGACGGCGGGCACGCGAACAAAGGCCCCCTTACTTCACATATTTCTGGAAGCTCTTGCGTAATTTCATCAGCTTGGGCGGGATCACCGCGAGGCAATAGGGATTGCGCTGGCCTTCGCCGTCCCAATATTCCTGATGGTAATCCTCGGCCGGATACCATTGCGCCGTCTGCACGCCGCCCGAAAGCCCTTCGATGGTGGTCACCGCCTGCTTGCCGTGCTCGGCATTCCACCGCGCGATCGCCGCTTCGGCCTCGGCAGCCTGGGCGTCCGAGAGCGGGAAAATCGCCGAGCGATATTGCGTGCCCACATCGTTCCCCTGCCGGTTGAGCTGGGTGGGATCATGCGTGCCGAGAAACACGTCGTAGAGCTCGGCCAGGCTGATCACCTGCGGATCGAAGGTCACGCGGATCGCCTCGGCATGGCCGGTGGTGCCGGTGCACACTTCCTTGTAAGTCGGGTTGGCATGGTGTCCGCCAATATAGCCGCTTTCCACGGTCTCCACGCCCACCACATCGCGGAACACCGCCTCGGTGCACCAGAAGCAGCCGCCTGCCATGATCGCCGTTTCATGCTCGCTCATCGAAATCTCCGTTGGTTTCTGGCACAGATAAGGGCATCAGCGGTTTTTGCCAGCCAGACACGAAATTCCATTCCCCTTGAGGAGAGACCCGATGAAGAAGCTGATCCTTGCCATCACCGCCGCAAGCGGTCTGGCGCTCGCCGCGCCGCTGCTGGCCGATAACCACGCCGGGCACGGTGCCCATGGCGGCATGGTGGACGAGGCGCACATCAAGGACACCGCGCATTTCCTGAAGATGCATGGGCAGCAGCTTGCGGCGGCGATCAACCATCCCACCCGCGCCGAAGACCGGCTGCGCGATGCCCATCGCCACCCGGCCGAAACGCTCGCCTTCTTCCATGTCGGCCCGCACATGAAGGTTGGCGAATATGCGCCGGGCGGCGGGTGGTATTCGCGCCTGCTCGGCCATTACCTGGGCGGCGAGGGCCGGCTCGTCGGCCTGTTTGCCAACCCGCTCACCGCCACCGCCGATCCCGCGCGCCAGCAGCGCATCCGCGACACCGCCGCGGGTTTTCCCAGCGAGGTTGCGGGCTTTACCGGGCTGCCGGCCGAACGGTTCAGCGCCATCACGCTCGATAATCTCGAAGGCCACAAGGGCACCTTTGACCGCATTCTGGTGATGCGCGCGATGCACAATCTGCTGCGTTCGGGCACCGCCGACACCGAGCTGCGCGCGATGCGCGAGCTGCTCAAGGATGATGGCCTGCTCGGCATCGAACAGCACCGCGCCAAGGCGGACGCGCCGTGGTCCTATGCCAACGGCACCAAGGGCTACCTCAGGCAGCAGGACGTGATCGACTTCATGCGCGTCAACGGCTTCGAGCTGGTGGCAGCGAGCGAGATCAACGCCAACCCCAGGGACAGCGCCGATCACAAGGAAGGCGTGTGGGAAATGCCCCCGACGCTCGCCACCAAGCGCGAAGATCTCAAGGCCCTGGGCGAAAGCGACCGCATGACGCTGCTCTTCAAGAAGGCCAAGTAATAAGGTAGGGGCGGCGGCATGACCGCAATCACCGTCGCCGCCTTGCAGCTTCCGCTCGGTTCCGAGGACGAGGCCGCCAACATCGCCGCCGTCAGCGCGCTGGTGGAAGAAGCCGCCGCCCGCGGCGCGCAGCTGATCCTGCCGCCCGAGCTGTTTTCCGGCCCCTATTTCTGCCGCGAGGAAGACGAGGCGCTGTTCGCGCTCGCCCGCCCGACGGCCGAGCACCCCGGCGTGATCGCCATGCAGGCGCTTGCGGCCAAGCTCAAGGTGACGATTCCCACCAGCTTCTTCGAGCGCGATCGCCATCACTATTACAACACGCTCGCGATGATCGGCCCGGATGGCGGCATCGTGGGCACCTATCGCAAGAGCCACATCCCCGATGGGCCGGGGTATGAGGAAAAGTACTATTTCCGCCCCGGCAACACCGGCTTCAAGGTGTGGGACGTGCCGGGCGAGGGCGGGGCGATTGTCCGCGTCGGGGTCGGCATCTGCTGGGACCAGTGGTATCCCGAATGTGCGCGCGCGATGGCGCTGATGGGGGCCGAGGTGCTGATGTATCCCACCGCGATCGGGTCGGAACCCTATGACGCGGAACTCGACACCAGCCGCATGTGGCGGCGGGCGATGATCGGACACAGCGTGTCGAACTGCATGCCGGTGATCGCCGCCAACCGCATCGGCACCGAGGGCGGGCAGCGCTTCTACGGCCACTCCTTCATCTGCGACGAATGGGGCGATTTCCTTGGCGACTATGGCGCGGCCGAGACCGGGGTGCTGACCGCCCGGCTCGATCTGGCGCGCGCGGCGAGGCACCGCGCCGGCATGGGCTTCTTCCGTGATCGCCGCCCGCAGCTCTATACCCGCCTCGTGCAAGATATCTGACCCGCGTGAGCAGCACCTACCTTGTCGCGCTGGGCAGCAACCGGCGGCATCCTCTGTATGGCTGTCCGCAGGGCGTGGTGCGGGCGGCGATGGAGGAACTGGCGGCGTTCGGCACCGTCACCGCTCGCTCGCCGGTGCTTGAGACCCCCGCGATGGGTGCGGCGCAGCGCCGCTTCGCCAATGCCGCGCTGGTGCTGGAAAGCGAGCTTGCCCCCCCGGCCTTGCTGGCCGCGTTGAAGCGCACCGAGCGCGCCTTCGGCCGCCGCCGCGGACAGCGCTGGGGCGACCGGGTGCTCGACTGCGACATCATTCTGTGGAGCGAGGGGGGCTGGTCCAGCCCCGGGCTGGCGATCCCCCATCGCGAATACCGCCGCCGCGCCTTTGTGCTCGGCCCGGCCCGCGCCATCGCCTCCCACTGGCGCGATCCGGTGAGCGGTTTGAGTATCGCCCAGGCCCATGCCCGCTTGACCCGCCCGCGCCCCCTGCCTAGGGGAGCGCGCCTGCCGCACCTTTGCGGCACGCGCGTGGGCCCGTAGCTCAGTAGGTAGAGCAGCTGACTTTTAATCAGCGGGTCACAGGTTCGAATCCTGTCGGGCTCACCATTGTTTCCATTAGATATGGCGATTTCTAGGTGCAGGCCTTGGTCGCCGATACTTGCGGGGTAACGTTGGGGTAACAGTTTGGCCCACATCTCCCGGTTTTGAGTGAGTTCTGTCTGGCGAGTGCGAGCCGACTTGCGCTCAAGAGTTATATGGCATGCTTGGTGATAATGTCGTGCACCTCGGCTGGGGCGAATGCGACGTCCGATGTCCAAACGCCAAAGCCACCAGCCGAGTTCACCGCTTTGACCCATTCCTCGAGCGCAGCCCGCTTGGTCCGGTTCTGATCGCTGTCCTCACCCTTGATTTCCAGAGCGAGAGTTTTGCCGTTGGTCATCCGCACGATGAAGTCGGGAATGTAACGGTGGCGCGAGCCTTGCCACAGATAGGGTATGTGAAAGCCAAGATGGTCGTTTTTGACGTAGGCCGCCACGTCATCATGCTTCTCGAGGATGTTGGCGGCATACTGCTCCCACGCTGAGTCGCCGACCACATGGCTGATGTGGGACTTGCCCGTTGGCATATTCGGCTTGGTCGTGAACCACGGCCGCATCTGCCCGGTGCTGCCAATCGGATTTTCCTCATCGTAGATCGGTGCAAGGGCCGTGACATTCTGCTCGGTCACGAAACGCAGCATATGCTGCACCACGATGTCCATGTTGAGCGCGATTAGGATCCTGCGCCGGACCGGATCCTGATGGAGCAGGGATGGGATAACGATCCGGTCTGAACCGAGGAATTTTTCGATCAGTCGGATCAACTGGAACACCAGATATTCTTCGGTGCCTCTGAAGCTCGATTGGAGCGTCGCAAATGCCTTTCGCGCCGTCACGAAAGTGATCAGTTGCAGCCTGAACTCTTCGGGCAGTGCCGAGAGGTCGATGGCGGTCAACCGACTAACGCAGCAAAGCGAGTGCCATCCGCTCGATGCGCGGTTTCCACGCCAGCCGTTCGAGCCACTCCTGCGGAATGCCACTGGCTCCGTAAATCGCTCCCGCAAGCTGCCCGGCAATCGCCGCGGTGGTGTCGGCATCGCCGCCAAGG
>JBKBOH010000018.1:0-52170 GCA_046294975.1 Erythrobacter sp. | reverse complement strand
GTGATGCTCCACGTCCACCAGCGCGGCGTGGGCGTTTGCGGGATCTTTCCCTATGAAATCGCCGAGACCAAGGTCAATCAGGTGATGGATTTCGCCCGCCAGAACCAACACCCGCTGCAATGCACGCTTGAGAAGGCGTGACCGGCGCGCCCTGATGCGCCAGCCCCATCACCCCGAGCCCGATCCCGCCCTGCCCGGACAGGAAAGCGTGTGGGACTACCCGCGCCCGGCCATCGCCGAGCCGACTGCCCGCCATATCCGCATCCTTCACAGGGGAATCGTGCTGGCCGATACCCGCGCGGCGTGGCGCACGCTCGAAACCTCGCACCCGCCCAGTTACTACATCCCGCAGGCCGATATCGCGATGAGCTGCCTTGCCCCCAACCCCGCACGCAGCCGGTGCGAATGGAAGGGCCAGGCAATTTATTGGGACGTGGTGATCGGCCACCAACGCATCGTGCAGGCCGGCTGGAGCTACCCCGCGCCTACCCCCGCCTTCGCCGCAATCGCCGGCCACATCGCCTTTTATGCTGCGCCCTTCGACGAAGTGACAGTGGATGGCGAGCAGGTCACACCCCAGCCGGGCGGCTTTTATGGCGGGTGGATCACCGCGTCTGAGGCCGGGCCGTTCAAGGGCGTGCCCGGCAGTCATTTCTGGTGATGGCGCTTCTGGTAATTGCCGAAAGGGCGCGCTAGGGCGCGAAGGTCATCGACGGATAGGCTCATTGTTCAAGCTCATTCCCAGCATCGACCGCTATATCCTGCGGCTCACCGTGGTGCCGATGCTGGGCGTGTTTGCGCTCGCGGCCAGTCTGCTGATGCTCGACAAGATGCTGCGGCTGTTCGATTTCGTCGCGGTCGAAGGCGGGCCGGTGGCGGTGGTGTTCAAGATGCTGGGCGCGCTGATCCCGGAATATGCCAGCCTGGCGATTCCCCTGGGGCTGCTGCTGGGCGTGCTGCTCGCCTTCCGCAAGCTCGCCACCACCTCCGAGCTCGACACGATGCGCGCCGTCGGCCTGTCCTATAACCGGCTGCTGCGGATGCCCTACCTCATCACGCTGGCGCTGATGGCGGTGAACGTGGCGCTGGTGTTCTATATCCAGCCGGTAAGCCGCTATTACTACGAGCAGATGGAATACGAGTTGCGCTCAGGCGCGCTCGGGGCCTCGATCAAGGTCGGTGAATTCACCACGCTGGCCGACCGCATGGCGCTTCGGATCGAGGAAAGCAAGGACGAGGGCCGACGCCTGATCGGTATCTTCGCGCGGGTCGCCAACGCCAAGGGGCAGGTGCTGAGCATCAGCGCGCGCGAGGGGGCCTTCCTCGCCACCCGCGACAATCCCGACACCATCATCCTGCGCCTGACCGAAGGCACGATCATCCAGGATACGGGCGTAAAGCAAGGCGGTGCCCACACCCCGCGCGTGCTGAGCTTCAGCCGCCATGATCTGCCGATCGATCTGCCCGCGATCGAAAAGTTCCGTGCCCGCGGCGATGCGACCCGCGAATACATCCTGCCCGAGCTGCTCAGCATCGGCTGGAGCGACAAGAGCGCCCCGCGCGAACGCGACGCCAGCCTCGCCAGCTTCAACTTCCGCCTGGTCGAGATCGTGATGATGTTGCTGATGCCGCTGCTGGCAGTGGCGCTGGCGATCCCGCCCAAGCGATCCACCAGCGCGCTGGGGGTGTTCCTTTCAATCGTGATGGTGGTGGCCTATCACAAGGTCAACCAGTATGGCGAGGACGTGGCGGCGTTGGGCCGGCTCGATCCGATTCTCGCGTTGTGGGTGCCCTTCGTGCTGTTCGCCGCGCTGATTGTGTGGATGTATTACCGCGTCGCCTATGTCCCGGGCGGACAGGCGATCGGCGCGCTTGAGACCGCCTTCGCCAAGCTGTCGAAGCTGGTGGTCAAGCTGTTCACTCGCCGCCGCCCGCACGGGCATCTCGCTGCGCCCGAATTGGCCCCGGCGGGGTAGGCACGGCGCGATGCAACTGGCCTTCTTCCCCTCGCGCACGCTGACGCTCTATCTTGCGAAGATGTTCGTGGTGCGTATCCTGGCGGTGCTGGTGATGCTGGTGCTGGTGCTGCTGGCGCTCGATCTGCTGGCGGCGACCGGCGATATTCTCAAGGTGCCGGGCAACGGACAGGCAGAGATCCTGCACTATGCTTCGCTGCGTGCGCCGCAGTTGGCGAGCCGGTTCCTGCCCTATTCGGTGCTGCTGGCGACGCTGATTACTCTGGTGACGCTGAACCAGAATTCCGAGGTGGTGGCGATGAAGGCCGCCGGCCTTTCCGCGCATCAGGTGCTCGCCCCGCTGCTGCTCACCGCCGCGCTGATCGCCGTGCTGAGCTTTGCCTTCAACGAGCGCATCGTCACCCGCGCCAATGCCACGCTCAAGGCATGGGAGGCGGCGGAATATGGAGCCAAGCCGCCTGAGGGCACCGGCGCGGGCGGGGTGCGCGCCAACGTCTATCTCGCCGACGGGCATAATATTCTGTCGGCGACCAGTCTCAGCGGGCGGGGCGAGGACATCGTGCTGACCGGCGTCACCTGGTACGAGCGTGGGCCCTCGGGCATCATCCGCGAACAGATCCGCGCCCCGCGCGCCACCTATGCCGCGCCCGGCTGGCGGCTGGAACAGCCGGTGCGCTTCGATGTCGCCGGGGCCACCACCGAACGGCTGCCGGCAGTGGTGGTGGGCAAGGGCCTCAGTCCGGCGCAGATTGATCTGCAAGCGGCCGATCCGGATTCGCAGAGCTTCTGGCAACTGTCCGAGACAATCGATGCCTTCGTCGCCGCCGGACGCAACACCGAGGAAATGCGCGCCAAGTGGTGGCACCGCCTGTCGGGGCCGCTGTCGGCGCTGCTGATGCCGCTGCTTGGCTCGGTCGCGGCTTTCGGCCTCGCGCGGTCGGGCCAGTTGTTCGTGCGCGCGATCATCGGCATGGCGCTGGGCTTTGCCTATTTCGTGGTCGACAATGCCGCGTTGGCGATGGGCAGCTTCGGCGGCTACCCGCCGCTGCTCGCCGCCTGGGCGCCGTTCTTCCTGTTCCTGCTGCTGGGCGAGACAGTGCTGATCCGGACCGAGGAATAGGCCGCGCCGCCACGCTGCCGGAAATCGCGCTGGCAGTGGCCGCTTTTGCCGGGGATCAGGCGTTCGTCGCTGCCCACACCCGCGGCGCCGCCGGCTCTGCCCGCCCAATCCGCGAAGGCCATGGCCCCGTCGCGCGAGCCGGCGGAGCGCTGATGGGCGAACGGGCAAACAGGGTCGACAACAGCCTGCCCCGCCCGCCGGCGCGGCGCGATGATCTGGATCCAGGTTTGTTGCAAGTGGGCGGGACTAGGCCCGCTTGCCCATCGTGCTCTTGGCGATCCGCGCCACCAGCACCAGCATCCCGGGATGGTTCGCGCCTTCGTAGGTCGAGCCCGCACCAAGCTCGCGCACCAGACGGCGGTGGGCTTCGGGCAGATCGTGGTACGGCATCGAAGGCATCAGGTGATGCAGCGCGTGATAGCGCAGGCCCACCGGCGCCCAGATTTCCGCTGCCAGTCCCGGCGGCGGGACGTTGACGCTATCGAGAAACTGCGCGGTCACCGTCATCGGCTCGCCCTCGTTCTCCCACAGATGCGCCACCAGCGTGCGTAACTGGTTGAGCACCGCGGCGAGCGAGACCACGGCAAGCGCGATTGCCAGTGGCCGCCAGCCGAACACGAAAATGCTCGCGATCAGCGTCCACGACCACACGAACACGCCGGCCTCTTGCCAGAGCACGCGCCTGGCGAAATCACCCTCGGGCGGGCGGCGGCGGAATGCGGGGTTGATCTGGAGCGAGGAAAAGCGCTCCCAGGTCAGTCGCCGCACCGCCGGGATCAGCGCCCCCAATGGCACCAGCACCGCCGCGCGCAGCAGCAGCGCAACCGGCGCGAGGAGCGCGACCATCACGAACAGCGGCAGGCTCCACGGCTTCATCAGCGCGAGCGGCAGATATTCGGGATCTTCCACCGTGCCATATTGCGTGCGCTTGTGATGAATGGTGTGTACGCCTTCATACATGAAGGACGGGGTCAGCAGCGGGATGCCGACGATGAGGTTCCATGCGGTGCGGAAACCCGGCAGCGCGTCGCGGTGGATATGGGTGAGTTCATGGATGAACATCAGCGCCCGGTAGAGCGCCAGTGCCGCCACCAGCCCGGCAGCAAACTGCACCGCGAGGCTGCCCGAGAGGATCGCCGCCGCAATCCCGGCATAGCCGATCCCGGCAGAAACCAGCATGTCGGGCCAGTAGATGCCCGGCTTTGCCTCGCCCAGCCCCCTGGTCAGATCGCGTGCAGCGCGCAGCATCTCCTTGTCGTCCGCCGCGATGAACTGGGCGCGGGTCGCGCGGGGATGCGCGGCGGCGCTGCGGACGGGATCGAGGGTCTGGTGCATTGTCATGTGTTTGGCCATTCCTGCGGCTCGCCCTAGCCCAAATCGGCGGGCAAGCCAAATCGGACTGAGTGGTCAGTGTCATCGACAGGCTTGCGTCAATGGCGCGGGCGCGACACAGACGCCTTGACCTGAAGCAAATACGAAGGACCCTTGCGTGCCAGATGCAGCCACCAGCCGTTCGGAGATAAGCATCGAGCCTGTCACCGACAAGCGCGGGCGCGAAGCCTTCGTCGATTGCGGACGGGCCTTTTCCGACCGGCTCGAGAATTTCGTGCCGCAGATTCGCGCCGAACAGCTCGAACTGGTCGACCCGGACAAGAACCCGTTTTTCGGCCACGCCCGGGTGCAGCTGTTCATCGCGCGCCGCGCGGGCAAGCCGGTGGGCCGCATCGCCGCGCATATCGATGAACTCGCGCTGGCGATGCCGGCCGATCAGGGCTTTGGCCCTGGCACCGGCTTCTTCGGCTATTTCGATGCCGAGGACGAGGCCATCGCCCGCGCGCTTCTGGCCACCGCCGAAGGCTGGCTTGCCCAGCAGGGCATGACCCGCGTGCTCGGCCCGATCTCGCTGTCAATCTGGGAAGAACCAGGCCTGCTGGTGCGGGGGCAGGATCACCCGCCGATGATCATGATGGGCCACCACCCGGCGCATTACGCCGGCTGGATCGAGGCGGCAGGATACGCCCGCGCCAAGACGCTGTTCACCTATGATCTCGACATCAGCCGCCAATTCCCGCCGCTGGTGCAGCGCATCGTGCAATCAGGCCGCAAGAACACACGCATCAATGTGCGGCGGGTGGACAAGCGTCAGTGGGATTGCGAGGTCGCGATCGTGCTTGGCATCCTCAACGATGCGTGGTCGGACAATTGGGGCTTTGTCCCCTTCACCCCCGAAGAAGTCGCCTATGCCGGCAAGAAGCTGCGGCCGCTGATCTTCGAGGAGCTGAACATGATCGCCGAGCTCGACGGACGGCCGGTCGCCTTCATGCTGACTTTTCCCGATGTCAACGACGCGCTGGCCAGGATCAAGGGCAAGCTGTTGCCGTTCGGGTGGTTGCACATGCTGCGCTGGCTGCGCCATCCCAAGGGTGCCGGGATGCGGGTGCCGCTGATGGGGGTGCTGAAGGAACTCCACAACTCCCGCCTCGCCAGCCAGCTCGCCTTCATGATGATCGAGGCCATCCGGAACGAGGCGAACACCAAATTCGCATCGGTGCGCGGCGAGATCGGCTGGATTCTCGAGGACAACCAGGGGATGGTGGCAATCGCTGACGCGATTCAGAGCAAGATCAACCGCGAATATGTGATTTACGAGCGCAGGCTGGGATAGGCGAGATGGAAGATCCGTATCGCGCCTGAGCGCAATCGCATGAAAAAAGGCCTCCGTTGCACAACAACGGAGGCCTTTCGGGATCGTATCACCAGCCGCTTGGACGGGAGGGGGGTCTCGGCGGTGACTATGCCGAAATGCACATCCCTGAGGCCGGTTCCCGGTGATCGGAATTTTTTTCAACCGTGCAGGCCAGTCCCAAGCGCAGGACGCGACGCAGCAGGCCGGAACCGTTACCATCACGAATCGCTTGCGCCTTCGCAAGCACGCCAAGATCACCCAGCGGAGCCAGACGATGAGCCTCGGAAACCAGATCGCCGCCAACCTGCCCTATCTGCGGCGCTATGCCCGCGCGCTGACCGGCTCGCAGAACGCTGGCGATGCCATCGTGCGCGCGATGCTCGAGGCGGTGGTGGCTGATGCCGGGCTGATGGACTCGCTCGGCGGCGGACGGGTGCCGCTCTACCGCGCCTTCACCCGCGTCTGGTCGAGCGCGCAGCTGGCCGATGCGCCCGATGACGCTGCCACCAGCGAGCACGAGGCCGGCGCCCAGCTGCGGCTCGGCAGCATCACCCCGCCCGCGCGGCAGGCCTTGCTGCTGACCACGCTGGAGGATTTCTCCCCGGCGCAGGCGGCCGAGATCATGGGGCTGACCACCGCCGAGATCGACACGCTGGTCGCTTCCGCCATGGCCGAGATCGAGGCCGAACAGAAAACCAGCGTGCTGGTGATCGAGGACGAGCCGCTCATCGCGATGCAGCTCGAACACCTCGTGGTCGGGCTTGGCCACACCATCTGCGGCACCGCCGCCACCCGCACCCAGGCGCGCGAGGTTGTGGCCGAGCGGATGCCCGGACTGGTGCTGGCCGACATCCAGCTGGCCGATGGCTCATCCGGGCTTGATGCGGTGGACGACATTCTCGCGCTCGGCAGCGTGCCGGTGATCTTCATCACCGCCTACCCCGAACGCCTGCTGACCGGCGACCGGCCCGAGCCGACCTATCTCATCACCAAGCCGTTCCAGGAAGCCACCGTGCGCGCAGCGATCAGCCAGGCGCTGTTCTTCCAGTCGAGCAAGCCGCTGGGCTAGTTTGCCGGCCAGCTTCGGTGGCGCGGGCCTCCCGCCCATGGCCGGTCGCACATCACGGATTTTCCCGTATCCGGAAATCCGCCGGTCGCCGTATCGCCACGCGCATCACGCAGACCACGCCTTCGGGGCGGAAATCGAGCGCGACCGGCTGGCGCAATTCGTGCGCGACGATTTTTTCGATCAGTTCGGTGCCGAAACCGCGACGGCGCTCGGTGGCGACAGGTGGCCCGCCGGACTCGCGCCATTCGACTTCGGCCAGATGCTCGCCTGCCATTTTCCAGCCGATCGTCACCCGTCCGCCCGGCGTGCTCAGCGCACCATATTTGGCGGCATTGGTCGCCAGTTCGTGGATCGCCAGACCGAACGACAGCGCATCATTGGGTGCCAGTTCGAGCGGTGGGCCGGCGAGCCGGATCGTATCGTCGAAGCCGATCCGGAAATGCTGCAACTCGGCCTCGATCACCGCCCGGATCGGAGTGGTGCCCCAGTCGGTTACGGTCAGCAGGTCATGCGTTGCCGAAAGCGCGCGGATGCGGCCTTCGAGACTGTCGGCAAAGGTATCGAGATCCCTTGTCCGCCGCCGGGTCAATGACAGGATCGAGAGCACATTGGCGAGCGTGTTCTTGACCCGGTGATTGAGCTCGCGGGTCAGCGAATTGCGGATCGAATGCTGTTCCTCGAACAAGGCAAGGCGCGCCTGATCCTCGTAGGCCTGCTGGGTGAGCAGCCGCGCCAGCAGCATCAACAGGCTGGCCAGGGCCAGGCCGAACAGCAGCGTCACCATCGATAGCGGGCTGAGCAACTGGCGATCGGCCGCCTCGACCACCAGTTGCAGCTTGCGGTTGGCGATGGTCACCTGCTGTTCGATCTGCTCGCCCCCGGCATCGCCGATCGCATGGGTCACCAGCAGATGTTCGGTGCTGGCATCGCCATCGTAAAGGCGCACCCCGAATTCGTCGCTGCGGATGGTATCGATCGCCGCATCGAGAAACTCGCGGGCGCGGAACGGCGTGTAGACGAAGCCGATCAGCCGCCGGTCGTCCTCGCCGAAGGTGCGGAACACCGGCATGTAGATTGCAAAAGCGGGCAGGTTGCCCGATTGCTCCTGCTCCAGCACGATCCGCCCCGATGCGGTCGGGCGGCGAGCCAGTTCGGCCTCGGCCATCGCTGCGGCGCGGGCCGGGTCGGAATACATATCATAACCCAGCGCCCGGCGGTTGCGCGCGTTTTCGGGCGCGAACATCGTCACCGGCGCAATCCGCCCGGTGGTGGAGACCGGGCGCGGGTAGATGTCGGGAAAGTCGGGCTGGCGCGCGCGGGTGCGAGCCATGAAGTCGGGAAGCTCGGCAGGCTCGATCACCGGCAGCCAGCCGATCCCCTCCGCCCCGGGATAGTCCATGTCGAGCCTGAGCGCGCGAACGAAGCTGTCAAACGTGTCCGGGCTGACATCCGCGCTCGACGCGAACAGCGCCGCGCCGGAACGCAGGTAAGACGAAAAGCCGTTGCTGCTGCGGTCGAGCGCGGCGGCAACGCTGCGGGCATATTCGCGCATCTGCGCGCGCTCGCTGGCGCGGGCGTTGCTTTCGATCGCGAAGACGCTGAGTGCGGTGATCGCGGCGATGGCGAGAAAGATCGCCAGCGGAATGGCACGCGGATAGAGCACCAGCCAGCGCCGCGCGCGGCTGTTTGCCGGGGAAAGCGCGGCATCCGGGGAAGGAACGAAGGCGGGGCTGTCGATCACGCATATCCTGACGCGGCGGGGGCGAAGGCCTGCTGGCCCAAGCCGATATATGCCGCAAGGTTCGCGAACAGTCCAAGCGCGTTTGCATGAAGGCTTTTGCCAAAGCCTGTGCTAGAAGCGACGCAACGCCGGACGAACCATGCGCTCAGCGCCCTTCACGGGCATGATGGCACAGGCGATCGGGCGGAGCGGGATCAGGGATAACCAACGGCACCATGGCTTCAGATCGCAAACCTCCTCCAGCCAGCGGCGAGCAGCCGCGGCGCGCGCCGGATTGGGCCGATGGTCTCAAGCAGCTTTACGATTCGGTGGTAGAGGAAGACCTGCCCGACAGCTTCAAGACCCTGCTCGCCCGGCTCGACGAGATCGACCCGCGCCCCGGCAGCGGTGGCGAATCTGGTGGCGCCAATTCCTCGCGATCCCCGGACGACCGGGGAGCGCAGGCGTGACTGACAGCGACGCCCCCGAAACCAGCCGCACGGCAGACGCAAGGGCCGATTTCAAGCGCGAGCTGACTGCCGTTGTCCCGCACCTGCGCGCCTTTGCACGGGGCCTGTGCGGGCGGCCCGACATGGCCGACGATCTGGTGCAGGAAACCCTGCTCAAGGCCTGGGCCGCGCAGGATCGGTTCGAACCGGGCACTTCGATGCGGGCCTGGACCTTCGTGATTTTACGCAACGCCTATCTCACCGACATGCGCCGCAACCGCTTTCGCGGCGAATACGACGAAGTCGTCGCCGAACGCATCCTGACGGCACCGGCCGGGCAGGAGGAACCGATCCACCTGTCAGACCTGCACCGCGCGCTAATGACGCTCCAGCCCGAACGGCGCGAGGCATTGCTGCTGGTCGGCGCGGGGGGCTTTTCCTACGAGGAAGCCGCCGAAATCTGCGGCTGCGCAGTCGGCACGATCAAGAGCCGCGTGGGCCGCGCGCGCGCCGCGCTTACCGAAATGCTGGCGAACGGCAGCATCCCGCGCCGCTCCACCGACGACGAGGCCGCCCATCGCGCGATCCTTGAGGAACTCGACGATGTTGCGGCCGGCAATCTCGCCAGCACGCGGAAGTAAAGCGCGAAGGCCCGGGACATCGCTGCCCCGGGCCTTTCTTATATGCCAAACCGCAGGAACCCTTATGCGTAGGTCCACACCGTCCCGCGCGCGAGGTTCTCGCTGGCGAAGGCGAGGTTGAGCTTCGTCTCGACCACCGCATCGAGATAGGCCGGGCGCTTGTTCTGGTGATCAAGGTAATAGGCGTGCTCCCACACGTCGAGCACCAGCAGCGGGTTGAAGCCGCTGTCGGCCAGCGTGTCGGCATCGTGGGTTTCCTCGATCGAAAGCTTGCCGTCCTTTTCGGCCAGCCACACCCAGCCGGACGCAAAGTGGCCCGCGCCGCGATCCTTGAGCTGCTGCTTGAGATTGTCGAGCGAGCCGAAAGCCTCGTCGATCTTGGCGGCAAGTTCAGCCGAGGGTGCGGTGCTTTCAGGCGCCATCGAGGCCCAGTAGAAGGCGTGGTTCCAGGTCTGCGCCGCGTTGTTGAACAGGCCCTGGTTGGTGCCGCGCGCGGCGGCGATGATGCTTTCCAGCGCAGCATCGGCGTGCGGCGTGCCTTCGATCGCGGCGTTCGTCTTGTCGACGTAGGTCTGGTGATGCTTGCCGTGGTGGAACGACAGCGTCTCGGCCGAGATCGCCGGTTCCAGAGCGGTGTTGGCATAGGGCAGCGGGAAAAGTGCGAAAGCCATGATGTCCTCCTAAAAGGGTGGGGTGTGAATCTGGTTCTTCTTTACCAGCAACGCGGGTGCAGGCGAAGGGTTGCAGCTTTACGACGTGCCACTAGCGAGGCCCGCCGAACGGTCAACCGCACTCGTGACAGCAAGGTTCATCGTGACATTGCCGAGCGTACGCATCAGATCGGGCAGCATCTCGACCGCCACCAGCAGCGCCAGCGGCTCGATTGGCACGCCCATGGCGAGCGCGATCGGGCCAATCGAGACGACGAAGCTGATCGATCCGGGCAAGCTGACCGCCGACAGGCTGATGAGCCCGGCGATGAGGATGCCGGCAATGGCGATCGGCAGCGAAACCTCGACCCCGGCGAGCGCGGCGATGTAATAGACCACCGCCAGGTTCATCGCGGCCGAGGTGGCGCGGAAGATCACCACGGCGAGCGGCAGCACGAACTCGGCGGTCGAGGCCCGGATGCCCAGCCGGCTCGCCGAATCGAGCATCGCCGGCAGGCTCGCGAGCGAGGACTGGGTGGACAGCGCCACCGCCTGCGCGGGCAGCACCGCCCTGGTGAAATTGAACAGTCCGCTGCGTCCCAGCCCGGCAGCGATGGCATAGGCCAGCATGAAGATGAAAGTGCCCATCAGCGTGACGGTGAGGACATAGTGCCCCAGCGCGGCAAAAGCCCCGCCGCCGCTCTGCACCCCCACACCATAGGCCAGCGCGAACACCCCCACCGGCGCGATCGCCAGCACCCAGCCAATGATCAGCAGCATCACATTGCCGAGCGCGTGGAAGAAGCCGAGCAGCCGTTCGCCCTGATCGGCGGGCAAGCGAGTGATGGCGACCGCGAACATCACGAAGAAGATCGTCAAGGGCAGCATCGCAGTCTCGGCCGCAGCGGCGATGATGTTGGGGGAAGCCAGCGACGCCAAGAAGTCGAACACCGCCGGCACCTCGCCCACATCCTGCGGACTGTCGGCAAGCAAAGCGCTCGCGCCCGCAGGCACCGGAAAGGCGGTAAGCAGCGCGGGCATGGCGATCGCGGTGAAGGCGCCGCCCGCCAGCTGGACTGCGATCATCACCGCCAGCATCCGCCGCGCCGCCGTGCCGACCCGCGCAGCGCGAATCATCTGCACGAGACCCAGCACCAGCAGCGCCGCGACCAGCGGGATGATCGTCATTTGCAGCGCGCGCAGCCACAGCCCGCCGACCAGCGCCGCGACTTGGTTGAGGATCTCAGGCGCACCCAGCGCGGCGCCCGCGATGCCGGCCACCAGCCCGCCGACCAGCGCGGCAAAGGTCAGCGCCACCGGCAGGCGAATCGATACCAGTGCAAACTCTCCCTGCCCGCCCGCCCCGCTGGCTCCGGCTGTTTCGCTCTCCGGCAATGTCGTATCCCCTAAACGGGCCTCGCGCCCTTCCCTTTGGGCGATAACCGCGCCACAAGCGCGAGGCAATCTTGCCAGTGGGAGGCGACAGGGGAATTCATGGGACGCAAGCTGTTCGGGACCGACGGGATCAGAGGCCGCACCAATTCAGGCGCGATGACCGCGGCGATGGCGATGAAGGTCGGGCAGGCGGCCGGACGTCACTTCGTGCGCGGGGGGCACCGGCACCGGGTGGTGATCGGCAAGGATACGCGCCTGTCGGGCTACATGATGGAAAGCGCGCTGGTGGCAGGCTTTACCAGCGTCGGCATCGACGTGATCATGACCGGCCCGCTCCCCACCCCCGCGATTGCCCTGCTTACCCGCGAAATGCGCGCCGATCTGGGCGTGATGATCTCGGCCAGCCACAACCTGTTCGCCGACAACGGCATCAAGCTGTTCGGCCCCGACGGCTTCAAACTGTCCGACGCGGCCGAGGCCGAGATCGAGCGCTTGATGGAAAGCGACATCCCGCTCGCGCCTGCCGAAAAGATCGGCCGTGCGCGCCGGATCGAGGATGCGCGCGGGCGCTATATCCATGCGATCAAGCAGTCGGTGGCGGCGGAACTGCGGTTCGATGGATTGAAGGTGGTGGTCGATTGCGCCCATGGCGCGGCCTATCAGGTCGCCCCTTCGGCGATCTGGGAACTGGGCGCGGAAGTGGTCGCGATCGGGGTCAGCCCCAATGGCACCAACATCAACGACGGCGTGGGTTCCACCGCGATTGCCGCGCTTCAGGCCAGGGTGGTGGAGGAAGGCGCGGATATCGGCATTGCGCTTGACGGCGATGCCGACCGGCTGATCGTGGTCGATGAAAAGGGCCACGCGGTCGATGGCGACCAGATCATGGCGCTGATCGCCACCCGGATGCACGAAAAGGGCGCGCTCAAGGGCGGCGGGATCGTGGCGACGGTGATGAGCAATCTCGGGCTCGAACGCTATCTTGCCGGGCTGGGCCTCGATCTGGTGCGCGCCAGGGTGGGCGACCGCTACGTGCTCGAGGCGATGAAGGCGGGCGGATATAACGTGGGCGGCGAACAATCGGGCCACATGATCCTACTCGATCACGCCACCACCGGCGATGGCACGGTCGCCGCGCTCAGGGTGCTGGCCAGCCTGGTGCGCTCGGGCAAGCCGGCAAGCGAATTGCTGCACGTGTTCGAGCCGGTGCCGCAGCTGCTCAAGAACGTGCGCTACGAAGGCGGCCAGCCGCTGGAGAACGCAGGCGTCAAGGCCGCCATCGCCGCCGCCGAGGCGGAGCTGGCGGGCAAGGGCCGCCTGGTGATCCGCCCTTCGGGCACCGAACCGGTGATCCGCGTGATGGCCGAGGGCGATGATCAGGCCCAGGTCGAGCGGGTGGTCGACACCATCTGCGAAGCCGTGCGCGCGGCGGCCTAGGAGGACGCGGCCATGCTCGAAATGCGTCCCGATTGCGAGGCCTGCGGCGCGGATCTGCCGGCCGAGGCGCCGGGCGCCTTCATCTGCTCGTTCGAATGCACCTTCTGCGCCCAATGCGCCGAGGAGCTCGACGATCGCTGCCCCAATTGCGGCGGCGAGCTGATGGACCGCCCGACCCGCGCCAAACCGCTCCACGCGAAGTTTCCGCCGGGCACCGAGCGCAGGTTCAAGGGCCAGATCGGAAAGAGGCGGGAATAACCGCGTTTCTTCAACCGTTCGCGCACCTGAAGTGGGGCGGAACGGGAGACGCGCATGCAATATTTCAAGCTTGTCCGGGACGGGATCGATCCCACACCTTTTCTGGCAGAGATTGCCGCCAATCAGGATGCCTTCGAGGCGAACCGCGGCCGGCAGGAGAAGATCGCGGTCCAGCGCGAGTCGCTTGCAATCCCGCTGCGCGGCATCAAGGCCTCCGCGATTGCCGGGCGCAAGCGGCGCGATGTGCACGAAAGCCGCTGGACCACCGGCTCGCGCCAGTTCCCGGTCGCGCGCGCCTTTCTCAAGCAGGCCGCGCTGGCGATGGACGGCCTGCTCTCGCGCGCCAAGATCGTGTGCCTGCCCCCCGGGACACCGGGTCTATCCTCACATCGATCGCGGCGAATACTACCGCCTGCGCAATCGCTACCATCTCGTGCTGCAGTCCTCGGGATCGTGGATGCGGGCCGGGGACGAAGAGCTGCGGATGCAGGCAGGCGAGCTGTGGTGGTTCGACAATAAGCAAGAGCACGAAGCCCGCAACGATTCGGCCAGCGATCGCATCCATCTGATCTTCGATCTGCTCCCGCGCGACAGGGCCGGCGAGATTGCGGCAAAACACCCGCTGGTGCTTGGCTAGCCGCGGCTTCCGGCAGACCGCCTGCAAAAACCATCCCCGCAAACCGGCGAGCTTGCTATGGCGCTCGCCATGACCACGCGCCAACCTCCCCGCATCCTCGCCATCGCCGGTTCCGACAGTTCCGGCGGTGCGGGCATCCAGGCCGATCTCAAGACCATCGCCATGCTCGGCGGCTACGGCATGACCGCGATCACCGCGGTGACGGCGCAGAACTCCGTCGGGGTGCAGGCAATCGCGCCGATGGCGGGCGATATGGTGGCAGAGCAAATTGCCTCATGCGTCAACGACATCGGCGTGGATGCGGTAAAAATCGGGATGCTGCACGATGCCGGCATCATCGCCCATGTCGCCCGTGCGCTGGAGGGCGTTCGCGCGCCGGTGGTGCTCGATCCGGTGATGATCGCCACCAGCGGCGCCGCGTTGATCGACCCCGCCGCCATCACCGCCTTGCGCGAGGTGCTGTTCCCGCGCGCGGCGCTGATCACCCCCAACCTGCCCGAACTCGGCCACCTGCTTGGCCGCAGCCTTGCGACCAGCGCCGAGATGGTCGAGGCGGCCGAGGAACTCTCGCACCTGACCGGCGCGGCGGTGCTGGCCAAGGGCGGGCACACGTCCGACGCGCGCATCATTGACGTGCTCTACCTGCCCGGCTCGATGGCGGGCGAGGCGCGCGCGCTGCATTTCGAACACGCCCGGATCGACACGCCGCACACCCACGGCACCGGCTGCACGTTGTCATCGGCGATCGCAACGCTCATCGGCCACGGCCAGCCGCTCGAACATGCGGTCAGGCTGGGGCGGCATTTCGTGATCCGTGCGATCGAAGCCGCGCCCGGCTTCGGCGCGGGCAACGGCCCGCTCGGGCATCACGCCGTCCGGCGGCTCGATTAGTCGATCGGCAGCTCGTAAAAACGGGCGATGCAGGCCCAGGCCTCTTCGGCGGTTTCGCACCAGGTGAACAGATCGAGATCTCCTTTCGAGATCACGCCTTCCTCGGCCAGCGCCTCGAAATCGACAACCCGCGTCCAGAATTCCTTGCCAAACAGGATGATCGGGATCGGCTTCATCTTGCCGGTCTGGATCAGGGTGACCAGTTCGAAGAATTCGTCGAAGGTGCCAAAGCCCCCCGGGAACACCGCCACCGCCCGCGCGCGCAGCAGGAAGTGCATCTTACGCAGCGCGAAGTAGTGGAACTGGAAGCTTAGGTAGGGCGTCACATAGGGGTTGGGTGCCTGTTCGTGCGGCAGCACGATGTTAAGCCCGATCGACTCGCTGCCCGCATCCGAGGCGCCGCGGTTGCCCGCTTCCATGATCGACGGGCCGCCCCCGGTGGTGACGACGAACTGGCGAAGGCCGTTCTCGATCAGGCCCTTCTCGCTGACCAGCCGCGCCAGCTTGTAGGCCTCGTCGTAATACTTGGCCTTCTCGGCGAGGCGCTGGGCCACCTTCTGATCATATTCCGGGCCGTTCTTCGCCGCCTCCAGCCGCGCCTCGGCCTGTGCGGGCGAGGGGATGCGGGCCGAGCCATACATCACCAGCGTCGAGCCGACGCGGGCTTCATCGAGCAGCATTTCCGGCTTGAGCAGTTCCAGCTGGAAACGCACCGGGCGCAGTTCGTCGCGCAGCAGGAAATCGGTATCGCGGAAGGCGAGCTTATAGGCGGGATGCGCGGTCTGCGGGGTGCGTTCGGGGCCACCCTCGGCAAAACGCGTTTCCTCGCCCGCGCGATAGAATTTGCGGTTGGTGAGGTCTTTTTCGGTCATCGCCAAGGCTCTAGGCGCGCGCAAACAGGCCGACAAGCGGTTTGCATCGGACAGGGTGCGCGACGCAGAAGCAAGGCCGACGGCGGAATAAAGGCTGGATGCCCCGCAAGGATTCGAACCTTGATTGACGGAGTCAGAGTCCGCTCTCTTACCATTAGAGGACGGGGCATCGGCCATCCCGCGGGCTGGGCCGGCAGGGTCAGCGAGGGCGCTCCCTAGTTTTATGCGCGCGCAAGGTCAAGCAGGTGTTGCATCGCCCGTGGTGCGGCCTGCTTGCTCTGTCGGCGCACTTGGTTTAGCCTTTAGGCAAGTGCCCTGCGTGCAAAGCAGCGCAGTGGTGATTTGGAAGCACACGGAATATGGCGGAACCCATGCCGCCGGACAGACATGCCAGGGCTGGCAAGAAACGGGGCTCAAAGTCCGGCAAGGTAGCCGATTTCCGCTACAAGCGCCCCCTTCAGCCCGATCAGCGCAAGCCCGGCCGCGGTAGCCGGGGCAATGGCGCGCCTTCCGGTTGTGCGCCGGCCCATGGCAAGCCGCGCACCGCGCAGGATCTCGACGCGATCGGCACACTACGGCAGGGCCACTCGGGCGAAGCCTATGCCGCGCTCGACCTTGGCACCAACAATTGCCGGCTGCTGATCGCCCGCCCCTCGGGCCGCGATTTCACCGTGATCGACGCCTTCAGCCGGGTGGTGAAGCTGGGCGAGGGTCTGGCAACCTCCGGACGATTGTCGGAGAAGGCGATGGATCGTACGCTCGCCGCGCTCACCATCTGTGCCGACAAGCTCCAGCGCCGCAATGTCCGCCTCGCCCGCTCGGTGGCGACCGAGGCCTGCCGCCGCGCTTCCAACGGCCCCGCCTTCATCGAGCGCGTGCGCCGCGAGACCGGCATCGTGCTCGACATCATCAGCGCCGAGGAAGAAGCACGCCTTGCCGTGCTGGGCTGCCACATCCTGCTCGAAGCCGGCGATGGCCCGGCGGTGATCTTCGATATCGGCGGCGGCTCGACCGAGCTGGTGCTGGTCGAGGCGGGCGGCGCTGCCGAGGCGAGCCGCGTGCCCCGCATTCTCGACTGGCAATCCGTGCCGTGGGGCGTGGTCTCGCTGACCGATACCGTCGGCCACAACGAGGAGGGCGAAGACGCGCGGCTTGCCCGGTATGCCAAGATGCGCGAGCTGGTGAGCACCAGCTTTGCCCCTTTCGCCGAACGCGTCGCCGAAGCCGCCGCGCTTGAGGATATCCGCCTGCTGGGCACCAGCGGCACGGTGACAACCCTCGCCAGCCTCTATCTCGAATTGCCGAGCTATGATCGCCGCGCGGTTGACGGGCTGATCGTGCCGGCCCCGGCGATGCGCGACATCTCCGCGCGGCTTAGTGTGATGACCCCCTATGAACGCGCCACCCTGCCCTGCATCGGTCAGGACCGGGCGGATCTGGTGGTGGCGGGCTGCGCGATCCTCGAATCGATACTCGATCTGTGGCCCGCGCGGCGGCTGGGCGTGGCCGACCGTGGCATCCGCGAGGGCATCCTCAGGAGCCTGATGGCCGCCGAGCGCCGCTCCGAACGCAGCTTGCGCGCGCTTCAGCGGCAACGCAGCGGAAAGCCGGGGCGATGACCCGCGGCGCCAAGACCCCCTCCAAGCGCATCAAGACCGCCAGGGGCCGCACCGCTTCGCAGGTGCGCTGGCTCGAACGTCAGCTCAACGATCCTTACGTCAGGCAGGCCAAGGCCGACGGCTATCGCAGCCGCGCGGCCTACAAGCTGATCGAGCTGGACGAGAAGTTCGGCCTGCTCAAAGGCGCCGCCCGGGTGGTCGATCTCGGCATCGCCCCGGGCGGGTGGACGCAGGTGGTGCGCGCCAAGGCTCCCAAGGCCGAGGTGGTCGGCATCGACCTGCTGCCGGTCGCGCCGATTGAGGGGGTGACCATCTTCCAGATGGATTTCATGGACGAAAAGGCCCCGGCGCTGCTCGCCGAAACGCTGGGCGGGCCGCCCGATCTGGTCTTGTCCGACATGGCCGCCAACACCGTCGGCCACAAGCAGACCGATCACCTGCGTACGATGGGGCTGGTCGAAGCGGCGGCCTGGTTTGCCGTGGAAAACCTCGCGCCCGGCGGAGCCTTCGTCGCCAAGGTGCTGGCGGGCGGAACCGATACCGCGCTGCTCGCCCTGGTCAAGCAGCACTTCGCCAGCGTCAAGCACGCCAAGCCGCCCGCGAGCCGCAAGGGTTCCTCGGAATGGTATGTGGTGGCCCAGAAATTTAAAGGGCGGGGATAGCCCCGCCCTCACTCAATCCGGTGATGTAGGCCAGTGGCCCGCGATCAGGACGCGGGTGCTGCCGCGCCTTCAGCGGGAGCCGCACCCTCGGCAGGGGCCGCTTCGCCCTCGGCCGGGGGCGGGGTGTCGCCGGTGGCAGGTGCTGCCGGCGCTGACGCAGCCGGGAAGGGCAGATTGCTGCCGATCGAGTTGAGATAGGCGGCAATCGCCGCGCGATCTTCCACCTTCGAGAGCCCAGCAAAGCTCATCTTGGTGCCCGAGACATAGCCCTTGGGGTTCTTGAGCCACTGGTCGATGCGGTCCCAGTCCCAGGTGCCGCCCAACGCCTTGAGTTCGGCACTGTAGGCAAAGCCGCCCTTGGCAGCGACCGGGCCGCCCATCACGCCAGCCAAATTCGGCCCCACGCCATTGGCCCCGCCCGGATTGACGGTGTGGCAGCTCTGGCACTTGGAAAAGGCCTTCTCGCCTGCCGCGATCAGCTCGGCAGCCGGCTTCGCATTGAGCGCATCGGCGATCGACATTTCCGCCGGGCCAGAGGCTTCCTCGGCCACGCCTTCGATCACGTAGCCAAGCTTTTCCGGGCGTTGCGGCTTGTCGCCGTGGAAGTACTTGCCCGAAAGGATCGAAAGACCCAGCCCGAGGCCGGCTGCGAACAGCACCCAGCCCGCGGCGGTGTTGAACAGATCGCCGCCGCCATTCTGGCCGCTGGCTTGCCCCTGCGAAGAATTGTCCTGTGTCATCGTGGCAGGCCCATAATCGCGCCCTGGCGCGCGCGCAAGCCACAAGGTGGCATGAATTCTTGCAGCTTTTGCAAGCAGGCTTGTGCGCCTGCACGCGGATCTCTAGCAGACGGGCCACGATGCGATCCTTCCCCCGCCCTGCCCTTGAACTTGTCGATCGGATGCGCGCGGCGGCGGCCGCCGATCCCGCGCACGCGATTGCCTTCCAGGGCTCGCCCGGAGCCAATTCGCACCGCGCCGCGACCGAAGCCCGCCCCGATCTCGCGCCGCTGCCGTGCTTCAGCTTCGAGGATGCGCTCGAGGCGGTAAAGGACGGACGCGCCGGCTGCGCGATCATTCCGATCGAGAATTCGCAGCACGGGCGCGTGGCGGATATTCACTTCCTGCTGCCCGAAAGCGGGCTGTTCATCGTGGCTGAATATTTCATGCCGATTCACCATGCGCTGATGGCGCTGGGGGAGAACACACCGGGGCGCACCTTCGAGGCCGCCTACAGCCACCCGCAGGCACTCGGCCAGTCACGCCGCTTCCTGCGCGCGCGCGGGATCGTGCCGCTGAGCCATGCCGACACGGCGGGCGCGGCCGCCTATGTCGCCGAGCGCGGCGATCCGGCGGTGGCGGCGATTGCCCCTGCCATCGCGGCGCAGCTTTATGGCCTGACCATCATCGAACACAATGTCGAGGACAGCCCCGACAACATGACCCGCTTCGTGGTGCTGGCGCGCGAGCCGCTGCCGCCGGCGGCGCTGGCGGGCAAGCCGGTAATGACGACCTTCGTGTTCGAGGTGAAGAACATCCCCGCCGCGCTCTACAAGGCGCTCGGCGGCTTTGCCACCAACGGGGTCAACATGACCAAGCTGGAAAGCTACCAGCAAGGCGCCAGCTTTGCCGCGACCACGTTCTACGCCGACATCATCGGCGCGCCAGGCGATCCGGCGGTGGACCGGGCGCTGGAGGAATGCGCGTTCCATTCCAAGCAATTGCGCCTGCTGGGCAGCTACGAGCAGGCCCGCACGCGGGGCTAGCGCCAGCGTCGCCCATTCCCGGTTGCGCCCGCGGGCGCGCCATGCCACCACCTGCAAGGCATGAGCGCAGTGGCCGAGACCCCTCCCATCGAATCCGCAGGGCAATCCGGCGTATCGCCCGTTGCCGGCGCCGATCCGTGGAAGGCCCTGCGCGCGGATGGTGACATCCAGTTCGCCCCGGTGGAGATTCCCGAAATCAAGCCGCCCGAGCCAAGCTGGTTCGAGCGGATGCTGGCCGAGGTGTTCGGCTTCCTCGCTGAGCTGCTCGTGCCTGTGGGGCAGGTGCTGGGCGCGTCGTGGTGGTGGCTGCAATGGGTGCTGCTGGCTGCACTGGCCGGCTTCGTGATCGTGCTGCTGCGGCGGATGTTCGGTCCCGCGATCGCGCGCCGCCACACCGCCACTGCGGACATCGAGGAGGAATGGCGGCCCGAAACCGCCGCCAGCCTCGCGCTGCTGGAGGATGCCGATCGGCTCGCTGCCGCGGGTCGCTTCGACGAGGCCACGCGCCTGCTGCTCCAGCGGTCGGTCAGCCAGATCGCCGCGGTTCGGCCCGAGCTCGTCGAGCCGTCGAGCACCGCGCGCGAACTTGCCGCCCTGCCGGCCCTGCCGGACGGCGCACGCACGGCCTTTGGCATCATTGCCGAACGGGTCGAGCGCAGCCTCTTCGCCCTGCGCGCGCTTGACCGCGCCGACTGGGAAGCCGCCCGCGCGGCCTATGCCAACTTCGCGCTCGCCCGCCTCAATGTGCGGGGGCAGCTGGCATGAACGGGGGCAACGCAGCCTTCTCGCGCGGCGGCGCTTTGGCGCTGGTGCTGGGCGGCTTCGGCTTGTTTCTCGCGCTGATCTGGCTGATCGGTTCGGGCGAGGGCATGGACAGTGGCAATAACGGCGAAGCCCACGCCGCCGCCAAGGGGCTGAACGGCTATGCCGGACTTGTCCGGCTGGCCGCAGCGAACGGCTATGATGTCACCCGCTCGCGCAGCCCGGCAGGGATCGAGACCCGCGGCCTGCTGGTGCTCACCCCGCCGCTTGACGCTGATGCCGAGGAGCTGGGCAAGCTGCTTCAGAAGCGCGAGAATATCGGCCCGACGCTGGTGATCCTGCCCAAGTGGAGCGCGCTGCGTCCGCCTGCAAACCTGCCGAGCGCGGCGCGCGAGAAGTTCAAGCCGGGCTGGGTGATCCTCGGCGATCCCATGGCCGCCGACTGGCCCAGCCTGCTGCCCGCGCCTTATGGCTTTACCCACAAGCTCGACACCCTCGATCGCAGCCGCCGCGCGCGCTGGCGCGGGCTGGGCGTTACCGGCAGCCTGCCAACCGCAAGCGTCACCCACGCCCTCGCCAAGAACGGTCACGAAACGCTGGTGAGCGATCCGGCGGGCCGGGTGCTGGCGCTGCGGGTGGTGGGCACGCAGGGCACGGATTTGAGCGACAATGCGCATTGGACGGTGTTCCTCGCCGATCCTGATCTTGCCAACAATTACGGCCTGGCCGACGCGCAGCGCGCCGCAGTGGCCATGGCGCTGATCAACAGGGCCGCTTACGACGGATCCCGGCAGGTGACCTTCGATCTCACCTTGAACGGGTTCGGGCCGAGCGAAAACCTGCTGACGCTGGCCTTCCGCCCGCCCTTCCTTGCCGCGACGCTGTGCCTGCTGCTGGCGCTGCTGCTGATCGGCTGGCGCGCGTTCAAGCGCTTCGGCGGGGCGGCGATACAGGGCGACCCGGCGATTGCTTTCGGCAAGGAGCGGCTGATCGCCAATGGCGCGGGGCTGATCCTGCGCGCGCGGCGGTTCCGCCTGCTGGGCGCGCCCTATGCGGCGCTCTCGGCGAGGCGGCTGGCCGAACGGCTGGGTCTTGCCCGGCCCGACCTGCAAGCGCTCGACGCAGCGCTCGCCCGCCGCCTGCCGGACGAAGAGCCGTTCAGCCGCCGCGCTGCGCGGCTTGAGGCAGCCACCAAACCCGCCGACATTCTTGCCGGCGCACAGGCGCTCGCCGATCTCGCCACCAAGCTATCGCAACAGGGGAAATGACCCGATGACCATGAGCCTTTCTGATGTCCGCGCCCTTGCCGAGGCCATCCGCGCCGAAATCGCCAAGGCGATCGTCGGGCAGGACGGCATGGTCGACATGCTGCTGGTGGCATTGCTTTCCGAAGGCCATGTGCTGATGGAAGGGCCGCCGGGCACCGCCAAGACGTTCCTCGCGCAGAGCTTTGCCACCGCACTCGGCCTCGATTTCGGGCGCATCCAGTTCACCCCCGACCTGCTGCCGGGCGATATCCTCGGCTCCAACCTGTTCAACTTCCAGACCAGCCAGTTCACCCTCACCCGCGGCCCCGTTTTCTGCGATCTGCTGCTCGCCGACGAGATCAACCGCACGCCGCCCAAAACGCAGGCCGCGCTGCTCGAAGCAATGCAGGAACGCCGCGTGACGCTCGACGGGGAAACCTATGCGCTGCCCCAAAGCTTCATGGTGGTCGCTACCCAGAACCCGATCGAGAACCAGGGGGTCTATCCCCTGCCCGAGGCTCAGCTCGACCGTTTCCTGTTCAAGCTGCTGGTGCCCTACCCGGACGAAGCCGAAGAAGCGCGAATCGTGGCGCGTTATGGCCAACGTTCCGGCCCGCAGCGGCCCGCCGATCTGGGGGTGCAGGCGGTCACCAACGCTACCGGGATCGCTGCGGCCACTGCCGCGCTGTTACAGGTCACGGTGGCCGACGAGATCACCGCCTATGTCGTACGGCTGGTGCGCGCCACCCGCAATCATGCCGATCTGACGGTCGGCGCATCCCCGCGTGCCGCCGTGCTGCTGGCCGGGGCCGCCCGCGCCCGCGCCGCGCTGGAAGGGCGCGATTACGTGATCCCCGATGATGTCAAGGCGCTCGCGGTGCCGGTGCTGCGCCACCGCCTGACGCTCTCGCCGGCCGCCGAAATCGAGGGCCGCGACATGGAAGCGCTGGTCGCCGAACTGGTCGAGAGCACTCAGGCGCCGCGCTGAGGTGAACCGCGTCCTCGCCCTTGTCCGCGACATTCTGCGGCTGGCCTTGCGGCGGCTGCCGGGATTCGTGCCGACCGAGCGCGCAGCGTGGCTGGCCGCCGCGCTCGCCCCGGTCGCACTGGTGATCGCGGCGACAGCGCCGGGGGCGTGGATCGCCGCGCCGGTGCTGGGGGGCGTGCTGCTGGCGGTGGTGGCGCTTGATGCCGCGCTGGCCGGACGCATCTTGAGCTGGGCGGTCCACGCGCCGGGCGATGTCGAGGTCGGCCAGCCGGCGAGCCTTGCGGTCAGCGCCCGGTTTGCCAGCGGGCGGGGGCGAGCGGTCAGCGCCGCGCTGGCCACCGATCCGCGCCTCGCGGCGGGCGGGCAGGTGAACATCGCGCTCTTGCCCCAGACGCACGAGCCGGGCTGGCGCGGCGAGACCCGCATCACCGCCACCCGCCGCGGCACCGCCCCGGTGACGCGGGCGTGGCTGCGCTGGGAGGGGCCGCTCGGCCTCGGCGCGCGGCAGTTTGCCGTTCCGCTCGAACAGGCGGTGCGGGTGTGGCCCGATCTTTCGCCGGTGCGATCCAGGGACTTGCAGACCTTCCTGCGCGACACCCAGACCGGCCTGATCGCCCGGCGCATCCGCGGCGAAGGCACGCAGTTCGAGGCCCTGTCCGAATACGAGCCCGGCATGGATCGCCGCCGCATCGACTGGAAGGCGAGCGCGCGCCACACGCGTCTTTACGCCCGCGAGAACGAGAGCGAGCGCAACAACCAGATCGTCTTTGCCTTCGATTGCGGACAGGCGATGAGCGAGCCGGTGGACGGCCTGCCCCGCATCGACCGGGCGGTCTCCGCCGCGCTCGCCTGCGCCTATGTCGCCTTGAAGGGCGGCGACAGATGCGCGCTGTTCGGCTTTGCCCGTCGCCCGCTGCTGTTCACCCCCTTCATCGGCGATGCCCGCGCCTTCCACCGCTTGCAAAGCGCCGCCGCCGGGCTCGACTACGAAGCGGCCGAGCCCAATTTCACCCTCGCGCTGGCGACCCTCACGGCCAGGCTCAAGCGCCGTTCGCTGGTGGTGGTGTTCTCCGACTTCACCGATCCCACCGCGGCCGCACTGATGGTGGAAAGCCTCGGGCGGCTGGCGAACAGGCATCTGGTGCTGTTCGTCACCATGGCCGACACCGAGATCGAAGCGCAGATCGCCGCCCCTCCCGTCGATGTCGCCACGCTCGCCCGCGCGGTCACTGCCGACAGCCTTAGCCAGCAGCGCAAGCTGGTGCTCCAGCGGTTGCGGCGCATGGGGATCGACGTGATCGAGGCGCCGTGGGAAAAGATCGGCCCGCAGCTGATCGACCGCTATTTCCTGATCAAGAACAGCGAGGCGATAGGATGACGAGGGGCGCATGAAGGCACCGATCCTGTCCGCGTGGTTCGGGCGCGGCAAGATTGCCGCTCCGCCCGATATCGCCAGCGCCACCCTGCGTTCGGACCGCTTCCGGCTGGAACGTGAGAGCGAATGGCGGCGACTGGAGGCGATTGTCGCCAGCATGGAAAAGGGCGGCCTCAGGCGCATCGCCGACGAGGATCTGCTCGCCCTGCCGACGCTTTACCGCACCGCCGCATCGAGCCTTGCGGTGGCGCGCGAGACCTCGCTCGATGCCGCCACGCTGGCCTATCTCGAAGCGCTGGTGCAGCGCGCGTGGTTCCAGGTCTATGGCCCGCCGCGCGGGCTCGCAGGCTGGCTGCGCGACTTTCTGCTGGGCGGGTGGAGCCGCGCGGTGCGGGCGATCTGGCTCGACATCTGCATCGCGCTGTTCGTGATGGTCGCAGGCAGCGTGGTCGGCTGGCTGCTCGTGGCGCAGGACGAGGCGTGGTATTACCGGCTCGTCCCCGGCAACTTCATCGACACCCGCGTGCCGGGCGCGAGCCGCGAGGAATTGCTGCAATCGCTCGCCACCGAGGACAGCGCAGCCGGCCTTTCGACTTTCGCCGCGCAGCTGTTCAGCAACAATTCGGCGGTGTGCATTCTCGCCTTCGCGCTGGGCTTTGCCTTCGGCATCCCCTCGCTGATGCTGCTGGTGCACAACATGGCGGTGCTGGGGGCGATGCTGTGGCTGTTCAACGGTCAGGGGCTGACGGTGGAATTTGCCGCTTGGCTTTCGGTCCACGGCACCACCGAGATCTTCGGCATCCTGCTGTCGGGCGCGGCGGGGCTGCATATTGGGCGCGCGATTGCCTTCCCCGGCAGCCGCGCGGTGCTCGCCGCCGCCTCCGAGGCAGGGCAGCGCGGGGCGGTGGTGATGGTCGGCGTCGTCATCATGATGATCATCGCCGCGCTGCTCGAAGCCTTCCCGCGCCAGCTGGTCGAGGGCACCGGCGCGCGGTTCCTGATCGGGGGGATGATGCTGACCTTCTGGCTGGCCTATTTCTTCCTCTACCGCCCCGCGCGACCGGTCGGAGACAACGCATGAGCACCGCCGCCGACCGCCGCAGCCGCGTGCTGCTCACCCCCGAAGGCCTTGCCCTGCCGGTGACGCTCGCCTCGCGCGGGAGCCGGGCCGGGGCGCTAATACTCGATGTGATGATTTTGCTGTTCGGGATGACCCTGTTCCAGCTGCTGGTGCTGGTGATCGCCGGCGGGCTGCTCGAAGGCACTGCGCTCGATCCCGGTGCTGCGCCGCAAGGGGCGCAGGAATTCCTGATGATCGTGCTGGTGCTGTTATATTTTGCCGCGTGGTACGGCTATTTCCTGGTGCAGGAACTCGGCCCGCGCGGCGCGACGCTGGGCAAGCGCATGGTCGGCATTCGCATTGCCGCGCGCAGCGGCGGGGCGCTGGCGCCCGAAGCGGTGATCGCGCGCAACCTGATCCGCGATATCGAGCTGTTCTACCCCCTGGTGCTGATCGTGACGCTGCTGGTGATGAACGCCGGCGACGAGGATGTCGGGGCGCTGCCTTGGGTGGCGGCCGGCTGGTTCGCGCTGTTCGCGCTGCTGCCCTTCTTCAACCGCGATGCCCTGCGCGCCGGCGATATCGTCGCGGGGACCTGGGTGGTGGAACGCCCCCGCGCGCGGCTGGCCGAGGCGCTCTCGGCCCAGGGTGCCGCCGCCGCGCAAGGGGCCAGCGCGGTCACCGGCACGCGCTATGAATTCGGCGAGGCCGAGCTGTCGGTCTATGGCGAGAAGGAATTGCAGACGCTCGAAAAGATGCTGCGCGATGCCACCCCAGAGGTGCTGGCGGCAGTGCACGCGACGATTTGCCGCAAGATCGGCTGGAACCCCGGCGCGGGCGACGAAAGGGCTTTTCTCGAAGCCTTCTATGCCCAATTGCGCGCCAAGCTCGAAGGCGACATGCGCTTCGGCAAACGCAAGGCGGACAAGTATTCATGATCATCGACCGACGGTTCTTCCTTGGCGGCAGCCTCGCGCTCGGCGCATCGGCCTGCATCCCGCCCGACCAGAGCCCGGCCGGACGGCTGGCGGCGGAGCTGCGGATCATCGAGGCGGCGGGCAATGGCACGCTCGGGGTCGAGCTGTTCAACACCGTCACCGGCGCGTCGGTCGGGCTCAATCAGCACCGCCGCTTCGGCCATGCCTCGTCCTTCAAGTTCAGCCTCGCCGCGCTGCTGCTCCAGCGCCATGCGGCAGGGCTGATCGATGCCGATGCCCACGTGACATGGACCGAGGCGGACATGCTCCACCACGCCCCCTTTACCCGCGAACGCCTGGCAAGCGGGGCCAGCTTGCGCGAGCTGGCGCGGGCGACGCAGACCACTTCGGACAATCCGGCGGCCAATATCCTGCTGAAGACACTGGGCGGCCCCGCAGCGCTGACCGCCTTCTGGCGCAGCATCGGCGATGCGATCAGCCGGGTTGATCGCTACGAACCGGAGCTGAACCTCGTCCCCACCGGCGAGTTCCGCGACACCACCACGCCCGCCGCGATGGCGCGCAATGTTGCAAAGATCATCTATGGTGATGTGCTCCCGCAAAAGGAGCGCGCGGAGCTGAAGGGCTGGATGGTCGCAACCGAAACCGGCCTTGCGCGCGTGCGCGCCGGCCTGCCCGAAGGCTGGGTCGCGGGCGACAAGACCGGCACCAGCGGCCTTATCGGCGCCGGCGAATACAACTACATCGACATCGGCTTTGCCGAAGGGCCGAAGGGCGCACCGCCGATCGCCTTCGCCTGCTATTTCCGCGCGCGCCAGAGCGAGCCGACGATGCAAGCGATCGGCGAGGCGACGCTGGCGCGGGTGGGCCGGGTGATCAAGGAATTCGCCGAACGCGAGCGCGGCCTGCCGCTGGTGGGCAAGCTTTACTGACGAACGCCCCTCCCGCTTGCGGCAGACGAGACCCTTGATCAATGATCCGGGGTGTTCGACGCCGTCTCCTCGCCGCCGAAGATCGCCACTTCGCGCATCCCTGCGCCGTTGGCGCGGCCGCGATACATGCCGGTGGTGTTGAAGCTGAAGAGCGCATGGCCTTCAGGCGTGACGAGGATTACTCCGCCGTCACCGCCAAGCGAGGCGACATCGGCCATCACCGAATCGGCGATATACTGGGCTTCCTGGGCTGTGACGATTGATTCCATGTCGTCACCATCGGCCATCACGGTCTTGATTTCGTTCGCCGCGCGCAGCCGCGCGCAGATCTCGTGCGCCACACCCACGCGCAGGAAATATTCGCCCCAGCCGGTGGCCGAGACGGCGCAGGCGCGGTTGTCGGCATAGGTGCCCGCCCCGATCACCGGCGCATCGCCGACGCGGCCCCAGCGCTTGCCGGTCATCCCCCCGGTCGAGGTGCCCGCGGCAAGGTTGCCGTTCTGGTCGAGCGCAACCGCACCCACCGTCCCGAACTTCAGATCGACATCGAGCGCCGAAAGCTTCTTCGCCTTCAGCCGCTCCAGCGCCTCGCGCCGGGCGGGGGTAGCGAAATATTCCGGCGGGGTGACGGCAAAGCCCTTTTCCAGCGCGAACGCCTCGGCGCCGGCGCCGATCAGGAACACGTGCTCGGAATCGGTGCGAACCTTGTCGGCCAGCAGGATCGGGTTTCTAACCGTCTTCACCCCCGCCACCGCGCCCGCGGAACGATCACGCCCGTCCATGATCGAGGCGTCGAGCTCGTTGGTGCCTTCCCAGGTGAACACCGCGCCCTTGCCGGCGTTGAACAGCGGCGAATCCTCCATCACCAGCACCGCCGCCTTGACCGCATCCATCGCGCTTCCACCCTGGCTGAGCACCGTGACCCCGGCGTCGAGCGCCTGCTGGAGCGCGGCCTCGTATTGGGCGCGCTTTTCGGGCGTCATCTGGGCAGGATCGAGTGTGCCCGCGCCGCCGTGAATGGCAAGCGACCAGCGCGGCGGCGCGGCCGCGGTTTCCTCTGCAAAAGCGGCAGCGGGCATCAGGGCGAGCGCGATCAGCGTGACGAGGCGTTTCATGGACACAGGGTGTAACGCGGCCATGCGGCTTTCGCCAGCTTAACAGCACACGCCCATGCCGCTAGGGCGTTGGCCATGATCTTCCGCCCCGCCACTCCCGCCGATGCCCTCGCGCTTGCCAGGCTCGGAGCCGACACCTTCGTTGCCGCCTTCGGCCACCTCTACAAGCCCGAAGACCTCGCCGCCTTCCTTGCCGAAGTGCACAGCCCCGAGGCCGTCGCCGGCGAAATCGCGGGTGATGAATGCACCCATTGCCTCGTCGAGGATGAGGGCGAACTCGTCGCCTATTGCAAGCTGCGCTACCCTAGCCGCTATGCGCGCTACACGGACGCACAAAACCCGCTCGAACTCGGCCAGCTCTATGCCCGGCCGCAGCATACTGGTCGCGGCATCGGCGCAAAGCTGATGGACTGGGCGTTGGAACAGGCGCGCGGACGTGGGCATGATGCGGTGCTGCTCAGCGTCTATTCCGAGAACTTTGGCGCGCAGCGGTTCTATCAGCGCTACGGCTTCGGCAAGATCGCGGATATCACCTTCCAGGTGGGCGAGCAGTTCGACGCGGAGTTCCTGTACCAAGTGAAACTGTCAAAGGCGGGGGAGGGAAGATGAGCGCATTCGGCTGGAGCAGCACCACTGACGAGGTGCTGGCAGGGCATGATCTGTCGGGCCTGACGGTGTTCATCACCGGCGCCAATTCGGGCCTCGGGCAGGAAACCGCCCGCGCCATGGCGGCCAAAGGCGCACATGTGGTGATGGCCGGACGCGAGGCTGCCAAGCTTGAGGCGGCGGTGGCCGCGATCCGCACGAGCCTGCCCAAGGCCGCGCTCGAGACGATCACCATCGATCTCGCCAGCCTCGAAAGCATTCGCGCCGCCACCTCGCGCGCGCGCCAGCGCTTCGAGAGGATCGACATCCTGATCAACAACGCCGGCGTGATGGCCACCCCGTTCCTGCACACCTCCGACGGGTTCGAGATGCAGCTTGGCACCAACCACCTCGGCCATTTCGCCATGACGGCCGAGCTGATGCAGCTGATCGAACGCGGCGCCGCCAAGCGGATCGTCAACCTTTCGAGCCGCGGACATTTCATGGGGCCGGTGCGGTTCGATGATCCCAATTTCGAACGCGGCCCCTATGATCCCTGGGCAAGCTACGGCCAGTCCAAGACCGCCAATATCCTGTTCTCGGTCGGCCTCGAACAGCGATTCGCGGTGCTGGGGATCCATGCCTACGCGGTGCATCCGGGCGGGATCCAGACCAATCTCGGCCGCCACATGAGCGAGGAAATGGCCGCCGCCTTGATGGCGCAGGTCACCGCATCGGACCGCGGCTTTCGCTGGAAATCGCTCGCCCAGGGCGCGGCGACCAGCTGCTGGGCCGCGACCGCGCCCGAACTCGAAGGCCGGGGCGGGGTCTATTGCGAGGACTGCCATGTGGCCGCGGTGGACGATGTGTCCCCCACCCGCGGGGTGCGCTCCTATGCGCTCAACCCCAGCTTCGCCGACCAGCTGTGGAAGCTGTCGGAGACGCTGACCGGGGCGCGGTTTCCGAGCTAGCAGCGCAGGAAATCCCCGAGCAGCGCGAACACGTCCTTCGCCTCGCGGGTCGGCAGGATCGCCATGAACACGTGCGGCGCGGCTTCATATTCGTAGAGCTTCGCATCCACCCCGGCGGCGCGCAGCTTGGCGGCGAAGGTCCGCGAATCGACGATGAACAGATCGTGCCGCCCGGTCCAGATGCGGGTGGGGGGCAAAGCGCTGAGCTCTTCGGCCGGGGTGTAGAGCGGGCTGAGTTGAGCGCTCCCCGGATTGCGGGTGCCTGCGACCATCGCCCCGCAGGCGCGCAGCGTGCCGATCTTGAGCATCAGGTCATGCGGCTCGATGGCGGCGATGGCGGGATCAGCCAGCGTCAGATCGAGCCACGGAGCGAACAGCGCGAGCTTGCCCGGCAGCGGGCCGCCCGAACGCACCAGCCGCAGCGCCAGCGCCAGCGCCATGTGCCCGCCCGCCGAATCCCCGTTGAGCACGATCCGCGCCGGATCGTGGCGCGCGGCAAGCCCGGCATAGACCGCATCGGCCAGTGCGTCCTGCGCGGCGTGCGGGCTTTCGGGCACCACCGGGTAGAGCGGGACGGTGACGCTGATGCCGCAGCGCGCAACCATCTCCGCCACCAGCGGCCAGTGCACGGCGAACATCGGCTGAACGAACCCGCCTCCATGGAAATAGAGCATGTGCCAGGCCCCGGGGCCGGAACGGGGATGCAGCGTCACGACCTTGTGGCCCTCGACCATCTGTTCCTCGACAATGAAGCGCTGGCGGAACCGGTCGGGCATCGGTGCATCCTCGGGCAGCTTGCGCCCGTTCATGCGCGCAGCGAAGCCTTCGGCATCATGCGGGAACACCGGCGGACGCTTGCCGATCAGCCATTTGACCGCCCGCAGCACAAGGCTGGGACTGGGGCTACGCAATTCGGCGGTGGCATCGTTCAGCATGATCTCTCCCTCTTGCCCGCCAGACTGGAGCGCGGCGCGGGCAAGTCAAGCATTTCGCGGCGGTGGGCGTGGCGCCGGCTGCACGATTGCGGCAAGGTGTAACCGCAAGCACCGGACAGGCGTATGGCCAGCACGTCCGCAGCCGGGCGGCCCGCAAGCAAAGGATTGTCCCATGCCGTTCGCCCGGCGCGCGAGGGCGCGCTGAATGCTCGCCGACGAGGCCACCTTTGCCCGGCTGATGGCCGCGATGCAGCAGGGCGACCGCGCGGCTGCCAATGTGCTGCTGACCGAGGCAGGGATGTGGCTCGAACGCTATTTCCGGCGCCGCGTGCCGCCGGGGCAGGTCGATGACCTGGTGCAGGAGGTGTTGATCGCGCTCCACACCAAGCGCGCCAGCTGGGATCCGGCGCGACCGTTCCTGCCGTGGCTGGCGGCGATCGCGCGCTATCGCTGGGTCGATCATCTGCGCCGGGTCTGCCGCGAGGCGAGCGAGGAGCTGGACGACACCAGCGGCGCGCAGGACAGCGACGAGGACGTGGTGCTCGCCCGCGTCAGCCTCGACCGGCTGTTCGCGCGGCTTCCTTCGGGGCAGGCGCGGGCGATCGAACTGGTCAAGATCGAAGGGCTCTCGATCGAGGAGGCCTCGCAGCGCAGCGGGCAAAGCGAGAGCCTTATCAAAGTCAACATCCACCGCGGCCTGAAGAAGCTGGCCGCGCTGGTCGAGAAGGCATAACCGACATGAACAAACCCACCTCACGCGCCGATCTGATCGCTGCGCTCGCCGCAAGCAGCACGCCGGTGCGCCGCACCCGCGGGTGGGAAGGCGCCGCGCTCATCATCGCCGCCACCGCCGCCGCGGCGATCGGTGCGAGCGGGGTGTTCCGGTTGTGGAGCGGCATCCTGACCGGCGCGGCCTCGCCCTATTTCTGGATGACCAATGGCTTGCTGCTGGTGCTGGGCGCGGCGAGCACGACCGCGCTGGTGGCAGGCGCGCTGCCACAGGTCGGCCCGCGCTCCAGCGCGCCGGCTTGGACCTTTGCCATGCTCGGGGTGCTGCCGCTTGCTGCGGTGATCGAGCTGCTCGTCCCGCACGGGCAGCTGCACGCGGGCCTGAAGGATCCCCACGCACTGCACTGCCTTTCCTCGGCGCTGGCAGCAGGGCTGGTGGTGGCGATCGCTGCCGTTCTTTTCCTGCGCCGCGCAGCACCGGTGGCGCTGGCACGGCAGGGGTGGCTGACGGGGCTGGCGTCAGGCGCACTCGGCGCGCTCGCCTTCGGCATCACCTGCCCGCTCGACGGGATCGTGCATCTCGGACTGTGGCACGTGCTGCCGGTGCCGATCGCGGCACTGGTCGCGCGGGTGGTGGTTCCGCCGCTGATCCGCTGGTAAGGGGGAGCGCCGCAGTCATTGCCCCGTCACGCACGCCGGGTTATAGCAGGAGCCATGTCCAGCATCCGTCCCTGGCGTACGATCGAGCGCCGCAAATGCCGCCAGATCATGGTCGGCAATGTCCCTGTCGGCGGGGACGCCCCCATCACCGTGCAGACCATGACCAACACGCCCACCGAGGATGTCAAGGCAACGATCGACCAGATCCGCCGCTGCGAGGAGGTGGGCGCGGACATCATTCGCGTGTCCTGCCCGACCGAGGAATCGACGCGGAACTTCAAGCAGATCACCCGCGCCGCGCGCATTCCCATCGTCGCCGACATTCACTTCCACTACAAGCGCGCACTGGAAGCGGCAGACGCGGGTGCGGCGTGCCTGCGGATCAACCCCGGCAATATCGGTTCGGCAGACCGCGTCGCTGAAGTGGTGCGCGCCGCCAAGGCCAATGGCTGCGCGATCCGCATCGGGGTGAATGCCGGTTCACTCGAAAAAGACCTGCTCGAAAAATACGGCGAGCCCTGCCCCGAAGCGCTGATCGAAAGCGCATTGGATCACATCAAGCTGCTGCAGGATCACGATTTCCACGAATACAAGGTGGCGGTGAAGGCCAGCGACGTGTTCCTGGCGGTAGCAGCCTATCATGGCCTTGCCGAAACGGTCGATTGCCCGCTGCACCTCGGCATCACCGAGGCGGGCGGGCTGATCGGTGGCACCGTCAAGTCGAGCATCGGCATCGGCAGCCTGCTGTGGGCAGGCATCGGCGACACCATCCGCGTCAGCCTCTCGGCCGAACCGGAGCAGGAGATCAAGGTCGGGTTCGAGATGCTCAAGGCATTGGGCCTCAGAACCCGCGGCGTGCGCGTGGTGTCGTGCCCCTCGTGCTCGCGGCAGGGGTTCGATGTGATCCGCGTGGTCGAAACGCTGGAAAAGCGGCTCGAACACATCAAGACCCCGATGAGCCTCTCGGTCTTGGGCTGCGTCGTCAACGGCCCCGGCGAAGCGCGCGAGACCGACATTGGCCTCACCGGCGGCGGCAATGGCAAGCACATGGTCTATCTTTCGGGCATGAAGGCCCACGCCATCGACGATGAGGACATGCTCGAACACATCGTCAGGCTGGTCGAAGAAAAGGCCGCCGCGATCGAACGGGGCGAGGCGACCGCCTTTGATCCCCACGCCGCCCCGCAAGCAGCCGTAGCCGCCGAGTGATCCGTTCAGGTCTTGCCGCAAGTCTGGCACTGGCGCTCGCCGCCTGCGCGACCACGGCCCCGGTCGTGAAGGCCCATGGGCCGCAGGCGCTGCTGCGCTATGATGCCGCCGCCGATGCCAGCGGCCAGGTCAATGCCGCCCTCGTCCGGGCGGCGGAGCATGGCAAGCGGGTGTTGCTGGTGCTGGGCGCCAACTGGTGCCACGATAGCACCGCGCTGGCCGGATGGCTGGAAACCCCGCGCTTTGCCGCGCTGGTGGCCGAGCGATACGAGTTGGTCTTCGTCAATGTCGGGATGCCGCAGACCGGCGACGGGCATAATCTTGGCGTGGCGCGGCGCTTCGGCCTGCCCGAATTGCCCGGCACCCCGGCGCTGCTGGTGCTAACGCCCGAAGGCAAGGCGGTGAACCTCGACACGGCGGCAAGCTGGCGCAACGCCGCCAGCCGCTCCGAGGATGCGATCTTCGCCGAGCTTGCCGCGCTGGCCGATCAGCCCGCCCCATGATCGCAGCAGTCGCGCTTGCGCTCGCGCTGGCGATGGATGCCTTTGCCGTGGCGCTGACGCAGGGGGCAAAGTTCCGGCCCGGCTTGCGCGGCGGGCTGGTGATCGCGCTGACCTTCGGAGCGTTTCAGGCGCTGATGCCGCTGCTTGGCTGGGGGATCGGCGCGGTGGCGCTGGCCTATGTCGCCGCGGTCGATCACTGGATCGCCTTCGGCCTGCTCGCCTTCCTCGGGGTGCGGATGCTCGGCGGCCAAGCCGGCGAGGGGGAAGCGGCCCGCGCGCTGGCGGGCCGCGCGCTGCTGCTCGCCGGAGTTGCGACCAGCATCGACGCGCTGGCGGCGGGGATGACGCTGCCGACGCTTGATATCGCGCCATTGGTGGCGGTGGCGCTGATCGGCATCATCACCGCCGGCATGAGCGCCGGCGGCCTATGGCTCGGCCGGGTCGCGGGTGACAGGTGGGGCGAATGGGCCGGGCGTGCGGGCGGCAGCATCCTGATCGGGCTGGGGTGCACGATCCTTGGCCAGCATACCGGATTCCTCTGAGCCGCCATGCTCCACGTCGTCCACCACGCCGATTACATGGCGCCGCGCCCCGAACGCGGGTCTTTCCGGTTCGACAAATATTACCTGGTGATGGAGGAACTGCGCGCGAGCGGCGCCCCCATCACCGAACACGCGCCAGAACCGATGCCGCGCGAATGGCTGGAGGCGGTGCATTGCCCAGACTACGTCGATCAGGTCTTGCGCGCCGCAGTCCCGCGCGAGAAAGAGCGCCGCATCGGCTTTCCCGTGACCCCGGCGATCACCTCCCGCGTGCGCCACACCAACGGCGGTACCTGGCTCGCCGCGCAGCTGGCGATGGCCCACGGCTATGCGGCGAACAGTGCGGCGGGCAGCCACCATGCGCTGCACGATACCGGCGCGGGTTACTGCGTGTTCAACGATCTTGCCGTTACCGCCAACCGCCTGATTGCCGAGCGGCAGGCGGCGCGCGTGTTGATCGTCGACTTGGACGTGCATCAGGGCGATGGCACCGCCAGCCTCACCGCCGGGCGCGAGGACATCTTCACCCTCTCGCTCCATGCCGAAAAGAACTTTCCGGTGCGGAAGGCCCGCTCCAGCCGCGATGTCGGCCTGCCTGACGGGGTGGACGATGATGGCTACATGGCCGCCCTCACCCGACACCTGCCGGAGGTGCTGGCCGATTTCGCCCCCGATTTCGTGCTCTATCAGGCGGGGGTCGATCCCCATGCTGAGGACAAGCTCGGGCGGCTGGCGCTGACCGACGCGGGACTGGCGCTGCGTGACCGCTTCGTCGTCGCCTCGTGCCGCGCGCGTGGGCTACCCGTCGCCAGCGCATTGGGGGGCGGCTATGGCGATGATCCGCGCGTCGTCGCCGCGCGCCATGCCGCCTCGATGCTGGCGATGGCCGCCGAGAATGGGCGCCATGCCTCACCCCCGCCCACGAATTGACGCAGAACTGCGACGAAATGCGCCGATCGGGCGTTTGCCTTATTGGGAACGCAAGGTGGGCGCGTTACGTTATGGCTCCATGAAGCGGCGCGACCTTCTCAAAGGCACCTTGGCAGTCGGGGCGGCACTCGCCCTGCCGGCGCGCGTGTTTGCTTCGCCTGCGCCCGGTTCCCCGCGCGACCGCATTTTGTTCGACATCGCCAAGCGCGAGCTGCTGCGCGCGGGCAATGCGATCTGGAAGGCGGACATCGTCGGCATCGCCGATTTCGGGCTGCATTCGGCCAAACCGCGGTTCCACTTCGTCAATCTTGAACGCAGCGAAGTCAAATCCTATCACGTCAGCCACGGCATGGGTTCCGACCCGCAGCACGACGGCTGGCTCAAGCAATTTTCCAACACCGAAGGCTCCAACGCGACCAGCCGCGGCGCTTACGTGACGTGGGAATGGTACAAGGGCCGCTACGGCACCTCGGTGCGTCTTGGCGGGCTGGACGAAACCAACAGCGCCGCGCTGCGCCGCTACATCGTGATGCACCGCGCCGACTATGCCGAGCCGTCGCATATCGAGCGCTGGGGCCGCCTGGGGCGCTCGAACGGCTGCTTCGCGATGGGCGAGGAACAGTTTCGCCTCGCGCTGATGCACCTGTCGGGCGGGCGCCTGCTCTATGCCGACAGCCTCGGCCTGGAAGAGGACGGCAGCATCCAGCCGCTGCCCGAGCTGGCCCGTTACGAGCGCAACTCGCTGCAATTCGGCCCGGGCGCGACAGCCAGCGCGTTCTGAGGGGCTGACCCTAGCTGTCCTGCAGATCGTCCTCGATCACGATCACTTCATCGTCGATCGCGTTGCTGCGGTTGCGAACCCGCGGCTTGTCGAGGCTGGCCAGCACCGGGGCATCGCGGCCGTAGATGTCGGCAAAGGTCGCCATCTGGCCGTTGATGTCGGACGCCATGGTGAAATAGGTGATGTAGGCAGGCAGCTGCTTCTGCAGCATCACCTTGGTGTATTTGCCCGAATTCGAGATCGCCAGCGCCTCTTCCTTGGTCGCCCCGCGCCCGAGGATCGCCATGGTGATCGCCAGTTCCAGCGCCCGTTCGGTGCGGATGCAGCCATGCGAGAGCGCGCGGCTGTCATTAGCGAACAGGTGACGCGAGGGCGTGTCGTGGAAGAAGATCGCGTGCTCGTTGGGCATTTCGAGCTTCATCTGGCCGAGCGAATTGCCCGGCCCCGGCTGCTGCACCACGGTGATCACGCCATTGGCACCGCGGGTGGCGACATAGCCATTGCGCCGCGCCCAGGCCGGATTGCCGAGCGCGCGCGCGCCCAGGCCTTCGCCCTTCACGATCGACTGCGGCACCGTCCAGGTCGGGTTGAACACCACACCTTCAACCATCTCGGCGAGCTGCGGGGTGGCGGTGCGCCCCGGCTTGCCGACGATCGTGCGATAGGTGCTGATGATCTTGTCCTTGACCGTCAGGCGCAACTGGAATTCGGGGACGTTGGTGATGAGGTATTGCGGCCCGAGATCGCGCGCCAGCCAGCGCCAGCGATCCATGTTGGCGCGAATCAGCTTGCGCCTGGCGGTGGCGCTGGCGGGCGTGCGTGCCAGTTCGGCGCGCAGCCGGGCGTAATCGGGATGGGTCGGATGCAGCTTCGCCAGCGTGCCAGCGATATCGCCGGTCCTGAGCGCCTCGGTCAGCAGATTGCCGGTGGGGAAGATGTCGCGGTCGGGATCGACCACGAACCACTGCGCGCGCGCATCCATCGGCGTGCGTCCGTCGCGCAGATCCTCGACCAGCCAGGCAAAGCTCTGTGAGGCGAGCGCGTCAAGCTCCTTCGACGGCCCGGCGGCGAGCGCCACCTTGAGCGGCTGGAGATCATAATCCGCAGGATCCAGCCCTTCCGCGCCGATCCCCTCGATCACCGCCACCAGCTTGGTCGCATTGGCGATGGTCCAGGGCTGCACCAACGGATCGGGCTTGTCCGTCCCGCCCTGCACCGCCGGCTGCGACGCGGCCTGCGGGAAAGCGGCCTCGAAGGCGCCGTCCTTCTTGACGGGCGCGGGCGCAGGAAGCGGCGCAGGCTGGGGGCCGCCCTGCTGCTGGCCGCCCAACATCACTTCCGCGCGCGACCCTTGCGTCTGGGCAATCGCCGTTCCCGCCAGCATCGCCGCTGCGGCGATCCCGCATACCAGTTTGCCCGTCAAGCCTGTCATAAAAACGCTTTCAACCCCGCCCGGCCGCCCTGCGCGGCCGCACTCTGCAGGCGGATACCATACCCGCGCGCAGGCCTCACTATCAACCGCCTTCGCTTGCGCGCCCATGAATATGGCTTATTCGCCCTGCCGCTATGTCCCGGCGCTCCCATCCGCTCCTGCCCTTTGCCGCCGCGCTGGCGGGCGTGGGCTTCCTGTCGCTGATGGACGCCTTTATGAAACAGGCCGCGCTGCTGATCGGGGCCTATACTGCCACGGTGCTGCGTGCCTTCATCGGGGCGGCGCTGATCGCGCCCTTCTGGCTGTCGCGCGGGCCGGCGATGCCGACGCGCGCGGTGTGGAAGCTGCATATCGAGCGCGGGATTGTCTCGGCCTTGATGGCGCTGACCTTTTTCTTTGCCCTCACGCATCTGCCGCTGGCGGAAGCCATCGCCTTGAGTTTCATCGCCCCGCTGATCGCGCTCTATCTCGCCCGCGTGCTGCTGGGGGAGGTCATCAGCCGCGCGGCGATCGGGGCGAGCCTGCTTGGCTTTGCCGGCACGCTGGTGATCATCGGCGGGCGCATCGGGCGGGGCGCGTTCGATGACGGCGCGGCGCTGGGGGTCGCCTCGCTGTTCGTCTCGGCGCTGCTCTATGCCTACAATTTCATCGTCATCCGCAAACAGGCGCAGGTCGCCGGCCCGCTGGAGATCGCGACTTTTCATAGCGGGATCGGCGGGCTGGTGCTGCTGACGCTTGCACCGCTGCTGTGGGAGCCGCCGGTCAGCGATGCGCTTGTGCCACTGGTGGCGGCAGGCGCGTTGACAGTGGCCGGATCGCTGGCGATCGCCTGGGCCTATGCCCGTGCCGAAGCGAGCGTGCTGGTGCCGACCGAATATTCGGGCTTCGTCTGGGCCAGCCTGTTCGGTTGGCTGTTTTTCCGCGAGGCGGTGACGCTGCCAACGCTCGTTGGCACCGCGTTGATCGTTACCGCCTGCTGGCTGGCCGCACGGCGCAATCCGGCGCACGAACACCCTCCCGCCTAAGACCATTTCCCGAGGGCGAATGTCCCTTGCCCCCCTTGACCTCACGCGCGCGAAAGCGCAGGTGCGCGGGCGAAAATCCGCGCCTTTCAGGATCGGGGTGCGGGCAACCTGAAAGGATGGACCCTCCCATGACCGACATCGGCAAGGATTCGCTCGGCACCCGCCAGACCCTGACTGTGGGCGGCAAGGACTATGCCTATTATTCGCTCGCCAAGGCGGCCGAACAGCTGGGCGACATCAGCAAGCTGCCGATTTCGATGAAGGTGCTGCTGGAAAACCTGCTGCGCTTCGAGGATGGCGGCTTCACGGTGGGCCGCGAGCACATCCAGGCGCTGGTCGACTGGCAGAACAACCCCGTCACCGGCGAGGAAATCCAGTATCGTCCGGCGCGCGTGCTGCTGCAGGACTTTACCGGCGTGCCCTGCGTGGTCGACCTTGCGGCGATGCGCGATGCGATCAAGAAGCTCGGCGGCGAAACGCACAAGATCAACCCGCTGGTGCCGGTCAACCTCGTGATCGACCACTCGGTGATGGTCGATGAATTCGGCCACCCACGCGCGATGGAAGCCAACATGGCGCTCGAATACGAGCGCAATGCCGAACGTTACGACTTCCTCAAGTGGGGCTCCAAGAGCTTCAAGAACTTCACCGCCGTGCCGCCAGGCACCGGCATCTGCCACCAGGTGAATCTGGAATACCTCGCCCGCGCGGTGTGGTCATCCGAAGGGCCGGACGGCGTGATGGTCGCCTATCCCGACACTTGCGTCGGCACCGACAGCCACACCACCATGATCAACGGCCTGGGCGTGCTGGGCTGGGGCGTGGGCGGGATCGAGGCAGAGGCCGCGATGCTCGGCCAGCCGGTCTCGATGCTGATCCCCGAAGTGGTCGGCTTCTACCTCGAAGGCCGCATGGCCGAAGGCGTAACCGCGACCGATCTGGTGCTGACCTGTGTGCAGATGCTGCGCGAAGTCGGCGTTGTCGGGCGCTTCGTCGAATTCTACGGCCCGGGCGTTGCCAACCTCACCCTGGCCGACCGCGCCACCATCGCCAACATGGCCCCCGAATACGGCGCGACCTGCGGCTTCTTCGGGATCGACGACAAGACCATCGAATATCTGCGCCTGACCGGCCGCAGCGAGGAAACCATCGCGCTGGTCGAAGCCTATGCCAAGGCGCAGGGCATGTGGTTTGATCCCGCCAACGAACCGGTGTTCACCAAGACGCTGAGCCTCGACATGGCCGCCGTTGTCCCCAGCCTCGCCGGTCCGAAGCGCCCGCAGGACAAGGTGGCGCTCGACAAGGTGGACGAGCTGTTCAACAGCGATCTTGCCAAGGCCTATGGCAAGTCCGCCCCTGCGCGCGTGCCGGTGGAAGGCAGGGATCACGACATCGGCGATGGCGACGTGGTGATCGCCGCGATCACCAGCTGCACCAACACCTCGAACCCCGATGTGCTGATCGCCGCCGGGCTTGTCGCCAAGAAGGCGAACGAGCGCGGGCTCAAGCCCAAGCCATGGGTCAAGACCAGCCTCGCCCCCGGCTCGCAGGTGGTGACCGACTACCTCGTGAAGTCGGGCCTGCAGGAACATCTCGATGCGGTCGGTTTCGATCTCGTCGGATACGGCTGCACCACCTGTATCGGCAATTCCGGGCCGCTCGCCGCGCCGATCAGTCAAGCGATCAACGGCAATGATATTGTCGCCGCCTCGGTGCTGTCGGGCAACCGCAACTTCGAAGGCCGCGTCAGCCCCGACGTGCGCGCCAACTTCCTCGCCTCGCCGCCGCTGGTGGTGGCCTATGCGCTCAAGGGCACTGTCACCGAGGACATCACCACCACCCCGATCGGCAAGGATCAGGATGGCAATGACGTGATGCTCGCCGATCTGTGGCCCACCAACGCCGAAATCGCCGCGCACCGCGCCGCCAATATCGACCGCTCGATGTTCGAGACGCGCTACGCCAACGTCTATGACGGTGACGAGCACTGGCAGGCGATCACGGTTACGCCATCGGACACCTACCAGTGGCGCGCCGGCAGCACCTATGTCGCCAACCCGCCCTACTTCGAGGGCATGACCATGACGCCCGCGCCGGTCACCGACATCGTCGATGCCAAGCCGCTGGCGATCCTCGGCGATTCGGTCACCACCGATCACATCTCGCCGGCCGGCTCGATCAAGGAAGACAGCCCGGCGGGCAAGTTCCTGATGAGCAATCAGGTCGCCAAGAAGGACTTCAACTCCTACGGCTCGCGCCGCGGCCACCACGAAGTGATGATGCGCGGCACCTTCGCCAATATCCGCATCAGGAACGAGATGGTGCCGGGCGTCGAAGGCGGATTTTCGACCTATAATGGTGAGATCATGCCGATTTACGACGCAGCGATGAAGCACAAGGAAGACGGCACCCCGCTCGTCGTGATCGGCGGCAAGGAATATGGCACCGGCTCCTCGCGCGACTGGGCGGCCAAGGGTACGGTCCTGCTCGGCGTGCGCATGGTGATCGTCGAAAGCTTCGAGCGCATCCACCGTTCGAACCTCGTCGGCATGGGCGTGCTGCCGCTCCAGTTCAAGGGCGGCGACACCCGCCAGAGCCTCGGCCTCAGCGCTTCCGACAGCTTCTCGATCCGCGGCCTGGCCGATCTGGTGCCCGGTCAGGATGTGACGGTGGAAGTCACCCGCGAGGACGGCACGCAGTTCAACTTCACCGCGCTGTGCCGCATCGATACCGCGAACGAGATGGAATATTACCGCCACGGCGGAATTCTCCATTACGTTTTGCGGAAGCTTGCGGCATAAGGAGCGGCATGATGCCCGTGCGCTTTGCCCTGCTGCTGTCCCCCGCGCTGCTGCTCGCAGCCTGCGGGGACACCCAGCAGCATGGCAGCGGCCGCGGCGGTTCATCGGCTCCGCTCGGCCTTGAACTGGCATCGGCAGCCCATGCGGCGAACAGTGATGAAGCGGCAAGCGCACCTGCCCCCGCTGCGCCGATGATCGACCTTACCCCGGCACAGCTTGCCGAAAAGATCAAGGCGGGCAAGATCCGCGTGATCGACGTTCGCACCGATGCCGAAGTGGCCGAAGGGATGATCCCCGGAGCAGAGCACATTCCGCTTGACCGCTTCGATCCGGCCAAGCTCGGCGCGGATGACGGGCGCGAAATCGTGCTTTATTGCCGCTCCGGTCGCCGCTCGGCCATCGCCGGCGCGATGCTCGCCGAGGTGACCGGCCAGCCCGTCCAGCACCTGGCAGGCGGGATTACCGCGTGGGAAGCCGCCGGCCAGCCGGTCGAGAAACGCTGACCGGAAGTTAACCGCCGTCTATTAAGGCGGGCGGCATGTCCGATCGGGCAACGCCACCTCTGATCCCCTTGCCGATCCGCGCCAGCTCGGGTGGTTCGGGCAGGTCGTCCGCCGCCGGCTGATGGCCCATCCCGCCGTCGAGCAGGTGTGCTCTAAAGGGGCCGAGATCTTCCTCGTCAGGGGCTTCCTCAAGCGCCGCGGCGGTATGGATCTGGTCGAAGCGATCAACCGCAAGGCCGAACCCTCGCCGCTCTACCGCAGCACCGAACTTCCCCCTACCGCACCAGCTACACCCACCACTTTGCCAATGACGATCCGCTGCCGCAAAGCTGCGAGCAGTATATTGCCGATCTGCTCGGGATCGACCTGATCCATTCCGAAAGGATGCAGGGCCAGCGCTATACGGCGGGGCAGGAATTCAAGCACCACTGCGACTATATCGAGACCGATCAGAGCTACTGGCAGGTCGAAGGCCCGCGCGGCGGGCTGCGCACCTGGACTGCGATGGGGTGCCTCGATCAGCCGCTGGAGGGCGGGGAGACCGACTTTCCCGATCTCGGCCTGCGCGTGCACCTGCCGGCAGGCGCGCTGCTGGTGTGGAACAACATGACCCCGAGGGCCATCCCAACCCGCGCACCTGGCACGCCGGACTGCCTGTCGGGCGGGGGGTAAAGCACGTGATTACCAAGGGGTTCCGGCAGGAGCCGTGCCGCTTCCTGTTCTGAACGGCTCTCAACCGGCCTGAGCCGGCGCCTTCTTGCGCCGTGCGAGGATCGCCGCAGCGGCAAGGCCGAACAGCGCCATCATCGGCGGCGCCGGCACCTCATTGCCACCGCTGGAGCCGGACGAGGACGACGAGGACGACGAGGACGACGAGGAACTGCTGCTGCTGCTCGAGCTCGAGGAGGATGAGCTGCTGCTGCCCGTGGAACCGCTCGACCCGGTCGAAGTGCCGGTCGACGACGAACTCGACGAGGAGGACGAGCTCGACGAGGACGAAGAGCTGCTGGTGCTGCTGGTCATGTCACCTGAGGTGCTCCCCCCATAGGACGAGCTGCTGGCCGAGCCGCTCGACCCGCCGCCACCGCCCGAGGAGCTCGACGAGGACGACGAGGACGACGAGGAAGAGGACGAACTCGAGGAGGAGGAGGAGGACGACGAGGAACTCGACACGTTGCCGCTCGACGAACTCACGTTGCCGGACGAACTCGACACATTGCCCGAAGAGCTGGAGACATTGCCCGAACTGCTCGACACGTTGCCCGAGGAACTCGAGACCGCACCGGTCGAACTGGAAACACTGCCGGTGCTGCTCGACACCGCGCCGGTAGACGAGGAGACATTGCCCGAGGTGCTGGTGCTCGACACCGCGCCAGTCGAGGATGACACCTGCCCGGTGCTGCTCGACACATTGCCCGACGAGGTCGAGGTCGAACTCGACACCTGGCCGGTCGAGGAACTGATCTGGCCCGAGGAGGAGGTGGTGGTCGAACTGACCTGGCCCGAGGAGGAGGTGGTGGTCGAACTGACCTGGCCCGATGACGATGTGGTCGAAGTCGAATTGTCGATATCAATGTCGATGACGATCCCGCTGGTTCCCGAGGTCGAGCCCGAGGACGAACCGCCAGAGGTGGTCGTGGTGGTCGATACCGAGACATCGCCCGAAGATGAACCGCCGCCCCCGAAGAAGCCGCCGAAGAAGCCGCCAAAGCCGATGCCGCCGCCGAAGCCGCCGCCGCCGCCCCAGCCGCCGCCCCAGCCGCCGCCCATGCCGCCGCCGCCCGAAACCGGCGGAAGCGGGGGAAGCGGCGCGGGCATGTAGGCGACCTGCGCGAGCGGCGGGCATTCGGCATCATTGACATAGGCCTGCACCGCGCCGGCCGGCATGGCGCCGCCCGGCGTGATCGGCTGGCACTCGATGGTGCGCTCGACAATGCGGCGACGACGCTGTTCAGGGATGATGCGCTCGGCCCCCTTGATGTAGCGCAGCCCGGTTTCCGGATCGACCGCGATCAGCTTGCCATCGATCTTGGTGCTGAAGTCCGGGGCGTCGGTGTTCATCGGCTCGGCCACGCGCACCGCGCCGCCCTGCAACAACGCCACCCCCGCAGCAGCGGCGGAAAGCTTCGCGATGGCCAGTTTGAGCGACATGATCGAAAACCCTGTTTCTGCGGCAACGGCTGCGGCCTGTTCGCCTGCGTCACCTGAACCAGCCTTCTTTTGATGTAAGCAAGGGCGAAGGGGCAATCGGGTTAACCCGCGCCAGCTTCGCCGAAGCGGCCGAATCGCGCAAGAATCGCGGGATTTGAATGGCGCTGTCCCGATCTGGCACCAAATTCGGCAGGACAGTTAGCCGCCGCCTTAACCATCCTCGTCGAACAGGCCGCTCTGGCGGGGACGAGACTCGGGCGGAGGGGAAAGCTCAAGATGCGCCCAGCCGGCATCGTTGAGCACGCGCCCACGCGCCGTGCGGGCCACCAGACCAAGCTGGATGAGGTAGGGTTCAACCACATCCTCGATCGTATCGCGCGGTTCGGCCAGACCCGCCGCGAGCGTTTCGATACCGACGGGGCCACCCTTGTAGGTGGTGGCGATCATGGCGAGGTAACGACGGTCCATCAGATCAAGCCCGAGGCGGTCGATCTCCAGCCGGGTCAGCGCTTCGTCCGCCACCGCGCGGGTGACGGTCGTGCTGCCCGCAACATCGGCGAAATCGCGCACCCGCCGCAGCAGCCGCCCGGCGACCCGCGGGGTGCCGCGCGAGCGGCGGGCGATTTCGCGCGCGCCGTCCGGCTCGATGGCAAGGCCCATGAGGCCCGCCGCACGGGTGACGACGCGCTCCAGCTCCTCGTGGGTGTAGAAATTGAGCCGCACCGGAATGCCGAAACGGTCGCGCAAGGGGGTGGTCAGCAGGCCCTGCCGTGTCGTGGCCCCGATCAGGGTGAAGGGCGGCAGGTCGATGCGGACAGAGCGCGCCGATGGCCCCTCACCGATGATGAGATCGAGCGCGCGGTCCTCCATCGCCGGATAGAGCACCTCCTCGACCTGCGGCGAAAGCCGGTGGATCTCGTCGATGAACAGCACGTCGTGCGGTTCGAGATTGGTGAGCAGCGCGGCAAGATCGCCCGCCTTGGCGATGACGGGGCCGCTGGTGGCGCGGAAGCCCACGCCTAATTCGCCCGCGATGATCTGCGCCAGCGTGGTCTTGCCGAGGCCCGGCGGGCCGAAGAACAGCGTATGATCCATCGCCTCCCCCCGCGCGCGCGCGGCAGCGATGAAGACCGCAAGGTTGCCCTTGGCCGCCTCCTGCCCGACGAATTCCGCGAGGCGGCGCGGGCGCAGCGCCGCGTCCGGATCGCCGGCTTGGCGGGTGGGGGAGTGGAGGGGCGGGTTGAGGGGGTCAGTCATGGCTGCTTCGCTCAGCGCGGATGCGACAGCGCGGAAGCTGCTGCCTTGTCAGTCCATCAAGCCACTCACCCTCTCGTTCCTTGCACTTGGGGTAGTGCAACGACGGCAGCGCTCCCGAGGTGTAGGCCGCGATGCGCCCGAGCAAGGTTGCAAAGTGCAGCGCGAAAAGCCCGCGCGGAGGACTGATCCGACCGTGCCCGTCCATCACCCCGCCGCCTTCTTCAACGCCACGCGGATCAGATCACCCTCGCTCGCACCCTCGCCCAGTTCCTCGATGGCACGGGCCACGGCCTGCGCGGCGACCGCAGGCTTGAACCCGAGGTTCTCCAGCGCGCTCGCCGCGTCAGCGCCCTTGCTGCCCGCAGGGGCGGCTGCGGCGCTGACCGCGAACGCGCCCGAACCGCCGGGCATGGCGCCCGCCTTGTCCTTCAGCTCGTTGACGATTCGCCCCGCCAGCTTCGGCCCCACGCCCTGTGCGCGGGCGACCATCGCCGCGTCGCCCTTGCCGCAGGCGTCGCGCAATTCTCCGGTCGAGAGCGCGGAGAGGATCGCCAGCCCGACCTTGCTGCCCACGCCCTGCACCCCGGTCAACAGGCGGAACCAGTCGCGCTCGGCGCTGTCGGCAAAGCCCAGCAGGCGCATGTCGTTCTCGCTCACCTGCAATTCGGTGTGGACGGTGCAGAGCTCCCCGACCGAGCCGAGCGCAGACAATGTGCGGCTGGAGCACTGGACCAGATAGCCCACCCCGCCGACATCGACGATCGCCCAGTCCTCGCCCGTGCTGTCGAGCCTGCCGGATAGCTTAGCAATCATGTTTTGTTCCTGCCCCAAGGCCCGCCAAGCGTCCAGCCTTTATGGACAGATGCCCACACTTGCGCCAGATGGCACTCGCATGAGCTGGAACACCTTCGGGCGCGTGCTGCGCTTTACCACCTGGGGAGAGAGCCACGGGCCCGCATTGGGCGCGGTCGTTGACGGGTGCCCGCCGGGGCTGGCGATTTCCGAGGACTTCATCCAGCCCTTCCTCGATGCGAGGAAGCCGGGGACGAGCCGCTTCACCACCCAGCGGCGCGAGGATGATCTGGTGCGGATCCTCGCAGGGGTGTTCGAGGGCAAGACCACCGGCACGCCGATCAGCCTGATGATCGAGAACACCGACCAGCGCTCGAAGGATTACTCGGAGATCGCCCAGTCCTACCGCCCGGGCCATGCCGACTATGCCTATGAGGCGAAATACGGCATCCGCGACTATCGCGGCGGCGGACGTTCCAGTGCGCGCGAGACGGCGGCGCGGGTGGCGGCGGGCGCGGTGGCGAGGGCTGTGATCCCGGAAGTGACCATCACCGCCTATGTCTGCGAATTGGGCGGCGACCGGATCGACCCTGCGAACATCGACCATGCCGAGATTGCCCGCAACCCCTTCTTCTGCCCCGATCCCGCCGCCGCCAGGCGCTGGGAAGAAAAGGTCGATGCGGCGCGCAAGGCCGGTTCCTCGCTGGGCGCGGTGGTCGAATGCATCGCCACCGACGTTCCGGCGGGCTGGGGCGCGCCGATCTATGCCAAGCTCGACAGTGATCTGGCCGCGGCGATGATGAGCATCAATGCGGTGAAAGGCGTGGAAATCGGTGACGGCTTCGCAGCCGCGCGCCTGACCGGCGAAGAAAACGCCGATCCCATGCGCCCTGGTGCGGATGGCAAGCCTGTGTTCCTCGCCAACCATGCAGGCGGAATCGCGGGGGGCATATCAACCGGGCAGCCGGTGGTGTGCCGCGTGGCGTTCAAGCCGACCTCGTCGATCCTCACCCCGGTGGAGTCGATCAATGCCGCGGGCGAAGCGGTGGAAGTGGTCACCAAAGGCCGCCACGACCCCTGCGTCGGCATCCGCGGCACCCCGGTGGTGGAGGCGATGATGGCGCTGGTGCTGGCCGATCACAAGCTGCTGCACCGCGGGCAGATTGGGCTTGGATAGTGCGGTGCCAGCCGCGGCAAAGACGTTTCGTGGTTCGGGTGAAGATCGGCGGCGCATTGCTCGAACAACGTACGACTTCGGGCATTTGATCGAGGCGTCCGCAACCCACCCGATTGCAGCCAGAACGAAAGCCCTCGCCAGCCCTCCCGATGCGGAGCAAGCGCGGCGTGCGCCTGACAGCGAAATCCGATTGGTTCCCGCCTCACTCATTGAAAAAAACGATTTGTGCAATCGCAACAATCAACTTTTTTGCAGCGCAAAAAGTCCTATCTGGGCACCGTCAGTTCACCCCTCTCTCAACCACCCAACACAAGGACACACTTCCATGGGTATCATCGGTTCGACCATCAAGCCGTTCACCGCCACCGCCTTCCAGAAGGGCAAGGACTTCTTCACCGTCACCGAAGCCGACCTTGCCGGCAAGTGGTCGGTGTTCTTCTTCTACCCAGCCGACTTCACCTTCGTGTGCCCGACCGAGCTGGAAGACATGGGCGAAAAATATGCCACCCTCCAGTCGATGGGCGTCGAAGTCTATGCCGTCTCGACCGACACCCACTTCAGCCACAAGGCCTGGAGCGACACTTCGGAAAAGATCGGCAGGCTGACCTTCCCGTTCCTGGGCGATCAGAACCATGTGTTGGCGAACAATTTCGGCGTGCTGCGTGAAGGCGTGGGCCTGGCTGACCGCGCGACCTTCGTGGTCGATCCCGATGGCGTGATCCAGATCATGGAAATCACCTGCGAAGGCGTGGGCCGCAATGCCAACGAACTGACCCGCAAGATCAAGGCCGCGCAGTATGTGCGCGCCAACCCCGGTCAGGTGTGCCCGGCGGCGTGGGAAGAAGGCGCGGACACCCTCGCCCCCTCGCTCGACCTCGTCGGCAAGATCTGACCCCGTCGGCCCGCGCGGGGCTTCTCCCCTCTCCCCCCCAACCCCGCGCCGGCCGAACAATCCCGAGAGCTTGACTGCCCTCGGGTCGTAGCCGGGACCGGATGCCCCGCCCTCCCCCCTTGTCGGTCAGGGCGCGTCCGGTCCCGTGTTGCCTGATCACGGATCACCGCATTTCTCGCGCTTTGGTTTGCGCCCGGAGAACCCCCATGCTCGACGCCGCCATGCAGGCCCAGCTCAAGACCTATCTCGCCAATCTTCGTGAGGGCGTGGAACTGGTCGCCAGCCTCGATGACAGCGAAAAGTCGCGCCAGACGCGTGCATTGATTGAACAGATCGCCGCGCTGCACGAGCTCGTCACCGCGCGCTTCGACGGCACCGACGCCCGCAGGCCCAGCTTCGTCATCCGCCGCGCGTCTGACCCGGAAAAGTGGGTGCGCTTTGCCGGCCTGCCGATGGGCCACGAATTCACTTCGCTGGTGCTCGCGCTGCTGTGGGCCGGCGGGCACCCGCCCAAGGTCGATGCCGACTTGATCGAGCAGGTGCGCGCGCTCGAAGGCGATTACAATTTCGAGATGTTCTTCTCGCTCACCTGCCACAATTGCCCCGATGTGGTGCAGGCGCTGACGCTGATGGCGCTGGAAAACCCGCGCGTCACCGCGACCTTGATCGAGGGCGGCACCTTCCAGCAGGAGGTCGAGCACCGCGACATCATGGCCGTGCCGGCGACCTTCCTCAACGGCGAGCCGTTCTACAACGGCAAGATGGAACTGGCCGAAATCCTCGCCAAGCTCGACAAGAATGCCGATGCCAGGCAGGCGGAAAAGCTCAGCCTCAAGCCACCGTTCGAGGTGCTGGTGGTGGGCGGCGGCCCGGCGGGCGCGGCAGCGGCGGTCTATACCGCGCGCAAGGGTATCCGCACCGGCATCGCGGCGGAACGCTTCGGCGGGCAGCTGATGGACACGCTGGGGATCGAAAACCTCCCCGGCACCCCCTACACCGAAGGCCCGAAGCTGACCGACAGCCTCAAGAGCCACGTCGGTGAATATGACATCGACCTGATAGACCTTGCCCGCGCGGTCGAACTCAGGCCCGCCAAGGATATTGGCGGCTATCACGAGGTGGTGATGGCCAATGGTGCGAGCCTCAAGGCGCGTTCGCTGATCCTCGCAACCGGCGCGCGCTGGCGCAACCTCGGCGTGCCGGGCGAAGCGGAGTATCGCAACAAGGGCGTGGCCTATTGCCCGCACTGCGATGGCCCGCTGTTCAAGGGCAAGGCAATCGCGGTGATCGGCGGCGGCAATTCGGGCGTCGAAGCGGCGATCGACCTTGCCGGCATCGTCGGCCATGTCACCCTGATCGAATTCGACACCCGGCTGCGCGCCGACGAGGTGCTTCAGCGCAAGCTGCGCTCGCTGCCCAATGTCGAGATCATCACCAACGGCCAGACCACCGAAATTCTCGGGCAGAACGGCAAGGTCAGCGGGTTGGTGGTGAAGAACCGCGCCAATGGCGATGAACGCCGCATCGCGCTCGAAGGCGTGTTCGTGCAGATCGGCCTTGTCCCCAACACCGAATGGCTGCGCGAGACCGGGCTGGAACTGTCGAAGTTCGGTGAAATCGTGATCGACGATCACGGTGCCACGAACCTCCCCGGCATCTACGCTGCGGGCGATTGCACCACCGTGCCGCACAAGCAAATCGTGGTGGCCATGGGCGAAGGGGCCAAGGCGGGTCTGGGCGCGTTTGACTTCCTGATCCGCAACGAGCCGGCCGAGGACGTGGCGCAAGCGGCGTAACGCCGTTCAGCATTGTTTCGACATGAGGGGCGGGTTCTGACTCGGGAACCTGCCCCTTTCGTGATTGCGAGCGCAGCGCAAGCGAAGCTGGCCAATTGGCCGATCAATCCATGGCCCGCCGCTGCGCCGGATGCGACCGCCGGTTCATGGATTGCCGCGCTGCTTCGCCGCTCGCAGTGACGAAGCGACTAATCGTTCCGCTCAATCAAACCTTCCGCATTAATCGATTGGACGCAATAACCTGAAAGCGTCATGCTCTGCCCATAGACTACGCGGCAGCGACCCGAGTCTGATTTCGCCATGTCAGAGGAGAGACGATCATGGACGCAAAAACCGGAGACTTGAGCGGGGGTTGCCCGTTCCACGGCGCAGCCGAAACGCGCAGCCTGCTGGGCCGCACCAATCGCGACTGGTGGCCCGAAGCGCTGCAACTCGATATCCTCACCGAAGGGGGCAAGAGCGCGAACCCCTATGGTGAGGACTTCGACTACCCGCAAGCCTTCAACACGCTCGATTACGCCGCGCTCAAAGCCGATCTCACCGCGCTGATGACCGACAGCCAGCCTTGGTGGCCGGCCGACTATGGCCATTATGGCCCGCTGTTCATCCGCATGGCGTGGCACGCGGCGGGCACCTATCGCACCGGTGACGGGCGCGGCGGCGCCAATAGCGGCCAGCAGCGCTTTGCGCCGCTCAATTCCTGGCCCGACAATGGCAACCTCGACAAGGCCCGCCGCCTGCTGTGGCCGATCAAGCAGAAATACGGCAAGAACATCAGCTGGGCTGACCTGTTCATCCTCGCCGGCAATGTCGCGATTGAATCGATGGGCGGGCCGGTGTTCGGCTTCGGCGGCGGCCGCGCGGATGTCTATGAGCCGGAAAGCGTCTACTGGGGCACCGAGGAGCAGTGGGTCAACGAAGGGGTTGCCACCCGCATCCGTCCACAGGATGGCGCGGATCTCGAAAACCCGCTCGCCGCGATCCAGATGGGCCTGATCTACGTCAATCCCGAAGGGCCGCAGGGCAATCCGCATGACCACGAAGGCATGGCCCGCGACATGCGCGAAACCTTTGCCCGCATGGCGATGAACGACGAGGAAACCGTGGCGCTCACCGCTGGCGGCCACGCCTTCGGCAAGGCCCATGGCGCGGCCCCGTCGGACACCTTTGCCGGCGCGCCCGAAAGCGAAGACCTGCACCGGATGGGTTTCGGCTGGCTGGTTGACGAGGAGGAGATCGCCCGTGGCAACATCACCACTTCGGGGATCGAGGGCAGCTGGTCGAACAACCCAACCGCGTGGAGCCACGACTATTTCCGCCTGCTGTTCAAATATGACTACGAACTGGTGAAATCGCCCGCGGGCGCGTGGCAATGGACCCCGATCAATCCCGATCCGGAAGACATGGCCCCCGACGCGCGCGATCCGTCGAAGCGCGTCCCGACGATCATGACCACCGCCGACATGGCGCTCAAGAACGATCCGGAATATCGCAAGATTTCGGAGCGCTTCCTCGCCCATCCCGAACAGCTCGACGATGCCTTCGCGCGCGCGTGGTTCAAGCTGTGCCACCGCGACATGGGGCCGAAGATCCGTTACCTCGGCCCGGAAGTTCCGGCCGAAGACCTGATCTGGCAGGACCCGGTGCCGGCCGGCACGATGCCGTCCGATGCCGATGTGGCCGCGTTCAAGACGGCGATCCTTGGTTCCGGCCTCACCGTGAGCGAGCTGGTCAAGGCGGCCTGGGCCTCGGCCTCGACCTATCGCAATTCGGACCACCGCGGCGGTGCCAATGGCGCGCGGGTGCGGCTCGCCCCGCAGAACGGCTGGGCGGCCAATGATCCGGACGAACTGGCCAAGGTGCTGGGCGTGATCGAGCAGCATCGCGGCGCGCTGAGCATGGCCGATGCGATCGTGCTGGCCGGTTCGGCAGCGGTCGAGAAGGCGGCAAGGGATGCCGGCTTCGATGTCACCGTGCCCTTCACCGGCGGGCGCGGCGACGCGACCGAGGAACACACCGACGCGGCGAGCTTCGAGCCACTCGAACCGTTTGCCGACGGGTTCCGCAATTACCTCAAGACCAAGTCGGTCGTCCGCACCGAGGAAATGCTGATAGACAAGGCGCACCTCTTGGGCCTGTCGATCCCGGAAATGACGGTGCTGGTCGGCGGGATGCGGGCCTTGGGCGCGGTCAGCGGCAACCGCCAGCACGGGGTGTTCACCGACAGGCCCGGCA
>JBKBOH010000017.1:0-52672 GCA_046294975.1 Erythrobacter sp. | reverse complement strand
TGGCGGAGCAGGAGGGATTCGAACCCTCGATACGGTTTTGCCGTATACACACTTTCCAGGCGTGCGCCTTCGACCACTCGGCCACTGCTCCATGCTCCTTGGTGCGCTACCGCTTCGCTGCTTGAGCGCGAGAGGGAGGCTTTCCGGGGCAGGCCCCGGCCGATAGCGGCGAACGCCGGACTGTGCAAGGCGACAGGTTTGGCCGGGCGAAGGAATCGTGGTATGAGAGTCGCCGTGGCCAGCGCTGCGCGGAATGGCATTCCCTGCGAACGCTGCCATCGAAAACCCCTTTCCGCCCCCCAAAACGCGTGGAAAGGGGTTTTTGATTGGGGTGTGAGTATGGCACACCCATCCCCATGAAAACCGCACTCCTCGCCGCTGCGACGGCCTTCACCCTCACCCTGCCCGCTGCCGCTCAGGACGCATCGCCCCCAGCCAGCCCGGCGGCAGGGCAAACCGAGACTCCCGCGCCTGCCCCGTCCGAGATCGTCGCCGGATCGCCCAAGGCGGACTGGGTGGCGATCCCGGCGGAAGACCTGCTGGTGATGACCCTTGCCCCCGATACCGAGAGAAAGCCCCGACAGGTGGTGATCCAGCTGATGCCTGCGCCCTTCAGCCAGGGCTGGGTCCACAACATCCGCCTGTTCGCCCGCGCCGGGTGGTATGACGGCATCTCGGTCAACCGGGTGCAGGACAATTACGTTACCCAGTGGGGCGATCCCAATTACGACAACCCTGAGGCGACAGGCAAGCCCAAGCCCTTGCCGCAAGGGCTGAAGGTGATGGGGGAGGCCCAATACATGACGAGCATTGCGCTTGGCTCCCTGACGACAGCGATACGCAGCCTTGCCTCAGACGCTTATGCCGGGCGGGTTGGTTTTGCAGGCGGCTTTCCGGTCGGTTACGCCATCTTCCCACCCCGGCCCGGTGAACGGGTCGAAAATTTTGCAACAAGTGTCTGGCCCACCCACTGCTACGGCATGGTCGGCGTCGGGCGGAACTACTCGCCCGACACCGGCTCTGGCGCGGAGCTTTACACCGTGATCGGCCATGCACCGCGCCACCTCGATCGCAATATCGCGCTGGTGGGCCGGGTGATCGAGGGGATGCAGCACCTCTCCTCGCTGCCCCGCGGGTCGGGCGATTTGGGCTTCTACACCGCCGAAGAAGCGGGCAAGCGCACGCCGATCCTGTCGGTGCGGGTGGCGAGCGATCTACCCGCTGCTGAGCAGCCGAAATTCGAATACCTGTCGACGACAAGCGCAACCTTCGCCCGCTACGCCGAAGCCATCGCCAACCGCCGCGATCCGTTCTTCATCGTGCCCGCAGGCGGCGCGGACATCTGCAACATCCGCGTGCCGGTGCGGCGGGTGGCCCCTTAATCGTCATTGCGAGCGTAGCGAAGCAATCCATCAACTGACCGCTCCGCACGGGGCACCGTCAGCCCATGGATTGCCGAGTCGCCTTCGGCTCCTTGCAATGACGAGGTAGAGTTGCCTACTGCCGGTCCGCCTGGGCGACGGCATCGCTGGCGCGCAGGGCGGACAGGATGCGATTGAGGTGGGCCACGTCCTCGACCTCGACTTCGACAGCGTAGGTCACAAAGGGGTGATCGATCTGGGTCTGGATCAGGGTGATGATATTGGCCTTGTTCTGCGCGAAGATGCCAGCCATCTCCGCCAGTGTGCCAAGCCGGTCGTAGATCGTTACCGACAGCTGCCCGGCAGCCCCAGCCGAGCGGTTGCCCCAGGCCAGGTCAATCCAGTCGCTGTCCACCCCGCTTGCCAGTTCCATGCAGTCGATCGCGTGGACGAGGACAGTGTTGCCCTTGCGGCGGATGCCGACGATGCGGTCGCCCGGCACGGGGTGACAGCAGGGCGCAAGATCGAAGGCGACCCCCGGCGTGAGGCCGCGGATCGAGATGGTGCGCTCACGCCTTTGCCAGTGCTCGTCTTCCTCGATCCCGGCGGTGCAGCCGGGCACCAGCGCCTCCATCACCTCGCGGTCAGTGATCTTGGCCGCGCCGATCGCGTACATCAGATCGTCCGGTTCCTCCATGCCGAGCCGTTCGACAGCGGCGCGGATCGCCTTCTTGCCGATGCGTGCGGGCACGCGCGCGGCGATCTCGTCGAACAGCTTCGATCCGATCGCCGCGACCTCGGCGCGTTCCCTCATTCGCACCGCGCGGCGGATCGCGGCGCGGGCCTTGCCGGTGACGACGAAGGCCAGCCATGACAGCTGCGGGGCGGCGTGGGGGTTCTTGATGATCTCCACCACGTCGCCATTGGCGAGCGGTGTCCGCAGCGGCATGTGCCGCCCGTTGATCTTCACGCCTGCGGTCTGCGTGCCGAGATTGGTGTGCACCGCAAAGGCGAAGTCCACCGCCGTCGCCCCCTTGGGCAGCTGGAACAGCGCGCCCTTGGGGGTGAAGGCGAAGATCCGATCCTGGTAGATGGCAAGCCGGGTGTGTTCGAGCAGCTCTTCGGCATCGTGGCTGGCATCGACGATCTCGATCAGGTCGCGCAGCCAGCCAACCGCACCATCGGGCTTGTCGCCCTGCTTGTAGGCCCAGTGCGCGGCGAGCCCAAATTCGTTGGTGCGATGCATCGCGCGGGTGCGGATCTGCACTTCGACCCGCATCGAGTTTTCATACATCAGCGCGGTGTGCAGGCTGCGGTAACCGTTCGATTTGGGGGTCGAGATGTAGTCCTTGAACTTGCCGGGCAGGAATTGCCAGGTGGTGTGCAGGATGCCCAGTGCGCGGTAGCAGTCCTCCTCGGTCTCGGTGATGACACGGAAGGCCATGATGTCGGTCACCTGCTCGAAGCTGACATGGCGTTCGGCCATCTTGTGCCAGATCGAATAGGGATGCTTCTCGCGCCCGTAGACCTCGACCTTGAGGCCGGCCTCTGCAAGGCGCTGCTTGATCTTGAGGGCAATCGCATCGACCTGCCCGCCATCCTGCGAGCGCAGCGCATCGAGCCGCGCGGTGATGGTGGCATAGGCTTCCGGTTCCAGCTCGCGGAAGGCCAGTGCCTGCATTTCGTGCATATATTCGTACATCCCCACCCGCTCGGCGAGGGGGGCGTAGATATCCATCGTCTCGCGGGCGATACGCTTGCGCTTTTCAGGGTTCTTGATGAAGTGCAGCGTTCGCATGTTGTGCAGCCGGTCGGCGAGCTTGACCAAGAGCACCCGGATGTCTTCCGACATCGCCAGCAGGAACTTACGCAGGTTTTCTGCTGCGCGCTCGTTCTCGGGCATGGTCTCGATCTTGGAGAGCTTGGTTACCCCATCGACCAGCCGGGCCACTTCGGGGCCGAAATGGGCTTCGATATCCTCGATCGTGGCGAGCGTATCTTCGACCGTATCGTGCAAAAGTGCGGTGATGATGGTCGCCTGATCGAGCTTCAGGTCGGTCATCAGCCCGGCGACTTCGACCGGATGGCTGAAATAGGGATCGCCGCTCGCGCGCTTCTGGCTGCCATGCTTCTGCACGGTATAGACATAGGCGCGATTGAGCATCGCCTCGTCAGCGTCAGGATCGTATTCGAGGACCTTTTCGACGAGTTCGTATTGGCGCAGCATCACTCCCGAATATGAGCGCCGGGCGCGTTTGCGGCAAGTGCGAAGGAGGACGCAGTCGTCCGCCTCAACTCCACGTCGCGCGCGGCGGCAGGCTCATCAGGATTGCGTCGATATTGCCACCGGTCTTGAGACCGAAGATCGTGCCGCGATCATAGACCAGGTTGAACTCGGCATAGCGGCCCCGGTATTCGAGCATCCGCGCTTCGTCGGCCGCATCGAAAGGCGTGTTCATCCGTCTGCGTGCAATCGCCGGGAAAACGGCCAGGAACTGCTTGCCGATGTCCTGGATGAAGGCGAAGTTGCGCTCCCACGCGGCATCATCAGCGCATTCGAGATGGTCACAGAAGATGCCGCCCACCCCGCGCCCGACCTTGCGGTGGGGGATATAGAAATATTCCTCCGCCCACTTCGAATAGCGCTCGTAATAGGTCGGATCGTGCGGATCGCAGGCGGCCTGCATCGCGGCGTGGAACTCGGCGGTGTCTTCGGCACAGGGGATCGGCGGATTGAGATCCGCCCCGCCGCCAAACCACGCCTTGGTGGTGGTGAGGAAGCGGGTGTTCATATGCACCGCGGGCACGTGCGGGTTGGCCATGTGGGCAACCAGGCTGATGCCGGTGGCGACAAATCCGGGGTTCTCCGCGCTCGCACCATTGATGCTGCCGGCAAACTCCTTGGCGAAGCTGCCGCGCACGGTCGAGACATTGACCCCGACCTTCTCGAACACCTTGCCTTTCATCAGGCCCTGCGTGCCGCCGCCGGGATCGGGATTGCCTTCCTCCTCGCGTTTCCACGGGGTGTAGGTGAAGCTAGCATCAGACCCAGCCTCGCGCTCGATCGCCTCGAATTCGGCGCAGATCTGATCACGCAGATCTTCAAACCACACGCGCGCGCGCTCGGTGTAAGGTATCCAGTCCGTCATACATCCCCGTCCGTCATTGCTCCGCACCATAGGCAAAGAGCGGCGCGGCACAAGTCCTGCCAGGCGCTTGCCAAGGCGAATCTTTGCGGGCAATGCCATGGGCATGGTTCGCGCTATGTTCACCCCTTTCGGCTTTGCCGGACACGAGCTGATGCTCGGCAGCGGGCGCGCGCTGTACTGGCCGGCGGAGCGGGCCTTGCTGGTGGCTGACCTGCATCTGGAAAAGGCGAGCTGGTTCGCTGCAAGGGGCGCGATGCTCCCGCCCTATGACAGCCGCGATACGCTTGAACGGCTGGCCGATGCGGTGCGCGAGACGGGCGCGCGGCGGGTGATCACGCTGGGCGACAATTTCCACGATGATGCCGGCGCGCTGCGCCTCGATGGCTATTGCAGCGGGATGCTGGAGGCGCTGACGCGGGCGCTCGACTGGGTGTGGATCACCGGCAATCACGACGAGGGGCTGCCGCGCGGCTTCGGCGGGACAATCATGCCCGAACTGGAACTGGGCGGGGTGATCCTGCGCCACGAAGCCCGCGCCGGAGAGACCGCGCCGGAGCTGTCGGGCCACTATCATCCCAAGCTGCGGGTCAATGTCAGGAACCGCCATATCGCGCGGCCGTGTGCTGTTCTTGGTCGCGGTCCCGGCGGGGCCGAGCGCATGATCATGCCCGCTTTCGGCACGCTCACCGGCGGGATGGACGCGGCCAACCCGGAGATCCTCGGCGCGCTGCAACCCGCGCGCGCGATCGAGGCGCTGGTGCCCGCCAGGGGCAAGCTTGCCCGCTTTGCGCTGTGGCAGGCGACACCGCAAGACTCCACCTAGCCTTCGGGCGCGATTGGGACTAAGGAGCGCGCAGCAAGCAGCTACCACAGGAGAACACCCCATATCACGTCCACCCCGGCGCTCGCTGGCCCCGCCCGTAAAAAGCGGCCCGCGCTTTGATCACCTGATCAACGTCCCCAAGGTTCGCGTCATTGACGACGAAGGCGAAAACCTTGGCGTTATGTACACCCGCGAAGCGATCGAGCAGGCCAATGAGAAAGGCCTGAACCTTGTCGAAGTGTCCCCCAACGCGGACCCGCCGGTGTGCAAGTTCCTCGATGTCGGCAAATATCGCTACGAGGCCCAGAAGAAGGCCAACCTCGCGCGCAAGAGCCAGAAGACGCAGGACATCAAGGAAGTGAAGATGCGTCCGAACATCGACACGCATGATTATGACGTGAAGATGCGGAGCGTCACCAAGTTCATCGACAATGGCGACAAGGTGAAGATCACCCTGCGCTTTCGCGGGCGCGAAATGGCGCACCAACATCTCGGCATGGATCTGCTCAAGAGAGTGCAGGATGATGTTGCCGAAATCGCCAAGGTCGAAGCCTTCCCGCGGCTTGAAGGCCGCCAGATGCTAATGGTGCTCGCGCCGAAATAAGCCGCGCGTCCGGACCGATATACGCCGGGGGTGGGCCAGCCGGCCTGCCCCCTTTTTCGCAAATGATGCAGTGGCTTGCGCCGACCGGCGAGCTGGCCGGTCGATGAACCGCGCATGCCGGACGATTGGCGGCAACACAGGCCGCCGCAATCTGCTAGGCAATGGGCACCAAGGCGGGACATCGGCGTTGATCGGTGGACAGACCCGCCTTGCCCCGATTTTCACAGCCCCGGAAAAGCCCTTCGATCATGCCGTTCCTGATCCGCACCGCCCAGCATCCGGCGCTTCTGGCCGCCACTGCCGCGCTTGCCTTCGCCGCGCCCGCCCACGCGCAGACCGATGCCCCGGACGATGCCGAGCTGGCAACCTTCGCCCCGTCCCGAACCCCGAATGCCGACAAGATCGACTATTCGATCTGGGATGAAGCCATGAAGAACATCGTGGTATCGATGGGCCCGAGCTTGCGCGAAAGCGCACCGCGCCCCGAACCCAGCCTTGGCTCCCGGCGCCAGTATGGCCATGTCTCGCGCTACCGCCTCGAAGGCACGCGCGTGATGTTCAGCTTCCTCGATGCCAATGTCATCGCCAGCTTCACCGAATACCGCAAGGATCTGGAAAACACCGCCAGCATCGTCGACATTCAGGCGCTTTCGCGCAACGAGCAGCTCGCTTACTGGATCAACCTTCACAATGTCGCGCTGGTCGAACAGATCGCCAAGGCTTGGCCGGTGCGCCAGCCGCGCGAAATCAGGATTGATGGCGTGCCGCTTGATGAGGCGCGCTTCATCACGGTCGAAGGTATCCGACTCTCCCCGCGCGATATCCGCGAGAAGATCGTCTATCGCCACTGGAAAAGCCCGGAGGTGATCTACGGCTTCTGGCGCGGCGAGATCGGCGGGCCTTCGCTGCAGAAGGAGGCCTTCAATGCCGACAATGTCGCCCGCCTGCTGCAACGCGGGGCGAGCGATTTCGTCAACTCGCTGCGCGGGACGCAGGAACTGGGCAACCGCTTGCTGGTGTCCGAGCTCTACCTGGAGGCCGCGCCTTACTACTTCCCCAATTTCGAGGCAGACCTGCGCGCCCATCTCGCCCGCCATGCCGACGCACAGACCGCCGCACTGCTGGCCAAGACCAGCGGCGCCGAGCCCACGATCGCCGAGCACGACATCGCCGATCTGGAAGGCGGTGTGCGCGAGCCGACCCTGTCGAACGTCACCTCCAACGGACAGCCGGTGAGCTTCCGCATCCCGCAGAGCATGGCCGCCCTGCTGCGCGAGCGCGAAACCAAGTTCCAGCAGATCATCCGACAGGGTCGCACCGGCACGGTAACCTTCAGCAATATCGCTCTGCCGGGCGACCCCGAAGACAAGGACGAAGTGGAATAGCCAGCCGCTGCGGGGCTTGCCGCAAGGCCGGCCTGGCTGTTAGGTCAGGCGGTGATGGAGGCAGAGCAGACACAAGGCGGCATTTTGCACCGCATCGGCCTCTTGCTCGGCCCGCTGGCGTTTGCGCTCACTGCATTTATGCCACCGCCTGCGGGCATGGCGCTGGCTGCATGGCTGGTCGCCGGCCTCGTGGTGTGGATGGCGGTGTGGTGGATGACCGAGGCGGTGCCGATGACAGTCACCGCGCTGCTGCCGTTCTTGGTGCTACCGCTGGCTGGGGTATCTTCGGCCGAGGATACGGCGCGCGGGTATTTTTCGCCGATCCTGTTCCTGCTGCTGGGCGGGGCCTTCATCGCGCTGGCGATCGAACGCACCGGGCTGCACCGGCGGCTCAGCCTCGCGATCCTGCGGCTGGTCGGCACCGAGGGCGGCCCGGCGCGGCTGCTGTTTGCCTTTATGATCTCGGCGGCGCTGCTGTCGATGCTGATTTCCAACACCTCGACCGCGCTGATCATGATGCCGATGGCGCTGGCGGTGCTGGAGGGTGGAAACCTCCCGTGCAGCGCAGCGCCAGAGCAACAGGCGGCGCCCTCAAGCAGCGCAGCGGTGGGGCAGCAAGCAGCGCCCTCAAGCAGCGCAGCGGTAGGGCAGCAAGCAGCGCCCTCAAGCAGCGCAGCGGTAAGGCAGCAAGAAGGCCTCGCCGGTGCGCTGCCGATGGGGATTGCGTTCGCGGCCAGCATCGGCGGGCTGGGCACCATCGTCGGCTCGCCCACCAATGCGATCTCGGTCGGCCTGCTTGCCCAGATCGCCGGGGTGCAGATCGGTTTCCTGCAATGGTCGCTCTACGGCGTGCCGCTGGTGCTGCTGAGCGTGCCGCTGGCCGCCTTTATCATTGCCAGAGTGCAGCAGGTGCAGCGCCATCCTTTCGACCTTGTCCGCGCACGTGATGCCGTGGCCAGCCCGCCGGGCTGGAGCAGCGCCGAATTGCGGCTGGCGGCGCTGGTGGCGGTAACCTTGGCCGGCTGGGTTTCGCAGCCGCTGGTCGCCCCGCTGTTCATGCCCGGCGCGTGGAGCGACGGCACCATCGCCACGCTTGCGGCGCTGGCGTTGTTCCTGCTGCCCGACGGCACGGGGCGCACCCTGCTGGTGTGGGACGAGGCCAAGGCCGCGCCGTGGAGCGTGATCTTCCTGTTTGGCGGCGGCCTGTCGCTGGCCGGCGCGATGCAGGCCTCGGGCCTGACCGGCTGGCTCGGTGAAGCGTTGCTGCCGCTCGAACACTGGCCGCTGATCCTCGTCGCGCTGGCGGTGACGGCGCTGGTGGTGCTGGTGACCGAATTCGCCAGCAACGTCGCCACCGCGACGGGGATCGTGCCCGTCGTCGCCGCGCTGGTGGTGGCGTTGGAGGCCGATCCGCTGCTGCTCGCCCTGCCGGCTGCGCTCGCCGCCAGCTGGGGCTTCATGCTGCCCGCCGGAACCGGCCCCAACGCGATCGCCTGGGGCACGGGCCGCATCCGCATTGGCCGGATGGTTACGGCAGGTGCGCTGCTTGACCTTGCCGGCGTGTTCCTGATCGTCGGCGTGGTGTGGGCGATCGGGTTGCTGGTGTGACCTGCCCGGCGACGGCGCCTTACCACATCTTGGGGATCGTCGCCTTCAGCTTGTGCATGTCCCTGCCATTGGCGCGGTCCCAGAAGCGTCCGCCGATCAATTGCTCGGCATCATAGGTGATGCACAGGTAATCCGCCGGGACGCCGGCGAGCTTGGCGTTGTCCATCCTGAAGGTCCACAATTTGAGCGAACCATTGCGGTATTCGGCCAGCACTGATTTGACGAAGCCGTGGGGCACGGGGATATTGATCCCGTACTTGTCCTGCTTGTCGCCGATCAGCTTGATCGGCTTGGTGAAATCGAACAGCGGACAGTTGAGGACATAGACCTCGAGCACATCGTCCCGGGCATTGAGCTCTCGCACTTGTTCTTCGAGATCCTTCCAGATGCCCTGATTGAAGCCGGGTTCCTGCGGGCTCATGTTCGAAAGCAGGAAGGTCTCGCTGTTTTCGATGTGGCTGAGTGTCGCATTGGCGCTGGAAACCAGGTGCCCGCGATCATAACCATTGCCCTTGTAGGCATTGAGCGAGGCACGGAACCGGTGGGGCACGCGCACATCGGCGCGGAAATTGTTGAGCCGCTGCGCGCGGGTGAAGGCATCGGGTGCGAATTCGTTGCCGCCGCGGCTGACAATCTCCAGCGTCCACTTGGCTTGCCGGAAATACCAGGAATAGCCGATGGTGAAATAGCGGCCGATCAGCAGCTCGTCGCACACCGGATAGCCGTAGCGCAGCTCGCGCTGCATCAGAAATGGATCATTCATGCGAAACTCCCCCGAAATGTCCGGATGCATGTCCGGCGCTTGGCGATGATCGCGGCCCGTTGCCGTGTTGTGACGCGCAGGCTCCCATGGATGGGCAAATCCGCCCAGCTGCCCTTTCCTGTAGATGTGCGCCGCTGCCTTGCTTGAAAGCCCCGCGCGCTCGCGATAGGCCGCTTGCACAACAGCGCTGGCAGCGGAGAGGCGTTCCTGCGGAGGTTAGGAACGGGTGCCCTGTCCGCCGCCGAACAAGCTCCCGCCTTCCTGGGAGCATGGGCACAGGAAGGAAGCGCCGTCATGCCGGACGCCGTCGATGCGGTCGAAACCCCCACCCCCCGCCGCAAGCCCAAGCCCGCCCGCCGCGAGATCGCCGGCCGGCCCTTGAAGCCCGCCACGCTGATGATGGGCCATGGCTATGATCCGGTGCTCTCGGAAGGCTCGCTCAAGCCCCCGATCTTCCTCACCAGCACCTTCGCCTTCGAGAGCGCGGCCGCGGGCAAGCGCCATTTCGAGGGCATCACCGGCCTGCGGGAAGGCGGGGCGGAGGGCCTCGTCTATTCGCGCTTCAACGGGCCGAACCAGGAGATCCTCGAAGATCGCCTCGCGGTGTGGGACGGGGCAGAGGACGCACTGACCTTCTCCAGCGGGATGACCGCGATCTGCATCCTGATGATGGCCTATGCGTCGCAGGGCGACGTGATTGTCCATTCCGGCCCGCTCTATGCCGCGTCCGAGGGCTTCGTCGCCAAGGTGCTGAGCCGCTTCGGCGTGACCTATGTCGATTTCCCCGCCGGCGCGACCCGCGCGGAGCTGGACGCGGTGCTGGCACGAGCCAAGGCTCAGGCCGAGGCGCAGGGCGGCAAGGTGGCGATGATCTATCTCGAAAGCCCCGCCAATCCCACCAACGCGCTGGTGGATGTCGAGGCGGTGCGCGATGCGCGGGATGCTGCCATGTCCGGCATACCGATCGCCATCGACAACACCTTCCTCGGCCCGCTGTGGCAGCGCCCGCTGGAACACGGCGCGGATATCGTTGCCTATTCGCTGACCAAATATGTCGGCGGCCATTCCGACCTGGTCGCAGGCTCGATCGCCGGGGCGAGAAGCTGGATCGCCCCGGTGCGCGCACTACGCAACACCATGGGCGGGATCGTCGATCCGCACACCGCATGGATGCTGCTGCGTTCGCTGGAGACAGTCGAACTCAGGATGCAGCGCGCGGGCGAGAACGCGGCCAGGGTCTGCGCGTTTCTGCGCGGCCACCCCAAGGTCGAAGGCTTGGGCTATCTCGGCGGCATCAGCGATCCGCGCCAGCAGGACATCTATGAGCGGCATTGTCTGGGCGCGGGCAGCACTTTCAGCCTGTTCATCAAGGGCGGCGAGGCCGAATGTTTCCGCTTCCTCGACCACCTCACCATCGCCAAGCTCGCCGTGAGCCTCGGCGGAACCGAGACGCTGGCGAGCCACCCGGCCTCGATGACCCACCTCTCGGTGCCGCAGGCGCGCAAGGATCTGCTCGGCATCACCGACAACCTGGTACGCATCAGCATCGGGATCGAGGATGCCGACGATCTGATCGCCGACTTCGCGCAGGCGCTCGAACATGTGTGAGTTTTCTCCCCTCGCCTGCTAGGCCACACGCCGCAGCGAGGGAGCAGACCATGACCGACAACCGCAAGCCCGTGTTTCTGGTGATCGGCGCCGGGGCCGGGATCGGGGGCCATGCCGCGCAGCGTTTTGCCGCAGGGGGCTATCATGCGGTGCTGGCACGGCGCAGCGACGCAGCGGGCCTCCAGCGGCTGGTCAGCGCGATCGCGGCGGCGGGCGGCTCGGCCTCCGGCACCCTGCTCAACGCCGCCGAGGACGGCGCGATCGAGGAGCTGGTCGAACGCACCGAGCGCGATATTGGCCCGATCCGGTGCGCGCTCTACAACCTTGGCGCGCAGATCGGAAACCGCCCGCTCGATGCGACCCCGCACCGCATCTTCGAGCTGGGCTGGCGGCTGGGCACCTATGGCGTGTTCCGGCTCGCCCATGCGCTGTTTCCGGCGATGGTCGAGCGGGCCAAGACCGGCGCGCACGGCACGCTGCTGGTCACTTCGGCGACTGCGGCAATGCGCGGTAATGCCGGGCAGCACAGCCATGCCGCGGCGATGGGCGGGCGGCGGATGCTGTGCCAGACGCTCAATGCCGAATTCGCCCCGCGAGGCGTGCACGTGGCCCATGTCGTGGTCGACGGCGCGGTCGATGCGCCCGACACGCTCGGCAAGCTGCTGGGGGATCGTTACGAGGCCTTCAAAGCGAACAAGGGCCGCGAGGGCATCATCGATCCCGCCGCGCTGGCCGAAACCTACTGGCACCTCGCCCACCAGCCGCGCAATTGCTGGAGCCATGAGGTCGATGTGCGGCCCTGGACCGATGTGGCGTGGTGGAACGACAACCCCGATCCGCAGATCGATTCGCGCGGCCAGGGCTTCGCCGGGCCACCGCCGGTTCGCGATTGAGGCAGCAAAACTGTGGCTGAAGGCAGTCGAGACACTGTCCTGAAATGCCAGGCCCGGTGGTCCGCAGCAGGGCAATGTTCTGCGACAGCACGGGTGCTCGGGCATCCATTCCCGCCGGCTGACTGGCCTGTCCGGGGCAGGAACGCGCCTAGCCGCGCCACGTGCGCCGTTCTTCGGCGGCGCGCAGGACTTCGTAAGCCGTCTGGATCAGCTGGAACTGCCGCGCCGCCTCGGCATCGCCGGGCTTGACATCGGGGTGCACTTCCTTGGCGCGGGCGCGATAGGCCTTTTTCACCGCGGTGAAATCGGCATCCACCTCAAGCTCCAGCACTTCCAGCGCGCGCATTTCGTCGGCCGAACGCGAACCATCGCCCGATCCGGCCCAGCCGTAATGCGCGCTTTTGGCATAGCCTGCGCTTTGCTGCCGCTCGGCGCGGGCGCGTTCGTCCTTTTCGGCCTGCTCCAGCCCTTCGAAATAATCCCACTTGGAATTGTATTCGGCCGCGTGCTTCTGGCAGAAATACCACCGCTCACGGCTGTTCGGCGCCTTGGGTGCGGGACAATTGCCCGGCGCGTCGCAGCCGTGGCGATCGCAGACGCGGACATTGACCGCCTCCTGCGAGGTGCCATAGGGCCGCCAGCGCGGGAAGCCCCAGTCCAAAGAACGGCGCGCGCGGCTCATGCGCGCACCTCCGGGACGGATGGGCAAATGTCGTTGGTCGAAAGCATCACGCCTCCAGTCTAGGCGAGGTGGCGCACAAAGCAAAGCGATGCGAATGCGGGAACCGGTTGCAATGTGAAATGTTGCATTGCAATAGAAGAAGGTCGGCGGCACTTGTCCTGCCGATCGCCGGAAAGACCGCAGCATGAGCCCGCAATTGACCCTCTCCAGCCTGTTTTCCGTGCTTGCCCTTGCCGGGCTGTGCCTTGTCACGTCGGTGCACGATAGGGACGGGGCCGAGGCTGCGGCAGGCCCTGCGCCTTATAAGGCGCAGGCCGGGCTTGCGCCCGACCTGCTCAAGAGCTGACATGAGCGCCAGACTGCTGAGATGCTGACGCCTCTCAATCCGGAAATGCTCAAACGCCGCACAGGCTTGAGCGAGGCGCGCTGAGCCATGCTCAGCGCGCTTGCGCGTCAGTTGATGATGACGCTGGCGGCGCGGCGGTTGCGCGCCCATGATGCCTCGTCCGAACCCAGCGCCACCGGGCGTTCCTTGCCATAGCTCACCACCGCAATCCGGCCTGGATCAACCCCGAGGCTGGTGAGGAAGTTCTTGGCCGCCGTGGCGCGCTTTTCGCCCAGCGCGATGTTGTATTCGCGGGTGCCGCGTTCGTCGGCATGGCCTTCGATGGTGAAGGTGATCTGCGGATAGCGTGCGAAATACTGCGCCTGCGCCTGAAGCGCGGCGGCATCCTGCGAATCGATATTGTACCGATCAGTATCGAAATAGATCGTGGTCGAAGAACCCACAGCAGCGGCGAAATGGGCCTGCGTGCCAACCATCGGGCCGGTCGGATCTACCTGCGGGGCGGGCTGCGTATTCCCGTTCGACGGCGGCGGGGGCGGGAGGGTTTCCGGCGCCTTCTTGGCGCAGGCGGCGAGCGCGGAGGCAGAAGCCAGCAGCACAATCGTCATCAGGGGGCGGTTCATTGCCGTTCCTTTCTGGTTGTTGCGGGGTTAAGGAAATAAAGTCTCATGCAGACAAAGCGGGCGAAATTATGGTCGCTCAGCCATTATGGCCGGATCGGCCCCCAGGCCGGGTCGGACGCATCGACCGGGGTCGGCAGGCGGCGTTCGTTCTGGCCGGTGAGATCGACCTGCCAGATGCTCGAACGCCCGGTGTTGCGCTCGGTGCGGAAGAACTGGATGATGCGGCCGTTGGGCGCCCAGGTCGGGGCTTCGTCCTGCCAGCCGCGGGTCAGCACCCGCATATTGCCGCCACTGGTGTTCATCACCGCGATGTTGAAATCGCCGGCGATGCGGGTGAAGGCGATCTGGTCACCGCGCGGGCTCCATTCTGGCGTGGCGCAGCGCCCGCCAAAGAAGCTGATGCGCTTCTGGTTCGAACCGTCGGCATCCATCACGTAGCATTGCTGGCTGCCCGAACGGTCGCTTTCGAACACGATCTTCTTGCCATCGGGCGAATAGGAACCGCCCACGTCAATGCCGGGCGAATTGGTGAGCCTAACGCTCGCCCCGCCGGTCGCTGGCACGCGGTAAATCTCGGTATTGCCGGCCACCGCCATCGAATAGAGGATAAACTTGCCGTCGGGCGACCAGCGCGGGGCGAGCGTGGGATTGCGGTTTTCGGTCACCAGCGTCTGCTTGCCGGTGCCGATGTCATAGACATAGATACGCGGATTGCCGTCGACATAGGAGAGATAGAGGATCTTCGAATAGTCGGGCGAATAGCGCGGGGTGAGCGCGGTGGCGCTGCCGAGCGTGAGGAAACGGTGGTTTGCGCCGTCCGAATCCATCACCGCGAGGCGCTTGACCCGGCGGTCTTTCGGCCCGGTTTCGGCGATATAAGCGATGCGACTGTCGAAGAACGGGCTTTCGCCGGTCAGGCGGCTGAAGATGAGGTCCGAGCACTTGTGCGCGGCGCGCCGCCAGTCGGCCGGGCCGACCACCCAGCCATCGCGCACCAACTCGTTGCGGAGCGCGACATCGTAGAGGTAGCAGCCCACCACCAGCCGCCCGTCGTCGCGCGCGCGGACATAGCCGTGCACCAGCATTTCCGCGCTGCGCCCGCTCCAGGTGGCAAAGGCCGGCGCGGTGATTTCGCTGAAGGCAGGCTGCGGCAGGCTGTCGGGTCCGACCGGCTTGAACAGCCCGTTGTTCCTGAGGTTGGCGGTGATGACGCGCGCGATCTCGCGCCCCAAGGCCCCGGTACCGGCCTCGTTCGCCGGGGTCGGACGCTCGCGGTCGGTGGCGAAGGCGGGGATCGCAATGCCGATGTCCGACCACGCGCTTTCGTCGGTAACGGTGAAGGAAATGCCTTCCTCGGCCTGCGCCGCCGAGGCATCGGTGGCGGTCTTCTCCACCGTCCCGTCCTCGCCCATTGGCGCGCCGAGATCCTGCGCCAGTGCGGTGACGGGAAGCGCGGCCGAAAGCATCAGGGCGAGAGCAAAGAGCGATTTCATCGTGAGGTATTCCTGTCAAAACGGGCGCCGCGGACAGACTTCCACGCCTCGTAAAATTCTTCAGGCAAATCGAAAGGTGCGGCCAGTTGCACCGCCCGGACGGCGTTTTCGGCATGGCGCGCGGCCTGGGCACGGTTGGAATCATTGATCCCGCTCTGGCTGCGTACGCGCGGGCGACCTTTGAGGCTGCCATCCGGGTTGAGATCAAAGTCGATCAAAGTGACCAGTTCGTCAACATCCAGCCCCTGCGGCGCGCTCCAGTGCGGCTTGATCTGACGGGCCAGCGCCTGCCCGATCGCAGCCTTGGCGCTCGCGCCGATCTGCGCGGCGGGGATGCGGGTTTCATTCGTCGTGGTCGAACTGCCCGCGCCCTTCAGGAAATCGTCGCCGATGCGGCTGCCACCGCCCTTTGCCGCCGGCCTGGCCGGCGCGGCGCTGGGGCGCGCAGCAGGAGGCGTGCGGTCGGGGCGCGAACGCTCACGGATGGGCGCAGGCTCGCTGGTCGCGGTGCGCGCCGGTGGTTTGGGCGGGGTCGGGGTCGCGCGTGGGGCCGGCTCGGGCTTGGCTGGTTCCGGCTCGGGAGCCGGGGCCGGATCTTCGGACAGCGTGGGCGCAACCGCGGCACGGCTATCGGCCACCGGATCGGGCGATTGCGCTTTCAGGCCCACGTCGCTCGCCAGGCTCACCGTCATGCGCTCGGGAAACACCGAGACCTGCGGGCGCACGGTCTGCATCAGCAGCACCGCCACCAGCGCGCCATGCAGCACCAGCGCGGCCAGCAGGCCGATCTTCTCTTCGGTGCGGAACACGCGCGCTGCCATCATGATCGGGACTATGGGGCCGAAACTGAACCGTCGGTGACCAGCGAGATTGAGGTGAAGCCCGCCCGGCCCAGCTCGCCCATCACCCGCATCACCCGGCCATAGTCGAGGCTGCGATCGCCGCGCAGCACGATCAGCGGCGGCTCCCCGCCACGGTCAAGCGCTTCGAGAGCGGCGGGAAGCCCACCTGCCGGCACCGCCTCATCCTCGATGTAGATGATCCCCGCCCGATCGATCGAGATGGTGATCTGATCGGGCTTTTCCTCGACCGGCGCGGCGCGGCTTTCGGGCAGTTCGACCGGCACGCCCACGGCGGGAAGCGTCACCGTCACCATGAAGATGATCAGCAGCACCAGCATCACGTCCACCAGCGGCGTGACGTTGATTTCGGCCATCGCCGCGCGGCGCGAACGCTTGGCGCGGCGGGCGGAGGAAGAAAGGTTCATGCCCATGTTTGTTTTCCGCACGCCCCTGCGGGCGCGCGGTCCTCGCTATGCGCGCAGCCAAGCTGCGCCCGCTGCCGGCGGGCGGTCGCCCTTGCGGCGGCTGCACAGCCGATGATTGCGCTTCCCATCTCCATCACACCCGGTCCAGCTCGCGGCTGAGACCGGCGTGAACCTTGTCGGCAAAGCGTTGCAGCTTCGCTTCATACTGGTTCACCGCGCCCGAAAAGCGGTTGTAGGCGATCACCGCGGGGATCGCGGCAAACAGGCCGATCGCGGTGGCAAACAGCGCCTCGGCGATGCCGGGGGCGACCACGGCCAGCGATGCGCTTTGCTGCGCGCCGATCTGGAAGAACGAGTTCATAATCCCCCACACCGTGCCGAACAGCCCGACAAACGGCGCGACCGAGCCGACCGTGGCGAGGAAACCGAGCCGCCCGGCGAGCTCGTCCGCTTCCTCGGCCACCTGGCTTTCCATCGCCGCGCCGATGCGCTGGCGGGTCGCCTCGCGGTCAACCGGCTGCCTGCTGGTGGACTTTTTCCATTCATCCAGCCCCGCGCCCACCACCCGCGCCGCGGGGATTTCCTTGCGCTGCTGCTTGCCGACCAGCGCCTGCGTATCGCTCTCGCTCCAGAACTCACGCTCGTAGTCGCGCGAGGCCTTGGCGAGCTTGCCGATCCGCAGGGAGAACGAGACGATGATCATCCATACCCACACACTCGCCAGGATCAGGCCGAGCATAACGGCCTGCACGATGATGTCGGCCTGCAAGAACAACTCGACCGGATCGAGCCGGGTTGTTTGCGGAGCGGCGGCGCTGAGGAGGTCAAGCGTCACGGGGTCAGTCGTCCTTGTTCATGAAATCAGCAAATGCGGCCCGCCAGGCGACGGGCTGGCGGCGTGGTCGGCCGTCTAGCGTGATAAAGCCGACGCGCAAATTGGCTTCGCACAGCGTCTCGTCCCCGCGCCGCGCGATCTGGTGCATCCGGCACGAGGCCGCACCCAGTTCGGTGCAGCGGGTCTCGATAACCACGTCATCGTCAAGCCTTGCCGGGCGCAGGAAGCGAAGGTTCACCTCGGACAGGGCATAGGCCCCCTCGCCGCTTTCGATCGCGGCGCGCTGATCGATCCCGAGCAAGCGCAGCAGATCGCTGCGCGCCCGCTCGAACCAGCGCAGGTAATTGGCATGGTAGGTAATGCCCGAAAGATCGGTGTCCTCGTAATACACACGCACCGCATAGAGATGCCGCGCACCGTCAAGAAGGCCGCCCGGAGGGTTGGGGGTCATCATCGGGAGAGGCTCGGAATCATCACGCGGTCAAAAGCCTGCCCTGCCTGAAGCTGCGATGAACGGTGCCAAATCAGCGCCGAACGGAGGTAATCTTCTTATCTATGCAAAATCATCGGGCCGAGCGGCTGGCCGCCGAAGATGTGCACGTGGAGATGCGGCACTTCCTGCCCGCCGTGCATGCCGATATTGGCAAGCAGGCGGTAGCCCGGCTCGACCAGGCCCTTCCTGCGCGCCACTTCGCCCACCGCGCGCACGAAGCCGGCAATTTCCGCGTCGGAGGCCTTGGCCGAGAAATCGTCCCAGCTGACATAGCGCCCCTTGGGCACCACCAGGGTGTGCACTTCGGCCTGCGGGTTGATATCCTCGAAGGCATAGGCCCAATCGTCCTCATAGACCTTTCGCGAGGGGATTTCGCCGCGCAGGATCTTGGCGAAGATGTTGTTGTCATCATAGGGCAGGGTTGGGTCGATCGGCATCATTGGCTCCGTGAAGCTTTTTCGGCGAGACCGGACATTCCCTCGCGCCGGTCGAGTTCGGCGAGCACCTGTTCGAGGCGCACCCCCTTTTCGCCGAGCAGCACCATCAGGTGAAAGAGCACATCGGCGGCCTCGCCCACCAGTTCGGCCTCTTCCCCGGCGAGCGCGGCGATCACCGCCTCGGTGGCTTCTTCGCCGAGCTTCTGGGCGATCTTCTTGAGTCCCTTGGCGTGGAGCTTGGCGACATAGCTTTCCTCAGGCGAGGCGGTGCGGCGCTGGGCGATGGTCGCTTCGAGGCGGGCGAGGGTGTCCATGCGGCTGCTTTTCCGTCAAACCCCGCGCGCGGGCAAGCCCGCTGCGCGCAGCGCCGCATGGGCCTCGGCGATGGTGTGCTGGCCGAAGTGGAAGATGCTCGCGGCAAGCACCGCGCTGGCATGGCCCTTTACCACCCCGTCAACAAGATGCTGGAGGCTCCCCACCCCGCCGCTGGCGATTACGGGCACGCTGACGGCATCGGCAATCTCGCGGGTGAGTTCGAGGTCGTAGCCGGCTCTCGTCCCGTCCCCGTCCATCGAGGTGACGAGCAGTTCGCCCGCGCCCAGAGCGGCGACCAGCCTCGCATATTCGACCGCGTCGATACCCGTAGGCGTCCTTCCGCCATGGGTAAAGATTTCCCAGTTCCCACGAGGCGTGCGCCGCGCATCGACGCTGGCGACGACGCATTGGCTGCCGAAGCGCTCGGCAATCTCGCCAACCAGTTCAGGCCGCGCCACCGCCGCGCTGTTCACCGCCACCTTGTCCGCGCCCGCCAGCAGCAGCGCGCGCGCATCCTCGGCCGAGCGCACCCCGCCGCCGACGGTGAGCGGCATGAAGCACACCTGCGCCGTGCGCCGCACCATGTCGAGCAGCGTCCCGCGCCCTTCGTGGCTGGCGGAAATGTCAAGGAAGCACAGCTCGTCCGCCCCTGCCGCATCATAGGCGCGCGCCTGCTCTACCGGATCGCCCGCGTCCTTGAGGTCAACGAAGTTCACGCCCTTGACCACCCGGCCATTGGCCACATCGAGACAGGGGATGACGCGGATGCGGACGGTCATCGCGCGCGCGCCTCCGCCCTTTGGCCCATCGCGATCGCCGCCGCCAGATCGAGCCGCCCCTCGTACAGCGCGCGCCCGGTAATGACCCCCTCGATCCCCTCGGCGGCGTGGAGCGACAGGATGCGGATGTCGTCCAGCCCCTTCACCCCGCCGCTGGCGATCACGGGAATCTCGACGCGGCGCGCAAGGTCGACGGTCGCCTCGATGTTCACGCCCTTGAGCAACCCGTCGCGGCCAATATCGGTGAACAGCAGCGCCGCGACCCCCGCATCTTCGAACCGGCGGGCCAGATCAACCACGGGCACGTCGGAGACCTCGGCCCAGCCTTCGGTTGCCACCATGCCGTCCCGGGCATCGACGGCAACGACGATGCCGCCTTCCCATTCGCGGGCCATGTCTTTGACGAATGTGGGGTTCTTGAGCGCAGCAGAACCCATCACCACCCGCGCCACGCCAAGGTTGAACCAGCTTTCGACCGCTTTCGCATCGCGGATGCCGCCACCCAGCTGCACATAGCCGGGGAAAGCGGCGATGATCGCTTCAACCGCCGCGCGGTTGCGGCTTTCGCCGGCAAAGCTGCCGTCGAGATCAACCACGTGGAGATGCGCGGCCCCCGCTTCGGCAAAGATCAGCGCTTGGCGCACGGGATCATCGCCGTAGATCGTCGCCCGGCCCATGTCGCCTTCGGCAAGCCGGACGACCTGGCCGCCCTTCAGATCAATGGCGGGAAAGACAATCACGGATACCACTCCACAAAGCGCCGGAGCGTCGCCAGACCGTAGCCCTGGCTCTTTTCCGGGTGAAACTGCACGCCGAGGATGTTCCCGCGCGCCACGGCCGCGACCAATCCTTCGCCATGGTCGGTCATCGCGGCGACATGGTGCGGATCTTGGGCCGCGAAGTGGTAGGAGTGGAGAAAATAGGCTTCGCCCTCCTCGATCACGGCGTGTGTCCGCGCATGGGGCAGCAGGGCGACATCGTTCCAACCCATGTGCGGCACCTTGATGCGTGCATCCGAAGGCGCGATCTGCCGCACTTCGCCCGGCACCCAGCCAAGGCCCGGCGTCTCGCCATGCTCAAGCCCGCGGTCCGCCAGCAATTGCATCCCCACACAGATGCCCAGGAACGGCGCGCCGCCCACCTGCACCCGCTCGGTCATCGCCTCGATCATGCCGGGGATCGCACCCAGCCCTTCGGCGCAGGCCTTGAAGCTGCCCACGCCGGGCAGCACGATCCGGTCGGCGGCCCGCACGACAAGCGGATCGGCGGTGACAGTAACCGCAGCGCCCGCCGCCCTCAGCGCATTGTGCACCGAGTGAAGGTTGCCCGCGCCGTAATCGACGAGAGCCACGACCTCAGCCATGGAACGCCTCAAGCCCCGGAAAGTCGCGCCGGGGCAGCCATTCCATGATCGCAACCTCTGCAAGCCCCTCGACGATGAAAGGATCGCGCCTCAAGAGCGCCTCGGCCTCGGCGCGGCTTGGCACCTTGATGAAGATCAGTCCGCCGTCGCGCGGCTCGCGCGGCCCCCACGCCAGGAAGTGCCCGGCCGCGTGCCCGGCATTCAGCCACGCAAGGTGATCGGCCAGCACGGCATCGATCCGTTCGATCGGGGCGGTATAGGTCAGCGAAGCGATGAAGATGCTAGCCACCGAGCTGCCCCTTGGTGCTCGGCACGCTCTCGCCCTTGCGCGGGTCGCGCTCCACCGCCTGCCGCATCGCGCGGGCAAAGCCCTTGTAGAGGCTCTCGCAGATGTGGTGGTTGTTGCTGCCGCAGAGCAGTTCCATGTGCAGCGTGATACCCGCCGCCTGGGCAACCGAATGGAACCAGTGCTCGATCAGCTCGGTGTCCCACTCGCCGAGCTTTTCCTGCGAGAACTTGGCCTTCCACACGAGGTAGGGCCGCCCGGAAATGTCGAGCGCCACCCGGCTCAGCGTTTCGTCCATCGGCGAATAGGCCGCGCCGTAGCGCCCGATTCCGGCCTTGTCACCCAGCGCCTGCGCGATCGCCTGCCCCAGCGCGATCGCCGAATCCTCGGTGGTGTGGTGCTGGTCGACATGCAAGTCACCCTCCACCTTCATCGTCACGTCGATCAGCGAATGGCGGCTGAACTGCTCGACCATGTGATCGAGAAAACCGATACCGGTCGAGACATCATAGGCGCCGGTGCCATCGAGATCGACGTCAACCACGATCCGCGTTTCGGTGGTGTTGCGCTCTATGCGTCCGGTGCGGGCGGGGATATTGGCCATGGTCGCGCGCTATAGCCCTCCCGGCGGCGCTGACAAGCGCCTGCCACAAGCCTCGCGCTGCCGCGGCGCTATCCCCTGCCAATCATGCCTGGTTCGGCTGGAAAGGCTTGACCAAGCCCGCACACCCCGTCACGGTTCGATCCAGCCATGAACAGTGATGCGCCCGACAGCCTGATCCCTTACGATGAAATCGTGCAGGAAGCCCTGCGCGCCGTGGTCGGCCGTGTGCTCGGCTCGATCGTCAGCGGCGGCGGCACGCTGCCGGGCGGACACCACTTCTACATCACCTTCAAGACCGGCGCCCCGGGGGTCTCGATCCCGCCGCACCTGCGCGAACGCTTCCCTGACGAAATGACGATCGTGCTCCAGAACAAGTTCTGGGACCTTGAAGTGCGGGAGCATGGCTTTTCGGTCAGCCTCACCTTCAACCAGGTGCCAGCCAAGCTGACGATTCCCTTCGCCGCGATTACCGCCTTCGTCGATCCGGCGGTCGATTTCGGCCTCCAGTTCCAGGCGGCCGCCGATGAACTCGCCCCCGAAACGCACGAGGATGCCGAGAATGACGGCCCCGATGGCGACGGGGACGGGGACGGCTCGAATGTCGTCAGCATCGATTTCGGGCGCAAGAAATAGGGCTCATAGTGCGGCGCAAATCGAAGCGCGCGGAACCGGACGGCAACGGCGAATCGCGCCTGCCTTCGCCCGATCCGGTCACCAACCTGGTGATTGCCGATATCGTGCTGCGCGGCGCGGGGTCGCTGCTGCGCCAGCGGCTCGAGCGGGGCTTGCTCACCGGCCAGCTCGAAAGCGACAAGGCCAAGCGGCTGGTCGAAGCCCGCGGCGTGGTGAGCGCGCTGGCGCTGTGGGGCGCAAGCCGCCTTGCCACGCGCTCGCCCGCAGGGCTTGCAGTGGTGGCGGGCGCGTTGGCGGCCAAAGTGCTGTATGATCGCGGCAAGCGGATCGAAGCGCAGCGCCGCACGAAGAAGGCTGGCCGGAATGCCGCGGCGGAGGAATCCTGAGCGCCCCTTGATTTCAGCCCCCGTGATGGTGCAACGGGGCCTATGGGCGATACCACACACAATCCTGCCGACACGCTCCACCGCCGGGGCCTGATGTTCATCCTGTCCTCGCCATCGGGTGCGGGCAAGACGACGCTGTCGAAAATGCTGCTGGCCAAGGACAGCCAGATCAGGCTGTCGGTTTCGGCCACCACCCGCCCGCCGCGCCCCGGAGAGATCGACGGGGTGCATTATCACTTCGTCAGCCCCGAACGTTTCCAGGCGATGATCGACGAGGATGATTTCTACGAGTGGGCCGAGGTGTTCGGCCACCGCTACGGCACGCCCAAGGGGACGATCCGTGCGGGCCTCAAGCAAGGGCAGGACTACCTGTTCGACATCGACTGGCAGGGCACCCAGCAGCTCTACCAGAAAGATCAGCAGGACGTGGTGCGGGTGTTCATCCTCCCGCCCTCGATCGACGAACTGCACCGTCGTCTCAAGGGACGCGGCACCGACAGCGCCGAGGTGATCGCCGCCCGCATGGAACGCGCCCGCGCCGAAATCAGCCACTGGGACGGGTATGATTATGTCATCATCAATGATGATGTGAACCTGTGCTTTTCCAAGGTCTGCGCGATTCTCGAAGCCGAACGCATGAAGCGCGCGCGCCAGACCGGGCTTATCCCCTTCGTGCGCGAATTGATGAAGTAGCAGGCTTCAGCCAAACAATCGCCCGGCCACCGCGTCGAGCCTGGCCATCACCGCCGGATCATGTTCGTCCGGGGCGGTGATCACCGCATCGTCCAGCGCGGTATCGATCGGCGAGGGCGTTCGCGTCTTGGGCAGGTCGGCGATGAAGTTGGACACCATTGCCCGCGCCAGCGCGCCATTGGCCTGCATCTGTTCGATCACCGCGGCCACATCGACCGCCTCGCCTTCGCGCCAGCAATCATAATCGGTGATCATCCCGACAAGCGCATAGGGAAGTTCGGCCTCGCGCGCCAATTTGGCTTCGGGCATGGCGGTCATGCCGATCACGTCCGCGCCCCATTGCCGATACATCCGGCTTTCGGCGCGGGTCGAGAACTGCGGGCCTTCCATGGCAAGATAGGTCGCGCCGACGGCAACCCTGCCCTTGGCCTTGCTCACCGCCTTGGCTGCCATTTCCGACAGGCGCGGGCAGACCGGATCGGCCATCGAGACATGGGTGACAAAGCCGCTGGTGTAGAAGGTGTTTTCGCGGTGCACCGTGCGATCGATGAATTGTTCGACGATCGCAAACCGCCCCGGCTCCAGCTCCTCGCGCAAGCTTCCCACCGCGCTGATCGCGAGAATATCGGTGCACCCGGCGCGCTTGAGCGCATCAATGTTGGCGCGCGCGTTCAGCTCCGAGGGCGAAATCGGATGCCCCCGGCCATGGCGCGGCAGGAAGCGCACCTTGACCTCGCCGATCCGGCCGCACAGGATCTCGTCCGAAGGATCGCCCCACGGCGTGTCGATCGCGATCCACTGCGCGTCCTCGATGCCGTCCATGGCATAAAGGCCCGATCCGCCGATGATCCCGATGCACCATTCACTCGCCATGCGCGCTCGCCTTGTCCTTTGCTCTGCGTGGGTTGGCCGGATTAGGTCAGGTCGAAGCGGGTCGGCAAGGCCTTGCGGATCGCCTTTTCCGCCGCCGCATAGGGTGCGGCAATCGCAGGGCGGGCCTGCATCGCGGCGAAATGGGCCGCGAGGCCGGGCCACCTGTCGAGCGGCGTTTCCGCCACCAGCGCCACCTGCCCGAGCACGCAGGCAACGGTGATATCGGCAATCGACAGCCCGTCGCCGGCAAAGTAGGCACGCCCGCCAAGCCGCGCTTCGAGCACGTCGAAGATCGGCGGCAACTGGTTTGCCCAGGCATCGCGCGCCTTGCCGAGCCCCGGCTCCTCGCCTTTGGACACCGCGAAAAAGATCGGCCGGAAAATGCCGAGACCACCGGCCATGGCGAGCGCGGTGTCGGCATATTCCTCGATGAACAGCGCCTCGCCCAGCGCCATCGGATCGGCCGGATAGAGCGCGGGGGCGGGATGCTTCTTCTCGATGAAGGCGCAGATGGCACTGGAATCGGCGATGGTCCCGGCCACGCCCTCTTCGGCCACCGAACGATCGCGCAGCACCGGAATGCGCTTCATCGGCGAAATCGCGCGGAACCAGGCGGGCGGATCGAACACGTTCACCGCCTCGATCTCGTAATCGACCCCCTTTTCGAGACACACGCCGGCCACCTTGCGTACGAAGGGCGAAACGGGGCTGCCATAGATGACCAGATCAGGGCGGGAATCACGCATGGCAGGGCCTCTTTGAAGTGAATGTCTGCGACCTCCATAGGCCGTGCGGGCAATAGCGCAATCGCTAGGCGATGAAGGTTTCCGCTCCCCTTACAAGCAGTGCCACAGCAGCGATTGCGTTTTCGGATGCAACGCGCCAACCTGCACGGGCGAGAGACGACTCCCCCTTCGTTTTAGAGAGGAACGATCATGGTCACCCAGTACAAGAACCTTATCGGCGGCAAGATGATCACCACCGACCGCTGGCTCGACGTGGTAAACCCCGCCAACGAGCAGGTCATCGGCCAGGTGCCCGCCTGCGGCCAGGCCGAGCTCGACCAGGCGGTGGCCGCCGCGCGCGAGGCTTTCAAGACGTGGAAGATGACCCCGATCGAGGAACGCCGCGCCGCGATCATGGCGATTTCGGGCACGATCAAGGAAAACGCCGAGGAACTCTACCGCCTGCTCACCAGCGAACAGGGCAAGCCGCACGAGCAGGCGCGCGGCGAAATCTACGGCGCGGCCGCATTCAGCGCGGCGCAATCGACCCTCTCGCTTGACGACGAGATCAACGAGGACAGCGAGGGCCGCCTGTCGCGCACCCGGCGTGTGCCGGTGGGTGTGGTCGGCGGGATCGTTCCGTGGAACTTCCCGGTAATGATGGCGCTGCAAAAGATTGTCCCTGCGATTCTTTCGGGCTGCACCATCATCCTCAAACCTTCACCCTTCACCCCGCTCACCACCCTCAGGATTGCCGAGCTGATCGCGCCACTGGTGCCCGCCGGGGTGGTCAACGTCATCACCGGCGAGGATTCGCTCGGCCCGCTCATCACCCAGCACCCCGATATCGACAAGATCACCTTCACCGGTTCAACCGCGACGGGCAAGAAGATCATGGAAGGCGCGAGCGCCGACCTCAAGCGCATCACGCTCGAACTGGGCGGCAATGATGCCTCGATCGTGCTGCCCGATGCCGATCCCAAGAAGGTCGCCGAGCAGCTGTTCTGGTCGAGCTTTACCAATGCCGGGCAGATCTGCGTCGCGGCCAAGCGCATCTATATCCACGAGGATATCTATGACGAACTCGCCGCCGCGATCGTCGAATATGCCAAGACCGTGAAGGTTGGCGATGGCAGCGAGCAGGGCACCGGGGTCGGCCCGATCCAGAACAAGAAGCAGTATCAGCGCGTGATCGAGCTGATCGAGGACGCCAAGGCGAACGGCTACAAGTTCCTGCTCGGCGGCGATGTCGATCCGTCCGGCACCGGCTACTATGTGCCGATCACCATTCTCGACAACCCGCCCGAAGACGCCCGCATCGTGGCGGAAGAACAGTTCGGCCCGGTCATGCCGCTGATGAAGTTCAAGACCGAGGAAGAAGTCATCGCCCGCGCCAATAACTCCGAATACGGCCTTGCCGGTGCGGTGTGGACCGGCAATCCGGAAAAGGGTGTCGAAATCGCCGAACAGCTCGAAACCGGCACGGTGTGGGTCAATGAATACCTCCATCTCTCGCCCTTTGCGCCCTTTGGCGGGCACAAGCAGTCGGGCTTCGGCACCGAATACGGCAAGGAAGGCCTCAAGGAGTTCACCTATGCACAGGTGATCACCGTCAAGAAGGACAACGTCCCCGCCTAAGACCGTGAGGATTGCGGTTGAAGAACTGAGCGCCGGGCTGGCGCGGGTGTGTGCCCGCGCCGGCCTTGGCGCTTTGTCTTGTGCGCCGCAGCGCCTGACCGGCGGAGCGGTGATGGAAAGCTGGCGGTTTTCGGCCGGCGGTTCCGATTACGTCCTGCGCCGCGCACCAAGCCTCGCCTTCATGCAAGGGCGGCCTTACGGGCATTCTACCGAGGCGGCGCTGATCGAAGCCGCGCGCGCCAGGGGCGTGACCGCGCCGCAAGTGGTCGCGGTGCTCGAGGAAGCGGACGGGCTGGGTTCGGGTTTCGTGATGCGCGCGCTGCCAGGAACGGCCGATCCCAAGGTCATTCTCGCCTGCGACGATCCCGACGGGTTGCTGCGCCAAATCGCCCGCGACCTCGCCCGCATCCACCGCTTGCGGCCGGCCGACGTGCCCGACGGCGTGCCGGTGATGAATTACCGCGCGGCCATCGCCGACCTCAAGGCGCAGTTCATCGAGGCGGGCGGGGATCGCCCGATCATCGCGCTGGGTCTCAAATGGCTGGAGGACAATTGCCCGCCCGAGGTCGAACCCGTCCTCAACCACGGCGATTATCGCATGGGCAATCTGCTGGTGGAGGGCTCGCGCCTGACCGGGGTGCTCGACTGGGAGCTTGCCCATTTCGGCGACGCCCACGAGGATTTGGCCTTCGGCTGCATGGCGGTGTGGCGCTTTGCCCGCTACGACCGGCCGGCGCTGGGGCTGGGAAGCATCGCGGACTACATCGCCGCCTATGAGGCCGAGGCAGGCGTCACTATTGACCCTGCCCGCTTGCGCTTCTGGACGATCTACCGCACCGTGTGGTGGGCCTTGGGCTGCCTCAAGATGGCGGCGCAGTGGCGCTCAGGTGCGGACCGGATGCTCGAACGCGTGGTGATCTCGCGCCGGACCAGCGAGCAGGAGCTCGATCTGCTGCTGCTGCTGGAGGAGGATGCGCCTGAGGCGGAGCGGGCGCGGCGACTGGAACCGAGCAACTCGCGAAGGGCAGCGACAGGCGAGGCGGATTGCGGTGAGATCGCAACCGCCGTTTCGGAATGGTTGGCCACGATCAAGGATCGCCTCGAAGGGCATGACCGCTTTCAGTTGGCCGTCGCCCGCAACGCGCTCGGCATTGTCGCCCGCGAAAGTGACAGTGTGGTTTCCGGCTTTTTCAACCATGCTCTTGCCCAGCGGATTCTGGCGGGCACCGATGGTCTCGAGCAGGAGCACGCGCTTGCAGCTTTGCGGCGTGATGTTCTGGCGAAGGTCGGAGCCGACTCCCCGAAATACCCCGCGCTCGCCTACGCCCGCAAAAAATGGATCGCAGAGGAATAACCCATGGATTTCGCGCTTCCTCCAGACCTTCAGGCCTATTTGGACGAACTCGACGCTTTCATTGCTGCCGAGATCAAGCCGCTCGAACAGCAGGATGACAACATCCGCTTCTTCGACCACCGCCGCGAACATGCGCGCACCGATTGGGAGCGCGGCGGGCTGCCCCGCCACGAGTGGGAGGAGTTGCTGAAAGAGGCCACCCGCCGCGCCGACAAGGCGGGCCATTGGCGCTTCTCCGCGCCCAAACGCTATGACGGCAAGGACGGCAGCAACCTGTGGATGGCGGTGATCCGCGAGCATTTCGCGCGCCAAGGCCTCGGCCTGCACAATGATCTTCAGAACGAACACTCGATCGTCGGCAACTTCCCCTTTGTCGCCATGTTCGAGCAATGGGGCACGGAAGAACAGAAAGCCGAATTCATCATCGGCGGTTTTGAACGCACGCGGCGAGTCGCCTTCGGGCTGACCGAACCGCACCACGGTTCTGACGCCACCCACATGGAGACGCACGCGGTGCGCGAGACCCGCGACGGGGTGGATGGCTGGCTGATCAACGGCGAGAAGATGTGGATCACCGGCATGCATGTCGCCACCCACTGCGCGCTGTTCGCGCGCACCAGCGGCAAGGCGGGCGATGCCAGCGGGATCACCTGTTTCCTCGTCCCCAACCCCACCCCCGGCCTCGAAATCGAGGAATGGATGTGGACCTTCAACATGCCCACCGATCACCCGCGCCTGTCGGTGACGAACGTCTGGGTGCCCGACAGCGCGATCCTTGGGCAAGAAGGTCGCGGCCTGGCTCTGGCGCAGAGTTTCGTCCACCAGAACCGCATCCGGCAGGCCGCCTCAAGCTGCGGCGCGGCGCTTTATTGCATCGATGAAAGCGTGAAATACGCGCGCGAGCGCAAGCCCTTCGGCGAGGAGTTGGCGCGCAATCAGGCGATCCAGTTCCCGCTGGTGGAACTGGCGACGCAGGCGGAGATGCTGCGCCTCCTGATCTTCAAGACCGCGTGGGAGATGGACAACATGCCCCACGAGGAGATTGAACACACCATTTCCGACAAGGTGAGCATGTGCAATTACTGGGCAAACCGGCTGGTGTGCGAGGCGGCCGACCGGGCAATGCAAGTTCACGGCGGCATCGGCTATTCGCGCCACAAGCCGTTCGAGCACATCTACCGCCACCACCGCCGCTACCGGATCACCGAAGGCAGCGAGGAAATCCAGATGCGGAAAGTGGCGGCCTATCTGTTCGGCTATTTGGGGCCGAAACGGGGGATTTTCGGTTAGGCGCTAGCCCCGCCTTCTCCACCACCCCGCCAGCAGGCTGCCGATTACGACGTGCCACACCGCCGAGATCGCCGCCGGCACCGGGGCGAGCGCGGCCTGCGTCGCATTGGCGAATTGCGCGGCGAAGGCCGGCGTTTTCGCTAACCCTGAACCGAGGCCGGAATTCTGCATCCCGACCTCGATGCTGATCGTCCGCGCCTCCACCTCGCCCAGTTTCAGCGCGCGGGCCAGCACGTAACCCAGCGCAAAGCCCGCCGCGTGCAGCAGGAAGGTCGCCAGCAGCAGCATTCCTGCGTGCGCCGCGATCTGCGCCTTGGCCCCGCCGACGATCCCGCCGACGATCAGGATCACCAGCAATATCGCCACCAGCGGCAGCGCCGCGCTCACCTGTTCGGCGGCGCGCGGGAACAGGCGGTTGAGCAGCGTGCCCAGCACCACCGGCACCAGCACGATGCTGATCATGTTGAGCAGCAGGTTGAACCGATCGATTTCCACATAAGCCCCCGCCAGCGCGCCGGTCAGCAGCGGGGTGAGCACCACGGCGGCGAGCGTCGAGGCCATCGTCATCGCCACCGACAGCGCCACATGACCGCGCGCGATATAGGTGACGACATTGGAAGCCGTTCCGCCGGGGCAGCAGGCCACCAGAATGAGGCCGACAGCCAGTCCCGGCTCGAGCGCCAGCGCCTTGGCAATGGCAAAGCCCGATAGCGGCATCACGGCAAATTGCAGCCCCACACCCGCCAGCAGCGCCCGCGGCACCCGGGCGAGGCCGCGAAAATCGTCAAAGCTCAGCGTCAGCCCCATCGCCAGCATGATCGTGCCGAGCGCAAGGCTCAGCAGCGGCTGGCCGGCCAGGCGGATGCTGCCGTCCGTCATCCAGGTGAAGGCCGGCGGGACAAGCCACGCCAGCGCCACGCCCAGCACGGTGAGCAGCGCGAAATTGTTGGTGATGGCGCGCAGCATTCTGTGGTGTTCCCGCTTCCCCGCAAGGTGTCGTCCGCAATCGACCAACGACATTCCCGCCTCTAGCAATATCGCCCTGCACCGCTAGTCTCCCGCGCCAACAGAGGGAGACTTTCCATGCGCTATTTCGCCGCCGCCCTGCTTGCCGGGGCCGCCTGCCTTGCCACCCCGCTGGCCGCCCAGTCCAAGGGCAAGCCGGCCAAGGCGGAGGAAAGCTGGAGCGTCGAAGCCCCCAAGGGCGCGGTGCTCAGGCAGGTGCCGATCACGACCGACGAGGGCACGTGGATGGATGTCGATGTCTCGCCCGACGGGCAGATGATCGCCTTTGCCCTGCTTGGCGATATCTATACCATGCCGATCACCGGCGGGAGCCCCAAGCGCATCGCCGCAGGCCTCGCGTGGGAGGTGCAGCCACGCTTTTCGCCCGATGGCAGGCGCATCGCCTTCACCTCGGATCGCGGCGGCGGGGACAATATCTGGGTGATGAATATCGACGGCAGCGACAAGCGGCAGGTAACCAAGGAGGATTTCCGCCTCCTGAACCAGCCCGCCTGGTCGCCCGACGGGCGCTTTATCGCGGCCAAGAAGCATTTCACCACTCAGCGCAGCGCCGGCACCGGCGAGATCTGGCTTTATCACGTGTCCGGTGGCGGCGGGGTGCCGGTGGTCGAGCGCGCCAGCGAGGCCTTGCAGAAGGAGCTGGGCGAGCCGGTGTTCGCGCCTGATGGCAGCGCGATCTACTACACCCGCAACGTGACGCCCGGAAACACCTTCGAATACGCGCAGGATTCGAACGCCGGCATCTTCGCGATCGAACGCCACGATCTGGCCACTGGCGAAGTCACCACCGCGGTCAGCGGCTATGGCGGCGCGGTGCGCCCCGCGCCCTCGCCCGACGGCAAGCAGCTCGCCTTCGTCCGCCGCGACAAGGATCGTTCGCAGCTGTGGGTGAAGGATCTCGTCTCGGGCCGCGAGAAGATGATCTACGGCGCGCTCGATCTTGATGTGCAGGAGACCTGGGCGGTGACCGGGGTCTATCCCAATATCGACTGGCTGCCCGACAGTTCGGCAATCGTGTTCTGGGCAGGCGGCAAGCTCAACCGGGTAAACCGCGACGGTTCGGACCATGCGGTGATCCCCTTCGCCATCAACGACACCCGCGCCGTGGCGAGCGCACCGCATCCGGTGATCGCTGTCGCGCCCGAGACCTTCACCACCACCATGCCGCGCTTCGCCACGCTCTCGCCCGACGGGGCCAGCGTGGTGTTCGAAAGCCTTGGGCGGCTCTATTGCAAATCGGCCAAGGGCAGGGATGCCCCCGCGCCGCTGACCGGCGATGCGGCCGACGTGCTCGAAGCCTTTCCCGCCTTCAGCCGCGACGGCAGCAGGCTCGCCTATGTGCGCTGGAACGACGAAGCGCTCGGAGAAATCGTGATCGCCGATGCCGATGGCCAGAACCGCCGGGTGCTGGCCGGGCCGGGCCATTTCGGCAATCTGGCCTTCTCGCCCGACGGCACGCTGCTCGCCTTCGAAAAGCGCGAGGGCGGCTATCTGACTTCGCCCGACTATTCGGAAAATCCCGGCATCTACGTCATGCCGCTGGACGGCGGCGAGGCGCGGCTTGTCACCCGCGAAGGGACGAACCCGCAATGGGGCGCGGCCTCCGACCGGCTGTTCATGCTGGCCCGTGAGGACGGCGGGCTGGCGCTGGTTTCGACCGACCTTTCCGGCGAGGCGCGCCGCGTCCATGCCAGGGGCGATCTGGCGAATGATCTGCGGATCGCGCCCGATGGCCACACCATCGCCTTTCGCCAGAATTACGAAGTCTTCGCCATGCCGCTGATCCCCGGCGGCAAGCCGGTGGACGTGAGCGAAAGCGGCGGGGCGCTGCCTGTCACCAAGGTCAGTTCGGGCGGCGCGGATTACCTCGGCTGGGCCAATGGCGGCGAGACGTTGTTCTGGTCGATCGGGCCGACGCTTCAGAGCGCCAGCGTCTCTGCGCTGTTCACCAATGCCCCCAAGGCAGAGGCCGACAAACCCGCCCCCTTCACTCCCCCCACCACCGGCATCGCGCTGGCGGTGACAGTGCGGAAGGCTGCGCCCAGCGGCACCACCGTAATCACCGGCGCGCGGGTGCTGACCATGCGTGCCGGCCTGGCTGCCGATGATGCCGGGGTGATCGCCAACGGCATGATCGCGATCGAGGGTGATCGCATCACCGGCGTCCACGATGCCACGGTGGTCAAGATGGCCTTCCCCGAAGGCACGCGCTTCATCGATGCCAGCGGCAAGGTGATCATGCCCGGCCTGGTCGATGCCCATGCCCACGGCGCCTATGGTGTGGGCGACCTCATTCCGCAGCAGAACTGGGCCTTGCTGCAAGACCTCGCACTGGGGGTGACCACGGTGCACAACCCGTCGAGCCAGGCCAGCACCGTGTTCGCCGCCGCCGAACGCCAGAAGGCGGGGCTGACGCTCGGCCCGCGCATCTTCTCGACTGGCGAGATCATCTACGGTGCCAAGGCGCCCGATGTCTATGCCCGGATCGACAGCTACGCCGACGCGCTCGCCCATGTGCGGCGGATCAAGGCCCAGGGCGGCATTTCGGTCAAGAACTACAACCAGCCGCGCCGCGAACAGCGCCAGATGGTGGTGCGCGCCGCGGCGGCGGAAAACATGCTGGTGGTGGCCGAGGGCGGCTCGCTGTTCGGGATGGACATGACCATTGTCGCTGACGGCAATTCGACGCTCGAACACAACGTGCCGGTCGATGTGTTCTACGAGGACGTGCTGCAGTTCTTCGGCCAATCGCACACCAATTACACCCCGACGCTGGTGGTGACCTATGGCGGGCTGGCGGGCGATCCCTATTGGCGGCAGGCGACCAACGTGTGGGAAAACCCGCTGATGGTACACACCCCGCCCAAGCTGCTGCTGGCCGAGACCGCCCGGCGCACCACCGCGCCCGACTGGGCCTTCGTCGATGACAACAACGCCCGCGAGGCGAGAAAGCTCGCCCAGCGCGGGGTCAAGGTCAGCATCGGCGCGCATGGCCAGCAGGCCGGGATCGGCGCGCATTGGGAATTGTGGAGCTTCGTGCGCGGCGGGATGAGTCCGGTCGAGGCGCTGAAGGCGGGCACGATCACCGCGGCCCAGTCGCTTGGGATGGACAAGGATATCGGCAGCATCGAGCCGGGTAAGCTGGCCGACCTGGTGATCCTGTCTGCCGATCCATCGCAAGACATCGCCCATTCCGACAATATCGAACAGGTGATGATCGGCGGGCGGCTGTACGATGCCCGAACGATGAACGAAGTCGGGACCGGAGCCGCCAGGCGCCGCCCCTATTTCTGGGAAGGCGAAGGCGCGGACGGGGCCGGCGGATCGCAGCGTGCAACCAGCCAAGGCCGCGGCCATGCCGACGGGGATGCGGGCTAGGTTCTAGTCCGCCCCCTCAGCCATCATCAGCGCCTTGAGATCCTTGAGCGCCTTGGCGCGCAGCTGGTGAACGCGCGGCACGCTGACATCGAGCACCGCGGCGATTTCGGTGAGGTTCAGTTCCTCGACGAAGAACAGCTGGAGCACCAGCTGCAGCCGCTCCGGCAGGGCCATCATCGCCTGCACCAGCCGCTCGCGGTCCTCGGCCGCGCACAGCGCTTCGAAGGGATCGGGATCCTCGCTGGCAAAGGCGGTGCTGGTTTCGTCATATTCCTCGGAAATCGGCGCGAGCGTCACCAGCGCACTTTCGATCGCCAGCAGCTCGGCATCGTCCACCTCCAGCAGCCGCGCCAGTTCGGCCCGGCTTGGTTCACGGCCCAGCTGGCCGCGCAGGGTCTCGCAGGCGCGGTCATAGGCGGCCCGCTTGCGGCGGGCGGTGCGGGTGTCGTGGGCGGCGCGGCGCACCTCGTCGAGCATCGCGCCGCGCACCCTTATCTTGGCATAGGCGGCAAAACCGTCCTCGGTCGGGCCGGTATGGCGCTGGGCGCATTCGGTCAGCGCGACGATCCCGGCCTGCACCAGATCGTCGATTTCCAGTCCCCCGCGCCCCTCGGCCTGCCCGCCGCCATGGATATGCCAGGCAGCGCGGCGCACCAACGGAAGAAAGCGCCGCACCCGGTCTTCCACCGCGGCGCGATCGGGCGAATAGGGCGCGGCAAAACCGCTGGGATCGTGCTTCATCAGACAGGTTCCATCGCTTCGGGAGCAGCAAGGGCAGAGGCTTCGGGCCGGCCGCTGTCACCAATCACGCCGACAACGGTGATCGGCTGGGTCGGCGGCAGTTCGGCGATCGAGAGCACCAGGCAGCGGGAGCTGCGCTGGCGCAGCAGCGCGGCGAGCGCGCGGCGCGCGGGCGGCTGGACAATCAGCGCCACCGCGCCCTTTTCGGCATCGGCCAGCCGGTTGATCTCGCGCACGATCATCGCGCCGCAATCCGGCTCGATCAGCGGCTGGCCGGTGGCCGGATCGACCATGCCGCCAAGGATCGCGCCTTCCAGCCCGGCATCGAGCGTCACCACCTTGAGCGGCTCGCCCGGCGCGGCGATGCGGGCGATCAGCCGCGCACCGAGATCCGCCCGCACGGCATCGATCACCGCGTCGAAATCGTGGGTCTTCTGCAGCGCCAGCGCCAGTGCGGTGAACAGCGGCTGGGGGTGGGACAGCGCGATCCCGTCGGCCAGCAGCGCGCGCAGGGTGCGGGTGAGTGCAGGCAGCGCGAGCGGATCGGGGGTGACCGCTTCGACCAGCGCCGGCGCGCGGGCCTTCAAGCCGTCAACCCACTCGCGCACCTCGTCCGGCCCAAGCAGCTGGTGCGCCTCGGCCAGCAGCGCCTGATTGGCGTGGGTGGCAATGACGGTGGCCGGATCGACCACCAGAAAGCCCTCGGCAATGGCATGGTCGCGCGCGGCGGGCGCGATCCACAGGGCGGGGCAATCAAAGCTGGGATCGCGGGTTGCCTCGCCCGCCAGACCATGCCCAGCCCGCACCTCGCCCGCGTCGATCGCGAGCAGCTTGCCCGGGCGCACCTGCCCGCGCGCGATGCTCACCCCGCCCAGCAGCACGGCGTAGTCCTGCGCGCCCAGATCGAGCGAATCGCGAATGCGGAACTGCGGCAGGACGAAACCCAGATCGCGCGACAATTGCTTGCGGATGCCGGTGATGCGGGCGATCAGCGGGGCGCCTTGCGCCTCGTCCACCAGACCCACGAGGCCGAAACCCAGCTCGATGGTGACCAGCGTCTGATCCGACACATCGGCAAGCGTGATGGCATCGGCGGGCGGCTCGGCGACCGGCTCGGGCGGCGGCGCGGGCCGTTCGGCGCGGCGCTTGAGCTGCCACCAGATCGCGCCGGCCAGCGCGGCACCAGGCAGGAAGATCGTCTGCGGCATGGCCGGCACCAGGCCCACCGCGCCGAGGATCAGCGCCACCGGCAACCATCCGCGCGGATCGGCGAACTGGCCGCCGATCTGCCCGGCGAGATCGCGCTGGTCGGACACGCGGGTCACAATCGCCGCCGCCGCAATCGACAGCAGCAATGCGGGCACCTGCGCCACCAGCGCATCGCCCACCGCCAGCGTGACGTAAGCCTCGCCCGCTTGCGACGCGCTCATGCCATGGCTGACCATGCCGAGCGCGAAACCGGCGATGATGTTGACCCCAAGGATCAGGAGCGCGGCCACCGCATCGCCCTTCACGAACTTACTGGCACCATCCATCGAGCCGTAAAAATCGGCCTCGATCGTGACTTCGCGGCGGCGTTCGCGCGCCTCGTCGGCGGTGATCAGCCCGGCGGCGATATCGGCATCGATCGCCATCTGCTTGCCCGGCAGCGCATCAAGCACGAAGCGCGCCGAGACTTCCGACACGCGCCCTGCGCCCTTGGTGATCACGATCATGTTGATGATCATCAGGATCGCGAAGACGAACAGGCCGACCGCGAAGTTGCCGCCCACCAGGAACGCGGCGAAGCTTTCGATCACGTGGCCTGCTGCCGCCCCGCCCTCGTGCCCGTGGACCAGCACCACGCGGGTCGAGGCGACATTCAATGCCAGCCGCAACAGGGTCGCGAACAGCAGGACCGAGGGGAAGGAGGAAAAATCGAGCGGGCGGCGGGCGTTGAGCGCCACCATCAGCACCGCAATCGAGATCGCGATGTTGAGCACGAAGAAAATGTCGAGCAGCAGCGCCGGGATCGGCAGCACCATCAACGCCAGCAGCGCGAAGATGCCAACCGGCAGCGCCATCGCCGAAGGCATTGCCATCAGCCGCTGCAGCGGGGCGGGGCGGAACGCGGCGCTCACAGCCCGAACGCCCTCAGCTGGTCATAGGCGCGCCGCACCTGCGCGGGCGCGGCAGCGACATCATTGCCAAAGGCTGCACCCAGCACCTGCGACATCGGCACACGCACCGGAATTTTGGGCGGCGACGAAACCGCCGGCCTGAACGGCGCGGTGAGCGCGGGCATGGGACCGGGGCCGAACACCCCTTCGTCGGCGATAAGATAGGGCACGCCAGCATGCGCGCGGGACGGGCCATAATCGGCGCGCGCCAGGCGGAGCGTCTCGCCGCTTCCCGCCCGGTCAAGCGCGCGTTCAAGTTTTTGGCCAAGCACCTCCATCACCCCGGCAAGGCTGCGAGGAGAGCCGTCGGGGGCGTAGAAAATCGCGCGGTTGGCAGCGGCCGGCCGGGCGAACAGCGCGGGCGCGCTCTGCGAGGGTTCGGCTTGCAGCTCCGACAGGAACCGCGCCGCCCCGCCCGCGCCCAGGAAATGCGCGAGATAGAGTTCGGCATGATCGGGCTGGCGACCGAGGATCGGGGCAAGATGCGCGCGGTTGTCTTCGGCCAGCCCCGCCGCCATCAGCGCGGCGACTGTGGGATCGGAGCGCAGCGCAAGGATCGCCTGCCGCTGCGCCGGATCGGCGACATAGGCACTGCCCGATGCGCTCACATCGATCTGTTCCGCCAGCGCGCCAAGCCCGAACCGGGGCCCATGCTTTTTCACCGTATCGAGCCAGGTGCTTTCGATAAACTGGTACAGCCCGGTCGCGCTGGACGTCGCCGCACGGGCATGAGGGTTCATGCCGGATTCGACCTCGGCCTGCGCGAGCAGGTAGGCGAAATCGACCGTGGTCGCCTCGGCCGCGCGGGCAATGGCGGTTTCAACCGGCGTGCCCGGACGGTGCAGCGGCGCGATCTGGCGTGCGGCGCCGCCGGTGTGCGCCGCCTCATGCGTGCGCGCCGCCGCTTCAAAGCCGCTGCGGATCGAACCAGCGGGCAGATAGGTAGGGGTAGAAATGCTCAACGCGTGATCCCGCCTGATTGCAAGAGCGCCGCGGAGGCGACGCTTTCAGGCGGAAAGCAGCAAGCTGCGTGCCAGATGGACGACGACAGCAGCTAGGTATGAATACTTATCCCCGCAGCGGGACATAGGTTGCGCGCGGCACGCGGCGCGCGCCGCCCAGTGCGTCGATCCGCGCGGCGACATTGGCGGCCAGCAGGTTGCGGACCCGGCGATTCACCTCGTTGAGGTGCCAGGCGGTTTCGGCCAGGTCGCGGGTCTCGGCATCGAGCGCCTGCGGGCCGATCCCGGCGAGCACATCGCACAGGGCCTCCTTGTCGCGCGTCGCGCCGATCAGGCCATCGGCATCAAGCGCGGCAAGCGCTTGCCGCTCGGCTTCGAGCACGGCAATCATCTGCCGCAGGCTGGCGGCGAGCGGCGCCGCATCGTTGAGCGCAGCAGCGGCCACGGGGCTTACGCCTTGACCGGCACGGAGAAGCTGACCTGCGCCGCGATTATCGCATCGGCAATCTTGGTCGGCACCAGCGGGTAACGGCCATCCTGCAGCGCGGCACGGATTTCCGCGACACGTTCGGCATCGACCGGGGCGCTCGCGGCATCCACCGCGCCGCCGATCTCGACGCTTACGCCGGCCGAAACGGCGGTGGCAGAACGGGAGGCAGCGCCCGCGCGGGTTTCGATCTGCGCGCGTTCGCTGGTCAAGACCGCGCGCGGCGCGGCAATTCCTTGCAGTTTGCTCAGTTCGACAGAGGGCATGGCTATCAACCTTCGTGGGATATGTGACAGGCAGAACGGCAGACGGGGGGTGGCTTTAAGAGCCGCGCAAGGAATTTCTCAGCTGGCGGGAATCACCGCGAGTCCGGGCCGTTCGATTCGGGCGCGCAGCGGTTCGGCCTTGCGCGCGCTGCGTACGAAGATCCAGTCGCCCACCGCGCCGCCTTCGATCGCTTCGCCCGGCTGCTGCACCGAAAAGCCGCGCCCGCGCACCATGATGGTCAGCGCATCGCCGCGCCTGACCGCAGGAGGCGCGGTGCGGCCCGGCGCCGCAGCGCTGCCGCCACCATCCACCGCGACGAAGATCCGCCAGGTCTGCGGGCCGGCGCATTCGACGCTGACCGCGTTGCGCGCCGGGCCATGCCAGGCCACCGCCAGCGGTGCAGCGCAGGCGGCAAGACGCAGCCGCCGGTCGGCCGGCAGGCGGGCACCGCCGGGGGTGCCCGGCTCGGCCCCGGTGAAGGCCGCCACCGCGCGATCGATCATGGCCGGATCGGTGAAGCCGCCGGCCTGCACCCGGCTGTCGCACAATGGCAACAGCATCGTCAGCGCGAGCGGGGCAAGCCGCCAGCCATCGGCCCAGGGGTTGGTCAGTTCCATCGGTGTGCTCCTGTGATGCACCAGAGATACTGGCCAAAGAACAGCAAGGGCCATGCCAAGCGGCCCGCCAAGCGGCCTAAGCAGTATCCCGAGGGTACCGCGTGCCCCGGCTTAAGCATGAACCGCAGTAAGCCGGCGGCCAAGACCACAAGCCAGCCACAAGGGTTCGCCATGTCATTCGCTTCGCGCTTCCTCGTCCGCCCCGCCCGCTTCGCCGAAGCCGATGCCCCCGCGCCGGAGCGCACCGGGCGTGCCACCAGCCGCGCCGTGGAAGCGCGCAGCGCGTTGCTGGCGCGGATCGGAGAATTCATCGAGACGCATGATCTTGCTGTCACCGCCAGCAATCTCGCGGCCATCTGTGGCGGCTTGTCGGGATCGCACCCCGCACTGGCACAGGCCTTCGCCGCGCGCGAGATCGCCGGCGAGCCGATCGACCAGCGCTGGCTCGACACGCTCGGGCGGCTCGATCCCGACAACCATTCGCGCATCGCAGAGCTTGAAGCGCTGATGGACAAGCTCGAATTTTCGCTGATGCGCTTTGCCCAGACGGCGCGCTCGGCGCAGAGCGAGACGAGCGACCACCGCGGCGCGCTGGGCGCACAGATCGAGGCGATGGCCGTGGCCGATATCTCCCCTGCCGTGGCCGGCGAACTGGCGCAGGTGCTCGATCTGTCGCGCGCGATGCTGACCCGGATCGAGCAGGTCGAGGCGGCGATGGCGCGCAGCCAGCAAGAAATCGAAAAGCTGCGCGAAAATCTCGCCAAGGCACGAATGGAAGCCGATGTCGATCATCTCACCGGCCTGCCCAACCGCCGCGCCTTCGAACGGCGGCTGGTTTCGGCCGCGATCGAGGCGCGAACCAAAGGCGAAGTCCTGAGCCTCGCCTTCTGCGACATCGACCGCTTCAAGCTGATCAACGACACCCATGGCCACGATGCGGGCGACCGCGTGCTGTGCGCGGTTGCAACAACGCTCAACGAATATGCCGGAGACGCCTGCTTCGTCGCCCGCCATGGTGGCGAGGAATTCGTGCTGCTGTTCTACGGCATGGACAAGGAGGCGGCGCGGGTGAAGCTTGATGCGATCCGCCGCGCGCAGGCCGCGCGCCAGTTGATGAACCGCGACACCGGCAAGCCATTCGGGAAGATCACCTTTTCAGGCGGCGTGGCCGAAGTGACCGAGGACAGCGACACCCGCAGCGCGCTTTCCCGCGCCGATGCCGCGCTCTATCGGGCCAAGCAGGAAGGCCGCAACCGGGTGATGGTGGGCTAGACGCTAGTCGCCTTGTCCGGGCAGTGCGGCATCATAGGCGAGGCTGGCGTAGAGATCGGTTTCAGCCCCAGGGCTGATGATGATACGCACCGGCACGCCGCTGCCGTGCACACGGGCGGCAAGCGCGCGTGCATTCTCCCACGCGGCCGCCTCGCCGCCGGCCGGATGGAACGCGAAGATCGTCAGCGTGGCGCGCGGATCGCGCGGCTGGCTGGCGAGCCATTCGTCGAGGCCCGGCCCGCCGGCAACCGGGCGATAGAGCGCCTGGGCTGCGGCAATCTCGGCGCGGCGGGCGGTGGGGCGCGGATCCTCGTCGCGCCCGCCCCGGGCAGCGAGCCTGGGGGGTGCCTCGGCCTCGGCCACGGGCAGCGCCGTCAGCGTGACAAGGAACAGGATCAGCGCCAGATCGGCAAGGATCAGCTGCCACCCGCTCGCCGCACCCCCGCCATGCGCCGCCGGCTGCACCGGGTTCATGCCACGCCCCGCAGATGCGCGCGGGCATCGCGCAAGGGTGGCGGCGGAGCGGCGATCTGCTCGGCGAACCAGTCGGCCAGCGCTTCGCGCGCACGCTCGCGCGCCAGCCCGCGGCGCTCGATGGCGCCGGCCAGCGGATAGCACAGCAGGTGCGCCAGCAGCGCGCCGTAGAGCGTCGAGAGCACCGCGGTAGCGATCGCTCCCATCGTCGCGGCAATCGCGCCCGCACCGCTCGCCGGGGCCATCTGGGTAAAGCCCAAAAGCGTGCCGATCAGCCCGAACACCGGTGCCAGTTCGCCCGCCCAGACGAACACCTGCGCTGCCGAAACCCGCCGCGCCTCGTCAAGCGCGCGCTCGGCCCGGCGGATACGGCCCACGGCATCGAGCGAGCCGTGCCGCAGATAGGTTTCCAGCATCAGGCCCAGCGCGCGGTCGGGCGGCAAGGCGGGACTGGCGCGGTACGATCCGTCGCGGCAGATCGCGGTGATCGCCTGCGCCAGCGCCCTGCGGTTGGCCTCCGCGTCGAAGGCGGGTTTGAGCAGTCCGCCTGCCTCGCGCAGCGCCGCGCCGAAATTGCGCCAGCCGCAGCGCGCGGCGCAGGCCAGCACGGTTCCCGATACCACGATGGTAAGCGCTCCCGGATCGAACAGGGAGCTGGCAGTCGTTGGCATCGTGATCCCCTCGAAGATGCGGCCTTTGCCCTGCCAGAACGTCCGCGCTGCGGGCGGATTAAGCGGCCCGCCGGCACCTACGTAGTTTCGGCAGGGGTTTGCCGGTGATGCGGCAAGCCTTTGCCGTGCCGCGCTGCTGCCGCGCCGGTCAGGCCGCGTGCCGCGCAAACTGGCACGCTTCATGCAAAGCCAGCCGCGCGGCCAGCGCCTCCCGTGGTGCAATGGCCGCACGAACCAGCGGAGACCCGCATGAACGAGACACTTTTCGGTATCCACGGCGCCGCGCTGACTTTGCGCTCGCAGCGCATGGGCGTGATCGCGTCCAACATCGCCAATGCCGCCACCCCCGGCTACAAGGCGCGCGACATCGACTTCAATGCCGCGCTCGATGCCCGCTTGGCCCGCGAGAAGGGCGGTGCGACAGCGGCCAGCGACACGGCAGGACTGGTGTGGCGCACGCCGACGATGCCCTCGCTCGATGGCAACACGGTCGAACTCAACCGCGAACAGGTGGCCTTTGCCGAGAATGCGGTGGCTTATTCGGCCACGCTCAGCTTCGTGCAGGGCAGGGTCAACACCATCACCCGCGCGCTGAAGGGCGAATAGCAATGCCCGAGCGCAGCCCCATGACGCTGTTCAGCCTCACCACCCGCGCCATGAGCGCGCAGATGGTGCGGATGAACGCGGCGACATCGAACCTCGCCAATGCCGGTTCGGTCTCCTCCACCGCGCAGGGCGCCTATCGCCCGATCCGCGCGGTCTTCACCACCGAGCTCGATCGCGCCACGGGTCTCGCCGGGGTGACCGCCAGCGGGCTGGTGCGGGCCGAAACCGCCCCGACCAAGCGCTACGATCCCTCCCATCCGCTGGCCGATGCCCAAGGCAACGTGTTCGAGGCGCCGGTCGATGAAACCGCCGAGATGGTCGAGATCCTGGACAGCGCCCGCCAGTATCAGAACCTGGTGCAGGCCTTGCAGACCGCCAAGCAGCTGATGCTCGAAACCCTGAGGAGCCAGTAAATGCCCGATGCCACCATCAACCCCGGGGCGCAGACCACGCTCGACCGGCTCAACACCCCTTCGCGCCTTTCGGGCGGCGGACTGGCGAGCCTCGACGGCGGTGATTTCCTGCGCCTGCTCACCACCCAGCTGACCTTTCAGGATCCGCTACAACCGGCCGACAACGAAGCGATGCTGGCGCAGATGGCACAATTTTCCGCGCTTGCCGCATCCACCGCGAGCGGAGCCACGCTCGAGGCGATTTCCGCCAAGCTCGACCGGCTGATCGCCGTTCAGGAAGCCGCGCTCGAGCCGCCGCCTGGCCCGGCCCCTGTCCAGCCCTGACCCATTCCCAGCAAGAGGATCAACTCGCCATGTCGTTCTTCACTTCCCTCAGCGGTCTGCGAAATGCCCAGACCGATCTCAGCGTTGTCGCCCACAATATCGCGAATGCCGAAACCGTCGGCTTCAAAAAAAGCTCGGCCCAGTTCGCCGATCTGGTCGCCAGCGGCGCGCCCACCGATCCACGCCGCACCGCAGGCATCGGCGCGACCGTTTCGGCGATCACCCAGGATTTCGCGCTCGGCCCGCTCGAACAGACCGGGCGCAGCCTCGATGTCGCAATCGACGGCGACGGGTTCTTCGCACTCGAAAATCCCTTCTCGGGCGATCTCAGCTTCACCCGCAACGGCAATTTCCAGCTGCGCGCGAACGGCGAATTGCAGGATGCCAACGGCAACCGGCTGCAAGCCTTTCCGGTCAATGCGGCGGGCGTGCCGACCTCGACCGTGCCGGCCAGCGTGGTCGTCCCGCTCACCAATGGCGGGGGCTCGGCGCTGGCCAATGTCACGATCGACAACCGCGGGATTGTCAGCGCCGCCTATGCCGATGGGTCCTCGACCAAGGTCGGCCAGATCGCGCTCGCGACCTTCGCTGCCACCGGGGGCCTGCGCGCCATCGGCCAGACCAAGTGGCAGGCTTCGGGGGATTCCGGCCCGCCGATCTTCGGCAGTCCCGGCATCGGCAACAATGGCGAAATGATCAGCGGCGCGCTCGAACGCTCGAACGTCGATCTGGCCGAGGAGATGGTCTCGCTGCTCACCGCGCAGCGCAATTTCCAGGCCAATGCCCGCGCCATCGATACCGCGACGCAGATTTCGACCACCGTCATCAACCTGCGCCAGCAGTAATCGAGCGATGGACCGGCTGATCTACACCGCCATGACCGCGATGAACGCGGCGATGGACCGCCAGCGGGTGGTGGCGAACAACCTCGCCAATGCCAGCACGCCGGGCTTTCGCCAGGAAATCTTCGCGGTCACGCCCGCCACGCTCAAGGACGGCTCGCTCGAGGCCCGCGCCATGGCGCGCGGCAATGTGCGCGGCGCCGACATGCGCGCAGGCCGCGCGGTGCCGACCGGCAATCCGCTGGACGTGGCACTCGAAGGCAAGGCACTGCTCGCGTTCCAGTCGCCCGACCGGCAGGGAGAGGTCTATTCCCGGCGCGGCGACCTGAAGGTTTCGGCCTCGGGCGTGATCGAGAATGGCGAAGGGCTGGCAGTGCTGGGCGAAGGCGGCACACCGATCACCGTGCCGCCCGGCTTCAGCATCGCGATTGCTGCCGATGGCACGATCATGGCGCGCGATCCGGCCGCCCCCAATGCCCCGGCCGAGGCGATCGACAGGCTACGGCTGGTCAATCCCCAAGGCAGCCCGCTGGCCAAGGGGATCGACAGCTTCCTCAAGGTTCCAGGCGGCGGGGTGCTGCCCCCCGATCCCACCGCGCGCCTCACCACCGGAGCGCTTGAGTCGTCCAATGTCGAGACTGCCGACACGCTGGTGCAGATGATCGAGGCGCAGCGCGCCTTTGAACAGCGCGCCAAGATCATCGCCACCGCCGGCGATCTCGATGAAGCCTCCAGCAGCCTGATGACGCTGCGCTGAACCTGAACTGACGGGAGAACCGACCCATGCCCACCTCCGCCCTGCACGTCGCCCGCACCGGCCTTGAGGCCCAGGATGCGCGGATGCGCGTGATTGCCAACAACCTCGCCAATATCGGCACCACCGGGTTCAAGCGCGACCGAGCCGATTTCGCCACGCTGGCCTATCAGGAACAGCGCGTCGCCGGACAGCAATCGACCGGGCAGACCGCCTTTGCCGTGGGGCTCAACCTTGGCACCGGCGTGCAGCTTCAGGGCACCACCCGGATCGAGGCGCAAGGGACACTCAACAACACCGCCAACCCGCTCGATCTGGCCTTGGACGGGCCGGGCTATTTCCAGGTCGAGCTGCCGCCGGGCGGGCAGATGGGCTTCACCCGTGCGGGTAACTTCACCCTGTCGAATGATGGCACCCTCATCACCGCGCAGGGCTATGCGCTCCAGCCGCCGCTCCAGATTCCGGCGGGCGCACAATCGATCACCATCGCGCCCGATGGCACGGTGAGCGCACTGACCCCGGGCGATGCCGCGCCGACGCTGCTCGGCCAGTTGACCGTGGCCAGTTTCGTCAACCCGGCGGGCCTGCGCGCGATCGGCGACAACTTCCTGGTCGAGACCGCCGCCTCCGGCCCGGCCGAACTGGGCTTTGCGGGCGAAAACGGGCGCGGGCAGATCCGCCAGGGGATGCTCGAACAGTCGAACGTCAACGTGGTCGAGGAGCTGGTCGAGATGATCGAGGCCCAGCGCGCCTACGAAATCAATTCCAAGATGGTGAGCGCGGTCGACGAGATGCTGCGAAACGCCAACCAGACGCTGTGAGGGACACAATGCAGGGTCGCAATCTTCTTGTGCTGGCAGCGCCGCTGCTGCTTGCTGCTTGCGGCGGGCTGGGCGGCGCGGGGCCACAGGCGGGCTTTACCGCCCCGCCGCCGCCGGGGGCACCGCTGGTCGCCGGCAATGCGGGCGATCCGCTGATCGCGCCGGCGATGCAGCCGATCAGCCCGGCGCCCACGGCGGGCGCGATCTTTCAGGCCGGGAGCGGCTATTCGGGCCTCGTCACCGGCACCCGTGCGCGCCAGCTCGGCGACATGGTGACGATCATCCTGACCGAGGCGACCACCACCTCCAAGAGCACCCAGGGGCGCACCAGCCGTGAAGGCGGCTTCAGCATCACCCCGCCCGCCGCCGGCCCGCTCGATTTCCTCAACCCCGAAGCCCTTAAAGCTGCGGCCGAAGGGTCGTTCACTGGTGGGGGCAATGCCGCGCAGCAGAGCCGCCTCAACGGGGCCGTCGCGGTCACCATCGCCGCGATCTACCCCAACGGCACCGCCGAAGTGGTCGGAGAAAAGCAGATGATGTTCAGCCAGGGCGATGAATGGGTGCAGTTCGCCGGGCGCATCCGCCTGATCGACATCGACGCCGACAACCGCCTTGCCTCCTCGCAGGTCGCCAATGCCCGGATCATCTATTCGGGCAAGGGCGCGGTGCAGCAGGCGAGCCGTCCGGGCTGGCTCAGCCGCTTCTTCAACATGATCTCGCCGCTTTAGAGGAGGCCGCTGCCATGAACCGCATCCGCCTTCTAGCGCCGATCCTCACCATGCTGATCGCCTTGATCGCCGGGCAGATCCCCGCCCCTGCGGCGGCCGAGCGCATCCGCGATCTCGGCCAGTTCGAGGGCCTGCGCGCCAACCAGCTGACCGGCTATGGCGTGGTCGTCGGCCTGCAAGGCACGGGCGATAACAACCTGCAATATGTCACCGAGGCGATGAAGGGCGTTTCGGGCCGGCTCGGACTGCAATTGCCGCCCGGCGTCTCGCCGATCCTGCGCAATGCCGCCGCGGTGATCGTCACCGCCGAACTGCCGCCCTTCGCCAAGCCGGGCCAGCGGATCGACATTACCGTTTCCACCCTCGGCCAGGCGCTGAGCCTCAGGGGCGGGGCGCTGATCCTTACCCCGCTGTATGGCGCGGACGGGCAGATCTACGCCATGGCGCAGGGCAATGTCGCGGTTGGCGGCCTCGGTGTCACGGGACGCGATGGCTCGCAGGTCAGCGTCAATGTGGCAACCGTGGGCCGGATTGCGGACGGTGCCACGGTGGAGCGCGCGGTGGCGACCGGGTTCGACCAGTCGCCGACCTTGCGCTTCAACCTGCACGAGGCCGATTTCCTCACCGCCGCGCGCGTGCGCGATGCGATCAACGCGCGCTTTCCCGGCGTCGCCACCATTGCCGACGGGGTGAGCATCGAACTCGCCCTGCCACAGGGCAATGACCTGCGTTCGGCGGTGATGGCCGAAATCGAAATGCTCACCGTCACCCCCGCCCCGGTGGCGGCGCGGGTGATCGTCAACAGCCGCACTGGCACGGTTGTCATCAATGATGCGGTGCGCCTGTCGCCTGCCGCGGTCAGCCACGGCAAGCTGGTGATCCGGATCGAGGAAAACCCGGTGGTGGTGCAACCGGCCCCGTTCAGCCGTGGCCAGACCGCAGTGGAGCAATCGAGCGATATTTCCGTCGAGGAAACCGCCGAGCGGGTCGCCTACGTGCCCGGCGCGGCATCGCTGTCGGAGATCGTCGATGCCTTGAACCTGCTGGGTGTCGGGGCCTCCGATCTGGTGGTGATCCTCGAAAGTCTCAAGCAGGCAGGCAGCCTGCAAGCCGAAATGGTGGTGCTGTGATCAGCCTGCCTGCCTCTTCCCCCTTTTCCCGCGCGCTTGGCCCCGCCAGCAGCTCGGCGCTCTCGCACGAGCGCGCCGAGCTGCGTAAGGCGGCCGAAGGCTTCGAGGCGATCATGCTACGCAAGCTGCTCGCCAGCGCGCGGGCCGCAAGCTTTGCCGAGGAAACCCCGCTCACCGGCGGGGGAATGCAGCAGTTCCAGGCCATGCGCGATGAACACCTTGCCGATGTCGCCGCCGCCAGCGGGGCCTTCGGGTTTGCCCGCAGTATCGAGGCGAGCCTCGCGCAATACCTTCCTGCCAAAGGGGATGGGTAATGCCTTCCGCGATCTTCACCATCGGCCGTTCGGGCCTCACCGCCGCGCGGCTCAACCTTGAATTGACCGCGCAGAACATCGCCAATGCCGCCAACCCGGACTATTCGCGCCGCACGCTCACGCAAGGCGAACTGGTGATGACCGGCAATATCGGCATCGGCGCTTCGGCGGATTCGCTCGGCGGGGTTCGTCCGGGCGTGGTGGTGCGGGCCGAAAGCGCGCTGGTGCAGCGTCAGGCGCGCGATGCCTCCTCGGCGCTGACCGCAGCGGAAGCCGAATTCTTCGCCCTGCGCGAGGCCGAGGGGGCGCTGGAGAATTCGGGGCTGTACACCGGCATCGTCGCATTCGAGGCGGCGCTCGCCCAGCTTGAAGCCAACCCGCTCGAACCGGCCCTGCGGCTTTCGGCGCTGGAAAGCGCGCGGCGGATGACCGGCAGTTTCCGCGTCGCCGACAGCACCCTCGTCAATGCCCGCAGTCTGGTGCAGGGCGAAACCGCGGCCGGCGTGCGCGATGTCAACGCGCTTGCCGCAGAGCTGGCCGAGGTCAACCGCAAACTCGTCGCCGCGCGCGAAGGCACGGCGGGGCGCGCGGCGCTGCTCGATGCGCGCGACAAGGCGCTGCGCGGTCTGGCCGAACAGTTCGGGATCACCACCACCATCTACGATAATGGCACCGCCGACGTGACCATCGACGCTGCCCCCCCGGTCGCGCTGGTGACAGGCGGGGCGGCTGGCAGCGTAGCGGTGAGCGTCAATCCCGACGGCACGCTCGCCTTCGACCTTGGCGGCACCGCCTTTGCCCCAGCCGGCGGCGCGATGGCCGGCCGTGCCGCAGCCCTGGCCGAGATGGCTTCGCTCCAGACCGGGATCGACAGCCTCGCCGCCTCGGTGATCGCGATCGCCAATGGCGCGCAAGCCGCTGGCGCGGACGCTGCCGGAGCCCCCGGCCAGCCGCTGTTTTCAGGTACCGGAGCGGGTGATATCGCGCTGGCGCTGTCCTCTGCCGAAGGGCTTGCCACTGCCCCTGCCGGTTCGCCCGCGGGCAGTCGTCACACCGGCAATCTCGCCGCGCTGCTCGGCGCGCTCGGGGCCGAAACCGGCCCTGCTGCCGGGGCCGATGCGCTGCTGCTCGGCCTGTCCAGCCGGGTGGCCACGCTCGACCGCCGGCGCGAGGGGCTGGGCGTGGTCGCGGCCAGTGCCGAGGCCGAGCTGCTGCGCGAAACCGGGGTCGATCTCGATACCGAGGCCGCCAATCTGGTGCGGCTGCAACAGGCGTTCGAGGCCAACAGCCGGGTGATCCAGGTTGCCGCCGAACTGTTCGATACCCTTCTGGGCCTGAGGTAAGCGGGAGCCGCGCGCCATGAGTTTCGTCAGCACTTCGACCGGATCCTTCTTCAACCGTTCGCTCGCGCAGATGGCCGAGCTGCGCGGGGCGATCGAGCGCACCCGCAGCCAGATTGCCACCAGCCAGCGTATCGAACGCGGCTCGGATGATCCTGCTGCCGCCGCACAGCTGCGCAGCATCGCCCGGCTTAGCGCGCTGGCCGGGGTCGAAAAGGAGAATGCCGCCCGGCTGGGCGAGGATCTGGGCGCGGTCTCGCGCGAACTGGAGGCTGTCACCGCGCTGCTCCAGCGCGCGCGCGAGCTGGCGCTACAGGCAGCCAACACCCCGACCGGCGAGGACGGACGGCAGGCGATCGCCTTTGAACTCGGCCAGCTGAACGAGGAGCTGTTCAGCCGCGCCAACGCCGCCTCGCTGACCGGCGAGCCGCTGTTTGCCGGCCTGTCCTCGGATCCGGCCTTCGTCCGCGATGCGGGGGGCAATGTCACCTATGCCGGCACGGCCACCAGCGGCGCGGTGCCGGTTGCCCCCGGCACCGCGATCGAGCGCGGCTTGCCGGGCAGCGAAATCTTCCAGTTCGATCTTGGCGGCACCCCCACCAGCGCCTTCGCCGTGCTCGGCGCGCTGGCCGAGGCGCTGGATGGCGGCTCGCCCGATCCCGCCGCAGCCGCGCGCGCCGCGCTTGAAGGGATCGACGCCGCACTCGACACCACCAATCGCGCGCAGACCATCCTCGGCACCCGCCTGGTGTGGATCGAACAGGTGCAGCAGCAGCAGGCCGATCGCGGTGTGACGCTGGCCGAACGCCGCAGCCGCGTGGGCGATACCGACATCGCCGAGGCCATCGCGCGGCTCCAGCAATCGCTGACCGCGCTGGAAGCGAGCCAGGCCGCCTTCGCCCGGGTGAGCGCGCTGTCGTTGTTCGACGCGCTGCGCTGACAGTCTTGAAGGGAGCAGCTTCAGGTGTTTGTCGCCATCGGAATTGTCGTCTTGCTGGCCATGGTGTTCGGCGGTTTCATCCTCGCCGGGGGCGCCTTGGGGCCGGTGCTGGAAGCACTGCCGCTGGAATTCATGATGATCGGCGGCGCGGCCATGGGGGCCACGCTGATCGGCAATTCGATGCACGAGATCAAATTGCTGGGCAGCGGGATCGGCAAGATCTTCAAGGGCCCGAAATACAGCGACCAGGATCACATCGATGCCATCGCGCTGACATCGAAGCTGATGAAGCTGCTGCGCGCGGAAGGCGCGGTGGCGCTCGAAAGCCATGTGACCGAGCCGGGAGCCTCGACGATCTTCTCCGAATATCCCAAGCTTCAGGCCGATCCGGTGGTGAGCGCGATGATCTGCGATCCGCTTACCCTGCTGGTGGTGTCCTCGGGCACGCTCGATACCCATGCGGTCGAGGACGTGATCGACAGCGCGATCAAGACCCAGCTGCATGAAATGGAAGAACCCCAGCACATGATCCAGTCGCTCGCGGACGCTCTGCCCGCGCTGGGAATCGTGGCCGCGGTGCTGGGCATCATCAAGACCATGGGCGCAATCGACAAGCCGCCCGAAATCCTTGGCCACATGATCGGTTCGGCACTGGTGGGCACGTTTCTGGGCGTGCTCTTGGCCTATGGCTTTGCCGGGCCGCTCGGCGGGCGGCTCAAGCAGATCAATGCCCACGACAGCCAGATGTTTCATTCGATCAAGCAGGTGATTATCGCCAGCCTGCACGGTTATCCTCAGCCGCTGGTGCTGGAAGCCGCGCGTTCGGGCCTGCCGCCCGCACACCGCCCCAAGCTGACCGAGCTGCTCGACATGATGCGGGGCCGCTGAGGTGGCCTTGTCCGATCCCACCCAGTCGGGCGAAGGCGCAGCGACGACAATTCCCGCGCCGATCATCGTCAAGAAGGTCACCATCGTCGAGGCCGGACACCACGGCGGGGCGTGGAAGGTGGCCTATGCCGACTTCGTCACCGCGATGATGGCCTTCTTCCTGCTGTTGTGGCTGCTCGGCGCTACCGAGGAAAAGCAGCGCAAGGGCATCGCCGATTACTTCACCCCGACGCTGGTCAAGCTGCGGCAGGAAAGCGCAGGGTCAGACGGGCTGCTGGGCGGATCGTCGATTACCGACGCGGACAATTATCCCCATGCCATGGGCCAGACCGGGACGCGCGCGATCACCATTCCGCGCGGGGTCACGGGCGGGCCGGTCGAAGGCGGCGGGCGCGGCGAGCTCGATTCGGAAAAGCTCAAGGAATTGCGCGACACGATCGAAAAGAAGCTGGTCAAGCGCCGCCAGCTCGCCCACCTCGCGCGGCAGGTGCGGGTGATGCGCGCACCCGAGGGGATCCGGATCGATCTGATGGACAATGCCGATTTCTCGATGTTCGAGCTTGGCACCACGATCCTGACCAAGGAGGCGCGCGGGCTGCTGGAGGTGATGGCCGAAACGCTCCGGGACGAACGCGCTCCGCTGATCCTGCGCGGCCACACCGATTCGCTGCCGTGGCGGAGCGGAGTGGTGGCCAACAACTGGTCGCTTTCGACCGGGCGGGCCGAAGCGACGCGGCAGGCGCTGGTGCTCAGCGGGGTGCCGATGAACCACATCGCCCGGATCGAAGGCGTGGCCGATACCGAGCCGCTGGTGGCCGAGGATCCCGCCGATCCGCGCAACCGCCGCATCTCGCTGCTGCTGCTCGACGGCAAGAGCGCGAGCAGGGCGATCATCCGGCGACCCGCGCCGGTGGCCGCTCCTGCCCGGTTGCAGGAGCGCTAGTCGTGCCTCAGTGCTTGCCGGCCGGATCGGCGAAGTGGCTCGGCAGGTGGGCGTTGACCACCCCGCCATCAACCGTCAGCGTTTCGCCCACCACGTAATCGCCCGCGCGGCTGCACAGGTAGATCGCGGCCGCCGCCATGTCCTCTGGTGTCCCGATGCGCTTGGCCGGAATGCCCGCAGCCGAAGCGTCGGGCGCATCCTTGGCGGCACGGTTCATCTCGCTGGGGAAGGCCCCCGGCGCGATCGAGGTGACGACGATATTGTCCTGGATCAGCCGCGCGGCCATGCGCCGCGTCAGCTGGATCACCGCCGCCTTGGAGGCCTGATAGGCATAGGTTTCCCACGGATTGATCCGCTGCCCGTCGATCGAGGAGACATGGATCACCTTGGCCGGATGGCCGTGCTTGCCGCCTTCGACCAGCAGATCGTGGAGCTTCTGGGTGAGGAAGAACGGGGTCTTGACGTTGAGATCCATCGTCCGGTGCCAGCCGGCTTCCGAGAATTCGAGATAGGGCTGGCCCCAGGCCGCACCGGCATTGTTGATGAGGATGTCGAGATGGTTCTCGCGGCGCTTCATTTCATCAGCGAGGCTGACGATCCCGTCCATCTGCGACAGGTCGGCAGGGATGCCGATGACCTTGTCCCCGCCGAATTCGTCGATCGTCGCCTGCATCTGATCGGCCTTGCGCGCCGAGATATAGACCCGCAGCGCACCCGCCGCGAGCAGGCCCTCGACAAACATCTTGCCGATCCCGCGGCTGCCGCCGGTGACGAGCGCGATGCGGCCTTCGAGGCTGAAGAGTGATTGAATGTCCATCATCTCAATATCCGCTCAGGGTGGCCACGCGGTTGGCGTTAAAGTAGGCATCGCCGAGGAACTCGGCCAGGGCGCGGTCGCGCTTCATGTAAAGGCCGATGTCGTATTCGTCGGTCATGCCTATGCCGCCGTGCATCTGCACGCCTTCCTGCACGGCAAGGCGCGCGGCCTTGGCCACCTTGGCCTTGGCGACGCTCGCCATCAAATCGGCACTTTGTGCACCTGCATCAAGCAGTTGCTGCGCCTTGATGGTAACAGCACGGGCGATCTCGACTTCGGAATAGAGGTGGCTGGCGCGGTGTTGCAATGCCTGGAATTCGCCGATCAAGCGGCCGAACTGCTTGCGCTGCTTGAGATAGGCGATGGTCATCTCCATCGCCCCGCGGGCAACGCCGACGCCCTCGGCCGCGGCGCCTACGCGGCCCGCCATCAGCATCGCATCAAGCACG
>JBKBOH010000016.1:0-52983 GCA_046294975.1 Erythrobacter sp. | reverse complement strand
TTGCGCGCGCTGATGCACGCCGATGGCAATATCCGCTATGCCAATTACCAGAGCCAGCAGCAGGTGATCGACTATCTCACCGCCAACGGCTTCGGGCCAGAAACCTATGCCGGCTGGTTCACTGCCCCAAGCAGCACCGAGACGGGCCTGATGCAGGCGCAGGCCGATCCCACCCAAACCAGCAGCCTTGAACGGATCGCGCTGGTGGCGGCCGGCGATGCGCCGTTGCCCGCCCCCTCTCCAGTGTTCGACGATCACCTGCGCGCGGAGTTCTACGGCTAAGGGCCGGCGGGTCGTCGCACCCCAGCAACGACTGGCGGCATCCTGGGGGTTTCCCGCCCTTGTCTCTGGCCGCGCAAATTCTATCACGGGGCTGTCTGGCCTGCACCGGATAGCCCCGCAATGGCGGCATATCTGCTTGAAACGACAGGAACAACCCTGCAAGGACACGCCATGATCGTCGCTCGGGTTGCGCCCTTCCCTTCCCGGTTTTGCCCCATCCGGCGCCGCTGGCCGCGGGAGCGCGCGCGTGCGGCCTGATGCTGTGCTGGCCCCCGATCGCGCGGCGGCAAGCGTGCTGCTCGATGTCACCCGCCTTGTCGCGCGCAGCTGGACCGGGCGTCAGCCAACCGGGATTGACCGGGTGTGCACCGCCTACTTGCGCCATTTCCGCAGCCGCGCGCGTGCGGTGGTGCAGCATCGCGGGCTGGTGCGGGTCTTGTCGGAACGCGATTCGGCCATGCTGTTCGATCTGCTCGACACGCCGGGACGTGGCGCGCGCGGGCGGATGGCGCGGCTGCTCTCGGCTGCGCTGGTGACGCGGTCCCGGCGGCCGGCCTTCGCCGGACGGGCCTATCTCAACATCGGCCACACCGATTTCGATCTGGCCGTGCACCGCGAATGGGTGCGGCAGGCGGGCGTGCGGCCGTTCTATTTCGTACACGATCTCATCCCCTTGCGGCATCCCGAATTCTCGCGCCCTCACGCGGTGCGGCGCCATCGCGGGCGGGTGCTGCAGGCGCTGGAATGCGGCGCGGGGATCATCCTTGGATCGCAGGCGGTGCGCGCTGATCTTGCGGCTTTCGCGGCCGAGGTTGGGCTGCCGCTGCCGCCGCTTGCGGTTGCACCGCTGGCGGGGGAGGAACTGTCCGCCGATACCGGCGCGCAACCGCTGCCTGCTGCGCCTTTTTTCCTGTGCATCGCCACGATCGAGCCGCGCAAGAACCACCGCCTGCTGCTTGAGCTGTGGCAGGATTTCGCCGCGCGCATGGGGCCGGCCACGCCGCGGCTGGTGCTGGCCGGGCAGACCGGGCCGATGACGGGCGCTCTGCTCGCCCCGCTGGCCCAGGTGCCGGGCCTTGCCGCCCATGTCGAGCACCGCCCTTGCTGCACCGACGCAGATCTCGCCGCGCTGATCCGCCGCGCCCGCGCGCTGTTGATGCCGAGCCTGGCAGAGGGTTTCGGCCTGCCGGTCGTTGAAGCGTTGCAGGCCGGCACCCCGGTGATTGCCAGCGACCTGCCGGTGTTTCGTGAAGTGGCGCAGGGCGCGGCCAGCCTTGTTGACCCGTCTGACCGCGCCGGCTGGCGCGCGGCGATCCTTGCCGCGCTGCACGAACCCGCGCACCGGGTGGAGGGTTTCACGATGCCACGCTGGCCGGAGCATTTTCATGTGGTAGAGCGCTTCATCGCCGCCCCGCAGCTGCGCGCCCAGGCCGCTGCCACACCCCAGAGCGAACGAGTGCTTGCCGCGTGATTGACCGTCTCAAATCCCTCGCCAGCCCGGCGCTGCTGATCGTGATCGTGCCGACGCTGCTGGCGATCCTCTATTACGGGCTTCTGGCCGAGGACGTGTATATCTCGGAGTCGCGCATCGTCGTGCGCAGTCCCTCGCAGGGGCCGCAATCCCCGCTCGATCTGGCGCTCGACAAGACCGGGTTCGGCGCGCCGAGCGAGGGCAACAACACCGTGGTCGCCTACCTGCAATCGCGCGCCGCGGTTTCCCAGGCCAATGCCGACGGCGCGCTCAAACAAGCTTACTCCGATCCGGAGCTATTCTGGTTCGACCGGTTCGGCCTGATGGGAGACAGTGACGAGGAATTCTACCGCTACTTCCAGAAGAAGCTTGATGTCGAGGAGGGTGCCACGACGAGGGTGCTGACCATTCGTGTGCGTGCCTACACCCCCAAACAGGCGCAGGCGATCAACGCCCGGCTGGTCGAGCAGTCCGAGGCGCTGGTCAACAGCCTGTCGCAGCGTTCGCAGGCCGACATGATCGCGATTGCCGAAGGCGAGGTCGAGGACGCGGCGCAGAAGGCGCGCGCGGCGGCCCTGGCGCTGGCGAAATATCGCAACACCAGCGGCATCGTCGATCCGGTGCAGGAATCCGAAGTCGGGCTGCAGATGATCTCCAAGCTGCAGGACGAGCTGATCGCCACGCAAACGCGCCTGCGCCAGCTCCAGACCTACACCCCCGAAGCCTCACAGATTCCCTTCCTGAAAACCCAGGTGCGCGATCTCCAGCGCGAGATCGAGGAGGCGCGCGGCAACCTGACAGGCGGACGCTCCTCGCTGTCCTCGGCGCTGACCCGCTACCAGGAATTGCAGGTCGATGTCGATTTTGCCGAAAAACAGCTCGCCGCCACCCGCGCCGCGTTGCAGGAGGCGCGGGCCGAGGCGCGGCGCAAGCAGGCCTATCTTGAAAAGATCGCCGCCCCGAGCCTGCCGGACTATCCCGAGGAACCGCGCCGCATCCGCTCGATCCTCGCCGCGCTCGTGCTCGGCCTGCTGGCCTGGGGCGTCTTGTCGATGCTGGCGATCGGTGTGCGCGAGCACCGCGACTGATGGCGACGGCCCCCGCCCCCCGGCCCGCGTTCGGCCATTCGCTGCGTATCCAGTGGCGGGTGATCGACGCGCTGTTGCGGCGCGAGATGCTGACGCGCTACGGGCGGCACAATATCGGCTTCCTGTGGCTGTTCGTTGAACCGATGATCTTCACCATCGGGGTGACGATCCTGTGGACGGCGACCAAATCGGTGCATGGCAGCGATCTGCCGATCTCGGCCTTCGCGCTCACCGGCTATTCCAGCGTGCTGCTGTGGCGCAACATGCCCGGCCGCTGCATTGGCGCGTTGCAGAACAATCTGGCGCTGATGTATCATCGCAATATCAAGGTGTTCGATATCTACATCGCGCGCCTGCTGCTGGAATTCGGCGGGGCGACGATTTCCTTTGCGGCGCTTTCGATATTGTTCATCGCACTCGAATGGATGGAGCCGCCCGAGGATTTCCTCAAGGTCGCCGCCGGCTGGCTGATGCTGACATGGTTCGGCAGTGCGCTGGCGATCGGGCTGGGGGCGCTGTCGCACATGAGCGAACTGGTCGACAAGCTGTGGCACCCGGCCTCCTACCTGCTGTTCCCGCTGTCGGGCGCGGCCTTCATCGTGGCTGCGCTGCCGTTGTTCGCGCAGGAAATCGTGCTCTACATTCCAACGGTGCACGCAATCGAATTCCTGCGCGAAGGGTACTTCGGGGATCGCGCGCGGGCGACCTATGATCTGGCCTATCTGATCCCGTTCAACCTCGTCCTCACGCTCGTGGCGCTGATTGCGCTGCGCTATGTTTCGCGCCGGGTGGTGCCAGGATGATCCGGGTGCGCGATCTCAAGAAGGTCTACCAGACCCGGTTTGGCGAGAAGCTGGTGTTCGAGGGGCTGAGCTTTGATCTTGCCATGGGCGAGCGACTGGGCATTCTCGGGCGCAACGGGGCGGGCAAGTCCACGCTGGTGCGGCTCATCAGCGGGGCCGAACGGCCGACGGCGGGCACGATCGAGAGCGATATTTCGATCTCCTGGCCGCTGGCCTTTTCCGGCGCGTTCCAGCACCAGCTGACCGGTGCCGACAATGTCCGCTTCATCAGCCGCATCTACCAGCAGGATTTCGAACGCAACCTCGCCTTTGTCGAGGAGTTCGCCGAGCTTGGCCCCTATCTGCGCGAGCCGGTGATCACCTATTCCTCTGGGATGCGCGCGAGGCTCGCCTTCGCGATCTCGATGATCATCGAATTCGACTGTTTCCTGATCGACGAGATCGCCTCGGTCGGCGATGCGCGCTTCCATGATCGCTGCAATGTCGAGCTGTTCGAGAAGCGCGCCGACCGGGCGATGATCATCATCTCGCATGATGCCGCCTATGTCCGCGATCATTGCAACCGCTGGGCGGTGCTGCACGATGGCCGGCTGGTGCAATATGACGATTTCGAGGTCGCCTATGCCGACTTCAAGGAACTGATCGGGTGGAAGCCGCCGCCGGGCTGGCCGAACATCCCGGTTGCCACTGCGTAAGAGGGTCGCCGCCATGTTCAAATCCCTTTTGTGGAAGTTTCGCTACCGTTCCTCTATCTCCGATGGGCCGCCGACCTTGGCGCAGCCTGACGAGGATACGCCTGAGCCGACGCTGTGGGCGCCGGTGTCGCAGGCCTGCACGCAAAGCCAGATGGAGGAGCCGCACTATGCTTACTGGTGCAAGGAAATCCGCGAGCTGCCGCGGATGCACCGCAAGCAGTGGGAGTTCTGCTACATCCTCCAGGCGCTCAAGACCCACGATATGCTGGTGCCAGGAAAGCGCGCGCTCGGCTTCGGGGTCGGGCTCGAGCCGCTGGCAGCGGTTTTCGCCAAGAACGGGGTGTCGGTGCTGGCAACCGATCTCGAACCCGAAGAGGCGCAGCAAGCCGGCTGGGTCAAGACCGCGCAGCACGCGCGCAACAAGGCCTCGCTCAATGATCGCGCGATCTGCGATCCCGAGACTTTCGACAAGCTGGTCGACTTCCGCTTCATGGACATGAACGCGATCGATGCGGATCTGGAAGGCCAGTTCGACTTCTGCTGGTCCGCCTGCGCTTTCGAGCACCTTGGCTCGATCATGCACGGGCTTGAATTCGTGATCAATTCGGTCAGGTGTCTGAAGCCCGGAGGGGTGGCGGTGCACACCACCGAATTCAACTGCTCCTCGGACAACGAAACGCTCGACAACGCCAGCACCGTGCTGTTCCGCAAGCGTGATTTCCTGCTGCTTGAGCGCCGGCTCAAGCTGATGGGGGCGGAGATGGAGTTCAACTTCAACCTCGGCCAGCAGCCGCTCGATCAGCATATCGACACCCCGCCCTACAGCGTCGACGAGCATCTCAAGTTGCAGATCCAGCGCTGGGCGGTGACGTCCTTCGGCCTGATCATCCGCAAGAAGTGAGGTCCTGCCGGGCATGAGCCGAATCCTCATCGACGGGTACAATCTCGGCCTCGAAAAAGGCACCGGGGTGGCGACCTATGCGCGCAACCTCAGCTACGAGATCGCGGGTCTCGGGCACGAGGTGGACGTGCTCTATGGCAACAATGCCAGCGCCACCCGCAATGATCTGCTGCGCGAGATCTACTTCTTCGATTCCGCGGTCGATGAACGGCTCAAATGGCTCGAATTGCTCGAACGCGCCTATCAGGCGGTGCAGGGGCCGCTGGCGGTGGGCGCGCGCCAGATACCGGTGACGGGCAATGTCATCACCCGCACCTTCCAGTCGCGCCTGCCCAAGTTCGACCGGCTTTACAACGCGCCCGACGTGTTCGCGCGCGCCAATGGCGTCTATCGCCTGTGGAAGATGCTGCTGGCGGTTCGCCTGCCGGAAAAGCCCGATCTGGCGCACTGGACCTACCCGCTGCCGATCAAGGTTCGCGGGCGGCCCAATATCTACACCTTGCACGATCTGGTGCCGCTGCGGCTGCCCTACACCACGCTGGATCAGAAGCGGCATTACTACCGCTTGATGAAAAAGCTCGGCCGCGCTGCCGCGCACATCGTCACGGTATCGGAAAACTCGAAGCGCGATCTGGTCAGACTGATCGGCATCCCCGAACACAAGATCACCAACACCTACCAGTCGGTCAGCATCCCGGACAAATACCGCTTCAAGCCCGAAGACCAGGTCGCGCGCGAGGTCGAGGGGCTGACGGGGTTCGACTACAAGGGCTATTTCCTGTTCTGGGGCTCGCTCGAGCCGAAGAAGAACATCGGGCGGCTGATCGAGGCCTACCTGTCCTCGCAGGTCGATACCCCGCTGGTGATCGTCGGCGCGCAGGCGTGGAAGTCGGAGCAGGAATTGAAGCTGCTGGGCGAGACGGGGACGGTCTATGGCAGCCTTGAACGCCGCCGCGGCGCGCGCAAGCGGATCATCCAGATGCCCTATGCCCCCTTCCCGCTGCTGGTCAGCCTGATCCGCGGGGCCAAGGTGGCGATGTTCCCCTCGCTCTACGAAGGCTTCGGCCTGCCGGTGCTGGAGGCGATGCTGCTCGGCACCCCGGTGATCTGCTCGAACACCTCCTCGCTGCCCGAAGTGGCGGGCGATGCGGCGCTGATGGTCGATCCCTATGATACCCAGGCGATCACCCAGGCGATCCGCACGCTCGATGCCGATGCGGCCCTGCGCGACCATTACATCGCGCTGGGGCACCAGCAGGCCGCGCGCTACAGCCCGGAAATCTATCGCGAACGTCTCAAGGCCGTCTATGACCGGCACCTGTAACGCCCTGCCCTTCAGGAAGATTGCCATGCCCGCTTTCACCCTGCTGCGCCTGCGCCTGATCGCCAAACCCGCGCTGGCGGCGTTGTGTCTGGGCCTTGCGGGGGCCTGCACCAGCCTGGGCGGGGCCGGCCCCTCGACCGGTGCGATCCGCAGCGCGCAGGAAGACGGGCAGACCTATGCCGAGGGCGCGATCAAGGTTCTGCCGCTCAGTGCCGATGTGGTGGCGGAGCTTGCCCAATACGAAAAGGCGGCGAGCTTTGCCGAACTGTTCGGCGATGGCGGGGTTTCGGCCACGGTGATTGCACCGGGTGACCAGATCGATATCGCCATCTGGGAAGCCCCGCCGGCGGTGCTGTTCGGGTCGGTGCCGGGCGATCAGCAGCTTGGCCGGGGCCTCGATGTCGCCGCCAATTCCCCGATCCCGCGCCAGCAGGTGGACGAGAGCGGGATGATCGCGATCCCCTTCGTCGGGCGGATCAAGGTGGTGGGGATGCGCCCCGAGCAGGTCGAATCGCTGATCGTCGGACGGCTGCGGCGCCGCGCCAATGATCCGCAGGCGATGGTACGGCTGGTGGCCAACGAAACCCGCACCGCCACGATCCTCGGCGAAGTGGCGGCAAGCCGCCAGATCAGCCTTTCCGCGCGCGGGGAGCGGCTGCTGGATGCGCTGGCGGTTGCCGGCGGCACCAAGCAGCCGATCGAGCAATCCACGGTGCAGATCGCCCGCGGCAACAGCCGTGCGGTGATGCCGCTGGAACGGGTCATCAATGACCCGCTCCAGAATATCCGCCTGCGTCCGGGCGACGTGGTGACGGTGCAGCACCAGCCCTTCAGCTTCGTCGCGCTGGGCGCGGTGCAGCGCAATGCCGAGGTGCCGTTCGAGGGCAATGGCATTACCTTGGCCGAAGCGCTCGGCCGGGCGGGCGGGCTGAATGATCGCCGGGCCGATGTGAAGGGAGTGTTCGTGTTCCGGCTGGAAGACCGTGGGGCGCTGCCGGCGCTGGCGGGGCCGGATGTCCGGACGACCGCCGACGGGCGCGTGCCGGTGGTTTACACCTTACGCATGACCGATGCGGCCAGCCTGTTCGCGATGCAGGATTTCCGGATGCGTGACGGCGACGTGCTCTACATCTCGACCGCGCCGGGGGTGGAACTGGAACGCTTCCTGCAGACGATTTCGAGCACCGCCTTCTCGATCGTGGCGACCGGAAACGCGCTGAGCGGCCCGTAAGTCAGGCGGCGATGGTCCGCGCCAACTGGCGCATGGCACCTACCAGGTGGAACGGCGCATCGGCTTCGGCGATGGCGTGCATACGCGGATCGTCGACATCGATCCACCAATGGCCGGTGACATCGACGGTGTCGGCTGCGCCGCGCTCGGCAAGGCGCTGCATCCCATCAGACAGGCTCCCCGCCGCGCCATCGGACACCGCCTCGGCGATCGCTTCGGCGAGTTCGGGGGTGGCGATGAAGGCCCCGCAATCGACCGCGTCATAACGGGTCAGGCGCTTGCCGATGCGCGCAATCTGGCCATTGGCGCGGCAGCGGACCCAGGTTGCATCATCGGGATCAATGGTCGGCCCGGCAAGGTTGTGATCGATCGCCAGCGAGGCCCCGCGGGCGCGGCCCATATCCTGCACCAGCCGCCGCAGCAATCCGCCGGCGAAAAGGTGATCGGCCATCAACAGCAGGTAATTGCCTTCGATCATGTCCGCCCCGGCCAGCACCGAGTAGCCGTTGGGGCGCGAGCAGTCGGCGACGCGCGCCACCTCGATAATGACCCCGGTGCGATAGGCGATGCCCGGCAGGCGCGCTTCGATCTCGCTCGCCCGGTGGCCGGTGACCACCACCGCGTGGGTAATTCCGGCACTGGCCGCCTGCCGCACCGACCATTCGAGCAGGCACACGCCCGCCACCGGCACCAGCGGCTTGGGAGCTCCGAGGGCGGCGATGCGGCTGCCATGCCCGGCAGCAAGGATCAGTGCGTTCATCGGTGGCTCGGCGGGAGAGGTTGGGGGAGAGGGCGGCGCGTTTATCCTTGGCAGCAGGGCGGATGGTTCATTCGGCAGCATCCAGTTGGGGCAGGGCGCGCGCATCGAGCAGCGCGAGCGCGCAATCCTCGGCCATCTGCTGGGGCGGGTGCTTGCAGAAATAGGCGCTTTCGGCAGCCAGCGTGCCGCCCTCGCCGCGATCGCGCGCCAGCTTGCAGAAGCGGATCGCGTCCATCACGCAGGCCGCGGAATTGGGGCTGTCCTCGACCGAGAGGCGCAGTTCGAGGTTCATGGGAACCCCGCCCCATTGCGTGCCTTCGAGCCGCACGAAGGCAATCTTGTTGTCCTTTTGCCAGGGCACATATTCGGATGGGCCGATGCGGATGTTCTCCTCCTCCAGCCGTGCGGCGAGCGCGGCCTGCACCGCTTCGGTCTTGGACAGCTTCTTGTGCGTCAGCCGGTCACGATCGAGCATGTTCATGAAATCGGTATTGCCGCCGGTGTTGAGCTGGTAGGTGCGCTCCACCTTGACACCGCGGGCAGAAAACAGGCTCGACAGCGTGCGGTGGATGATCGTCGCGCCGACCTGCGCCTTGATGTCATCGCCCACGATCGGCAGTCCGCGCTGGCGGAAGCGGACCTCCCACGCAGCGTCGCTGGCGATGAACACGGGGATGGCATTGACCACGCCGACCCCGGCTTCGAGCGCGCATTCGATGTAGAATTCGCTCGCCACCTGCGATCCGACGGGCAGGAAGTTGACCAGCACATCGACCCGTTCGCGCTTGAGCGCGGCGACGATCTCTGCCTTGTCCGGCTGCGGCAGATCGGCGGGCTGGAACCCGCGCTCTCCCGCCTTGGTCATGTGCGGGGCCACCCCGTCGAGGATGCGGCCCATCATCACGCGCGCAGGCGTGGGCGGCAGATCGCGTTCGAACACCTGGGTGTTGTTGGGGGCGGCAAAGATCGCCTCGGTCAGCGGCCGGCCGACCTTGCGGCGATCAATATCGATGCCCAGCACGAAATCGACATCGCTGACATGGTAGGGCCCGACGGCGGCGTGGATCAGGCCAACCGTCTCCCCGGTGCGCCGGTAAAAGGCCGCGCCTTGCACCAGGGAACTGGCGCAATTACCAACGCCGACGATAGCAACCCGTGCGCGGTTCATCCAACTACCCTCTATCCAGTATGAAGGCCATCACTTCAAAGCAAGCGCCTGTCAACCCGAACGAATTTCGCACCGGAACCCTTTGGAGACCCGCAATTTCCGTGCCACATTAGCCCACGAAACCCGAGAAAGGGTGTCATGACCGGTGCCAAAAACTGCGGATTTCTGGGTGTTACAGTGCGCTCCCCCGGAATTGTGCGTAGGTGTGCCGAACAGGGCTGCCGGGAAGCCGAACGGCGGCTGTCGGATGCGACGGGACGCGGGATTTTCTCGATGAACCGAAATCGACCAGAATTTATTTGCAAATGAGCGATGTAGGCTCTTCAGCAGCGGCCCGGATCGCGGTGGATTGCCGCTATCTCGGTCCGCGACCGAGTGGCATTGGCGAATGTGTGGCGGCGTTGGTCAGGCACCTGCCCGATCTTGCGCCTGACTGCGAGTTTATTTTTCTTCGCAATGCTTTGCGTGAGGAACCGCTGAGCTTGGCAGCCAATGTGCGCGAGCGGGTGGTGCGGAGCCCGGCGAACGGGCCGATCACTCTGCTGCATCTGCCGCTGGCGGTGAACCTGGCGGGCATCGACCTGTTCCATGCCCCCGCCAACATCCTGCCCGGCGGGCTGACCATGCCGGCCATCACCACCGTGCACGATGTGATGTGGCTGACGCATCCGCAATGGTGCAATCCGTCGGTCTGGGGCCAGGTCGAGCGGCGCTTCTACGGCCACGGCATCCGCCGCGCGCTGGCCCGTTCGGCGCTGGTCGCCACGGTGAGCGAGGCGAGTCGCGCTGCGATCTGCGCCGTCGCCCCCGAAGCGACAGGGCGGGTGAAGGTTACGCTGTCGGGGGTGGCAGAGGATTTCCGAACGCTCCCGCGCGATGAGGTTGCGCTTGCCCGCATCGGCGTGCCGCCGGGGCGGGCCTACGTCCTCGTCGTCGGGCAGGGCGCGCCTTACAAGAACCACGAGGGCGCGCTCAGGGCCTTCGCGCTGGCGTTCGGCGCGCAGGGCGGCATCGATCTGGTGCTGGTGCGGCGGCGCGGCGACAGCGGCCCCGCGCTCGAACGGCTGGCGGCGCGGCTTGGCCTTGCCGGAAGGGTGCATTTCCTCGGCGCCGTCGATCGCCCCGCGCTGGTGCAGCTTTACAGCGGGGCGGCGATGCTGCTGCACCCCTCCTTCATCGAAGGCTTCGGCAACCCGCTGGCCGAGGCGATGGCCTGCGGCTGCCCGGTGGTGACGAGCAATTGCTCGGCCATGCCCGAAGTCACCGCCGGTGCGGCGCTGCTGGCCGATCCGCACGATCCGGGCGCGCTGGCGGTGAGGATGCGGCAAGTGGCCGAGGACGGCGCGCTCGCCGCCGATCTGCGCGCCCGCGGCCTTGCCCGCGCGGCAGAGCTTGACTGGCGCGCTTTTGCTGCGGCCAATCTCGCGCTTTACCGCCGGGTGCTGGCCGGCGCGGCTTGATCAAGCGCCGCGCCGAACTCGCGCCGCACCCGCGCCAGCGAAGCTCCCAGCACCGCGCCCAGCACCAGCACCTCGCACAGGAAATACCACTGCGGCCGGCCGGCCAGCATCGCCGCGCCGATGCCAAGCGTGCGGTAGTTCGCGCTGAGCGGGCTGATCGGCCCGAACCACGCGCTGGCCCGATCGCGCATGGCCGCGCGCAGCGGTTCGCGGCGGTCAGGGTCGCGCACGGCTTCGAGCAGCGCTGCGCCATGCGGCACGATCCAGCCGGTCAGCCACAGGTAATAGGCAACGAAAGGATGCCGCCAGCCGGTTGCGGCGCTGGTGCTGCTGGCCATCCACGGCGTGCCATAGACCGCCAGCTGGTATTGCCGCCGCGCGCCTTCGTAATGGGCCTGCTGCGCCACCCGGCTGGCCCCTGCCGCCCCCATCAGCGCCCAGCCCCAGCCGCCGATCTGGCCTGCCGCGATGAACCCCATCGTCAGATAGAGCACGACATGGCCGAGATAGTCGCAGATCCCGTCGACCAGCTCGCCGTGCGGGGAGCTGCGCCCCGTCAGCCGCGCAAGATCGCCGTCGGCCCCGTCGAGCACGTGCCAGCCCATGTGCAGCATCAGTCCCAAGGCCACGCCCCACGGCCAGGCCAGCCGGCCATAGGCCGCCGCCGCCAGCATGATCGCCAGCGCCCCTGCGGCCGAGACCATGTCGGGCGTGATGCGGGTGCGGGCGAGCGCGCGGGCCAGCCGCCGCGACAGCGGGTGATAGAGCCGCGCGTTGAGCCAGTCCTCCAGCTCCGCCGGGCGCGACGGATGCTCAGGCGGGGCAGGCGAGGCAGCGGGCTTGATCACGCGTCACCGGATGAGGGCGAGGGCACAGTTGCGCTCGCTTGGTGTGTCCCTGCATAGAGGCGCGAGATTTGCGCTGCAATTGCGCGCCGTTACGAGGATGCATGACAGGCACTGCCGCTTTCCGCTTCGCTTCGGCGATCAATGCCGACCGGCTCGTGGCCGGCGTGCCGGCCGCCGCGCGCCTGGCGCGGGCGCTGCACATGGCCCGCGGCGATGCGCCGCTGGTGCTGGTGCTGCCCGAAGGCAGCGCGCTCGCCGCGCGCACCATGGCCGAGATCGCGCGGCTGGCCCCCGGAATGGCGGTGGAAGTGTGCACCCGCACCGATGGCGTCGTGCTTGCGGGCGAGGACCTGCCCGATGCCGAGCGGCTCGCCGCGATCCTCGCTGGGTCAGCGCCGGTTCCGCCGCCCCCGCCCGATCCCCGCGCGGCGCTCGATGCGGCGGGGCGGGCAATCCTGCGGGCCACCGCCAAGCCGAGCGACGGCATCGTCTCGCGGCGGCTCAACCGGCCCCTGTCGCGGGCGATATCGGGGGTGTTGCTGCGGCTTGGCTGGGTGCGTCCGGGCCATGCCACGCTGCTCACCGCGCTGGCGGCGCTGGCGATGCTGGCCTGCCTGATCGCCTTCCCCTCGCCCGCCGGGCTGGCGGCAGGGGCGGTGCTGTTCCAGCTCGCCTCGGTGATCGACGGGGTCGATGGCGAGATCGCCCGTGCCACCTTCCGCAGTTCCCGGGCTGGCGCCTCGCTCGACAGCCTGGTCGATGCCTGCACCAATCTCGCCTTTCTCGCCGGCGCGGGGGCGAGCTTCGCGATGCAGGGCGGGGCCGCCGCCGCGCTGGTCGCCGCGGGCGCGTGCGGGGTGCAGGCGGTGGGGCTGGCGATCCTCGGCAGCGCGGCGTGGCGGCGCGAGGGCGTGCTCCATTTCGACGGGGTCAAGCGCGTGCGGCAGGCCCGCCAGCGACAGCGTCGCACCCTCATCGATGACATCGCCGGGCGCGATTTTTATGCCTTTGCCTTCCTGCTTGCGGCGCTCGGCGGGGCGCTCGCCATCGCGCTTGGGGTGTTCCTTGCGGCCAGTCTCGTGTGGCTGGCAGTGGTGGTCCGCGCCGCCCGTTAGGACAGGGCGATATCCGGCGCGTCTTCCTGCTTCATCCCGATCACGTGATAACCCGCATCGACATGATGCACCTCGCCGGTCACGCCCGATGCGAGGTCGGACAGGAAATAGAGCCCGGCCCCGCCGACATCCTCGATCGTGACATTGCGGCGCAGCGGCGCGTTCAGTTCGTTCCACTTGAGGATATAGCGGAAATCGCCGATCCCGCTGGCGGCGAGGGTCTTGATCGGCCCGGCGCTGATCGCGTTGACGCGGATGTTGCGCGGGCCGAGATCATTGGCGAGATAGCGCACGCTGGTTTCCAGCGCGGCCTTGGCCACGCCCATCACGTTGTAATGCGGCACCACCTTTTCGGCCCCGTAATAGCTGAGGGTGAGGATTGCCCCGCCAGCCTCGGGCATCATCGCCACCGCGCGCCGGGTGACGGCAACCAGCGAATAGACCGAGATGTTCATGGTCATGAGGAAATTGTCGAGGCTGGTATCGACAAAGTGCCCGCGAAGTTCGTTCTTGTCGGAAAAGCCGATCGCGTGAACCACGAAGTCGATCGTGTCCCAGCGGCTTTGCAGCGTCGCGAAGGCGGCATCGAGCGAGGCCATGTCCGCCACGTCGCATTCGAAGGTGAAATCGCTGCCCAGTTCGGCAGCGAGCGGGATCACCCGCTTGGCCAGCGCCGCGCCCTGATAGGAAAAGGCCAGGTGTGCGCCTGCTTCGGCAAGTTTCCTGGCAATCCCCCAGGCCAGCGACTTGTCGTTGGCAAGCCCCATGATCAGCCCGCGCTTGCCCGCCATCAAACCGTTCATCTATGCCTTCTCCTCGTTGGCCTTATCCGCGGCGGGCGTGCCTTCTTCGAGCGCCAGCGCCGCATTCAGTTCCGCGCCGATAACCAGACCCAGCCCGACGAGCCAGAAAAACAGCAGCGTCACCATGCTTCCGGCGAGCGAGCCGTAGGTCAGGTCATAGGTGAAGAACGCGCGCAGCACCACCGGCAGGGCGATGGCCACCGCGATCCACCACAGTGCCGTGAACAGCGCCCCCGGCCAGCGCGGGGCGCGGCTCTTGCGGTGTTCGGGCGGGGTGAGCGTGGCGAACAGCACCCACAGCGACAGCCCCAGTCCCAGCGCCGGCACGATCCGCGCGCGGCCGAGCGCGGCGATCAGTTCGGCCAGTTGCGGAAAGGCGGCGAGGATCACTTGCTGCGCCGCGCCGATCACCACCTGTGCGAACAGCGACAGCATCAGCACCACCACGGCGGCCAGGATCAGGCCGGCCGAAAACAGCCGCGTCCGCCAGAACGCCTTGACCGGCGGCGCGCGGTAGGCGCGGCGCAGGATGTCGCGGATCGTTTCGATCAGGCTGGAGACGGTCCACAGGCCGACCCCCGCACCCAGCCACAAGAGCCAGCCCGAGCGCGCGTAAATCACGTCCTCGGCCACCGGCCCGATCACGCTGGCAACCGATTCGGGCAGGGCGCGGGCCACCGCATCGATCATCGCTTCGGCATTCTCGCGTCCGCCGACCAGATCGAACAGCGCGGCGCCGAGGATGAAGAAGGGAAAAATCGCCAGCATGGCCAGATAGGCAAGGTTTCCGGCGTGGATGAAACCGTCGCTGAAGGTGCCCAAGCCCACCCGGCGGAGCACCTGCACCGGCCTGCTGGCAAGGAGCCCGTTCATCATGCTGGCGCCGCGGCGACCCGTTACAGGCCGAATTTCTCGCGCGGGCGGGCGGTGTCGACCCAGCCCTCGAGCCGCTGCTCAAGCGCGGCCAGATCGGCGGGCAGCTGGATTTCGAGCGTCACCAGCTGGTCGCCGCGCTCGGGCTTGCCGTCCACCACCTTGCCGCCCTTTTTCGTCCAGCCCTTGCCCGCCAGCCGCAGCACGGTGCCGCTGCTCGAACCGGGCTTGATTGTCAGCATCACCGGGCCATCGACCGTCGGGCACTTGACCTTGGCCCCGCGCACCGCCTCGTCGAGCGTGATCGGCAGCTCCATGCGGATATTGTCGCCCTCGCGCCGGAAGAAGGGGTGGGCGCCGACCTCGACCAGCACGATCCCGTCGCCATTGCCGCCGGGGCCGGGGTGGCCCTTGTCCTTGAGGCGCATCATCGTGCCGTCCTCGACCCCGGCGGGGAGCTTGAGGTTGATCGCCTTGCCATCGGCCAGCGTGATGCGCTGGTCGCGCCCGGCGGCGGCTTCGACGAAGGGCACGGCGAGCCGGTACTGGATATCGGCGCCGCGCTTGGGCGGCGGGGGCTGCTTGCCGAAGGGGCGGCGCGGGGGCGGCTGCTGCGCCCTCGCCCGGCCGCCGAACAGGCCCTCGAACAGATCGCCCAGATCGACCTCGTCACCGCCGAAGCCGCCGAAATCGCTGTCGCGGAAAGCCCCCGGCCCGCCCGGGCCCGCGCCATAGGTGCTGCCGGGCCGAAAGCCGCCGCGCGCGCCCATGCCGGCGAAAGGATTGGCGGGATTGCCCTCGGCATCGATCTCGCCGCGATCGAACTGCGCGCGCTTGGCCTTGTCGCTCAGCAGATCATAGGCGCGCGTCGCCTCGGCGAACTTTTCGGCGGCCTTGGGATTGTCCTTGTTGCGATCGGGGTGCAGCGCCTTGGCGAGCTTGCGATAGGCGCTCTTGATGTCCGCTTCGGACGCGGTGCGGGGAACGCCAAGAATGCTGTAGGGATCGCGCATGCGTGTTAGCTAGGTGAGACAGTCGCCATTCGCAAGCGGGGAGCCGATGGCGACAAGGATCGGCCTTGCCCCGATGCACCGCCGGCCGGCCCGTCCTGCCGCCCCGATTGCGCCCATCACCGTTGCGCCGCCGCCGGCGCGCGCCTACACGGGGCGCGCTGCGTGGCCCAGGCGAAAGGCATGGGTTCTTGCGCTTGCCGGACAGTGTCCTGCCTGTCTCCAACATCAGCCGGAAGGCCGCGAACATGAACCAGTCCCCCACCGCCCCGCTCGACGATGCCCAGCTGGCTGACAGCGTGATCCCCGCCGGCGCAGACCCTTTCGCGCTGTTCGACGAATGGTTCGCCGCAGCCCAGGCGAGCGAGCCGAACGATGCCAACGCGATGGCGCTCGCCACCGCCTCGGCGGAGGCGGCGCCGGCGGTGCGAATGGTGCTGCTCAAGGGCCACGGGCCGGACGAGATCGCCGGCGGCGGCTTCACCTTCTTCACCAATGCGACAAGCCGCAAGGGCCAGCACATCCGCGCCAATGGGCAGGCCGCCTTGCTGTTCCACTGGAAGAGCCTGCGCCGCCAGATCCGCATCGAAGGCTCGCTGACCGAGGTCAGCCCCCAACGCGCCGACGCCTATTTCCACTCGCGCCCGTACAAGAGCCAGGTCGGCAGCGCCGCGTCCGACCAGTCGCGCCCGCTGCCGCTGCGCCAGACCTATATTGACCGCGTGCAGGAAATCTGGGCCGCGCACGCGGCGGAAGGGCGCGTGCCGCGCCCGCCGCACTGGACCGGCTTCACGCTTAGCCCACGCCGGATCGAGTTCTGGATCGACCGCGCCAACCGCCTGCATGACCGCCGCGAATTTGTCCGGCCGAGCGCTGATGCGCCGTGGTCCGACACGCTGCTTTATCCCTGAGGCCCGCATGACGCAGACCGTCCCTTATTGGCACGTCGATGCCTTTGCTGCCCGCCCCTTTGGCGGCAACCAGGCGGCGGTGATGGTGCTCGATGAATGGCTGCCCGACGATGTGCTGGTGACGATTGCCGCGGAAAACCTGTTCGCCGAGACCGCCTTCGTGGTGCGTGACGCCACCGGCGCGGCCGATTGGGAGCTGCGCTGGTGCACTCCCACCTGTGAAATCGCGCTGTGCGGCCACGCGACGCTGGCGAGCGGCCATGTGCTGCTGACGCGTGATGGCGGACACAGGGTGACGTTCCGCACGCGGCTGTCGGGCCTTCTCGAAGTCGTGAAGGCCGGCGATGGCTACGAACTCGCGCTCCCGGCGATTGCCACCGCGCCCGACAGCGCCGCCAATCACGCCGAGGCGATCCGCCTGCTCGGGGCCGAGCCGCTAGAGGTGTTCCGCTCGCCGCTGGGGTACAACGTCTATCTGTTTGAAAACGAAGCCGCGGTGCGTGGCCTCGCGCCCGATATCCGCGGGCTGGAAAAGCTCGGCAAAGATCAGTTCATCGTCACTGCGCCGGGCACTGCGACCGACATCGTCAGCCGCGTGTTCGTACCCGGCGGCGGGGTGGACGAGGACAGTGTCACCGGCTCGGCCCATGCGGTGCTCGCGCCATACTGGGCCAGGCGGCTGGGGCGCGACAGCTTCACCGCGCATCAGGCGTCGACTCGCGGCGGCGATCTGACGCTGAGGCTGGATGGCGACAAGGCGTGGCTTGGCGGGCCTTGCGTGACGGTGGTGGAGGGTCGCTTCTTCCTGTGAAGCCCTACCGCACAGGATAAAGCGCAAGCACATCGGCCGCCTGTTGCAGCATCGCCTTGCGCTCCTCGCCGCCGGAATGCCCCAACCGCACCAGCGTCAAGCGTTGTTCGGGCGAAACAAGCACATATTGGCCCATGTGGCCGATCAGGCTGAACAGGCTCCCCGGCGCACGGTCGGGGAACAGCGGCTGCTCCTCGCCTTGCGCCAGCGCGCGGTTGAGCCAGGTCTGAAAGCCGTAATTGGCGCGCACCGGGCTGGGCGTGACCATCGCCTCGACCCAGCGCTGGGGCACCAGCTGCTCGCCCCCCGGCGCGCGGCCCTTGCGGCGCAGGAATTCCCCGAATTTGGCCCAGTCGCGCGCGGTGGCGTGCATCAGGCTGCCGCCGATCAGCGTGCCGCGCGCGTCGAACTCGGGCACCATGCTGGCCATGCCGAGCGGGCCGAACAGCCGCGTCTCGAGATAGTCCGCCACCGCCTTGCGCCGCGCTTCGGGCTTGTCGCTGGTGGTGAGCGCGCGCGCGGCGATGTCGGCGAGGATCACGCTGGTGTTGGAGGAATATTCGAACTGCTTGCCCGGCTCGGCTTCGAGCGGCTGTTCTTCGGCCCACTTGGCCATGTCGTCGCGCCCGTCGAGGAACAGCATCCGCACCTCGGAGGATTCGTAGGGCGGATCGCCGCTCTCGGTATGGCGCAGTCCGCTCCGCATCTGCAGCAGGTGGCGCAGGGTGATGGCGGCGCGCGGATCGCCGGGGCGCTGCCACAGCGGCACCGGCGCGGGCGCATCGAGCGCGAGCAGCCCGTCGGCCACCAGCATCCCGATCAGCACGCCGGTGACGGTCTTGGCCATCGACCAGCTGACGAAGCGGGTGTCCTTGTCGTAGCCCGGAGCATAGCGTTCGGCGGCGATCCTGCCGTTCGCCATCAGCACCACCGCGCGCGTCTCGCCCACGCCGGGGGCGGTGAACAGATCGTCGATCTGGCGGGCGAGCTGGTCCTTTGGCGCCCCCGCATCGTCGGTGACCGCGGCCAGCGCCGCCGGCGACAGGGGCGCTTCTTCGGGCGCGCCCGCATCGCATCCGGTGAAAAGGAGCAGGGCTGGCGCGATCAGGGCGGCGCGGTTATGGAAGCGGCTGGCGAGGGTCATGGCGCTCTCAATTCCCGATGCAAAAGGGCTTGGCAATGGCGAAATCATCCGCTTCCGCTTCCACCCGCCGTCCGCGTTATGGGCTGTGGCTGCTGGCCTTGGTCGCGCTTGCGGCGGGCGGGGCGGCGTGGGCGTTTCGCGAGCCGATCGAGGGCTATGGTCGCATCGGTTCGGCCTATGCCGCGCGGGTGGCGTGCTCGTGCCGCTTCGTTGCCGGGCGCAGCCTGGCGGATTGCGCCAAGGACAAGCTGCCGGGGATGGAGGCCGTGACGCTGGTCGATGATCCGCAGGCCAAAAGCGTCACCGCGCGCTTCCCGCTGGTGGCCGAGGCCAGGGCAACCTACCGCGAAGGCTTTGGCTGCGTGCTGGAGCCGTGGGAGGATTAGCTCTCCACCGGCTCGGTCGCGGCGATCCAGCCGCCGCCGACCACCCGCTCCCCCGTATAGATCACGGCGGCCTGCCCAGGGGCGACCCCATATTCGGGGGTGGCAAAGCGGATCGTCACCGCCGCACCCTCACCCAGCGGGCCTGCAAGCGTGACCGGCACCGGCTTGGCCAGCGAGCGCACCTTGGCGGTCAGCGGCGCGTCCGGCAGCGGGCCGATGCGGTTGGTCTCGGTCAGGCGTGCCGCGCGCACCGCCAGCATCCGCTTCGGGCCGACGCGCACTTCGCGCGAGGCGGCATCGAGGCCGATTACGTAGAGCGGTTCCGGCTGGCCGCCGATCTCCAGCCCCTTGCGCTGGCCCACGGTGAAGTGGATGATGCCCTTGTGCGTCCCCAGCACCGCGCCGGTGGCGGCATGGACGATGTTGCCGGGGGCCGCGCCTTCGGGGCGGATCTTGGTGACGATCTTCGCGTAGTTTCCGTCAGGCACAAAACAGATGTCCTGCGAATCCGGCTTGGCCGCATTCCTCAGGCCTGCCGCTTCGGCCAGTTCGCGCACCTGCGGCTTGGCCATCCCGCCCAGCGGAAAGCGCAGGTAATCGAGCTGGCTTTGCGTGGTGCCGTAGAGAAAGTAGGACTGGTCGCGCGCCGGATCGAAGGCGCGGTGCAGCTGCGGACCGTCGGCTGTCATCACCCGGCGGACATAATGCCCGGTGGCCAGGCAATCCGCGCCCAGTTCGCGCGCCATGCGCAGCAGATCGGTGAATTTCGGCCCCATGTTGCAGCGGATGCAGGGCACCGGGGTGCGTCCGGCGAGATATTCGTCGGCGAAGGCTTCGACCACGTCTTCGCGGAACGCGCTTTCATGATCGAACACGTAATGCGCGATCCCCAGCCGGTCGGCCACGGCGCGCGCGTCGCGGATATCGTCACCCGCGCAGCAGGCGCCCTTGCGGCCCGTCGCCGCACCGTAATCATAAAGCTGGAGCGTGATGCCGATCACTTCGGCGCCGCTGGCATGGGCAAGCGCGGCCACTACCGAGGAATCGACCCCGCCGCTCATCGCCACGACGATGCGGCAATCGGCAGCGTTGCGCGGCAGATCAAACAGGGCCGCGGCATCTGGCCCAGTGAGCGGGCTGGCCTTCAGGAGTGTCGGCGTGTCCATGGAAACCGGGCGCGCTATAGCGGGCGCCGCCCGGTTTCGCCAGCCCTGCGGCGTTTACCAAGGTTCACGCGCAGGCCGGACTATTCCTAAGGTGGAGTAAATGGCGGTTTTACCCGATCTTGACGCACTCGCGCTATCTGCTGTTGCCATGTTCGAGAAAGCCGAGTCCCTGTCTGCCTCGCTCACGGTGCCGCTGACCCGGCGGGCCGAGGATGGCGCGCGCCCGTGCCCGGGTGCTGGTGCGTCGATCGCAGAGCGGTTCGATGCGCGCCCTGCACGCCGCGCTGGCGATGCGCTGCGGGCCGTGGAATGGAGCGAGATCACCGCCCGGCTCAACGCCGCGCGCGATCTGCGCCTGCTGCTGCGAAGCGAATCGCAGGGCCGGATCGAAGCCGTGGCCGCCAGCTTCGGCGATGCGGCGGCCAGTTACTTTGCGATGATCGAAGACCACGAACCGGCCATTAACCACGATGCTTTAGACGCCCCTAAAGGCTTGGGTGGCAATGACTGCACACGCGTGGCGATCAGGCACAACGCGGCATCGAGGGGCGATGTCGTGCGTGCGGTGGATGCGCCCGCAGGCGATGCAAGAGAAGAAGAATGATCGAAAACCAGGACATCCGCCCCGCTCAGGTGATCGGCCCTCTCGGCGAGCCGCTGACGCTTGCCGACCTGCCCGCGCCGGAAACCAAGCGCTGGGTCGTGCGGCGCAAGGCCGAGGTCGTCGCCGCCGTCAATGGCGGGCTTCTCACGCTCGACGAGGCGCTGTCGCGCTATGGCCTGACGCTTGAGGAATTTGCGTCCTGGCAGCGCGCAGTTGACCGTTCGGGCATGCACGGTCTGCGTGTCACCAAGATCCAGCACTACCGCGATCTCTACCAACGCCAGCTGAAATACTGACCGGCTCGGCCCGGCGATGCGGCCGGATTGTCGGTTGGCTTTTTCCCGCAAGACCCGTTAACCTCGTTCACGCAGCGCGCGCCAGCACCGGCCGCGCCGGAACGGAGGGTTGCTATGGGCTGGATTGTCGCACTGATCGTCGGTGGGGTCGCGGGTTGGCTGGCCAGCCTGCTGATGAAGCGCGACGCATCGATGGGGGTGTTTCTCAATATCGTGGTCGGCTGTGTCGGCTCGGTGATCGGCAATGCGATTTCCGGGCCCTTGCTGGGTATCCGCGGCAGCGTGCAGGAATTCTCGCTCACTGGCCTGCTGGTGGCGGTGCTGGGAGCGAGCGTGCTGCTCGGGATCGTCAACCTGATCCGGCGCGGCCGCCTGCGCTGAGCGCAAGGCCTGCGCCCTTGGTCGCGCGCGCCCCCTTTTTAGGCATGCTGCCGGGAACCGCTGCGGGCGCCTTTCGTCTGGCCTCAAAGTCACCCGTCGATGCAAGGATTGCCCGCGGCAGGCGCGCGGCCTATCAGGCGTTGCGCCCGGTGACTTATCGGGATAATACACTCTGAGGGTGGAGACGGGGTGCCTGCGGGCGGCTCCGCCAAGGGAGCAGAAATGAATTACGAGACCACCATCCGGGCCGAAGCCGCCGACGGGGTGAGCGCCGACTTCACCGGCGCGCGCACGCTTGCAGGGCCGTCTGTGCCGCGCTGGCTGATGGTCGGCGGGATCGGCCTGTTCGGCCTGCTGCTGGCGATCGGGGTCTATTTCGCGCTGGCCGGTGGCGAACCGGTGCCGGCAGGTGACGACCATTCGCAGGCCCCCTCGGTCACGGTCATCACCCCTGGCAAGACCACTGTGGCCGGCATCATCGAGGCGCCCGGCACGCTGGCGGCGCGGCGGCCGATGCCGGTTGGCGTGGTGGGCGAAGGCGGGCAGGTGCTGCGCGTCAGCGTGGATGCGGGCGACTGGGTGCAGGCCGGCCAGGTGCTGGCGGTGATCGACCGGTCGGTTCAGGTGCAGCAGGCCGCGGCGCAGTCCGCGCAGGTCGAAGTCGCGCGCGCCGATGCCAATCTTGCCCAGGCCAATCTCGATCGTGCGCTCCAGCTGGTGGCGCGCGGGTTCGTGTCCAAGGCCGATGTCGATCGCCTGACCGCCACCCGCGATGCGGCGGCGGCGCGGGTCAAGGTGGCCGAGGCGCAGCTGCGCGAATTGCGGGCCCGCAATGATCGCCTCAACGTGCTGGCGCCGGCGTCGGGCTATGTGCTCCAGCGCAATGTCGAGCCCGGCCAGACGGTCGGCCCGGGCAGCGGCGCATTGTTCACCATTGCCAGCGGCGGCGAGATGGAAATGCTCGCGCAGGTCAGCGAAGACCAGCTCGCGGGCCTGTCCGTGGGCGCGCCGGCGACGGTGATTCCGACCGGCTCCAAGCAGGAATTTGCGGGGCAGATCTGGCAGCTTTCGCCGGTGATCGAGCAGGCCACCCGGCAGGGCACGGCCCGCATCGCGCTGTCCTTCGCGCCCGAGCTGCGGCCCGGCGGCTTTGCCACCGCGCGCCTCTCGGCCGGCAGCTTCACCGCGACGGTGCTGCCCGAAAGCGCGGTGCTGGCCGATGACAAGGGCAGCTTCGTTTATGTCGTGGGCAAGGACAACAAGGCGGTGCGCCGCGCCATCACCACCGGCGCGGTGACCAAGCAGGGCATCGCCATCACCCAAGGCCTATCGGGCACCGAGCAAGTGGTGCTGCGGGCCGGCGGGTTCCTCAACCCCGGTGAGACAATCAACCCCAGGCCGCTGAAGAAGTAACCCCCCATCCGGACCGGCACCGGCCGCGTAACTGGCAAGACGACAAGGCAACAGGCAGGACATCTATGGCTCTCCGCGACATCTCGGCCTGGTCGATCCGCAATCCGGTGATCCCGCTGGTGTTCTTCACCGGGCTGCTGTTCGCCGGGATTGTCAGTTTCCTGCGGATGGACGTGACCGACCAGCCGGATGTCGAATTCCCGGCGGTGCGCGTCACGATTGCCCAGCCCGGCGCCTCGCCGACCGAGATCGAGAACCAGATCACCCAGCGGGTCGAGAGCGCGCTGCGTTCGATCGCCGGGGTCAATTCGATCCAGTCGACCGCGCGCGAGGGCAGTTCGCAAACCTTTGTCGAATTCGAGATCGGCACCAATCTGATCGAAGCCGTCAACGAGGTCGAGACCGCAATTGACGGCGTGCGCGGATCGCTGCCCGACGGCATCCTCGAACCGCAGGTCAGCAAGGTTAACGTGGTGGGCGAGCCGATCGGCTATGTCGCGGTCGAAGCCGACGACATGACGATCGAGCAGCTCAGCTGGTTTATCGACGACACCGTCGCCAAGCGCCTGCTCAAGATCGAGGGCATGGCCGAGGTCAACCGCTTTGGCGGGGTCGACCGCGAGATCGAGGTGATCCTTGATCCGGCCAAGATCCAGTCCTTCGGGGTCACCGCTTCGCAGATCAACGCCGTGCTGCGGCAGGTCAATATCGATGCCGCGGGCGGCCTTACGGAAATCGGCGGCACCCGCCAGTCGCTGCGCGTGCTCGGCAATTCGGACGATGCCTATGCCCTGTCGCAAACCCAGATCCAGCTCGGCGGCGGGCGCACCGTGCGCCTGGCTGATGTTGCCACGGTGCGCGACGGCTATTCCGAACGCACCTCGGTCAGCGAAGTGAACGGCAAGGAAGTCGTCAACTTTGCCATGAGCCGCGCCCGCGGCGCCTCGGACCTTGCCGTCTATGATGCCGCGCTGGCCGAGATGGACAAGATCGAGAAGGAAAACCCCGGCGTCAAGTTCATCAAGCTGTCGACCAACACCACCTATACCCGCGACCAGTACAAAAGCTCAATCTGGGCGCTGGTCGAAGGCGCGGTGCTGGCGGTGGTGGTGGTGTTCGTGTTCCTGCGCGACTGGCGCGCGACCTTCATCTCGGCGATCGCGATTCCGCTTTCGGCGATCCCGACCTTCTGGTTCATGGACCTGCTCGGGTTCAACTTGAACTTCCTCTCGCTGCTGGCGCTGGCGCTGGTGGCGGGCGTGCTGGTCGATGATGCGATCGTGGAAATCGAGAACATCGTGCGCCACATGCGGATGGGCAAGACCGCCTATCAGGCCGCAATCGACGCGGCGGACGAGATCGGCCTGCCGGTGGTGGCGACCAGTTTCTGCATCGTCGCGGTGTTCCTGCCCGTCGGCCTGATGCCGGGCGTCTCGGGCCAGTTCTTCCAGAATTTCGGGATCACCGTGGTGGTTGCGGTGCTGATGTCGCTCGCCGTCGCACGGATGCTGACCCCGCTGATGGCGGCCTATTTCCTCAAGGCCAAGGGCCATGCCGAACATGGCGGCGGACGCTGGATCGAAATCTATATGCGGGTGTTGGCGTGGACCTTGGATAGCGGCAAGATGGCCGCGCACCGCGCCGGGATTGAAGGCCCGCGCCATCGCGGACTCTATGTGCTCGCCCTGCTGCTCACAGTCATCGCGCTGTTGGCGGCGACGGGGGTGGCGCTGTTCGGCACCTTCTATCTCCTGTCCGGTCTGGAGATCCCCAAGCAAGTGGCAAGCGCTGTTTCGAGCGACACCTATGGGTTCGTCCATCGGTTTGTCGCCAAGATTTTCGATGTCGTCCAGGTGTTGCTGGCTTCGGGGCTGTGCTTCCTCGCCGGCTGGGCGACGTTCAAGCTCATCGAGCTGCCGGGGCGCGGCACGACCCGTTTGGCGCAGTCGATCCGCTGGATGACGGCGCGCTTCTATGATCACCGCATTTGGATGCTCGGGATCGGCTGGTTCTCCTTCCTGGTGACCATTCTGCTGTTCGGCCAGACCCCGCCGCAGTTTCAGCCGACCATCGATGACGAGAACAGCCGGGTCGAGATCGAGGTGGTGCCGGGCACGACGCTGGCCGAGACCAAGCGCATCGTCAACGGCGTCGCCGACCGGCTGCGGCAGGAGCCGGAGGTCGAGCGGCTGCTCGAACGCATCCGGCTGGGCGAGACCTCGTCGATCTTCGTCAAGCTCAAAAAAGACCGCGAGCGCACCTCGATCGCGTTCGAGCGCGAGCTGGCGCCGGTGCTGGCACAGATCCCGGATGCGCGGGTGCGCTTCCAGTCGCAGAGCGCGGGCTTCGGCTCAGGTCGTGACATGACAGTGATGCTGGCGGGCAGCGATCCGGTGCTGCTCGATCAGACCGCGACCCGGCTGGTGGAGGAGATGAAGGGTTTGAGGACGCTGATTGCCCCGCGCATCAGCGCCGATCTCAACCGCCCGGAAATCATCATCACCCCGCGCGACAAGATCGCCGCCGAGCTGGGCGTGACCACCGCGGCGCTCTCGCAGACGATCCGCATCGCAACGCTCGGCGAGATCGAGCAGAACGCGGCGCGCTTCTCGCTCTCGGATCGCCAGATCCCGATCGTCGTGCGCCTTTCGGGACAGGCCCGCAGCGACTTCCGCACCATCGAGAACCTCCCGGTTCCCACCAGCAATGGCGGCTCGGTGCCGCTCAGCCGCGTCGCCGACATCAGCTTCGGTTCCGGCCCGACCGCGATCCAGCGTTACAACCAGAACCGCCGGGTGCTGGTGGGGGCCGATCTTGCCGCCGGCGTGCTCAAGGGCGAAGCGCAGGCGCAGATCGACGCGCTGCCGGTGCTGCAAAACCTGCCGCTCGGGGTGATCCGCGACGTGGTGGGCGAGGAGCAATGGCAGGCCGAGCTGATCCAGAACCTCATCATCGCAATCATTTCCGGCGTGCTGCTGGTGTTTGCGGTGCTGGTGCTGCTCTACAAGCGGCTGATGAGCCCGCTGGTCAACATGACCTCGCTGGCGCTCGCGCCGCTGGGGGGTGTGCTGCTGATCTGGCTGTTTGGCCAGGCGCAGTCGATGCCGGTCTATATCGGCATCCTGCTGCTGCTGGGAATCGTGTCGAAGAACTCGATCCTGCTGATCGACTTCGCGATCGAGGAAATGGCCAAGGGCGTCGGCAAGCTCGAAGCGATCATGGACGCAGGGCACAAGCGTGCCCAGCCGATCGTGATGACCACGATCGCGATGACTGCGGGGATGGTGCCGGTGGCGCTGTCGCTGTCCGGTGACGGTGCCTGGCGCCAGCCGATGGGGATTGTGGTGATCGGCGGGCTGGTTCTCTCGACGTTGCTCACGCTGCTGATCGTGCCGGCGGGCTTCAGCCTTGCCGACGGCATCGAAAAGCGCGTCGGGCCGTGGCTGCGCGAGCGGATGCTGACCTACAAGCCGGGTGACGACAAGCGTTCGCGCGGCGTGCCCGAATCCGATCTGCCGTTGCCCGGCGGGACGGAGGCGGCACGGCGGCTGCGCCCGGGCGGCGAACCGGCCGAGTGAGCGACAAACGCGTGACGCGCACGCCCCGCGCGGGTTAAAGCCGATCCATGATGAAGCGCCATCCCGTCCCGCTGACCTTTCGCGGCCAGCCGCTGACGGTTGATCGTGCCCGGCAGATGCGCTGGACCGCCACCGGGATGCTTGCCGCGATGGCGGTGATCTTCATCGCCACCCACGGGCTGGTCGGAACGCATGTCGGGTGGGGCTATCTCAACGCCTTTGCCGAGGCCGCAATGGTGGGCGGGTTGGCCGACTGGTTCGCGGTGACGGCGCTGTTCCGTCACCCGCTCGGCCTGCCGATCCCGCACACCGCGATCATCCCGGAAAACAAGGACCGCATCGCCGACACCATGGCGCAGTTCCTGCGCGAAAACTTCCTCACCCCCGCGGTGGTCGCGCGGCGGATGGCGGGGATGAATATCGCCAGGGCGGCGGGTGAATTTCTCGCCGCCTCGCCCGCGCGCGGGGCGGATGGCAGCATCGATGAACGCTCACGCATCACCTCGGGCGCGGCCGAACTGCTGGCCGAAGTGCTCGAAAGCCTCGATCCCGATCGGCTCGGCAATCAGGTGCGCGCCGGGCTTGCAGGCCAGCTCGCCAAGCTCGACATCGCCCCGCTGGCCGGGCGCATGATCGAGACCGCGATGGCCGACAAGCGCCACCAGCCGCTGATCGACGGTTTCGTGCGCTGGGCGGGCCTCACCATCGAGGATAACGAGGACACGCTGCGCGACATCATCCACCAGCGCGTGGCGGGGGTGCTGCGCTGGGCGGGGCTTGACAAGACCATTTCCGCCAGCGTGCTCGACGGGCTGTACAAGCTGCTCGCCGAGGTGCTGGTCAACCCCGATCACCCCTTGCGCGGCAAGATCGAGGAAGGGCTGGCAAAGCTCGGGCAGGATTTGCAGCACGATCCCGAAACCCGCGCCAAGGTGGAGGAGATGAAGCGCGATCTGATCGCCAACCCTGCCGTCGCGGTGTGGTGGATGGGGGTGTGGGAACGCATCCGCCAGTCGCTGATCCGCCGCGCGCGCGATCCCGAAAGCGGGATGGGCGAGGAAATGCGCGCGATGCTCGGCGAACTGGGCGCGGCGCTTCAGCAGGACGCGCGGCTGCAACTCCAGATCAACCGCTTTGCCCGCCGCACGATGGTGGGCGTGGCGACCCGCTATGGCGACCAGATCGTGCGGCTGGTGTCAGAAACGGTAAAGCGCTGGGACGCGCGCACCATCACCGATCGGGTTGAAGGCGCGGTGGGGCGGGATTTGCAGTTCATCCGCATCAACGGCACGCTGGTGGGCGGGCTGGTGGGGATGGGGCTGCATTTCATCACGAGCGTTCTCTAGAGGTTTCAGCAAAGCAAAACCCCGCCGCATCGGGGGATGCGACGGGGCTTGCGACTTCCTGCCTGCCGGGCCGCCTTACAGCGCGCCGGTCAGCTCCGGCACCGCGGTGAACAAATCCGCGACCAGCCCGATATCCGCGACCTGGAAGATCGGGGCGTCTTCGTCCTTGTTGATGGCGATGATGACCTTGGAGTCCTTCATGCCGGCGAGGTGCTGGATCGCGCCCGAAATGCCGATGGCGAAATAGACTTCCGGCGCGACGATCTTGCCGGTCTGGCCGACCTGGTAGTCGTTGGGGACATAGCCCGCGTCCACCGCCGCGCGGCTTGCGCCGATGGCGGCGCCGAGCTTGTCGGCGAGCGGGGTGATGATGCTCTGGAAGGTTTCCGCGTCCTTGAGCGCGCGGCCACCCGAAACGATCACCTTGGCGCTGGTCAGCTCCGGACGCTCGCTCTTGGCGATTTCCGAGCTGACGAAGCGCGAGATCCCGGCATCGCCCGGGCCGCTCACGGTTTCGATCGCCGCCGAACCGCCATCGGCCTGAGCCTTCTCAAAGGCAGTGCCGCGCACGGTGATCACCAGCTTGGCATCGGTCGATTCGACCGTGGCGATGGCATTGCCGGCGTAGATCGGACGGGTGAAGGTCTTGGGGCCTTCGACCGAAAGGATTTCCGACACCTGCATCACATCGAGATGCGCGGCGACCCGCGGGGCGATGTTCTTGCCGCTGGTGGTAGCCGGCGCAAGGAAGGCGTCGTGTGTTTCCATCAGGCTGGCAGCAAGCGGGGCGACGTTTTCGGCAAGGCCGTTGGCATAGGCGGGATCGTCTGCGAGGTGCACCTTGGCCACGCCGGCGATCTTCGCCGCTGCCTCGGCCACGCTGCCGCAATTGTGGCCGGCGACCAACAGGTGCACTTCGCCCAGCTTCGCTGCTGCGGTGACCACCGCAAGCGTCGCGTCCGCGACCTTGGTGTTGTCATGTTCGACGAGAACCAGAGTCTTCATCTCGAATATTCCTTATTCTGAGGGACGCGGCGCGCTCAGGCGATGCCGAGCGCCTTGACCTTCTCGACCAGCGCAGCGACATCGGCGACCTTTTCGCCCGCCTGGCGCACCGGCGGTTCGGCCACCTTGAGGGTCTTGAGACGCGGGGCGATATCGACGCCGTAATCGCCGGGGGTCTTGACGGCGAGCGGCTTCTGCTTGGCCTTCATGATGTTGGGCAGCGAGGCATAGCGCGGCTCGTTGAGGCGCAAGTCGGTGGTGACAATCGCGGGCAGCGCCAGCCTGACGGTCTGGAGGCCCCCATCGACTTCGCGCTTGACGATGACGCTGTCGCCATCGACTTCGACGGTGTTGGCAAAGGTGCCTTGCGGACGGCCCATCAGCGCGGCGAGCATCTGGCCGGTCTGGTTGGAATCGTCCGAAATCGACTGCTTGCCGAGGATCACGAGGCCGGGAGCCTCTTCATCGGCAATCGCCTTCAAGATCTTGGCGACTGCCAGCGGCTCCACTTCCTCGTCGGTCTCGACAAGGATCGCCCGGTCTGCGCCCATGGCGAGCGCGGTACGCAGGGTTTCCTGCGCCTTGGCCGGGCCGATCGAGACGGCAACGATCTCGGTCGCCGCGCCCTTTTCCTTCAGGCGGATGGCTTCCTCGACCGCGATCTCGTCGAACGGGTTCATGCTCATCTTGACGTTGGCAAGATCAACGCCCGTGCCATCGGCCTTGACCCGCGGCTTGACGTTGTAATCGATCACCCGCTTGACGGGGACGAGGATCTTCATGGGGCTTGTCCTTCCTCTCAAAGAATCACGTGGGGCCTTGCTACCCCCTTGGCCGCCCGCCTAGCTTGCGTTTACGTAAACGTCAAGCAAGGTGGCGGTGGGCATGGCCGGGCCGAAGTGATACGCGATCACCTGCGCCCGGGATGTATCAGGCGGCCTTTTTGACCTCGGCCACGATCTTTTGTGCCGCATCACCAAGGTTATCGGCGCTGACGATGGCGAGGCCGGAATTTTCCAGGATCGCCTTGCCTTGCTCGACATTGGTGCCCTCCAGGCGCACCACCAGCGGAACCTGCAAATTCACATCCTTGGCCGCCTGCACGATGCCGTTGGCGATCACGTCGCACTTCATGATCCCGCCGAAGATGTTGACGAGAATGCCTTCCACCGCCGGATCCTTGAGAATGATCTTGAAGGCCGCGGTCACCTTCTCGGTGGTGGCGCCGCCGCCCACGTCGAGGAAGTTGGCCGGGAAAGCGCCATTGAGCTTGATAATGTCCATCGTCGCCATGGCGAGGCCCGCACCGTTGACCATGCAGCCGATGTTGCCGTCGAGCTTGATGTAGGCCAGATCATATTTGCTCGCCTCGACTTCCGCCGGGTCTTCCTCGGTCTCGTCGCGCAGGGCTTCGATCTCGGGATGGCGGAAGAGCGCATTCGAATCGAAGCTCATCTTGGCGTCGAGCACGGTCAGCTGGCCATCGACGGTCTCCACCAGCGGGTTGATTTCCAGCATCGAACAGTCGGTGGCAAGGAAGGCATCGTAAAGCTGCCTGGCGAGCTTTTGCGCCTGCTTGTTGAGCTCGCCCTTGAGCTTGAGCGCGAAGGCCACCGCACGCCCGTGGTGCGGCTGGAAGCCCTGCGCTGGATCGACGGTGAAGGTGGTGATCTTTTCGGGCGTGTCATGCGCGACTGCCTCGATGTCCATCCCGCCCTCGGTCGAGACGACGAAGGCGACCCGGCCGCTCGCGCGGTCGACCAGCAGCGACAGGTAATATTCCTTGGCGATGTCAACGCCGTCGGTGATGTAAAGGCGGTTGACCTGCTTGCCGGCCTCCCCCGTCTGGACGGTAACCAGCGTGTTGCCGAGCATTTCCCTGGCGTGGGCTTCGACCTCCTCCAGGTTCTTGGCGAGGCGCACGCCGCCCTTGGCATCGGCGGGCAGTTCCTTGAACTTGCCCTTGCCGCGTCCGCCGGCGTGGATCTGCGCCTTCACCACATAAAGCGGCCCGGGCAGCTTCCTGGCGGCTTCCACCGCTTCCGCGACGCTCAGCGCAGCATGGCCGGCCGGCACCGCGATCCCGTGCTGGGCGAGCAATTGCTTGGCCTGGTATTCGTGGACGTTCATGGCGTTTGGATCCCTTCGCGCAAATTCTGGGGAGAGGTTTGTTTGCCGGGGGCCTAAGCACGGATCGCCCCTCTTGAAAAGTGCTCTGTGCAGGGGCAACAGCGCCACTCGCATGATTGACAGGTCGCGCCTTGAAGAGATCGTCCGCGAGGCGGGCCGGATAGCCCATTCGCGCTGGCCGGGCGCGGGCCACGCGCTCACCAGCTGGGACAAGGCGCCGGGCAACCCGGTGAGCGAGGCCGATCTCGAGGTTGACCGCTTCCTCAAGCGCGAGCTGCGCCGGCTGCTGCCCGCCGCAGGCTGGCTGTCGGAGGAAACCGCCGATGACAAGCAGCGCACCGCGAGCGGGCTGATCTGGCTGGTCGATCCGATCGACGGCACCCGCGATTTCGTGCGCGGGCGCGACGGCTGGGCGGTGTCGGTGGCGCTGGTAAGCGAGAGCCGGCCGCTGATCGGGATGCTGGCGGCCCCCGCGCGGGGCGAAGAATGGCTGGCGGTGGCCGGCCAGGGCGCAACCCTCAACGGCCAGCCGATCCGGGCCAGCGCGCGCACCACCTTTGCCGGCGCGCGGGTGCCGGCCCACGCGCTGCCCAAGGAAGACAGCGACCTTGTCGCCGTCGATCAGCCCAATTCGATCGCGCTCAGAATCGCGATGGTTGCCGATGACCGCGCCGATCTGGTGGCGACTTTGCGCTGGGGCTACGAATGGGACATTGCTGCCGCGACCCTGATCGCGCGGGAGGCTGGCGCGGAAGTCAGCGATGCCTTCGGTCGTCCGCTGGCCTATAACAAACACGATCCGCGGGATTTCGGGGTGCTGGTGTGCTCCCCCGCAATCCACGCCGCTGCGGTCGAGCGGCTGGCCGAACGGGCCAAGGCGCTGCGCTGACGCCCAAACCCATTCCAGGCCAAACCCGCTCCGGGGTCGCGCGATCAGAACCGGGACGGGCCACCCCTTGGGGTGACCCGCAAGCCCGACCGGCCGCCCGCAGCGACCGGAGGGAGCGAGGATGTCGCGCGCCGGAGGGCGCGCGACCCCTTATTGAGAACGCGCGGCGCGCACGTCGTCCTGGCTTACCGGGATGATCTTGATCTCGACCCGGCGGTTGAGCGGTTCGTTGACATTGTCGGCGGTCTTGATCCGCAGATAGTCGTAGCTTTCGCCAAAGCCTTGCGTGGCGATGCGGGCCCGCGCCACGCCGCGCGCGGCGAGATAGTCGGCCACGGCCTGCGCGCGCTGCTCGGACAGGCGCTGGTTGGTCGCCGGCGAGCCGGTGGTGTCGGTGAAGCCGTAAACATCGATCAGGCTGTTGGGATATTTGATCAGCGTTTCGGCGACATTGTTGAGCGTGTCGTAAAAGCCGGGGTTGATCGTCGCCGAACCGGTGGCAAAGGTCACGCCGTCGGGCAGGCGTACGAGGATCGCATCCTGATCGCCGACTTCCTCGACATCGACGCCGCTGCCGGCGGTCTGTTCCTTCAGTTCGCGGATCTGGTCGTCATATTGCTTGCCGATGATCGCGCCCGCCGAACCGCCGATGCCGGCCCCGATGATCCGGCCGGTATCGCCGCCGATCGCCCCGCCGAGGAGGTAGCCGAGCGTGCCGCCAAGTCCGGTGCCGATCGCGGTGCGCGAAACCTTCTTTTCGCCGGTGTTGGGATCGGTGACGCAGGCGGTCGTGCCGAGCAGCGCCAGCGCGGCGGTGCCCGAAAGCAGGATACGCGGAAAATTCATGATGTTTATCTCCCTCTGGTGCGGGGCGAAGAATGCCATGTCGTCCCGCTGACGACAAGGAAATCCGCCGGCTGTGCGATGGGTCATGCGGCGGCGCGCATTGACTGCGGTTGAACGAGGCGGGGCGGCGCCGGCCGCATTGCGCTGCTGGCACGGGCCTGCTTTTGTGCTAGCGGGAACAGCGTGACACCTTTCCCCTGGACTGACCTTGCGATCATCATCGCGCTGATCGTGCTCAACGGCGTGTTCGCCATGTCCGAACTCGCCATCGTGTCGGCCAAGACCAGTGCGCTGGAGGCGCGGGCGGAGGCGGGTTCGCTGGGTGCGCGCACCGCGATCCGGCTCGCCGCCGATCCGGGCAAGTTCCTATCGACCGTGCAGATCGGCATTACCCTGATTGGCATCATCGCCGGGGCCTATTCGGGGGCGAGCCTGGGCGGGCCGGTGGGCGAGCGGCTGGCATGGCTCGGCCTGCCCGAAAAATATGCCGGCGAGAGCGGATTTGCGGTGGTGATCGCCTGCACCACCTATCTCAGCCTGATCGTCGGCGAGCTGGTGCCCAAGCAGCTGGCGCTGCGCGCCGCGGTGCCGGTGTCGCTGGTGATGGCCCGCCCGATGGCATGGCTGGCGCGCGCCGCCGCACCGCTGGTGTGGCTGCTCGACAAGAGTTCGGCGGCGCTGATCGCGCTGTTCGGCCTGCGCGAGCGGGGCGAGCCTTCGGTGACGGCCGAGGAATTGCAGATGATCTTCGCCGAGGCGACCCGTTCGGGGGTGATCGAGGCCGACCAGCGCCAGATCCTCACCGGCGTGGTGCGGCTGGCCGAGCGTCCGGTGCGCGAGATGATGACCCCGCGCACCGCGGTTGACTGGATCGAGGCCGATGCCGACTGTGCCGAAATCCGCCAGACCATCGAGGACAGCCCGCATTCGCTGCTGCCGGTGGCCGAGGGATCGCCCGACACGATCCTCGGCGTGGTCAAGGTGCGCGAGGTGTTGGCGGCGATGGTGGCGGGTGAACCCGTTTCGATCCGCGCGATGATGCGCCGGGTGGAGGTGGTGCCCGATCAGCTCGATGCGATGGACGCGTTGAGGGTGCTGCAATCCTCCGAAGTCGCGATGGCGCTGGTGCACGACGAATATGGCCATTTCGAAGGGATCGTCACGCCGGTCGATCTGCTCACTGCGATCGTCGGCACCTTTGCCAGCGATCAGGACGAGGGCGAACTGCCGCAGGTGGTTGAGCGCGAGGACGGCTCGCTGCTGGTGGCCGGCTCGCTTTCCGCCGATGTGCTGGCCGACCGGCTGGGGCTCGAATATGGCGAGCACCGCGAATTTGGCACGGCAGCGGGCTATGTGCTGTCGGTGCTCAAGAAGCTCCCCGCCGAGGGCGAGCATTTCCACGCCCAGGGCTGGCGCTTCGAAGTGGTCGACATGGACGGCCGCCGGATCGACAAGCTGCTGGTGACCCGCGAGCGCGAGGATTGAGGCGAGAAGCCGATCGCCGTTTCCGACGATCCCGGATCAGAACAATGAACGCTCGCGCAGCGACCGCAAGGCCGACCGGCCGCTCGCAGCGATGCGACCTTCAGGTCGCATGAGCGAGGATTTCGCACGCCGGAGGCGTGCGGAACATCAAGAAGGAATGACCGTCGAAGCCGACTGGCCATCGCCTTGTGGCGCGGCGATGATGTCGCGGGTGACGCGGCCCTTGGCCACGGTGTTGGTTCCGGTATCGCCGACGGTGCTGCGGATGCTCGGCGCGGCGCTGCCGGCACGATCGATCGCGCTGGCTTCCACCCGGCTGCGCGGGGCCGGGCCGCCAAACAGGGCTTCCAGCGCCTGCTCGGACGCGGTGCCCTCGTTCGGGCGCGGCGCGCCCGGGGCGGGCGGGGTCAGCGTGAAATCGGGCGGCACCACCAGCGGAGCCTGGCGCTGGACGGCGAACTCGTCAGGACGTTCACGGTTGAACACGCCGCCGCCGCCGCCACAGGCCGCCAGCATCGCCGCAGCGCCGGCCAGCAGGATCATGGGGGCAATTTTACGCATCTGAAGTCTCTCCACGGGGCGCATCCCCGGTTGCGGTTTCGCCCTTGTCGCGCACGAACAGGCTGCGGGCAAGGATTATGAGCACCCCGATGGTAATCGCGGCATCGGCGATGTTGAAGATCAGGAACGGGCGGAAGGTGCCGATATGGAAATCGGCATAGTCGATGACATAGCCCAGATCATAGCGATCGCGGATATTTCCCAGCGCCCCGCCAAGGATCAGCGCGAGGCCGGCAATCTCCCCTACCGCCTGTTCGCGCATCATCCACACCAGCACGATGAGCGCGATCAGCCCGGTGATCGCCACCAGCAGCCAGCGCATTTCCATGTCGGTCGCTTGCAGCATCCCCAGCGAGATGCCGAAATTGCGGGTGAAGGTCAGGTCGAAAAACGGCAGGAGGTCGAGCACCTTGCCGACCTCGTTGATCCCGAGCGGCCCTGTCACGTACCACTTCACGAATTGATCGATTCCCGCCACCAAGGCCGCGAGCGCAAGGCCGATCAGGCGGTTGCGGGTGAACAACCCGCTCATGCCGACACCGCATCCAACTGCGCCACGGCATTAGCGCACCGCCCGCACAGCGCCCCGTCATCGGCCACGTCGGGCAAATGGCGCCAGCAGCGGCCGCACTTGTGGTGGGTGGTCTTGGCAATGATCACGCTGTCGCCCTGCCCGCGGGTGACTGTCGCGGTGATGAACAGCTCGGCGAGCTGTGCGTCGCTCACGCCTTCGGGCACCATGGCGGCGGGGACGGTGACTTCGGCCTCGAGGCTTGAACGGATGGTCTTGTCGCGGCGCAGCGGCTCGATCGCCTCGTTTACGGTATCGCGCAAGCGCCGCAACTGTTCCCACTTGGCGCGCTCGACCACCACGCCCGGGACGCGCGGCCATTCGAGCAGGTGGACCGAGGAGCACTGGCCCGCCGCGGCCGCCCCGCCATCCTCGGGATAGCGCGAAAGCCACACTTCCTCCGCCGTGAACACCAGCACCGGCGCGGCATAGCGCACCAGCGCGTGGAACAAGAGGTCGAGCACGGTGCGATAGGCCTTGCGCGTGGTCGATTCCGGCCCATCGCAATAGAGGCTGTCCTTGCGGATGTCGAAGAAGAAGGCGCTGAGGTCTTCGTTGCAGAAATCCACCAGCAGCCGGGTGTAGGCGTTGAAGTCGTAGGCTTCGGCCGCCGCCTTCAGCTTGCCATCGAGTTCGCTCAGCAGCGAGAGGATATAGGCTTCCAGCTCCGGCAGTTCGCCCGCATCGCTCCAGTTGCCCGCGAACCCGTCGAGCGCGCCGAGCAGGTAGCGGAAGGTGTTGCGAAGCTTGCGATACTGGTCGCCCACGCCTTTGAGGATCTCATCGCCGATGCGGTGATCCTCGGTGAAGTCCACCGAAAGCGCCCACAGCCGGATGATGTCGGCGCCGTAGGTTTCCATCACCTTCAACGGATCGACCGTGTTGCCGAGGCTCTTGGACATCTTCTTGCCCTTGGCATCCATGGTGAAGCCGTGGGTGAGAACCTGGTCATAGGGCGCGCGGCCGCGGGTGGCGGCCGATTGCAGCAGCGAGGACTGGAACCAGCCGCGGTGCTGGTCGCTGCCTTCAAGGTAGAGATCGGCGGGCCAGCGCAAGTCCGGCCAGCGCCCGCTCTCCAGCACGAAGGCATGGGTGCAGCCCGAATCGAACCACACGTCAAGAATGTCGGTGACCATCTCGAACTCGGCCGGGTTGTAATCGGGGCCGAGGAAGGCGGCCTTGTTGGCGCTGTTCCACGCGTCCATCCCCTCGGCTGCGACGGCCGCGACGATGCGGGCGTTGACCTGCGCGTCTTGCAGGTAGGAGCCATCCGGCCGCACGAACAGCGTGATCGGCACGCCCCAGGCGCGCTGGCGGGAAAGCACCCAGTCGGGCCGACCTTCGACCATCGCGCCGATGCGGTTGCGGCCCTTTTCGGGGATGAATTTTACCCGCGCGATTTCGCCCAGCGCCTTTTCGCGCAGGGTCGCATGATCATAGCTGACGAAAGGCGCGACCGCTCCGCCGAGCGGGCCTGCGGGCATGACCTCGAAATCGCCGGTGTCGAGCGGCTTGTCCATCGGCACGAACCACTGCGCGGTGCAGCGGAAGATCACCTTGGCCTTGGAGCGCCACGAATGCGGGTAGGAATGCGCGTAGTCGGCGCTCGCGGCGAGAAGCGCGCCCGCTTTGGCGAGGTCGGTGCAGATCGGGCCGTCGGGCGCGTTGAACTTGGGGTTGATGACGCTCATGCGGCGCTCGTCCGCAGCGCCCAGCCAGCCCCAATCGTCGCGGTAGCGCCCGTCGTCCATCACCGCGAAGACGGGGTTGATGCCGTGCGCCTTGCACAGCTCGAAGTCGTCCTCGCCGTGATCGGGCGCCATGTGGACGAGGCCGGTGCCAGAGTCGGTGGTGACGAAGTCGCCGGGCAGCAGCGGGCGCGGGGCCGCGTAGAACCCGCCGAGGTAGTGCATCGGGTGGCGGGCGAGGGTGCCGGCGAGGTCTGCGCCTTTGCCGGCCCACGACAGGTTCCAAGCCTGACTGGCACCAAGGCTTTGCTCCAGCCTATCTTGAAACGCAGTCAGAAGCTGACGAGCCACCAAGAGCTTCTTGCCTGCTAGACTTGATGGCAATTCGTGGAAAGCCGCGCTCGGCGAAACGAGCACATACTCAACCTCCGGCCCATAGGCCAAAGCCTGGTTCACCGGGATCGTCCACGGCGTCGTCGTCCAGATCACCGCGTGCGCGCCGACCAGCTCGGGGATCGGGCTTTCGACAATCTCGAACGCCACGTCGATCTGGGTCGAGGTGATGTCCTCGTATTCGACCTCCGCCTCGGCCAGCGCGGTCTGTTCGACCGGCGACCACATCACCGGCTTCGAACCGCGGTAGAGGTTCCCCGCCTCGGCCAGCTTGAGCAGCTCGGCGACGATCACCGCCTCGCTCTCCTTCTGCATGGTGAGGTAGGGGTGATCCCAATCGCCCATGATGCCGAGGCGCTTCAATTGCGAGCGCTGCACGTCGACCCAGTGCTGGGCATAGGCGCGGCACTCGTCGCGGAACGCCTTGACCGCCGCTTCATCGCGCCCGCTGCCGGTGAGCACGGGCTTGGCCTTCTTGTCCTTGCGGTATTGCTCTTCAACCTTCCATTCGATCGGCAAGCCGTGGCAGTCCCAGCCGGGCACGTAGGGCGCGTCCTTGCCCAGCAGGTTCTGGGTGCGGCACACCATGTCCTTGAGGATGTGGTTGAGCGCATGGCCGATATGCATGTCGCCATTGGCGTAGGGCGGACCATCGTGGAGGATGAACTTCTCGCGGCCCCGGCGGGCTTTGCGCAGCGCGTCATACAGGCCGATCTGCTCCCAGCGCGCGGCAATGCCCGGTTCCTTCTGGGGGAGGCCGGCCTTCATCGGGAAATCGGTCTTCGGCAGGAAGACGGTGTCCCGGTAATCGCGCTGCGTGGTATCGTCACTCATGTTGCGCGGGGCCTTAGCCGTTCGCGCTGCCAGTGCAAAGACTCGTCATTGCAAGGCAAGCAACCGCCGCGCCTCGGCGCAATCCCTGTCCATCTGGGCAATCAGCGCTTCAAGCGAATCGAACTTCGCCTCGCCGCGCAGGAAGTGGTGGAAGGCGACTTCGATTTCCTGCCCGTAAAGATCGCCGGAAAAGTCGAAGAAGTAGGGTTCGAGCAGCTCCCTGGGCGGCTCGAATTGCGGGCGGATGCCGATATTGGCCGCGCCGTGGAGCACCTCGCCGGTGGCAAGGATGCGCCCCGTTACCGCATAAATGCCGTATCTGGGGCGCAGGTAATTGTCGATGGTGAGGTTGGCGGTGGGATAGCCGATGGTGCGCCCGCGCTTGTCGCCATGTTCGACGATGCCGCGAATCGCGAAGGGGCGGGTGAGCAGCCGCGCGGCGAGCTGCGGATCGCCGTCGCGCAGCGCCTGGCGGATGCGGCTGGAGGAAACCACCTCGCCCCCGTCCGCCACCGCCTCGACCACGTGCGATTGCAGGCCGCGCGCACCGCCGAAGGCGCGCAGCAGTGCGACATTGCCGCGCGCGCCCTTGCCGAAGGTGAAATCGCCCCCGGTCACCACCCCGTATGCGCCGAAGCGCGCGATCAGGATGCGCTCGATGAAGTCCTCTGCGCTCGTCCCCGCCAGTTCGGCATCGAAGTGGAACACCAGCATCGCGGCCGCCCCGGCGGCGAGGTAGAGTTCGTGACGCTGTTCGAGCGTCGTCAGGCGGAAGGGCGGCACGTCGGGTTTGAAGAAACGCACGGGATGCGGATCGAAAGTGGCGATGATCGCGGGGCGGCCTTCGGCCTTGGCCCAGGCGATGGCCTCGCCCGCTACCGCCTGATGGCCGCGGTGAAACCCGTCGAAATTGCCCAGCGCGATCACTGCGCCGCGCAGGGCTTGCGGAATGGGGTCGCGATGATCGAGCCAGCGCATCAGGCTTGCGCTCCGGAACGGCGGAAGGTGAGGAAGGAAAAGGCCGGATGCGCGCCATCCGCCGCATGATCCTCGCGCGCACTCAGCACCCAGTCGCGGCCAGGCTCGGCCATGAAGGTATCGCCGGGATAATCCGCGTGAATCTGGGTCAGCTCGATCCGGTGGGCGAGCGGCAGGAACACGTCGTAGATCGCCGCCCCGCCAATGATCGCGATTTCGCCGCTTTCGTTGCCCGCGGCCGCCAGCGCCAAAGCCTCCTTGACCGAGCCGGCCATTTCCACCCCTTCAGCCGCCAAGCCGTCGCGCCGCGAGAGCACGATATGGCGACGACCGGGGAGCAGGCCCGGCAGGCTCTCGAAAGTCTTGCGGCCCATGATCATCGGCTTGCCCATGGTGAGCGCCTTGAAACGCTTGAGATCGGCCGGCAGGCGCCACGGCAGCGCGCCCTCGTTGCCGATCGCGCCATTGGCGGCGCGGGCATAGATCAGCACGATTTCGGGGGGCGCGCCCGCCACGCTCATGTCAGCCTTGGCCCCACGCGGGTGACGTGGCCCATCTTGCGGCCCGCGCGGGCTTCGCGCTTGCCGTAGAGGTGCAAGTGCGGCTCGCCCGGCTCGCTGAGGATGGCGTGCGCGTTCAAGGCATCCGCGCCAACGATGTTCCGCATGTCGATGCTGGCAAAGCGCGTCGCCGTGCCGCCCAGCGGCAGGCCGCAGATCGCGCGGATATGGTTTTCGAACTGGCTGGTGGCCGCGCCCTCGATCGTCCAGTGGCCCGAATTGTGCACCCGCGGGGCCATCTCGTTGAACACCGGGCCTTGCCTGGTGGCAAAGAATTCGAGCGTAAGCACCCCGACATAGCCGAGCGCCGCCGCGGTCTTGGCCGCCAGTTCGCGCGCTTGCGCCACCTGCGCCTCGACCAGCGCGCCGGCGGGCAACAGCGACTGTGCCAGCATCCCGCCTTCGTGGCGGTTGGCGGTCGAATCCCAGAACCGCACCTCGCCCGCCGCCGAGCGCACCAGAATGACCGAGAATTCGGCCTCGAACGCCACCAGCCCTTCGTAGATGCAGGGCTTGCCGGGGAAGCGCACGCCGCTCGCCTCGTGGGCCGAGGCGATGCGCCACTGGCCCTTGCCGTCATAGCCCTCGCGCGTGGTCTTGAGGATGCCGGGGGTGCCGATGGTGTCGATCGCGCGGGCGAAATCCGCCTCGCTCTCGACCCGCGCATAGGGGGCCGAGGTGCCGCCGAGCCGGGCGATGAAGGCTTTTTCGCTCAAGCGGTCCTGCGCCACTTCGAGCGCGCGCGCCGGGCAGGCGAGCAGGTTTGCAGGGATCGCCGCGACTGCGGAGAGCGGGACGTTCTCGAACTCCCAAGTCACCACGTCGCACTTCGCCGCAAAGGCAGCGAGCGCGGCGCGCTCGCCCCAGCCATTGGCGAAGACATCGGCGCAGGCGTCTGCGGCGACATTGTCGCCCGGCGGGGCATAGGCGATGCAGCGATAGCCCAGTTGCAGCGCGGCCATGGCCATCATCCGGCCCAGCTGGCCGCCGCCCAGAATCCCGATGGTGGAGCCTGCGGGCAGCATCACAACCCCGGTTCCTCATCGGGCGTTTCGCTGACAGCCGCGCTCCTGGCGGCGCGCCAGTCCTGCAGGCGTTCGGACAGGTCCTTGTCCGACAGCGCAAGGATCGCGGCGGCAAGCAGCCCGGCGTTCTTCGCCCCCGCCTCGCCGATCGCCAGCGTGCCGACCGGAATGCCGCCCGGCATCTGCACGATCGAGAGCAGGCTATCGATGCCGCTCAAGGCCCTGGACTCCACCGGCACGCCGAGCACCGGCAGATGCGTCATGCTGGCGATCATGCCCGGCAGATGCGCGGCGCCGCCGGCGCCGGCGATGATCACATCGAAGCCCTCGCCCTCCGCGCCCTTGGCGAAGGCGACCATGCGATCAGGGGTGCGGTGGGCCGAGACGATCCGTGCCTCGTAGGGCACTTCGAGTTCATCGAGCACCGCGGCGGCGGCCTTCATGGTCGGCCAGTCGGACTGGCTGCCCATCACGATCGCGACGCGTCCCCCGGCCTGTTCCATCATGCATCCTTCAGGTAGTAGCGGACTCCCGTCACCGCACTGCCGTCAAAGTCATAGATGATCGGCTGCCCGGTGGGAATCTCGAGCTGGGTGATGTCCGCGTCCGAAATGCCCGAGAGGTGCTTGACCAGCGCGCGCAGGGAATTGCCGTGGGCGGCGATGATCACGGTCTCGCCGCGCGCGAGCACGGGAAGGATCGTGCTTTCCCAATAGGGCAGCACGCGTTCAATCGTCAGCTTGAGGCTTTCGGTGTTGGGGATGGCGATCCCGGCATAGCGCGGGTCGCTGGCGAGATCGAAGGCGCTGCCCGCTTCCAGCACGGGGGGCGCAATGTCGAAGCTGCGGCGCCAGATCCTGACCTGCTCATCGCCGTGCTTGGCGGCGGTCTCGGCCTTGTCGAGCCCGGTCAGCCCGCCATAGTGCCGCTCGTTGAGGCGCCAGTCCTTGACTTCGGGGATCCACAAGCGGCCGGCCGCCTCCAGCGCCAGATGCAGCGTCTTGATCGCGCGGGTCTGGAGGCTGGTGAAAGCGTAGGTGGGCAGCACGCCCTTGGCCTTGAGCAGCGCGCCGGCTGCGGTGGCCTCGGCCACGCCTTGCGCGGTCAGATCGACATCCCACCAGCCGGTGAAGCGGTTTTCGAGGTTCCACTGGCTCTGGCCGTGGCGGACGAGGATGAGCTTGGACATTCTGACTCCGGTTGCCAAGCCGCCCCCCCGCCCTTCCACCCGGATCCTGACGGGTAACCATCCGGGTGGAAGGGCGGGGGAATGGGGGACTTGGTCCTCTAAGGCAAATAGAGCGGCGTTCGTTAGCTATCGTCGGCGCGATTGGGAAGCGATTCCGTCGCATCCGAATCGCCCAGCGCACGCGCCTGCGCCTTGCGCCGCCGCAGGTTCTCGCGCAGTTTTGCCGCGAGCCGCTCCTCGCGTGACATAGTGCTGCGGGCATCTTTATTCATGGGAAAGCCATTGCCCCCAAGAATCCGCGCGCTCAAGCAGCAAAGCGGTCGCGCGACAAGAACCTGCGCTTGACATTGCCCCGAGCCGCGACAATAGGGCGCGCCTGTTTGCGGCGCTGCTGTAGCTCAGTGGTAGAGCGCACCCTTGGTAAGGGTGAGGTCGGGAGTTCAATCCTCCCCAGCAGCACCATTAATTCAGGCCATGAAGCGCCATCGTCGCCGGTCGTGCGAAACACGTATGAAAACGGGGTGGGCGCAGCCCCCTCCTGTCCCGTGGTCGCTGGAGTCGGCCGCTGCCTGACATTCTGTGCCGAATAGCAATTACGGTCTTTCCGACAAGTTTTGATGCTAAGATTTGGTTTGTTGAAGCCCAATAATCGCACCACTGCTTAAGGGGTGGGATTGGCGCTTCGCATCCGGCCAACCTATGCCGGGCCCCTCTCGCAACACCGTGTATCCCGATGCTGTTTGGGGCCGGCGATCGATCGCTCCATTTGCTTCGGGGTGTGCCAAAATCCGCTTCCTTGCCCGAGGCCTTCAAGCCGCATATCGCTGGTCGACCGCAAGTTTCCCCCCTGATGGCCTCTGCCGTGACCGCCGGCTTTCCTCCGGCTGGGATTAGAGCCGGGGGGTGTTTTGCGTGTCAGCGCGGGTGAGGCAATGGGCTGCGTTGCACAGCCGGTAAGGCCTAGCCAATCCGGGCGCGGCAAGGCACAAGCCGTCTGCGGGATCGCATCATGGCCGGCGGTGATGTTCGCCCGGGTAGCGGATGGTGGCAATCAATCCCTGCGCGCCGTTGGCGAGCGCCAGCCCGGCGCCCATCGCGGTGCAGATGTCCCGCGCGATCGCCAACCCGAGGCCCGATCCGGGCGTATCCGGATCGAACCGCGCACCCACCGCGAAGGCCTGTTCGAGCAGGTCTTCGGCAAGCCCCGGGCCATCATCCGCGATCTGCGCGATGCAGCCGCCCCCGCCCTCGCACGTGAACGTCAGGACAACCTCTTCGCGCGCCCATTTTCCGGCATTGTCGAGCAGGATCGACAAGACCTCGGCATAATCGACCGGGTCGAGCGGCAGCACCACCCCGGCACAGCTTTCGGCATGGATCACGAACCGCTTGCCCGGGTGCAGCCGCTGCATCGCGCGCAGGATCGGGGCTGCGACATCGGGCACCACCACCCCGCGCCCGGCCGGTGTTCTGCCCGCCACCGACCGGGCACGGGCGAGCTGGTATTCGATCTGCTGCTCCATCGCACCGACCTGATCGAGCAGCACCGCGCCGGCTGCCCGGGTTTCGCTGTGTTCGGCCAGACGTTCGGCCTCGTCGGTGATGATCGCCAGCGGTGTGCGCAGCGAATGGGCGAGGTTGCCGGCCTGCACCCGGGCGCGCGCCACCATCGCCTCGTTCTGACGGATATAGGCGTTGAGATCGGCGGCGAGCGGTGCGATTTCGGCCGGGTATTGCCCTTCCAGCTCGGCGGTCTCGCCGCGCTGCAAGCGGCTGAACGCGCGCGTGAGCCGGTCGAGCGGTCTTAGGCCGAACGAGATCACCGCCACGCCCGTCGCCAGCAGCAAGGTGCCAAGCCCGGCCAGCCACAGCGTCAGATCGCGGGTAAAGGCACCGATCAGCCGGTCGAGTTCGCGCTGGTCGGTGGCGATCACGAAATGGATGTCCTCGCCCGCCGGCCCCTTGCGGGTGAAGCCATAGGTGATTGCCGGCCCGGTCGGCCCGCTATCGAGCCGGTGGAGGATCTCGGGCGAATGGGCGATGCTCTCGTCAAGGCTGCCGCGCGTCATCGACCGCGAGCGCAGCGGCGCGTGCCCTTGGGCAGTGACCTGCCAGTAGAACCCCGACAGCGGCTCGGCATAGCGCGGATCGGACAGCGGACGCGAGAGCACGATGGCGCCGTCCGGGGCAATCTCGGCCAGCCCGCCCAGCTCGCGCACATGGACTTCGAGCTCCTCGTGATAGGATTGCTCGATATGGCGGGTGAAGATTTCCACCGCCGAAAACCAGATCGCCGCGATGCCAAGCAGCACCCACAGGGTAATGGCGAGCAGAAAGCGCAGCCTGAGGCTGCCCGACACGGGAAGGCGCATCACTTTTCGAGCCTGTAGCCAAGCCCGCGCAGGGTGGCGATCCGCTCGCGCCCGATCTTGCGGCGCAACCGCCCGATCAGCACCTCGACCGTGTTGGGCTCGCGTTCGTCATCGAGCGCGTAAAGGTCATCGAGGATGTCGTTTTGCGACAGCACCTGCCCGGCGCGGCGCAGGAACAGGTGGAGCAACCGGAATTCCTGGCGGCTGAGCGCCAGCGGTGCGCCCGCCAGCGTGGCGGTGCGCGCCAGCGGGTCGAGCGCCAGATCGCCCACCGCGATCGTGGTCGCGCGGCTGCCTTGCTGCCTCCGGAACAGCGCGTTGAGCCGCGCCAGCAGCTCCTCGAAGCGCACCGGCTTGACCACGAAATCATCCGCGCCGGCATTCAGCCCCGCGACCTTGTCCTGCCAGCTGCCGCGCGCGGTCAGGATCAGGATCGGGGTTTCCACCCGCCGGTCGCGCCAGCTTCGCAGCAGATCAAGGCCGCTGCCATCGGGCAGGCCAAGATCGAGGATCACCGCGCCCATGCGCTCGACATCAACCCAGCTCTCGGCCTCGCAACGGCTGGTGGCGAGTTCGACTGCGAAATCGGCCGCGCGCAGCCGCTCGCTCAGCCTGCGGCCGAGTTCGGGATCGTCTTCGACTACGAGCAGGCGCATGGCGTGCCGGTTCCTTTCCGCCGCCGGGGATGGCCCCGGAAACTGACAAGAAGCTGCCAGACTGGCAAGTTTCTGTCAGCTTGGCACGGCAAAGCGGTGGCATGACCTTGCACTTCATCGCCCGCCTTTCCGGATTTGCCGTGCTCGCCGCGGTGTCGGCCTGTTCTTCCCCCCCTTCGGCGCAGGACGGCCCTGCCGACCGTGCGGCGGATGCGGCCAAGGGGCTGGCGATCGAATCCGTGGCGGCCAGGGCGGTCGAAAACGTGCCGCTTGGCAGCGTGCCCGGCACCATCAGCCTCCCGCCGGAGGCCCGGGTGGCGGTCACTGCGCCTTTCGCAGGCGCGGTGGTGCGGGTTTATGTGATCGAGGGGCAGGAGGTCATGCGCGGGGCGCCGCTCGGGCTGGTGCGCGCGGCCGAGCCGGTTGCCATCGGCGGCGATCTCGCCCGTGCCCGCTCTGCCGCAGCGCTGGCCGAGGCGCGCGCCAAGCGGCTGGCGCAGCTCGCCGATGAGGGCATCATCGCCGAGGCCCGCGCCGACGAGGCGAAGGCCGAGCTGGAACAGGCCCGCGCCAGCGTGGCGCAATTTTCACGGATGGCCTCGCTGGGCGGAATCGGCGCGGATGGCACCATGACCCTGCGCGCGCCCATCGCCGGACGCGTGGCCCATGTCGGGGTCGAGACCGGCGGCGGGGTCGATACGCTAGCCGCGCCCTTCGTGATCGAGGCGGCAGGGGCCTACCAGGTCGAACTGCAACTGCCTGAACGGCTCGCGCAAGCGGTGCGTCCGGGCATGGTGGTCGAGATCGCGCTGGGCGGCGAAGGGGCAAAGCCGGTCGGCGGGCAGATCGTCGCGGTTGCCCCCTCGCTCGATCCGGCCACGCGTTCGGTGATGGCCCGCGCCAGCATCGGCGGCGCGCCCGGCGTGATCGCGGGGCGCAATGTCACCGTCACCATTCTCGGCCAGGGACGCGGCATCGCCGTGCCCGATCGCGCCGTCACCCGCATCGGCGACAAGGACCATGTGTTCGTGCGTGCTGCAAAGTCCGGGGGCAAGGCGTGGCAGCCGCGCGCGGTGACCGTTGCCGCGCGCGCCGGCGGACTGGCGGTGATTTCTGCCGGGCTGACCGCGGGCGAGGTGGTGGCCGGCTCCAGCGTCGCCGAACTCAAAGCCATGAACGCGCAATAGGGGGCGCGGCACGATGCTCAACACGCTCGTCGAACGCGCGCTCAAGCTGCGCCTTGCCGTGATCGGCCTGGCAGTGCTGCTCGCCGGGCTGGGCGGCTGGTCGTTCCTCAACCTGCCGATCGATGCCTTTCCCGATATCAGCACCACCCAGGTCAAGATCATCCTCAAGGCCCCCGGCATGACCCCCGAGGAGGTCGAAAGCCGGGTCGTCACCCCGATCGAGATGGAGATGCTCGGCATCCCCAATCAGACCGTGCTGCGCTCGGTCGCCAAATATGCGATTGCCGACATTACCATCGACTTTACCGACAGCACCGACATCTACTGGGCGCGCCAGCAGGTGGGCGAGCGGCTGACTGCGGTGATGGCCGATCTGCCGCCAGGGGTGGCGGGCGGGCTTGCGCCGATCTCCACGCCGCTGTCGGAAATGTTCATGTTCACGATCGAGGGGCCGCAGTCGCTCGCCGAAAAGCGTCGGGTGCTCGACTGGACCATCCGCCCGGCGCTGCGGACCGTGCCGGGGGTGGCGGACGTGAATGCACTGGGCGGCTATGTCGAGACCTTCGAGGTCGCCCCCGACAGCGCCGCGCTGGCGGCGGCCGGCCTTTCCACCGCCGATCTTGCCGCCGCGATCGAGGCGAGCAACCGCAATGATGGCGCGGGCCGGCTTGCGAGCGGCGAGGAAGCGCTGATCGTGCGCGCAACCGGCGCGATCCGCACGCTTGACGATCTGGCCGCGGTGGTGGTGCGTTCGGCCGGCGGCGCGGTGGTGCGGGTCGGCGATGTCGCCGCGGTGCGCGCCGGCAGCCTCACCCGCTACGGCGCGGTCAGCAAGGACGGCAAGGGCGAGGCGGTCGAGGGCCTGGTGATCGGCCTGCGCGGGGCGGATGCGGCCAAGGTGGTGGAAGGGGTCAAGGCGCGGCTCGAGGAGATCAGGCCCAGCCTGCCGCCCGGCATGAGCATCGCCGTGTTCTATGATCGCTCCGATCTCATCACCCATGCGGTGGGCACGGTCGAATCCGCGCTGCTCGAAGCGACCGTGCTGGTCGTCATCCTGCTGCTGCTGTTCCTGGGCGATGTGCGCGCCTCGGTGATCGTCGCGCTGGCATTGCCGATGGCGGTGTTGCTGACCTTCATCTTCATGCGCGCGATCGGCCTTTCGGCCAACCTGATGAGCCTTGGCGGCCTTGCCATCGCGGTCGGCATTCTGGTCGACGGGGCGGTGGTGGTGGTCGAAAACGTGGCCGAGCGATTGTCCGACCCCAAGCACGCAGCCTCAAGCAAGCTTCACAATGTCTTCATGGCCTCCGCCGAAGTGGCCAAGCCGGTCGCCTCGGGCCTGGCGATCATCGCCATCGTGTTCCTGCCGCTGCTCACACTCGAAGGGCTGGAGGGCAAGCTGTTTTCCCCGGTGGCGCTCACCATCGTGCTGGCGCTTGGCTCGGCCATGGTGCTGTCGCTGACGCTGGTGCCGGTGCTGGCCTTCTACCTGCTCAAGGTGAAGGTCGATGAAGCCGGACAGCATCACGAACCCTGGCTGATGCGCCAGATCGCGCCGCGCTATCGTGCCGCGCTCAAGGGAGCCTTCGCCCACAAGCGCCGGGTGTTCGCGGTGGCCGGGCTGGGCCTGGCGCTGGCGGGCGCGGCCTATGCCGTCACCGGCAAGACCTTCCTGCCGGTGATGGACGAAGGCTCGGTGATCGTGCAGCTTTCCAAGCTTCCCTCGATTGCGCTCGACCATTCGGTCGAAGGCGATCTCAAGGTGCAGCGCGCGATCCTCAAGCAGGTGCCCGAAGTCGAGGCGGTGATCGCCCGCGTCGGTTCGGACGAGCTTGGCCTTGATCCGATGAGCCCGAACGAAACCGACAGCTTCCTCAAGCTCAAACCGCGCGAAGAATGGCGCGTGGCGGACAAAGCATGGCTGGTCGATCAGCTGCGCCAGGTGATGGCACAATTCCCCGGCATCGAGCCGACCTTCACCCAGCCGATCGAGATGCGTACCTCGGAAATGCTGACCGGCGCGCGCGGCGATCTCGCGATCAAGCTGTTCGGGCCGGACAACGCCGAACTGGCGCGGCTGGCCGGCGCGATCCAGGCCCGGCTTGATGGCATCGAGGGCACCAGCGAGACCATGACGGTCGCCAATGACCGGGTCGATTACCTGCTGGTGGATATCGACCGGGTGGCGGCGGGCCGGGTCGGGATGCCGGTGTCCGAGTTGCAGCAGATGATGCGCGCTCAGGTGGAAGGCGTGCGGGCCGGCGTGGTGGCCGATGGCGTGCGCCGCGTGCCGATCGTGCTGCGCGGCGCGGGCGGTAGCGGCGCGCTTGACGTGCAGGGCTTTGCCGATCTCGTCTATCGCACACCCACCGGCCAGTTGGTGCGCGCCGGCGATGTCGCCTCGGTCGTGCGTTCCGAAGGGCCGGTGAAGCTGGAGCACGAGAACGGTTCGCGCTTTGCCATGGTGCAGGCTTTCGTCACCGGGCGCGACATCGTCTCCTATGTCGATGACGCCAAGGCCGATATCGCCGCCACTGTCCCGCTGCCACCGGGCTACCGGATCGCGTGGGGCGGACAGTTCGAGAATCAGCAGCGCGCCTCGGCCCGCCTGCTGGTGGTGCTGCCGGTGGCGATCGGGCTGATTTTCGCGGTGCTCTATCTGAGCCTCGGTTCGCTGCGCGCCTCGCTGCTGATCCTCACCAACATCCCCTTTGCCGCGGTGGGCGGGATGATCGCGCTGGCGCTGTCGGGCGAATATCTCTCGGTGCCCGCCTCGGTCGGCTTCATTGCGTTGCTGGGCATCGCGGTGCTCAACGGGCTGGTGATGGTCACCTATTTCCGCCAGCTGCGCGAAAGCGGAGTGCCGCTGTCGCAAGCGGTGCAACGCGGGGCCGAGCGCCGGCTGCGTCCGGTGCTGATGACCGCCAGCATCGCCGCCTTCGGCCTCGTCCCGCTGCTGTTCGCCACCGGGCCGGGCTCGGAGATCCAGAAACCGCTCGCCATCGTCGTCATCGGCGGGCTGGTGACAGCCACCCTGCTGACGCTGGTGTTGCTGCCGATTCTCTACGAACGCTTCGGCGAAGGCCCGGCCGACCATGCCGACGAACTGCCGGAAACCAGCGCATGATCCGCCGCATCGCCCTTGTCGCTCTGGCCGCCGCTGTGTTGGCCGCGCCGCTCGCGGCCGAACCGGGCTTGCCGCCCGAGGAAGCGGTGGCCGCCGCGCTGCGCGAACACCCCAGCGTTGTCGCCGCCCACGCCCGGCTCGAAGCCGCGCGCGCCCGCGCCGAGGCGCTGCGCAAGGGCACCCATGAATTCACCGTGCAGGGCAGCTACACCCGGCGCGATGTCAACGGCGGGGCCGCCTTCGACGAATATGACGCGCAACTGAGCCGCGCGATCCGCCTGCCCGGCAAGGCGCGGCTCGATCGCGCCATCGGCGCGCACGGCACCGCCGTGGCCGAAAATGTCGCCGAAGATGCCCGCCACGAAGCCGCCCTGTTGCTCGCGGCGCACTGGTTCGACTGGCTTTCGGCCTCCGCCCAGGCCGAGGTCGACCGGGCGGCGGTTGCCAATTACGAAGCCGCGCTGGCTGCGGTCGTCCGGCGGCGGGAGTTGCGCGATGCGGCGCAGCTCGATGTCGATCAGGCCGAGGCCGCGCTGGCCGAAGCGCGCCGTGCGCTGGAGCAATCCGCCGGCCTTGCCGCGCTCGCCCGCACGCGCCTTGCCGCGCAGTTCCCCGGCCTTGCCCTGCCGCAGCAGGCGCCGGCCGTGCCGCTGCCCGAAATGGCCGATGCACGCTTGTCGCAGCTGGGCGATCTGGTGGTGGTCAACAGCCACCAGATCGCCGCCGCCGAGGCCGAGAGCGCCCGCATGGCGGCGCTCGCCGATCGCGCGCGGGCCGACCGGATGGCCGATCCCACCATCGGTCTCAGGCTGTTCTCCGAATTCGGCGGGCTGGAACGCGGCGCGGGCGTGATCGTCAGCCTGCCGCTGGGCGGAGGGCACCGCCGTGCCCTGGCGGACGAGGCCAGCGCCGGCGCTTCGGCAGCGCGGGCCGACGAACAGCTCGCCCGTTTCGACGTTGCCGAAACCGCCACAGCCGATGTGACCGAGGCCCGCTTCCGCATCACCAGCTGGCAGCGCGCCCGCGAGGCGGTGGCCGCGCAGATGGCCGCGCTCGAAAAGCTGCGGCGCGGGCACCAACTGGGCGAGATCGACCTGGCCGATCTGTTGCTGGGTGAACGCATGGTGCATGATGCCTTTCGCCGCGAAGCCGAGGCCCGCGCCGAGGCCCTGCGGGCGATCACCAAGCTGCGGATCGACGCGCACGACCTGTGGCTGGCGGATTGATCGGGCACAGCGACAGTTCCGACCAGTCGCGCAATCCTGGACTGCTTCATTCCCGCCCTTGCCAATAGCCGTTCCTCCCGCCAACAACCGCGATCTGGGGAGGTGCCAGTTGGCCGCATCGAAATTCTGCAATCTGGGCGGCGTGCTGGCGGCCCTCGCGGCCATCGCGCTGCCGCTGCCTGCTCTTGCCGCGCGGGAGGGCCCTGTCGAGAAGGTCGCCAACAAGACCGGCAACTTTGCCAGCACGACCTCGTATCGCCCGCTCGTGGAAAAGCTCGAGGCCGCAAGGGATGCCGGCAACACCGATGTGGTCGCCAAGCTGCTGCCGATTGTCGATGCGCTTGTGCTCAACACCGATGACGCCTCGCAAGAGGATCAGGACTATGCCTTGCCGGTGCTGCAAAGCGCCCATGCGCTGATCGGCGATCTCGCGGGCGAGCGGACGATCATCGATCGCAGGGCCGCCATCGCCGCGGCGCGTGAGGGGCCGAAGAGCTACGCTGCGGCGATCATCGCTATGGATGTTGCTGATCTCCTGCGCCGTGAAGGCCGCCCGGCCGCAGGGGAAGCGCATTTGCGCCGTGCAGTGGCCGCCAGCGCCGATGCGGACATCAAAATCGGTCTTCAGTCGGCACTGGCGCGCTATCTCGACGATGCCCAGCATCTGGGCGATGCGATCGATGCCTATCGGGTGCTGCTTGATCTGCAGGTGCGGAAGAACGGGCCAAGCGCGATCGAGGTGTTCAAGACGGTCGAATCCCTGAGCTGGGATCTCGGCCAGATGGGCCGCCATGCCGAGGCGCTGGCGCTGCTGGAGGCCACGCTCCCGCGCGCCGAGGCCGCGTGGCGGGAAACCGGTGCAACCGAAACCGACAACGGCACGATGGACAGTCTGATTGCCGGCCTGATCTATGCCAATCTGCTCGAACGCAAGGCCGATCACCTCGGCGCGCAGGGCAAGACCACTTTGTCCGATTCCCATTTCGAGGCCGCTGGCAGGCTGCGCACGCGCTATTTCACCCGGCCGACCGAATTCGTCGCGCGCACCTACAACAACATGGCCTTCCGCCAGAATTTTCAGGGACGCTTTGCACTGGCGGAAAAAATGCCCGCAAGGCGCTCGCGATCTTCGAGGGTGTCTACAGCCAGACGGATGTTTCGGAGAGCCTCACTTACGCCAAGTACAAGTACAATCTCGCCGCCGCACTGCTGGGGCAGGGGCGGGCCGAGGAGGCCTTGCCGTTGCTGCGCTTCGGCGTTCCGATCCAGCGCAAGCTCGGCCCCGATCATCCCGATCTGGTAATCCTGTTGACCACGCTGTCGCGCGCGATCGTGGCGGCCGGGGGTGATCTCGACGAGGCGCTCTCGCTGTCGCGGGAAGTGGCCGTGATTGCCCGCAAGCACCGCGATGCGCGCCTTGCGGGGGGCTATGCCGACAGCACGCCCGATCCCGCCTCGTCGGCGCTCACCCGTGCGCTCGCCGGGGATGCGCGCACGCATGATCCCCTGTCGATGGCCTATGGCGCGGTGATGGAGGCAACGGCAGCCGGGGTGGATGCCGCAGGGCGCGGCGATTCCGGCATCCTGCGCAACGAGATGTTCGTCGCGGCGCAGGATCTCGAACAGTCGACCGCCGGTCAGGCCATGGCCGAAGCCGCCGCGCGGGCGATGGCGGGCGAGGGCGAGCTGGGCGCTCTGATCACCCGCAAGCAGCAACTGGCCGATCGCGCCCGCGCGCTCAACCTGGCGGTCACCGCCAGCGTGCTGGCCAGCGAGACCCTTGGCCTTGAGGAAAAGCGCGCCGCGCTGGCGCAGGTGGTGCAGGAACTTGCCGCCGCCGACGCGCAGCTGAAGAGGGCCTTTCCCGAATTCGACGCGCTCGTCTCGCCTTCCGCGCTTTCGGTGGACGAGGTCAAGGCGCGCCTAGCCGCCGACGAGGCCTTGATTCTGATCGTACCCAACGGCGCGGACTACTACGCCTTTGCGATTGCGCCCGATGCCGAACAGGTCCGCGTTGTGGCGGATGCGAGAGAGCTGGTTGCCCGGCTGGTCGCACGGCTGCGTTGCCGCATGGATGAAGCCAGCTGCGTCTCTGACGCGGACGTGGACTCCACCTCCGACCAGCTTGGCGAACTCGAGGGCATCGACGCCTTCTTCCCGCGCTTTGATCGCGAGGCGGCCCACCGGCTCTACACCACCATGTTCCAGCCGCTCGAACCGGCGCTCGGCAAGGCGAAGCGGATCCTCGTCACGGTTGCAGGGCCGCTGGGCTGATTGCCGCTGCCGGTGCTTATCACTGGCTTTGATCCGGCCAAGGACAAGGCCGATGCGGGGGATGCCGAAACCCTCAAGCAATCGGCCTGGCTGGGCGACAAATACGCCTTCATCACCCT
>JBKBOH010000015.1:0-54246 GCA_046294975.1 Erythrobacter sp. | reverse complement strand
AGATGCGGGTCTGGGCATACATCAGCACCAGCACCACCGAGGTGAGACCGATGATCGCGCCAACCTTGATGATCTTCGCCAGCCAGCCCCACTGCGGGCCGAAATTGTCGACCACCACTGCGACCGGATCGGGCACGTTGAGCGTATTGTAAGGCACCAGCAACGTCATGATCGCAGCGACCAGCATGTAGATCACCGTGCAGACAACCAGCGAACCGATGATGCCGAACGGCATGTCCCTGGCCGGATCCTTGGCTTCCTGCCCGGCAGTCGAGACCGCTTCAAAGCCGATATAGGCAAAGAACACGATCGAGGCTGCGCGAATGATGCCGCTCACGCCGAACTCGCCATCACCCTGGTTTTCGGGAATGAACGGCACCCAGTTCTTGGCCGCCAGTTCCGGGAAGTTCGATAGCACGATCAGCCCGCCGACCACGATGAAGGCGGTGAGCACGCTGACCTTGATCGCGACAATGGCGTTGTTGACCTTGGCGCTCTCGGACACGCCCACCACCAGCAGCGCGGCCAGCGCGATGCAGACAAGGAAGGCGGGAAGATTGAAGATCGTCGTCACTGTCTGGCCGTCAACCAGCACCGGCGCGCCGTCCTTCATCAGGGTATAGCCAGTCGGGCCGGTGAATTGCGGCGGGATGACGATGCCGAAATCGGCCAGCAGACTGACGACATAACCGCCCCAGCCCACCGCCACCACCGAAGCGGCCAGGCCATATTCGAGCAGCAGCAGCGCGCCCATGATCCACGCCACGAACTCGCCCAAAGTGGTGTAGCCGTAAGTATAGGCCGAGCCCGACACCGGCAGGGTCGAAGACAGCTCGGCATAGCACAGGCCGGCAAAGGCGCAGACGATGCCCGCGACCACGAAGCTCAGCAGCACCGCCGGCCCGGCATGAAGCGCCGCCGCGCTGCCGGTACGCACGAAGATGCCCGCCCCGATGATGCAGCCTACACCCAGCAGCAAGAGGTTCCACTTGCCGAGCGAGCGCTTCAATTCACTGGTTTGCGTCTCACGCTGCACCTGCGCGATCGATTTGCGCGCGAACATCCGCTGGGCAACGCTGCGGTTCGGTTTGCTTGCCATTAGCAATTCCCCCTGCACGCCTGCGCGGCGCGCGGCTTGATCGTGTCAAGATACATCCGGATTAGCTCTCCCATTGACCGCAGGCAGATCCCCCGCGCGATCGAATGGGGCGCAAGCTAGCGTAACAGGCCCGCAACACAAGCGGTAAAGCGTGCTCTTTCCCCCGGCGCAGCGAGCGGCTAGAGGCTTGGCCCATGTCCACCACCTTCCAGCTCGACACCAGCACCAGTCGCGCCAACCCCACCCCGCAGGTGATGCGGCGGCTGACCGTGCCGGGCATCCGCGCCCGCAAGCAAGGCGGCGTCACGGCCGAACCGCTGGTGATGCTCACCGCCTATACCGCGCGTCAGGCACAATTGCTGGATCGCCATTGCGATCTGCTGCTGGTGGGGGATTCGCTCGGCCAGGTGATCTATGGCCTGCCATCGACCGTGCCGGTCACGCTCGAAATGATGGCCAATCATGGCGCGGCCGTGGTGCGCGGCTCCTATCATTCGCTCGTGGTCGTCGATATGCCGTTCGGCTCCTATGAGGCCTCGCCCGAGCAGGCATTTGAAAGCGCGGCCTTCCTGCTCAAGCAAACCGGCGCGGCCGCGGTCAAGCTTGAAGGCGGGGCGGCGATGGCACCGACGGTCGACTTCCTTAACAGCCGCGGCATTCCGGTGATGGGCCATGTCGGCCTCACCCCGCAGGCCGTGAACGTGCTGGGCGGCTACGGGGCACGCGGGCGCTCCGAGGCCGAGGCGGAAAAGATCGTCTCCGACGCCAAGGCGCTGGACGAAGCCGGAGCCTTTGCGATCGTCATCGAAGGCGTGGTCGAACCCATCGCCATTGCCGCGACAAAGGCGGTGTCCTGCCCCACCATCGGCATCGGCGCCTCGGCGCAGTGCGATGGGCAGGTGCTCGTCACCGAGGACATGCTTGGCATGTTCGAGCGGGTTCCGCGCTTCGTGAAACGCTATGAAGACATCGCCGGGGTGATTGACCGCACCGTGGCGCGCTATGCCGAGGAAGTCCGCACCCGCGCCTTCCCCGGCGAAGACCAGACCTATCAGCCCAAGGGCTGACCGCTTCCCCTTCCCATTCCACAAGGTTTCAGGCCCCTGCCATGCAGACGCTGTTTCGTTATTACACCTTCTCGCTCGTCTTTACGGTCATCTGCCTTGGGCTTGCGGCGTGGTACGGCTTCATCAGCGCCGGCACGCTGGCGGGGATTGCACAGGTGCTGTGGATCGTGGTGATCCTTTCGGTGCTGGAAGTCTCGCTCAGCTTCGACAACGCGGTGGTCAATGCCTCGGTGCTCAAGGAGATGGACGAAGTGTGGCAGAGGCGCTTCCTGACCTGGGGGATCGCCTTTGCGGTGTTCGGGATGCGGATCGTCTTCCCGCTTGCGATCGTGGCGATTGCCGCGAATATCGGCCCGATCGAGGCGCTGAACCTTTCGCTCAACAATCCGGCCAAGTACGAGGAGCTGGTCAGCTCAGCCCATATCGGCATCGCCGGGTTCGGCGGCGCGTTCCTGGCGATGGTGGGGATGAAGTTCTTCTTCGATGCCGACAAGGAGGTGCACTGGATCGGCACGATCGAACGCGCACTGTCGAAGGTATCGAACCTTCCCGCGATCGAGATCGCCATCCTGTTGCTGGCCATGTGGGGCATTTCGGCGCTGCTGCCGGTGGAAGAGGCGCACACCTTCCTCGTCGCCGGGATGCTCGGCCTTGTCACCTTCATCGCGGTGGAAGCGGTGAGCCACTGGCTGGAGATGCGCGAGGAGGCCGCGCGGATGGCCGGGGCAGTGGTGCGGAGCGGCCTTGGCGGGTTCCTCTACCTCAACATCCTCGATGCGAGCTTCAGTTTCGACGGGGTGATCGGGGCCTTTGCCCTGTCGAACAACATGATCGTGATTGCGCTGGGCCTGTCGATCGGGGCGATGTTCGTGCGCTCGATGACAGTGCACCTCGTCAAGCAGGGAACGCTGGCAGAATACCGCTATCTCGAACACGGCGCCTTCTGGGCGATCGTGGTGCTGGGCGCGATCATGCTGGTTTCGGCGGTGTTCCACATCCCCGAGACGATCACCGGCCTGATCGGCGCGATCCTGATCGGGTTGTCGTTCTGGTGGTCGGTGCGCCACCAGAAGGCCGAACGCATCGGCGGCTAACCCCGGGCCAGACGCGCAGCCAGCGGCGCGGCCAGCACCAGCTGGGCGAGGTGATAAAGCAGCAGCGGGGCGATTACGAAGCCCGCGACCGAAGCCGGAAACAGGATCGCAGCGAGCGGCGCGCCGATGGCGACGCTTTTCTGCGAGCCGGCAAACAGGAAGGTGATACGATCCGCCCGCGGCAGGCCCAGCAGCCCGCTCACACCCCATGCCGCCCCCAGCGCCAGCGCCAGCAGCACCAACACCAGCGCCACCAGCACCACCCAGTCAGCCGGCGCAAAGCGGCTTGCCAGCCCCTGCTCGACCGCGCCCGAGAACGCGACATAGACCGCAAGGCCGATCACCGCCCGGTCGAGCCAGGCAATCCGTGCGCGCTGCGCCGCCACCCGCTCGATCACACGGCTCTGCACCACCTGTCCGATCACGAAAGGCAGCACAAGGATGAGACCGATGCGGATCACTGCCTCGGTGCCGATTTCGCCCGCCGCGCCGCCGCCCAGCAGCGCAAACAGCGGCGCGCTGATGAAAACGCCCGCAATGTTGATCAGCGCCGCGCCCACCACCGCCAGCGCGACATTGCCCTGGGCGAGGCTGGTGTAGGAGGTTGCCGACTGGATGGTAGACGGCAGGCAGCCGAGATAGACAAAGCCCAGGGCCACCAGCGGCGGCAGCGTGCCTGCCGCAAGCCCGGCAAAGCCGACACCCGCCAGCGCCATGGCGCCAAATACGAACAGCATCAGCGGGCCGAAAAACCGCCAGTTGGCGAACCCGCGGGCGATTTCCCTGCGGCGAATACGCATCCCGTTGACGAGAAACAGCACGAAGATGCCGCCATTGGAGATGTGCCGCGCGATCTCGCGGCCCGCGCCCGTGGCGGGCAGGACAAAGGCCAGCGCAGTCATGGCCAGCAACACGAGGATCATCGGATCGGTCAGCAAAGGCAGGCGGCGCGGCAGCATGGCGCGCGCCCCCTGCCCCGTCTTGCGGCGATTGTCGAGCAGCGGCGTGTCAACGCGCCGTCAGCGTAGGCGGGCGCAGCTCGGCGCGCAGGGCCGCAAACCGCGCCGCGGCATCGTTCTGCCCCAGTTCCTGGGCCGCCCTGGCCCGCAGCGCCAGCAGCGCCGGATCATGCCCTGCTCCAAGCGCGATGGCATGATCGAGCAGCAAGGCAGCGCGCTCCCACGCGCCACGCGCGCCGAGCGATTGCGCCAGCATCACCACGGCTGCGGCATTATCCGGCTCGCCCGCCACATGGCGCGCCAAAAGGGTATCGGCGGCAATCGCATCGCCTGCGCTGCAATAGGCAAACGCGGCCTTGCGGGTCAGGGGCCAGGGACGACGGATCCTTGCGGCCAGCGCATAGCGCTCGAGCGCACCGCGCGCATCGCCGTGCGCCAGATGGGTGTCACCAGCCAGCAGCGCAATATCGGCCGAAGCGGGAAAGCGCGCCTGCAATCCTTGTGCCGTCAGCCGGGCCTGATCGGTCTGTCCGGCAGCCGCGCTGCCGCGCAGATCGGCGGTCGGCTGCGGCAGCCCTTCCCGCGCGGACAGCACCACCGGCACGGTGGCCGGCGGGGCATAGGCGCGCGCCAGCAGCGGCGCCGCGCTGGCCCGCTCGCCAAGGCGTTCGTGCGCGCGCGCCACCAGCATCACGAGGTAGGGTGAAGCCTCGGCCTCGCCGGCCTCGGCAGCAAAGCGTGCAATCACCTCGGTTTCACGCCCGCCCAGCAGCAGCGCCCGTGCCAGCAGGGCGCGCACCCGGCGGTTGGCGGGCTGCCGCGCGGCAAGACGTTCAAGCTGTTCGGCAGCGCTCGCATGGTTGCCCTGATCGAGGCTGATCAGCGCATCGAGCAGCACGGCGGCGGGAACCGCGCGCTCTGCCATGCCGCTGCGCTCGAGCAGGCTGCGCGCCAGCACCGGTTTGCCGCCGCGCTGGGCGAGCACCGCCTGGAAATAGAACACGCGCGGATCGTCCGGGGCGATTTTGGCCAGTTGGCGCACCGCTGCCAGCATCTCGCGATAGCGTCCCAGATCGCCAAGCGTCGCGGCATATTCGGCCCAGGCATCGACATTGCTTTGATCGGCGGCCAGCGTCGCGGCGAACCACGGCAGGGCATCGGCCAGCCCGTGTGCGTCGCGCACCATCAGCGCCCGCATCAGCAGTGCCGGGGCGTGATCGGGATCAAGCTCCAGCGCCCGGTCCGCCGCTTCCAGCGCGGTCAGATGCTCGCCGCCGCGATAGCGCAGGCGGGCGATGGCGACCCACACGTCGGGATTGTCCGGCTCCAGCCCTTTCGCCTTGTCCAGCAGCTGCCCGGCGCGGGGCAAGGCCCCCCCGCCCATCGCGATGTCCGCCTGCCGCAGCAGACGCAGGAATTCCGCCCCGCCCGAAGGCGCGCCATTGCTGGCGGTGCGATCAGCCTTGCACCCTGTCAGCACCAGCGCGCAGGCCAGCAGTCCGGCAAGGATGTCAGGTCTGCAAATCATACTGCTTGATGAGATCATACAGCGTCGGGCGGCTGATCCCGAGCAGCTTGGCGGTGCTGGAAATATTGCCCTCGCTGCGGGCGAGCGCGTGACGGATCACCCGCCGATCAGTAGCCTCGCGCGCAGCCTTGAGGTTGAGGACATCGGCGCTCTCCTCGCCCGGCTCACCCAGATCGAGGTCATCGGCGTGGACGAGCTTGCCATCGGCCATGATGACAGCGCGCTTCACCCGGTTTTCCAGTTCGCGGACATTGCCCGGCCAGTCATGTGCATCAATCGCGGCGAGCGCATCGGCGGCAAAGCCGGTGACGGTGGGGTTCATTTCGGCGGCAAAGCGCTTGAGGAACACCTTGGCCAGCAGCACCGGATCGCCGTGCCTTTCGGCAAGGGCGGGGATCCGCACCACGATTTCGGCCAACCGATAGAACAGGTCTTCGCGGAACGCGCCCGCCGTGATCATGCTCTCAAGATCCTGATGGGTGGCGCACACGATCCGGGTGTTGACCGCGATCGCCCGCCGCCCGCCAACCCGCTCGATGGTGCGTTCCTGCAGGAAGCGCAGCAGCTTGACCTGCAGCGGCAGCGGAATGTCGCCCACCTCGTCGAGAAACAGCGTGCCGCCGTGAGCGCTTTCAATCTTGCCCTCGGTGGTCTTGACCGCCCCGGTGAAGGCGCCCTTCTCGTGCCCGAACAACTCGCTTTCGAGCAGGTTTTCCGGGATCGCGGCGCAGTTGATCGCCACGAACGGCCCGCTGGCCCGGTCGCTGGCGTCATGCAAACCCTTGGCCAGCAATTCCTTGCCGGTGCCGCTTGCGCCGAGCAGCATCACCGACACGTTGGTCTTGGCGACGCGTTCAATCGTGCGCGCGACCTTGAGCATCTCTGGCGCGCCGGTGATCAGCCGGCCGAGCACGGTCCTGTCGTGGCTGGCACTGGCCAGCAGCCGGCGGTTTTCCTGCTCGATCCGATGCAGGTTGAATGCCCGCCGCACGATCAGTCCGAGCGTGTCGATATCAAGCGGCTTCTGGTAGAAATCGTAGGCCCCGCGCTCGATCGCCTGCAGCGTGCTCTCGCGCGCGCCATGGCCGCTGGCGACGATCACCTTGGTATCGGGCTTCAATGACATGATCGCATCGAGCACGGCAAAGCCTTCGCTGGTGCCATCAGGATCGGGCGGCAGGCCGAGATCGAGTGTCACCACCGCGGGCATTTCCGCCCTGAGCGCAGCGAGTGCGGAATCGCGATCCCCCGCGATGATCACCTCGAAGTCATCGTAAGACCATTTTAGCTGCGCCTGCAGGCCTGGATCATCCTCGATCACCAGCAATGGGGGTTTCCTATCGGCCATCATGCCACCTCGCGCGAAATCGGTTCCTGTCCGTCATCAGCCGTGCCGAGCAGCCGCACCGCATCGGCCAGCGGCAGCACCACGCTGAAGCGCGTGCCCAATCCTTCACGCGATTCGACCGCCACGCGGCCGCCCATTGCCTTGACCAGCTCGCGCGCCTCGAACGCCCCGATGCCGAAGCCTCCGGGCTTGGACGAGACGAACGGCTTGAACAGGCCGGTGCGTACGAATTCGGGGCTCATGCCGCAGCCCGTATCGATCACCTCGATTGTGCCGTGCAGACCATCGGCGCTGACATCAAGACACACCGGCATGCCCGGTTCGCTCGCGTCGATGGCATTCTGCAACAGATGCACCAGCACCTGTTCGAGCGCCTCGGGATTGGCCATCACCCGCACGCTCTCTTCGCCCGTCAGCGCCACCGGATGCACCGCGCCCAGGCGCTTGGAGACATTGCGCGCCAGATCGGTCAGATCGATCGCGCAAAGCTGGTTGACGGGGTTGGAACCATACCGCCCGAGCCGTGCCAGCAGCGCGGTCAGCTTGTCGGCCGAATTCCGCAAAGTCAGCAGCATATCGGCGCGGAACGCGGGGTTGTCGGCATGCTTCTGGGCATTGGCGGCCAGCAACGAAAGCTGGCTGGCGAGGTTCTTGATGTCGTGCATCACGAAGGCCATGCGGCGGTTGAAATCATCGAACCGGCTGGCATCCATCAGCGCCTGCTGGCCGGCCTGTTCGGACAGGTAGCTGGCCAGCTGCTGGCCAACCACGCGCAGCAGATCGAAATCCTCCCAATCGAGCCGCCGCGGGGAGCGCGGGCGGGCAAGCACGACCACGCCGACCAGCCGGTCGAAATGGATCAGCGGCACCAGCGCCCAGGCATCCTCGGCCGCGATCAGCCACGCCGGCAAATGCGCGATCTCGCCATGATGCGCGATCCCGCCGCGCGCCTCGTCGAGCGCGATGATCAGATTGTGCTGTTCGAGCAGGCCGGACAGCAGATGCTCGCCCGCAACTGCGGGGACCGCAATGGTCGGCCAGTTCCAGCGCGCGGTAAGTTCCAGTTGGGCTTCCTCGTTGGGCATCAGCAGCAGGCCCGCCGGGCTTTCGGTGATGTCTGCCAGCGCCTTGACCGCGCGCTCCTCGAGGCTGGCGCTGCCCTTGCCCGCCCGGCCAATCGTGCGAGTGAAGCGCAGCCATTCCTCTCGGTAATCATAGCGGTGCTGGAACAGGTGTTTGGTCGCGGTGACACGCAGCCAGCCGCGCAGCCGCGGCGAAGGCAGCGCGGCAATCGCCGCCGCCGCCGCCAGCGCGAGAAACAGCACCGGCGCGGTGCGGGCGAAATCGCCCCCTACCAGCGGCAGCGACTTGGCCACCAGCACCATCAGCGCCAGATAGCTGCCGATCAGCAGCAGCGAGAGCGTGCGGAAGGTGACCGCGCGTGACGGGCTGAACTGCACCCGCGGGCCGGCCGGGCTCAGCCCCAGCGCGAACAAGATGCCCATAATCCCGGCAAACACCCCGCGCAGATCGCGCAGCAAATCCGGATGTTCGCCGCCCAGATAGGCGATCGTCGCCAGGTTCAAATCGTAGGCAAAGATGCCCGACAGCGCGATCACCGACCAGCGCATCAGGTAGCGCGATCCGCTCGCCGCCCCGGCATAGAGGTTGTGCAGCAGCATCAGCGCGCCAATCGCCACCAGCATGTCGGTGAGCATCCGCACATCGAAAGCGGCCCGCGCAATCGCCGGGAACTGCGCCCCGCGCAGTTGCAGGCCCAGGACCAGGGGCTGGCACAGCTGCACCAGCACCAGCGCGATGATGACCGGGCGGATCGGCTTGAGACGGGCCGCCCGCCCGTCGGCAGAGAACATGCGATAGATCGCCGCAATCAACGCAAGGTTGCGCGCCATGATCGCCAGCTGGGCCGCAGCGTGATCAGGCCCGAAGGCGGCACCAAAGGCACAGGCGGAACTCGCCAGCACGCTGGCGGCGGCCAGCGGCAGGCGATCGGGCCGGGTGGGATCGCCGCAGTGCCAGATCCACACCAGCGAACCCGCGCCCAGCGCCGAGCCGGCAACCCAAGCCAGCCATGACAGCAACGCCATGCCTTCCGGCAGCCCGCTCACCGGGCACCCTCCGGCCACAGGATCACCCGCAAGGTCTGGAGCAGGATCACAAAATCGAGGAAGGGCGTATAGTTCTTGGCGTAGTAGAGATCATATTCGAGCTTGCAGCGGCTATCCTCCACCGAAGCGCCATAGGGGTAATTGATCTGCGCCCAGCCGGTGATGCCCGGCTTGACCATGTGCCGCTCGCCATAGAAGGGAAGTTCTTCCTCAAGGCTTTCCACGAAGGAGGGCACTTCGGGACGCGGGCCGACAAAGCTCATCTCGCCCTTGAGCACGCTCCAGGTCTGGGGAAGCTCGTCAATCCGCACCTTGCGGATGAACCTCCCCAGCCGGGTAATGCGCGGGTCGTCCTTTTCCGCCCACTTGGCCCCGTCCTTTTCCGCATCGATCCGCATCGAACGCAGCTTGATCAGCGTGAACGGCTCGCCATAGAGCCCCACGCGGGTCTGGCGGAAGAACGCCGGCCCCTTGCTGTCGAGCTTCACCAGCACCGCGAACAGCGCGATCACCGGCAGGGTCAGCACCAGCAGGATGAGGCTCGCGGTGATATCGAAGATGCGCTTCACCGCGCTGGAAAACATGCGGGTGCTGGAAAAGCCGTCGGAAAAAATCAGCCAGCTGGGATTGACGGTGTCGAGATCGATCCGGCCTGTCTCGCGCTCGATGAAGCTGGAAAATTCGTTGACGTGAACGCCCTTGGTCTTGATCCGCAAGAGGTCTTTCAACGGCAGCGCGTTGCGACGCTCCTGCAACGCGAGCACCACCTCGGACACGCCGAGGTTCTCGACGAAACGGCCCAGATCATGGATGGCTGAGCGCGGGATTGCTTCCTCGACCACGCGTTGATTGTCGCTCATCGCGATATAGGCAACGATGGCAAATCCGGCTTCGGGCCTGTCAGCCAGTTCGCGCAGCCGCTGTGCACGGTCACCCGCGCCCAGCACCATCACCCGCCGCCGGAAAGCGGAGGAACCGAGAAAACTGTTCAGAAGCAGCCGATCGGCCATCAGCACGAAGATCGCCAGCCCCATGGTATAGAGCAGCGTCGAGCGCCAGAAGAAGTCACTCGGGAAAATGAAGTCGATCACCGCCAAGGCAATGATGCCAAGGCTGATCGCCACCAGCACCCGCGCGCCCGCAAAGCGCAGGCTGCGGAGGGCATTGGGCCCATAGACCCCGACCGCGATCATCGCCAGCCAGATGATCGTCGCGGTGCCGGTGAGCGCCAGCCAGCGTTCCTCGAAACCTTCGATTGCCATGCCGATCTGGCTGGCGCGCAGCCGCCACGCCAGTTCGCTGGCCAGCACCAGCAAGCCCAGATCGAGCAGGCCGAGCAGCAGCACGGCGTGCGGGATGTAGTGCTTGAACAGGCGGATCATGACGGGGCGGGCCTCGAGGCTATGCGAGGCCCGGTTCTAGCGAGGAGACCTTAAGTGTCGGTAAATTTTACACCGCTGCAAAAGCGGGAGATTCTGCGGTGTGCGAAGGTTAACGCGGCGCTCACGCCCCCGTCCGCAGCCGCGGCAAGGCGCTCGCCATGCGCGGCGAGGCAGGGGTGAGGCATTCGGCCCTGCCGCAGCGACCGCACGGCGTTCCGAGCGGCACGGCGTCGGCCGGATCGAGCGAGACCCCGCGGGCATAAGCCAGTTCGCCCGCGAAACGCGCCTCGATCCCCAGCACCACCGCGCGGCGAGCCGAACACGTCACGCCGTCGCCATCAACGGTGCGGGTGATCGTCAGCCAGTGGCGCGGGTTCGCCTCGCCCTCACTGAAGGTCACGGCCTGAGTCAGCACCGTGCCGGGCCGCTCGAAGGCACCATAGGGAATCCATGCCGGCCAGCGCGCCCCGTCGAGCGGATAGAGCGCACCAGACCCACCGGCCGTGAAGCGCTCCAGCCGTCCGGCCCGGTCGATGGTGGCCATGAAGAACGGCAGGCCGCGCTCGCCCACGCGCCCAAGCGTGGTGAGGCGCTGTGCGGCCTGATCGAAGCTGACGGCAAAGCGGCGTTGCAGCACCGCCAGATCATAGCCGGTCTGCTCGCAGGCGCGCAGAAAGCGGCGATAGGGCAGCAGCAGCGCGCCCGCGAGATAGTCGGCGATGTGCTCGCGCAGCAGGTGGCGCGCCTCCTCGCTGGCAAGACCCGCGCCGGCAACGATGGTCTCGATAGCCTCGCGCATTTCGAGTTGTCCGACCTGCCGCGCGATCTGGAAGCGCCGTGCCGCACCGGGCAGCATTTCCGAAAGCTGCAACTGGCGCGCATGAAGGTCGAGCCGGTGAACCTGCCCCGGCATCACCTCGGCCGGCAGGATACGCACGGTGATGCGGTGCTTTTCACGCAGCCGATCACCCAGCGCCGCGCTGATCTCCCCGCGCGAAAGGCGCAGTTCGTCGGCGAGTTGCTCGGCTGCGTGATCGAGATCGCTGAAGTGGTTCTGCCAACGCTCGATCGCACGCCGGGCCGCGGCGGCCGTGTCTTCGACGACAAGGCGCTCGCCGCCACCCGTGTCGTAGAGCCGCGCGAAGGCAGCCGCGATCTGCGGCGCGGCGGCGAGGAATTCCTGCACTTCCTCGCGGTCGATGCCCAGATCGGCGAAACGCTTGTCCGCCAGACGCCGCACCAGCCCGTCGAGCCCGCCGATCGCGTCATCCTGGCGCAGGGAGCGCGGATCGAAGTCGAAGCGCTCGATCACCTGCACCAGCACGCGGGCGGAGAGCGGGCGCTGGTTGCGCTCGATCAGGTTGAGATAGGACGGGGAGATGCCCAGCATCGCGGCCATCGATGCCTGTGTCAGCCCCTCGCGCTTTCGCAGGCGGCGCAGCGCAGGCCCGGCGAGAAGATTGGAGTCGATCATCGCCGCCGATGTAAATTAATTTACATCTTCACACAAGATTTAGGGATTATGTCGGCATAGCGACACGATTTTTTGTAAGTTTTCCTGTCATGCTGCGCCGCAACACGCCAAAGCCTGATCACCCGATGGCGCGAGTCTCCCAATCGCTCGCCGCACCCCAGGACGGACAGGAGAAGCACATGACCTACCAGAACACCATCACCCGGATGCGCGAAGTCATCACCGCCAACGGGCCGGGCTGGGCCGCGATCGATCCCGAAAGCGCCGCGCGCATGGCGATCCAGAACCGTTTCCGCACCGGCCTCGACATCGCCAAGTACACCGCCAAGATCATGCGCGCCGACATGGCCGCCTATGATGCCGACCCGGCGCAGTACACCCAGTCGCTGGGCTGCTGGCACGGCTTCATCGCGCAGCAGAAGCTGATCGCGATCAAGAAGCACTTCGGCACCACCAAGCGCCGCTACCTCTACCTCTCGGGCTGGATGGTCGCCGCGCTGCGGAGCGAATTCGGCCCCCTGCCCGACCAGTCGATGCACGAGAAGACCAGCGTGCCCGCGCTGATCGAGGAGATCTACACCTTCCTGAAGCAGGCCGATGCCCGCGAACTGGGCCTGATGTTCCGCGCGCTTGATGTGGCCCGCAAGGCGGGTGACGCGGTCGAAGCCAAGCGCATCGAACACGCGATCGACAACTACGAAACCCACGTCGTGCCGATCATCGCCGACATCGACGCCGGCTTCGGCAATGCCGAGGCGACCTACCTGCTCGCCAAGAAGATGATCGAAGCCGGCGCCTGCGCGCTCCAGATCGAAAACCAGGTTTCGGACGAAAAGCAGTGCGGCCACCAGGACGGCAAGGTCACCGTGCCGCACGAGGACTTCCTGCAGAAGATCCGCGCCTGCCGCCATGCCTTCCTCGAACTGGGTGTGGACGATGGCATCATCGTCGCCCGCACCGATTCGCTCGGCGCTGGACTGACCAAGCAGATCGCCTTTTCCAAGGAGCCGGGCGATCTGGGCGACCAGTACAACAGCTTCCTCGACTGCGATGAAGTCGATCCGGCCAACATCACCAATGGTCAGGTGTTCATCAGCCGCAATGGCAAGCTGCTGGCCCCCAAGCGCCTGCCGTCCAACCTCTATCAGTTCCGCGCCGGAACGGGCGAAGATCGCGTCGTGCTCGACTGCATCACCTCGCTCCAGAACGGCGCCGACCTGCTGTGGATCGAGACGGAAAAGCCGCATGTCGAGCAGATCGCCGGGATGGTTGACCGCATCCGCGCAGTCGTGCCCAACGCCAAGCTGGTCTATAACAACTCGCCCAGCTTCAACTGGACGCTGAACTTCCGTCAGCAGGTGTTCGACGCCTGGCAAGCGGCCGGCAAGGACGTGTCGGCTTACGACCGCACCAAGCTGATGAGCGTCGACTATGACGACACCGAGCTGGCCGCCGAAGCCGACGATAAGATCCGCACCTTCCAGCGTGACGCCTCGGCGCGGGCCGGCATCTTCCACCACCTCATCACCTTGCCGACCTATCACACCGCCGCGCTCAGCACCGACAACCTCGCCCGCGAGTACTTTGGCGAGGCCGCGATGCTGGGCTACGTCAAGAACGTCCAGCGCGCGGAGATCCGCCAGGGCATCGCCTGCGTGAAGCACCAGAACATGTCGGGCAGCGACATTGGCGATGATCACAAGGAGTATTTCGCCGGTGAGGCGGCGCTCAAGGCGGGCGGCGTGCACAACACGATGAACCAGTTCGAAGCAGCGTAAGGCGGGGACAAGGCCGGAAGGCTTGCAATTTGCAGCCTTCCGGTTGCCTGTCGAAGCGCCTAAAGCCTCGCGGGCAATCACCCAGCGGAGAGTGACATGAGCGATACCGATACCCCCAAGACCGAGCCTGCCCGCGCCCGCGCGCTGCTCTCGACCGCCGACATGAAGCTGCTGCGCCGCGCGCTCGAAAGCCACGCCCGCACCACCGAAGACCGCGAGGAGCTGGCCAAGATCAACGCCTTGCACCACCGGCTCGGGACCTACGTGCCGGCTTCGGAGTAACCCCTTTTCAACAGTTCTCCTGGGGAGGAGAAACGGCCGCCGGAGCGCCCCGTCACAAGGCCCGCTCCGGCGGCCGAATTTTTTGATGCCGGGAGCGGGCCCTTATTTCTTCATCAGATCGAGCGTCGCCGCGGTCAGCGCCTCGGTCGCGGTGGCAATCACCACCGCTGCATCAGGTGCCCAGAACGGCGAGTGCAGCGAGGGCAGCTGGAGCTCGCCTTTCTGCGCCTTCTCCCATTCCGCCGCTCTCACCCCGCCGACCCAGAAGATCAGCGATTCCACGTTTTCGCGGTCAGCGCGGTAATACTGGCTGAAATCCTCGCCGCCCATCACCGCCGGGGTTTCCATCACCCGGCCTTCGAACCGGGTTTTCAGCCCCGCCATCACCCGGTCGGTGAATGCGGGGGTATTGTAAGTGGCGGGCGTGTAGGGATCGGACACCGTCACGCGCGGGAGCTTGTCCTCGGGCATACCCGCCGCCAACGCCTCGCCCTTGGCGATCCGGGCGATCCCGTCGAGCAGGTGCTTGCGGGTTTCATCGGCATAAGAACGCACGGTGATCTGCAACCGCGCCTCATCGGGGATGATGTTGTGCTTGGAACCCGCCTGGAAGCTGCCGACGGTCACCACCGCAGGCTCCTGCGGATCAAGCTCGCGGCTCACCAGCGTCTGGAGCCGGGTGACGATGCTCGCCGCGATCACGATCGGATCTTTGGTGGTGTGCGGATAGGCACCGTGCCCGCCGATGCCCGGCACCACCACATCGACCGAATCGACATTGGCCAGCGCGAAGCCCTTGGAATAGCCGATCATCCCCGCCGGTGCCTGCGCGGCATCGTGGAAGGCGAGCACATAATCGGGCTTGGGAAAGCGGGTGAACAGGCCGTCATCGAGCATCGCCTTCGCGCCTTCGCCGATCTCCTCGGCCGGTTGCAGGATCATCACCAGCGTGCCCGACCACGCGCTCCTGCGTTGGCTGAGCAGCTGCGCGGTGCCGATCCACGCCGCCATGTGGGTATCGTGGCCGCAGGCGTGCATCACCCCGGTCTCGATTCCGGTGGCGGGCACGGCGCGGCGCGTGGAGGCATAGGGCAGCCCGGTCTGCTCGATCACCGGCAGGCCATCCATGTCGGCACGCAGCATCACCACCGGCCCCTCGCCGTTCTTCATCACCGCGACCACACCCGTCTTGCCGACGCCTTCGCTCACCTCGAAGCCGAGCGCGCGGGCGCGGGCGGCAAGCTTCTTTGCGGTCTCGAACTCCTGGAAGCTCAACTCCGGATTGGCATGGAGATCCTCGTAGAGGGCAATCAGCCCCGGCATCTCCGCAGCCACTGCATCGTGCAGTTCATCCGCCTGCGCGGGCACCGCCATCAGCGCCAGCGCGCTCGCCCCTGCCCGAATCGCCATCAACCGCATCGCATTCCCCCTTGTTCATCTCCGGCCCTGTTGGAGACACATGAGACACTGTCCAGAAACAGAAAAACCCGGCCCAACCGCAACCCCGCCGCGGCCCTGCCCGCAGGCGCAAAACTGTCACCAAAGGGTGCCCGTCCGGTCATCGCCCGACCATGGCACATCGCGCCGCCGGTAGGAAATGCGCGCGCGCCATTCACAACCCGTACCACAGCACCAGCAGCACCGAGAGCACCGTCACCATCAGCGCCACCAGCGGCACCCCGGCGCGCACATAGTCAGCAAAGTCATAGCCGCCCTCGGACATGATCAGCAGGTTGGTCTGATAGGCAATCGGCGTGGCGAAGGAGAGGTTGCAGCCGAACAATACCGCCAGCACCAGCGGTTCGGGCGGCAGGCCCAGCTGCCTCGCGATGCTGTAAGCGATCGGCGTGCCAATGGTCGCGGCGGTGGCGTTGGAAGCGAAGTTGGTGACGATGGTGACGAAGATCATGATCGTCGACAGCACCAGCGCAGGCGGCAGATAGCCAAGCCCGAGCGAGAGCGCCTGCCCCAGCCATTCAGCCGCGCCGCTTTCGTCGATCACCCGGCCGATAGCGAGGCTGGCCGCAATCAGGACGATCACCTTGGCCGAAAGCGCCCGCCCGACCCGGTCGAACTTGACGCAGCCGGTGACGAACATCGCAATCGCGCCCGCCAGCGCCGAAATCGCGATCGGCAGCTTGATCGGCGCATAGCCATTCGCATCGAACCACGGCAGGCCGAGCGAGGCCGTGGCAATCGCGCCCAGCATGATCGCCCCGGCCAGCACCGCCTTGGACCGGCGCGGCAGCTCGCGCGCGCCCTCAAGCCGCAGCAGGCCGTCGTTATTTGCGAAGTTCTGCAAGTCCTCCTCGATCCCCATCACCAGCAGCACATCACCTTCGAGGATTCGCAGGTCGCCGCCTTCGGAATAGCTATCACGCTCGCCCAGCACCCGGTCAGGGCGATGGATACCGAGCACCGCCACACCGTAAAGATCGGCAATGCCCGAACTTGCCAGCGTGCGCGTAACCAGACGCGAATCCGCCGTGACCGTCATTTCGACCGCGACGATATCTTCACCCTGCTGGCGGGAAATGCGGCGGATGCGATCGAGAACCCAGCTCGGTGCGAGTTCGCCCTTCAGGGCGCGGGCGGCCTCTTCCAGCGCCTCGTGCGTGCCGGAAATATGCAGGCGCTGGTCGGGCTGGAGCGGGCCCGTGGGCGCATCGTGGAAAGTGATCCCCTGCGGCAGCTTGTCCTTGACCGCAGCCAGATCGCCATCCGCCAGCAGGCTGCTCGCCCCAACGCGCAGGCGGGTGTGGAAAATACGGCGGGCATTGTCGGGCGTGACCGAATTGTCGCGCAGCATCCGCGGCATCACCAGCCACAGATAGGGGATCGCCACCAGCCCCGCGATCAGCACGATCGGGGTGAACTGGAACACGCCCATCGGCTTCATGCCGATTTCGCCGGCGATCGTGACGACGAGGATGTTGGTCGAGGTGCCGATGGTGGTCGCCATGCCGCCCAGCAGCACCGCGGCGTTGACCGGCATCAGCGCCTTGGAAGACGCCATCAGCCCCTTGGCCGCAATCGCGACGATGATCGGGATCAGCAGCACCATCACCGGCGTGTCGTTGATGAACATCGACATGGTGAAGGCAATCAGCAGCGCAGCGAGCAGGCCAAGTTGGGCATTGGCGCGGAAGACGCCTTCCAGCAGCCGTGCGAATGGTTCGAGCGCGCCCGTCACCACCAGCCCGCGCCCCATGATCATCAGCGCGCAGATCGTAATCAGTGCCGAATGGCCGAAGCCGCCGAAGGCAATCGCCAGACCATCGGTCGGCTTGCGACCTTCCAGCGGGGCGAAGTAGAGTCCCACCCCGATCACCGCGATGGTGATGAGCGAGATGATCTCCTCGGGGTAACGCCCGCGGGCAAAGGCGATGAACATGGCGATAGTCACCGCCATGGCCGCCATCGCGTGATAGGTTGGTGCTTCGAGCATGACGTTGGGCACGAGGCTAGCCAGTGCAGACAGGTGCGGGCAAGCGCTTTGTCAGCCCTGGGTGCTGCACCGAGCACGTCAAGCCTTGGCAAGGCCAAGCGGCCAGCTCGGTGTGCGGCGCAGCCACCGCCACCGGGGAAAGGCAAGAGATGGTGCCCCTGGCCAGACTCGAACTGGCACGGATTTCTCCAACCGATTTTGAGTCGGTCGCGTCTACCAATTCCACCACAGGGGCGCCTGTGCGGGATACGGGGCGCTGTTAGCGGCGGCCATCATCACTGGCAAGCGCTGCAAACGGGATACTGCGCCACAATTCCGGAACCGAAGCCAAAGCCGCAGACGGACGATCCACACCTCTACCGCCGCCCGCAGGAGGCGACCTTCAGATCGCATCAGCGCGAATTTCGCACGCCCGAGGGCGCAGCGACAAGCTAACGCAAGGCCCCGGCGAGCAGCTTGTGCAGCTTCGAGTGCAGCGCGTCGTTGGCGGCCAGCACCTGCGTCGCATGGATCGCTTCGCTGCGCCCGCGGAAGTCGGAGACGAAGCCGCCCGCCTCGCGCACCAGCAGGCAGCCGGCGGCGGTGTCCCAATCGGAAAGGCCGCTTTCCCAGAACCCGTCGAACCGCCCCTGCGCCACATAGGCGAGATCGAGCGAGGCGGCGCCAAAACGGCGAATGCCGGCGACTTCCGGGCCGATCGCGCCGAAGATCCGGCTCCATTCGGCAAAGTCGCCGTGGCCGAAGTAGGGCACGCCGGTCGCCACCAGCGCGTCCGACAGGCGCGAACGGGCCGAAACGCGCAGGCGCGCGTCATGCAGCCATGCCCCGCGCGACTTTTCCGCCCAGAAGGTCTGGTCGGTGATCGGTTGGTACACCACGCCCGCCACGACATCGCCCCAGCCCTTGCCATCCGCGCGCGGTTCCTGCGCGGCGATGGAGATGGCAAAGTGCGGGATGCCGTGGAGAAAGTTGCTGGTGCCGTCGAGCGGATCGACGATCCAGCGCGGCATCCCCGGATCGCCCTCGATCACGCCGGCCTCCTCCATCACGAAGCCCCAGCCCGGGCGCGCGGCGGAAAGTTCGTCATAGATCGTGCGTTCGGCGCGCATGTCGGCCTTGCTGACGAAATCGGCCGGGCCCTTGCGGGAGACCTGCAAGTGCTCGACTTCGCCGAAATCGCGGCGCAGACGCCCGCCCGCCTTGCGCGCGGCGCGCTCCATCACGCGGATGAGGCCGGAAATCGCTGCCATCTGTCTGCTCAGCCCGCCTTGCCCACGTAGGCTTGTTCGTAGACATCGACGATGATGCGCGTGCCACTTTCGATGTGCGGCGGCACCATGATGCGTACGCCGTTGTCGAGGATGGCGGGCTTGTAGCTGGACGATGCCGTCTGCCCCTTCACCACCGCATCGGCCTCGACAATGGTGGCTTCGACCTGCGCGGGCAGTTCCACGCTGATCGGCTTTTCGTCCCACAATTCAAGCGCCACCTGCATGCCGTCCTGCAGGAAGGGGCGCGCATCGCCCAAGAGGTCGCCCGGCAGCGTGATCTGCTCGTAGGTGTCGTTGTCCATGAACACGAGGTCATCGCCCTCGGCATAGAGGAACTGGAAGTCCTTGGTATCGAGGCGGACGCGCTCGACCGTGTCGGCGCTGCGGAAGCGCACGTTGGTCTTGCGGCCATCCTGCAGGTTCTTCATTTCCACCTGCATATAGGCCCCGCCCTTGCCGGGTTGGGTGTGCTGGATCTTGGCGACCTTCCAGATGCCGCCTTCATATTCGAGGATGTTGCCGGGGCGAATGTCGACGCCGCTGATCTTCATGGGGCTGTGGGCCTTTTTACGAGGTGGAAAGAGCGCGCTGACGTGCCGCAATCGGTGCGCGCCTGCGAAATGATGCGCGCCGATAGCCCAAAGCGGCCCTCTCGGCAAGCGCGGGCACGCCCTGCGCGAAAGGCTTGGCACTGCTTGCCCTGGGCTGGTAGGGCACGGGCCATGCGTACCCGCACGATCATCCTCCTGACGCTGTGTGCCGCAGCGATCGCCGCCTTCGGCTCGGGCATTTCCCTGGCGCAGGATCGCCAGGACAGCATCCCGCGCGCCGGCACGGCGGCGTCTGCCGGCGGAATGCTCGGCACGCTCCAGCGCGGCGAGTGGGAATGCGCCCTGCCCGGCGATGCAGGGGGCGAGGCCTATGTGGTGGTGCCCGAAGAAGGCTTCCGCATCGGCAATGCGTCAAGCTACCGCAGCGCCGATGGCGGGCGCGGCATCTATCTGCTGCGCGGCACCGAACTGCTGTTTACTCGCGGCCCCAAGAAAGACCAGCGCTTCGCGGTGCTGGGCGAGAACTCGTTGCGTAAGCTCGAAGCCGATGGCAGCCCGAGCAAGCTGATCTGCACCCGGTTGGGCAGCAACGGCTAGTCCCGCGTCATCCCCGCATAACCTTCGCAAAAGCCTCGATCGCGGCGACTTCGTCCCCGCTCCACACCGCGTGGCTCACCGCGAGAAAATCGGCCCCTGCCGCGACCAATGGGCCGCAGTTGTCCGGCGTGATCCCGCCGATCGCGACGCAGGGGATTTCGAACAGCTGCGTCCACCAGCGCAGCAATTCGGGCACAGGGCGCTCGGCATCACCCTTGTCCTTGGTGCTCGAGGGGAAGAAGGCCCCGAAAGCGACATAATCTGCCCCCGCCTCGCCCGCTTCCATCGCAAGGTGGCGGCTGGCATGGCAGGTAACCCCGATCTGCGCCTCGCGCCCCAGCTGCGCGCGCGCATCCCTGGGCGAGCCGTCGTTCTGCCCAAGATGCACCCCGTCGGCCCGCAAACGCTTGGCCAGCGCGATCGAATCATTGACGATGAAGGCCACGTCATGCGCCGCGCAGATCGCCTGCAGCGGCGCGGCGAGCCGCGCGGCCTCGTGGCTGTCCACCCCCTTCACCCGGAACTGGAAGGCGGTGACCAGATCGCCGTGCCGCCGCGCACCCGCCGCCAGCGCACGTTCGAGCCGGGTGGGAAAGTCACCGCCGCAATCAAGCGGCGAGATGAGATAGAGCTGTGTGTCGGTCATGGCGCGGCTCGCTAACCGCTTGCGCCGTGGCTGTCACGCCCTCACACGCTGGCGCTGGCGATCTGGTCGATCGCCCTGCCGAGCACCGCATCGAATTCCGCGTCGGACTGTCCCTTACGCAGATCCTGCAAGAGCCCGCGGCTGAAGCTGGCGATCATGCCGGGGTTCTGCGCCAGCCGCGCGCAGGCCTCGTCGGTCGAGAACCCGCCCGACAGCGCCACCACGCGCAGCACCTTGGGATGGCCGATCAGCGGAGTGTAAAGGCCGGCGTTGGCCGGGATCGAAAGCTTGAGCATCACCTGCCGGCCTTGCGGCAGGGCATCGAGGTGCTTGACGATCTCCGCGAGCAGGATGTCCTCGCCCGCTGCGCGGTCTTGGGCGGTGATGTCATATTCCGGCTCGAGGATCGGCATCAGTCCCGCCGCCGTGATCTGCGCGCCCACTTCGAACTGCTGGGCGACAGCAGCGGCGATCCCTGCCGGATTGGCCGCCTTGATAACCGAGCGCATCTTGGTGCCGAACATCCCTGCCGCCACCGACCGTTCGAGCAACGCGTCGAGCTTCACCATCGGCTTCATCAGCTGCACGCCGTCCGCCTCCTCGGCCAGCCCCTCATCGACCTTGATGAAAGGCACGATGCCGCGTTCCTTGAGCGCGTCTGCCGTGGGCTTGCCGTCGACCAGGCCATCCATGGTCTTTTCAAACAGGATCGCGCCGATCACCTTGCCGCTGCTGAAACAGGGCGAGGTAATCACGCGGGCGCGCATCGCGTGGATTTGTGCGAACATCTCGTCATCATTCGACCATTCGCTGTCATCGACCCCGTAACCACGCAGCGCCTTGGGGGTCGATCCGCCCGACTGGTCAAGCGCGGCGATGAATCCCTGTCCGGTGGCGATGCGGTCGGTCATTTCGCGGGTGTTCATGGCAAGCGTGCTCCAATGGCGAATGGTGTCAGACAGCGGCCCTGCGGGTATTGTGCATAGGTATGCACAACCTTCAATTGCGCCCTTAGCGGGGCGTTCGTCATGCTGCAACCGCGAAGGGCTAGCGTTTCGACAGGCGGCGGATGATCCCGGTGAAGCTGAGCGCAGGCTTGCCATCGCCCGTCACCAGCCCGCGCACGAAGATGGTCTTGCCTCCGCCGCGCGTCACCTCGCCGCGCGCCTCGACCAAGGCACCGGTGCCAATCGGGCCGAGGAAATCGCCCGAAAGGTTGAGCGTCACCGCGTGGTCGCCATCGAGCACGTCGGTGGCGATCGCGAACAGCGCGAAATCGGCGAAGGTCATCATGCAGCCGCCATGCATGAACCCGCCGCCGTTCATGTGGCGCGGCTCGGCACGAAAGGCGCTGACATAAGAGCCATCGCTCTCGCGGCGGTAGTAGAACGGGCCGGAGCGGGTCTCGAACGGATCGCCCTGCCAGTAACGCCAGCCGGCGAACTCGCCCTCCTCCATCGTCGACAGCTGGCCGTAGGAGGCCTCCATCATCTCGCTCATGGCACGTGGTGCTCCTATCTCCACAATTGCAACCTGCTGACCGCCGCGGCGAGGCCCTCGCCTTCATCGAGCCGCGCGAGGCTGCGTTCGGTCAGCTTCCATCCGCCAAAGGCCCCCATGCGCCACAGCCCGGTCAGCAGGAACGGCCCGGCCCACACCCTTGGCCCCAGCGCAAGTTCGAGTTCAGCCCCGGCGACGAACCACGCGGTCTTGCGCTGCCGACGGATGAAGATCTCGTGGAAGGCGAATTTGGTGCAGGCAAAGCCGCGCTCGATGGCAGCAAGGAAGCTTGGCCGGTCAAGCAGCTGCGGCGGCAGCGTGCCGATCATCGCCACGAAATCGCGGCCAAGGAGCTTCTTCGCATCCTTGGCATCGCCCGCCAGCCAGGCGCGCATCAGACGCAGTTCAAGCGCTTCGATCTCGGCTTCGATCTTCGCCACGTCAGGCTTCGAGCGCGGCCACGCCGGGCAGAACGCGGCCCTCCATCCATTCGAGGAAAGCCCCGCCAGCGGTTGAGATATAGGTGAAATCCTGTGTGACACCGGCATGGGCCAGCGCCGCAACCGTATCGCCGCCGCCAGCCACGCTGACGAGCGAGCCTTCGAGGCTGAGCGCGGCCGCCGTGCGGGCGAGCGCGACGGTGGCAGCGTCGAAAGGCGCGGTCTCGAAGGCACCCAGCGGCCCGTTCCACACCAGCGTGCGGCAGGTCTTGAGCACATCCGCCAGCGCCTCGACCGCCTGCGGGCCGATATCGAGGATCATCTCGTCCGCAGCGACTTCGTGGACATTGCAGACCCGCAGGGACGGCGGGTTGGCCGCAAATTCCTTCGCCACCACCACGTCATAGGGCAGGTGCACGGTGCAGCCCGCGTGATCGGCCTCGTCCATGATCCGCGCCACGGTGGGGGCAAGCTCGTGCTCGCACAGGCTCTTGCCGACATTCACCCCGCGCGCGGCGAGAAAGGTGTTGGCCATGCCCCCGCCGATGATGAGGTGCTGGACCTTGCCGACGAGGTTTTCGAGCACCGCGAGTTTGGTCGAAACCTTGGCCCCGCCGACCACGGCCGCCACCGGCGTTGCCGGCGCGCCGAGCGCGGCGTCCAAGGCCTTGAGTTCGGCTTCCATCGCGCGGCCCGCATAGGCCGGCAGATGGTGCGCGAGGCCTTCCGTGGTGGCATGGGCGCGGTGCGCGGCGCTGAAGGCGTCGTTGACGTAGAGCGTGCCATGGGCGGCGATGGCCTTGGCCAGTGCGGGATCATTCTTCTCCTCGCCCGGCCAGAAGCGACTGTTTTCGAGCAGGCCGATATCGCCGCCGCGCAGGATGCCGATCGCCTGTTCTACCACCGGCCCGGCGATTTCGGGAATGAACATCACTTCCTTGCCCAGCACCCGCGCGACATCGCCCACCACCATGCTGGTGGACAGCACCGAGGAACGTTGGCCGCCCGGTCGCCCGAAATGCGCCAGCAGCACCACCTTCGCCCCGCGCCCGGCGAGTTCGAGGATGGTCGGCTTGACCGCCTCGACCCGGGTGACATCGGTGGCGGAACCATCCTTCATCGGCAGGTTGAGATCGACGCGCACCAGCGCGACCTCGCCGGCGAGGTCGGCGGGCAGATCATCGAGGGTCTTGAAGCTCATGGGGCCAACTCATCCGTTCGGTTCGGGAGGTGTCAGAGGAACTTCGCCATCACCCCGGCGGTGTCGATCATGCGATTGGAGAAGCCCCATTCGTTGTCATACCAGCTGACCACGCGAGCGAGCTTGCCTTCCATCACGCTGGTTTCCAGCGAATCGATCGTGGAAGACGCCGGGTAGTGGTTGAAATCGCTCGAAACCAGCGGCTGGTCGGTGTAATCGAGCACGCCCTTCATCGGGCCTTCGGCTGCCGCCTTGAGCGCGGCGTTGATTTCCTCAGCCGTGGTCTCGCGGCCGGGCACGAACACCAGATCAACCATCGAGACATTGGGGGTGGGCACGCGCACGCTCGAACCGTCGAGCTTGCCCTTGAGCTCGGGCAGCACCAGGCCCACCGCACGCGCCGCGCCAGTGGTGGTCGGGATCATGTTGGCCGCCCCCGCCCGCGCGCGGCGCAGATCCTTGTGAATCTGGTCGAGCATCCGCTGGTCGTTGGTGTAGGAATGGATCGTGGTCATGAACCCGCGTTCGATGCCGATCGTGTCGTTGAGCACCTTGGCCACCGGCGCGAGGCAATTGGTGGTGCAGCTGGCGTTGGAGACGATCACATCGTCGCCGGTCAGCGTTGCATGGTTCACCCCGAAAACGATGGTCTTGGAAACCCCGGTCGCGGGCGCGGAAATCAGCACGCGCTTGGCCCCGGCGGCAAGGTGCGGGCGGCTCGCCTCGTCCGACTGGAAGAAACCGGTGCATTCGAGCACGATATCGATCCCCAGCGCAGCATGCGGGAGCTTGCCCGGATCTTTCTCGGCGGTGACGGCAATGCGCTTGCCGTTGACAACAATCGCATCGCCATCGGCCTTCACCTCGCCGTTGAAGCGGCCGTGCACCGAATCGTAAGCGAACAGCAGCGCGTTGGACTTGGCATCGGCCAGATCGTTGATCGCAACCAGATCGAGATCGTGATCGCTGCGTTCAAGGATCGCACGGGCGACGAGACGGCCGATGCGGCCGAAGCCGTTGATGGCAACTTTGGTGGCCATGACAAATACTCCTGCTTATCCGTTCAGTTTTTTCAGGATTTGCGGAACGATACTGTCCGCGGTGAAGCCGAAATGGGCAAACAGATCGGCCGCCGGCGCCGAGGCCCCGAAACTGTCGATCCCGATGTTGAGGCCGCCCGTGCCGGTGTAGCGCTGCCAGCCAAAGGTGCTCGCCGCCTCGATCGAGACGATCAGCGCGTCATCGGGCAGGATGGCGGCGCGGTAGGCGGCATCCTGTTCATCGAACAATTCGGTGCAGACCATCGAGACGACGTCCGCGCCAATGCCCTGTTGTTCGAGCCGGGCGGCGCATGCCAGCGCCAGATCGACTTCCGAACCGGTGGCAAGCAGCACAACCTTGCGCCCAGCGTCGGCAGCCTTGAGGCGATAGCCGCCCTTGGCCGAGAGGTTCTCGCCCGCTTCGAACCGCAGCTGCGGCAGGTTCTGTCGGGTCAAGGCCAGCACGGTCGGACGATCCTTCTGGCGCAACGCGATGTCCCAGCACTCCGCCGTCTCGACCGCATCGGCGGGCCGCATCACCAACAGGTTCGGCATCGCCCGCAGCGAGGCGAGATGTTCCACCGGCTGGTGGGTCGGCCCGTCTTCGCCCAGCCCGATCGAATCATGGGTCATCACATAGACCACGCGGCAATGCTGGAGCGCTGATAGCCGGATCGCGCCGCGCGCATAGTCGGTGAAGACGAGGAAGGTGCCACCGTAGGGGATCACGGCCCCGTGCAGCGCCATGCCGTTCATCGCCGCCGCCATGCCGAATTCGCGGATGCCGTAATAGACATAGCGGCCCGCGTAATCGTCCTTCGAGAAGGTGCCGATCCCGCCTGCCAGCGTGTTGTTCGATCCCGTCAGGTCGGCGCTGCCGCCGATGGTGTCGGGCAGCTGGGGGTTGATCGCGGCAAGCGCCATTTCGCTCGCCTTGCGGGTAGCGATCTTTTGCGGCGCGGCGATCAGACCCTTGATGTGGGCATCAAGGCTGAAGCCATCCGGCAGTTCACCTGCCAGCCGCCGCATGAATTCGGCCCTTTGAGGACTGGCTTCAAGCCGCTCGGCCCAGGCTCCATGCGCCGCGCGCCCCGGCTCGCCAGCGCGGCGCCAGTCGGCAAGAATGTCCGAGGGGATCACGAACGGCTCGGCCGTCCAGCCCAGCGCGATGCGCGCCGCGGCCACTTCTGCCGCACCGAGCGCTGCCCCGTGAACGCCGCTGGTGCCCTGCTTGGTGGGCGCGCCCTTGCCAATCAGCGTGCGGCAGGCGATCAACGAGGGGCGCGGATCGGCCTTGGCTTCGGCCAGAGCGCGCTCGATATCCGCAAAATCGTGTCCGTCACACTCGGTGACGTGCCAGCCGGTTGCGGCATAACGGGCCTTGATGTCTTCCGAGGTCGAAAGATCGGTAGCGCCGTCGATGGTGATGCGGTTGTCGTCCCACAGCACGTTGAGCTTACCCAGGCTCAAGTGGCCGGCCAGCCCGATGGCCTCGTGGTTGATGCCCTCCATCAGGCAGCCGTCGCCGGCGATCACCCAGGTGCGGTGATCGACCAGATCGTCCCCGAACACGGCGTTGAGATGCCGCTCGGCCATCGCCATGCCCACCGCCATCGCAAGGCCCTGCCCCAACGGGCCGGTGGTGCACTCGACGCCCGGCAGTAGGAAGTTCTCCGGGTGGCCGGCGCAAGGACTGCCGAGCTTTCGGAAATTGCGGACATCCTCGATCGTCGGCGCGGCATAGCCAGTGAGATAAAGCAGGCTGTAGATCAGCATCGAGCCATGGCCCGCCGACAGCACAAAGCGGTCCCGATCTGCCCACTCAGGCGCGGCCGGATCGAACTTGAGATGGCCGGTGTAGAGCACTGTCGCCACGTCGGCCATGCCCATCGGCATCCCGGGGTGACCCGAATTGGCCGCCTCGACCGCGTCCATCGACAAGGCGCGTATGGCATTGGCCATGAGCGGCAGGCGGGTGGGTTCGATCGTCATGGGTGCGCGTGTCTCCTGATGCTGCCCCGGTGCCTGCGGCGGCGACCCGGAGCCTGACCGTCGGCCAGGCAAGGGCCAGCGGGCGATTCGATCCCTCGATTGCGCCTGTGCCATTGCCGAGCCATCGGGACAGGTCAACCTTGCGCGCACATCCGCAGCCAAACGTGCTAGGCATGACTTATCAACAGGCCGGGCCAAGGCTTTGCGCGCGCGAGGCTATCTTGGTATTTCCATCCCATGAACACCGACCGCATCGAGCGCGCGCTGGAGCGTATCGAGGCCGCCTTGGCGCGGATCGATGCCGCCCGCGAACCTGGCTTGGCAGCGGCCGCACAGCCTTCTGCCGGCTCGGTGCGGGTGGTGGAACTGGTTAACGCGCATGAAAAATTGCGCGAGCAAGTCTCGGAAACCCTCCGCGAACTCGACGATCTGATCGGCAAGCTGGAAGAATAGGCGACCCATGAGCACCGTGACGCTGACCATCGGGCCGAAATCCTATTCCATCGCCTGCGCCGACGGCGAGGAAGCCCATATCGAGGCGCTGGGCGCGATGATCGCGGAGCAATACGCAAGGCTTGGTTCGGCCCGCGCGCCGCTGGAAGCGCAGAATCTGCTGTTTGCCGCGCTGTTCCTGGCCGACGAACTGGCCGAGGCGCGCAAGGGCAAGGAGCAAGCCAAGTCCGCCCCCGCCGATACCACTGCCGAAATCGCCGCGCTCAAGGCCGAGATCGTCCGGCTCCAAGCCGAACTGGCCGCGGCGCGCAAGGCTCCGGCGCCTGCGCCAGCGCCCCAGGGCGACCTGTTCGGCGCAGCCGACGCCCAGGCACTGCTCGCCGGACGGCTCGAAGCCCTCGCCGCCTGCGCCGAGGCGAGCGCGGCCGCGCTTGAAGCAGCGGTTGCAAGCGCCTAGATAGAAGCAGGCGGGACTGCCCGGCACGAGCCGATTGAATATCCCTGAGGCTATATGTAATCCAAATGGGAGTTGTCCCTGCCCTTGTCTGCCGGTTCGTCCGGAAGGCCTGGGCATACGGCGCCCACCTGACGTACCACGCGTCAGAGGATTTCTAGCGCAACCGACCCATGGTGGTTCCGCCACGTTTTTTGTTGCCCTACCGCTGCGCTGCTTGAGGGCATTTTGTTGCCCTACCGCTGCGCTGCTTGAGGGCATTTTGTTGCCCTACCGCTGCGCTGCTTGAGGGCATTTTGTTGCCCTACCGCTGCGCTGCTTGAGGGCGTGTTTGTTTTCCGCAGCCCCTCCGCGTTACGGTCTTCGCTAGGCGCGCAGCAGCGCTGCGCCTGCTGCGGGTGGGCGGTCGGTCTTGCGGGCCTGCGGGGCATTCTTGTCCTTGCATCCTCGCTACGCTGCGGGCGGCCGGTCGGCCTTGCGGCCCTGCGGGCCGGGGACTACGTCACCATCCGATGACCGACCTGTCGAAATCCGATCTTCGCCGCGCCCTTCGCGCCGCACGCAAGGCGCATGTCGAGGCGCTGCCGGATTCGATCCGCGCCCTGCTGTTCCATCGCCCCCCTGCCCCGCTGCTCGCACGGATCGATGATGAGGCAGTGATCGGGCTTTATCATGCCGGGCCTTACGAGGCACCAGCAGGCGGCTATGCGCGGTTCTTTCAAGAAGCCGGACACCCTCTCGCCCTGCCGCGCTTTGCCGCGCCTGACGCAGCCATGAGCTTCGCCCGCCACACCGATCCGCATGGGACAAGTGACCTCGAAGCTGGCCCCTTTGGCATCCTTCAGCCCCCCGCCGAGGCCGAACCCGTGATCCCCGATGTCCTGTTCGTTCCGCTGTTAGGCTTTACCGACCGCTGCGAGCGGCTGGGGCAAGGCGGCGGGCATTATGATCGCTGGCTGGCGGAACATCCACCCGCCCTGGCGATTGGACTGGCGTGGGATGTGCAGCTGTGCGCGGCCCTTCCCACCGAAGCCCACGATGCCGCGCTCGACGCGGTGATTACGCCGACCCGGATCTACGGACACCTCGACTGATGCGCGAAACCCCCACCTGGCGAATCCCCCTCGGCATTCTCGGCCTGTTTGCCGGCCTGATGGTCTATGGCGTGGTGATCGCGCGCTATGCACCGGCGCTGATCGGCAGCTGGCCGGGGTTGGCGCAGACGGCGGTCTATTTGGTGCTCGGCCTTGTCTGGCTGCTGCCGCTGAGGCGCTTCCTGATCTGGATGGAGACCGGGCGCTGGAACTCGCCCGAATAGGCGCGCCGCGCAAAAGAAAAGGCGGCCCGAAGCCCGCCTTGTCGCGCCCTTGAGGGCTTTTCCCTGAGAACAAGTGGCGCGAGTGACGGGGCTCGAACCCGCGACCTTCGGCGTGACAGGCCGACGCTCTAACCGACTGAGCTACACCCGCGCATCTTGTCCTGCCGAGCGTTGCGGCAATGCCGTCCCGCTCGTGGAGCAGCGCCATTAGGGCCGTGGGGAAAGGCTGTCAACGCCCCTCACCGCCCGCTGGCGCAATATTTTCGGCCTAGTCCACCAGGAGCAGCGCCGGCGTCTCGATCAGGCGCTTTACGCCCTGCACGAAGCTTGCCGCATCGTGCCCGTCAACCACGCGGTGATCGCAGGAGATCGAGATATTCATCAGCTTGCGCTTGGCGATCCGCTCGCCGCCCATGCCATCGGAAACGAACATCGGACGCTCGACGATGCGGTTGGGACCAATGATCGCCACTTCGGGCCGGTTGATGACCGGCGTGGTTGCCACCCCGCCGAGCCGGCCGAGCGAGGTGATCGTCAGCGTTGAGCCGGAAAGCTCCTCCGAACTCGCCTTGCCGCTGCGCGCCGCTTCGGCCAGCCGGGCGATCTCGCGGGCGAGCTGCCACAGGTTGCGGCTCTGCGCGTCGCGAATCACCGGCACCATCAGTCCGCTTGCCGTCTGCGCCGCCATGCCGAGGTGCACGGAACCATAGCGCGTTACCACGCCCGCTTCGTCATCGAAGCGCGCGTTGATCATCGGAAATTGCGGGATCACCTTGCAGATCGCGGTGATCAGCAACGGCAACATCGTCAACTTGGGCCGGTCACCGCGCGCGGCATTCAATTGCGCGCGCAAGGTTTCCAGATCGGTGACATCGCATTCCTCGACATAGGTGAAGTGCGGAATGTGACGCTTGGACGCAGCCATGTTCTGGGCGATGCGCTTCCTCAGGCCGATGACCTTGATGGTCTCGTCGCCGCGCGCCTTGCCCGCAGCCGCAAAGCCGCCGCCGGCGTTATAGGCGAGAAAGGCGTCGAGATCGCCGTGGCGGATGCGGCCATCTTCGGCCGGCTTGACCTGCGCCAAATCGATCCCGAGATCGCGCGCACGCTGGCGCACGGCGGGGGAGGCGAGGATTTTGTGCGCGGCACTGACCGGAACCGGAGACGAAGCCGCCGGTTCGACCGACGCGGGCACCACAACCGCTTCGGGGGTTGGCGCCACATCCGCATCATCGGCGTCGGACATTTCATCCTCGATCTGCGCGGCGGAGGCTTCGGCGTCCTGCTCGGACACTTCGCCTTCAACCTCGATCACCAGCAGCATCGCGCCGATGGCGATGGTATCGCCCACCTCGCCCGCAAGCTGCGTGACGATGCCGGCCACGGGGCTTTCGATATCGATCGTGGCCTTGTCGGTCATCACATCGACAAGGTGCTGATCCTCCTCCACGCGGTCACCGACCTTTACGTGCCATTCGACGATTTCCGCCTCGGCCACGCCCTCGCCCACATCGGGCATGTTGAAAGTGAACTTCGCCATGTGCGGTCAGTCCTTGAGAAGCTTGTCGATGGCCTCGCCGAGCCTGACGGGGCCGGGGAAATAGGCCCATTCGAGGCTGTGGGGATAGGGCGTGTCGAAGCCGGTGACGCGTTCAACCGGGGCTTCGAGATGGTAGAAGCAGCGTTCGGTGACGAGCGCGGAAAGCTCCGCGCCGAAGCCGCTGGTGCGGGTCGCCTCGTGGACGATCAGGCAGCGTCCGGTCTTGGCGACCGAAGCCTCGACCGCCTTGATATCGAGCGGCACCAGCGTGCGTAGATCGAGGATTTCGGCATCTACCCCCTTGGCCGCGCACACTGCCTCGGCCACGTGGACCATCGTGCCATAGGCGAGCACGGTGAACTGTTCCCCCTCGCGCACGGTACGCGCCTTGCCCAAGGGCACCTTGTAGTAGCCTTGAGGCACCACCGAATCGGGGTGGTTTTTCCACGGTTCCACCGGCTTGTCGTAATAGCCGGAAAACGGCCCGTTGTAGATGCGCTTGGGCTCGAAGAAGATCACCGGATCATTGTCTTCGATCGCGGCAATCAGCAGCCCTTTGGCATCGTGCGGCGTGGCCGGAATCACGGTCTTCAGGCCCGCCACGTGCGTGAACAGCGCCTCGGGGCTTTGGCTGTGGGTCTGCCCGCCGAAAATTCCCCCGCCGAAGGGCGAGCGCACGGTCAGCGGGGCGATGTAATCGCCGGCCGAACGATAGCGCAGGCGCGCGGCTTCGGAAATAAGCTGGTCGAGCCCCGGATAGATATAATCCGCAAACTGGATTTCAGGCACGGGCCTGAGGCCATAGGCCCCCATTCCCACCGCCACGCCGATGATCCCGCATTCGGAAATCGGCGTATCGAACACCCGGGTCTTGCCGTGCTTGGCCTGAAGCCCGGCGGTGGCGCGGAACACCCCGCCGAAATAGCCGACATCCTCGCCCATGATGATGACGTCGGGATCGCGTTCGAGCATGATGTCGAGCGCCTCGTTGATCGCCTCGATCATGTTGAGGCGACGTTCGGTCACGATCTCCTCGCTCATCCGAAGGGCCTTTCGCTGCCGAACTTGGCGAGCCTCTCGCGGATCGCCTGCGCGGCCTGTTCCTCGAGGTGCCAGGGCAGTTCCTCGTAAACGTCCTCGAACATGGTATGGAACGGGTGATGCAGGCCGTGGCCGAGGATGCCGTTCTTTTCGGCCTCCTTGGTGGCCGCCTTGACGGTTTCGGCACACGCAAGATCCATCGCAATCTGGCGCTGCTCGTCCCATTCGCCAATCGCGATGAGGTGGTTCTTGAGCCGCGTTATCGGATCGCCGAGCGGCCATTCCTCGCGCTCCTGCGCCGAGCGGTAGCCTGAGGGATCATCCGAAGTCGAATGGCCCTCGGCGCGGTAGGTGAAGAATTCGATCAGTGTCGGGCCGTGATTGGCGCGGGCGCGGTTGGCGGCCCACTGGGTGGCGGCATAGCAGGCCAGCGCGTCATTGCCATCGACCCTGAGCGCCGCGATGCCATAGCCCAGCCCGCGCGCAGCAAAGGTGGTGCGCTCCGCCCCCGCGAAGCCGGAGAAGCTCGAAATCGCCCACTGGTTGTTGATAACATTGAGGATAACCGGGGCATTATACACCGCCGCAAAGGTGCAGGCGGAGTGAAAATCGCCCTCGGACGTCGATCCTTCGCCCACCCAGCTTGCCGCGATCCGGCTGTCGCCGCGCATGGCGCTGGCCATCGCCCAGCCCACCGCCTGCGGGCACTGGGTGGCGAGATTGCCGGAGATCGAGAAGAAGCTGTGCGCGCGGCTCGAATACATGATCGGCAGCTGGCGGCCCTTCAGCTTGTCGGCACGGTTCGAATAGATCTGATTGATCATCTCGATCAGCGGATAGCCGCGCGCGATAAGGATGCCCTGTTGGCGATAGCTGGGGAACACCATGTCGTCACTGGCGAGCGCCATGGCCGGCGCGATCGAGGTTGCCTCCTCGCCGGTGCACTTCATGTAGAAGCTGGTCTTGCCCTGCCGCTGGCCGCGGAACATGCGTTCATCGAAGGCGCGCACCATGGCCATGTGGCCCAGCATGGTGCGGAGGGTTTCGGGATCGAGCCGCGGATTCCAGGGCCCGTGGGCCTGATTGTCCTCGCCCAGCACCCGCACCAGGGTGAAGGCCAGATCGTGGATCTGCGCGGGCTGGACGCTTTCATCCGGACGCGGCTGTGCCCCGGCGATCCCGATGTCGATATGCGAGAAATCCACCGTGTCGCCAGGCCGGTATTTCGGCTCGGGCACATGCAGCGCGAGCGCCGGGCGGTTGGTGTCCGCCGGTTTCGCAGTATCGGCCATTGCGGCGCTCTCCCCCTTGCTGGCACCACGCGCGCGGTGGGTGCAATCATTGCTTGGAAGTGTATTTTTATTTCAGCGCCCGATAGCGGTCAAGCGCGCCGCCCCCGCAAGGCTCACACCGCAACAGGCGCGCTGATCGGGGGGAGCGGCGTGTAATCATGCACCACGAAATCCTCGATACGGTAGTCGAAAATTGTTTCGGGATGGCGCGCAATTTCCAGCCGGGGTGTGCCTTGCGGCTGGCGGGAGAGCTGTTCGGCGATCAGATCGGCATGATTGAGATAAAGGTGCACGTCCCCGCCCATCCACACCAGCTCGCCGGGCAGCATGCCGACCTGCTGCGCGATCATGCGGGTGAGCAGCGCGGCTGACCACAGGTTGAACGGCAGGCCCAGCGCCACATCGCAGCTGCGCTGGTAAAGCAGGCAGTTGAGTCGCGCCGCCGGCCCCTTGCCTGCGACATGGAACTGGTAGGTCTTGTGGCAGGGTGGCAGGGCCATGCGATCAAGCTCGGCGACGTTCCAGCCCTCGATGATGTGGCGGCGGCTGCCGGGCGAGGTTCGCAGCGATTCGATCACAGCAGCGACCTGGTTGATTCCCTCGCCTTTTTCATAAAGTCCGTCGGGCCGATAGCGGTAGGTCGGCCAAGAAGTCCATTGCTTGCCATAGACCGGGCCGAGATCGCCCCAGCGCAAAGCGAATGCTTCGTCCTCGGCAATGCGGGCGATGAAATCATCAAGGCTGATGGCATCACCGGTTACGCGCACATAGTGGGCGTGGGGCCACTCGTTCCAGATCTTCACGCCCTGCAGCACCAGCGGGCGGATGTTGGTGGAGCCGGTCAGGAACCACAGCAATTCGCGCGTCGCGGTTTTCCAGTACACCCGCTTGGTGGTGAGCAGCGGCATGACACCGTCCGCCAGATCGAATCGCAACATCGCGCCGCAGACTGAACGCGTGCCGATGCCCGTGCGGTCGATCCGTTCGCTTCCCGTTTCCCAGATCTGGCGCATCAGATCGAGATATTGCTGCTCGGGATGGGGCGAACCATCGGCGGGACGGGGAATCGCAGCGCTGGCCATGGGCGCGACTATAAGCTGCAATTGCCCGCTTGCCACTGGGCTAATCCACACCTATAGGGCGCGCCTTGCCTCGATCCGCAACGGGCTTTTGCCCTTGGGGAACCGACACGGTCGGGGAGTAGCTCAGCCTGGTAGAGCACTGTCTTCGGGAGGCAGGGGCCGGAGGTTCGAATCCTCTCTCCCCGACCAATCTGCCTTTTCACCGGCCCTTCGCAATATGGATGATGCCCCCAATCGCGGGCCGCAGGAGAGACGCGTGTGCGCGCCGCGCAATCAGCCGCACCTCAAGCCATCGGGAACACCGCCCCGGAATCAAAAAAGCCCCGGTTTCCCGGGGCTTTCGTGAATTTTCTGGATCAGTTGCGCTGACCGAACAGCGCGCCGAACAGTTCCCAGATACCCTTGAAAATGTCCATAGCAACCTCCTTTAGGCCAAGCCTAGGAGGGGTTTTAGCACAAAATTAACCTTAATCAACCGTTAACTACGATTCGTCCGCCCCCCATCATCGCCAACAGCTCGGGCATCGCGATCGCACGCGAGAACAGGTAGCCCTGCGCCTGATCGCATCCCATGGCGCGCAGCTTCGCGGCAACCGCCTCCGTTTCGACCCCTTCGGCGACCACCACCTTGCCGAGCGAGTGGGCAATCTCGATCGTTGCGCGCACCACCGCCCGGCTTTCTTCGGAGATGTCCATTTGCTGGACGAATTTCTTGTCAATCTTGAGCTCCGTGCTCGGCAGCTTCTCGAGATATTCGAGGTTCGACTGGCCCGTGCCGAAATCATCGATCGACAGCCCGATCCCGCGCGCCTTGAGCGCAGCGATCTGCGGCGCGATCAACTGGTCCTCGAGCTTGGCCGTCTCGGTCAGCTCCAGGGTCAGGTTTTCGGCCGGGAAGCCGATTCGTCCCAACATCGTCATCATGTCGAACAGCAAGTGTGTGTCGCTCAGGCTCTTGGCCGACATATTGATCGCGAGCTTAAACCCCGGATCGAGTGCAATCGCCTTGCGCCCGTCGCGCAGTCCGGCTTCCATCACGATCAGGGTCAGATCGTTGATCCGGTCGGTCGCTTCGGCGGCGAGCACCAATTCTTGCGGATTGACCGGCTCCTGGCCGTCCGGCTGCCAGCGGATCAGCGTTTCGGCCCCGACGATCCGGCCCGTAGCGAGCTCGATCTTGGGTTGATAGGCGATGCCGATGTCGCGATCGCGCAGGCCCTTTTCGAGCACACGGATAATCTCGAGCCGCTGGTTGCGCGCCTCAAGGTGGGCGGCATCGTTGATGATGAAGCGTGCACCGCGGCTGGCGGCTTCATCGGCAACCTGGATCGCCTTCTTGATGCGCTGGCCCAGCGGCAGGGCATAATTGGTGTCGATCCCGATTGCGGGCGCGCTGCTGGCGGACTGCCAGTCATGGCTGATCGCGGTCTTGAGCATCAGCGCGAGGCCATCGGCGTGGCGTTCGAGGCTGACGGCGTCCATCCGCGGCGCAAGCCATACCAGCGAATCGCGCTCGAAGGCGACATCGCCCGCCACGCCCGGACCCTTGATATAGGCAATCAGCGTGTTGACGAATTCACCAAGCTCGCGCGCGCTCCAGTCTTCCGACATTTCGGCAAGATTGGCGATCTTGAGCGCATAGACATCGAGCTCGTCGCTGGCCTTGTCGAGGCCGAGCGCCGAGGTCGTCATCGCATCGACTTCGGCGCTGTAGTACTTTTTCGCCAGGCGGGAGAAGCCCAGTGCGGCCACTCCCATGGCCAGCAGCGCGGACATGATGTCGATCTTGATGCCCGCCTCGTCGAGCACCAACGTGGCAAGCGGCAGGCCGATAGCGGCAATCCACAAGGGCCGCGACGAGCGCGACCGGCCGAGCGCCTGGGCGACAATGGCAAGGCCAGCCACCAGCAGCGCCGGAAACCACATCAGGTCAAGCGGCGTGCCCTGCCTGAGCGTGTGAGCGCCGATAATGTGGTAATAGGCTCCGGGGATCCGGCCATAAAGCGGGTTGTGATACGCGTCGGAGGTGGCAAGGAAGGTCTGGGCGATGATCGCGTTTTTGCCGGCAAGCTCGTTGCCATCTACGCGGCCGCGCAGGAGATCGACAAAGCGATACGTCGGAACACTGCCCGGATTGAACGCAAAGTCCGGCTGATAACGGATCGGCGCGCCATCATAGCCGGCCAGCAACGCCGAAATCGACGGATAAGTGCTGCCGCGCAGTTCGACCTGAGTGGGAAAAATGGCCGACAGGCCGAAAGGCGTCAATTGGCCGAACATCGATGCCATGCCGGCCCGTTCCCGGAACGGTTCGTAGGGCAGAATCTCTTCGTTGGTCTGAAGCCCCAGATCCATCTTCGGCGACATCCCCAGCCATACCTTGCCGCGATGCCGTTCGAGCGTTCGGGCGAACAGCGCATCGGTCTCGGGTGTCTCGGGATCGGCGTGGGCGCTGTCGAACACGATTGTCTTGACCCCGGCCGCGACGAGGCGATCGATCAGCTCGCTTTCTTCCCGACGGGTGGGCTGCCGCATACCAAGCTCGTTGAGCGTTGCATCATCGATCGCGATCATGACGATGTCCTGCGGCGCAGGACGCAACCGCAGGCATGCGCGGACGGCGCGAAAGCCGTCCTCGAGCGGCAACGGCAGGTCGATCACGGCCGAAAAAATCCCGAACAGGATCGCGAAGATCGCCACCTTGAGGCGCTTGCGGCGCAGCAGGTTCTCACCCGATTTGAACGTCTTGCCCTCGCCCGCGTCAGATTCGCCCAGACCCAGCCGGCCACGGCTGCGACCCAGCAATGCAGACAGTGATGGCAATCCGGCAATCATCGCGTGAGGCAGGTCCGTTCATGAAACTCCGGACTTTGCCTAGGATCGAATGGTTAATTCATCGCCAACGATTGGCCGCCATGTCCGGCAAGGCCGGGTGCCGGACGGATCACAACCCGCCAAGCGGGGGATCGACCACCTGGCGCGACAGCAGTCCGAGCGCGATGGTGAGGCTGCCCAGCCCGAGCGAAAGATGCCAGCGCAGGCGCTGGAAATCGCGGTCAGCAAAGCCGAGCGCACGGTCGACCATCGGCGACAGGGCGATCAGCGCGCCGAGATAGAGCAGCGCCGGGCCGGGCCATTCCCACCCGAACGTCCACGGCAGGAACAGCGCCGCCGCCATCAGGCTGGGCAGCACCGCGACAAGATAGGCGCCGGCAGTGGCGCGGCCCGACTGCACTGCCTGTCCCCACCACATTCCGCCAAGGAAGCTGAAGATCGCTGCCGCGTAGGCAAAGCCTCCACCAAGCGCGGAATAGCGCCATTCATGGCCGGTCAGCACCATCGCAAGGCACACCATCTGCGGGAACAACCCGGCATAGCCCAGCAGGCGGGCGGTCTTGCCCAGTTCAGCGACGGGGGAAGGTGCAGCGTCCATGGCGGCACAAAGCCTGCGCGCGCTCCCGGTTCCCGAAGACTTGCAGCGGCGCGGGCTTTGCGCCACTTGGGAGCCATGGAACTGTTCGATCTCACCGGCCGCACAGGCGTGATTACCGGCGGCAATGGCGGGCTGGGCCTGGCGATGGCGCGCGGGTTGGCCAAGGCGGGCGCCAATGTCGCGATTCTGGCGCGCAATGCCCACAAGAACGCCGCCGCGGTCGAGCACTTGCGCGGCCTCGGCAGGGGTGACGTGCTGGCGCTGACCTGTGATGTGGCCGAAGAAGGCGACATCGTCATGGCGCTGGAGCAGACGCTCGGTGCCTTCGGCCGGATCGATGCGTGCTTTGCCAATGCCGGGATTGCGGGCGCGGGCACGGCTATCCCCGACATCACCGCCGCAGGCTGGGATCGCACCATGGCGATCAACACCCGCGGCGCGGCGCTGGTTTACAAGCACGTCACCCGCCACATGATCGCGCGCGCCAAGAACGGCGATGCGGGCGGGAAGCTGATTGCCACCTCCTCGGGCCAGTCGATCATGGGGGTCAACCGCTCGTCCGATTATGCCGCGTCCAAGGCCGCTCTCAACGGCCTCACCCGCGCCGCCGCCTTCGAACTGGCGCGTTACCAGATTACCGCCAATGCCCTGCTTTTCGGCTATTACGAGACCGACATCACCGCCAAGGCCGATCCCAAGTTTGCCGAGTGGATGAGTCGCCGGATCCCGCTGCGCCGTCCGGGCGATCATGCCGGGCTGGAGGGGCTGGCGGTGTTTTTTGCCTCGCCGCATTCGGATTACATCACCGGCCAATGCCTGCCGGTCGATGGCGGTTTGTGCATTTCCTGAGGGGGAACGGCAAAGCTGCCCGACCGTTGCCCAGTCGAAACCTCTCACAGCCGGACCCCCTCCCCGTGGCCGATGACCCTATTCCCGACTTTGCCGACCTGCCTCAGGATCGCGTCCGCCAGAAGGCGGTGCCGGCGGGACGGATGGCACGCCTTGGCACCTTCGGCAGGCTGGTTGGCGGGGTGGCCAGCGGCATGGTGGCCGAAGGCGCGCGGCGACTGGCAAGCGGCGAGAATCTCTCGACGCGTGACCTGATCCTCACCCCCGGCAATGTCCAGCGCCTGACCGACCGCCTCAGCCACCTGCGCGGCGCGGCGATGAAGATGGGGCAGATGATCAGCCTGGATGCGGGCGATTTCCTGCCGCCGGAGCTGTCGAGGATCCTTGCCACCTTGCGCGATCAGGCCAATTTCATGCCAACCCGGCAGCTTGACCAGGTGCTGAAAAGCGAATGGGGGCCGGACTGGCGGAAGGCGTTCCGCTGGTTCAACCCCCGCCCCATCGCCGCCGCCTCGATCGGCCAGGTGCACAAGGCGCTGACCCGCGATGGCGAGGAGCTGGCAATCAAGGTGCAGTATCCGGGCATCGCGAAAAGCATCGATTCCGATGTCGATAACGTGATGACGCTGCTCAGGCTCGCCGGTTTCGCGCCGCCCGAACTGGAGATCGACAAGCTGATGGCGGCGGCCAAGCAGCAGCTCCACGAGGAAGCCGACTACCAGCGCGAAGGCGCGCAGATGGCGCTCTACCGCGAGAAGCTCGCGGGGGTGGAAGGCTTCGTCGTGCCGCGCCTGCACGAGGGCCTGACCCGCGGCGCGATCCTCGCGATGAGCTTCGAAGACGGCGTGAGCATCGAGGAACTCGGCAACGAACCGCCCGAGCGCCGCGACGCGGTGTTCGCTCGCCTGATCCGGCTGGTGGCGCGCGAGCTGTTCGATTTCGGGGTGATGCAGACCGATCCCAACTTCGCCAATTTCCGTTACCGGCGCGAAACCGGCGAAATCGTGCTGCTCGATTTCGGTGCCTGCCGTCCGGTCGATCCGGCGGTGGCGAACGGCTATCGCAAGATGTTGCTCGCCGGCTTGCAAGGCAATGCCGACGAGGTGCTCGCCGCCACGATCGAGGCCGGGTTCATGATGCCGATCGTCGCCGAAAAACACCCCGAGCGGGTGAACCGGATGATCGACATCGTCATTAACGAAATGCGCGCCGATGCCCCGTTCGACTTCGGGGATCGTGCCTTCATCCCGCTTTTGCGCGAGGAAGGCTGGGCCATCGCGCAGGACAAGGACACCTGGGCCTTCCCGCCGATCGAGACGCTGTTCGTGCAACGCAAGGTTTCCGGCACCGCGCTGCTGGGCGCGCGATTAAAGGCGAAGGTCAATATTCGCCGGATCACCGAGGAAGTGCTGGCAAGCACCGCGCCGATGCCCGTGGGCTAGGCGTTCACCAGCAGGCGTCTCGCGCCAAGCGCGCGGATCGCCGCCGCGCCGACCCGCTTCGTCTTGGGACAGAAACTTTTTCAAAAAATTCAATCTTTTCAGATAATCAAAATTTGCTATATGCCGCAATGATGCATGGGGTGGGTCATCATGATGTGCGCGTGCTGTTCGTGTGTCTTGGCAATATCTGCCGGTCACCGATGGCCGAGGGCGCGTTTCGCGCGGCGGCGATGCGTGCCGGTTTGGCGTGTGAAGTAGATTCGGCTGGCACCGCTGCCTATCACATCGGCCACCCGCCCGATCCCCGCGCCATCGCCACCGCACGCAGCAACGGGGTGGAGATCGGCAACCAGCTGGCGCGCCAGATCATTCGCAACGATTTCTACCACTTCACCCATATTATCGCGATGGACGAAGCCAACCTCGCCGGGATTCGTGCCCATTCGCCGCGCGATGCCACGGCCCACGTCGCGCTCCTGATGGACGCGCTCGAAGGCGGCAAGGGCAGGCCGGTGATCGATCCCTATTATGGCGACGAAGCCCTGTTCGCGCGCGTCTGGGACGAAATCGCCGCAGCGACCGAAGCGCTCGCCGCCCGCTTTGTGCAAGAAGGCGTTGGCCTGCGGCTCTAAAGCACGTTCGGCGCTTCGCAAAGTGCGCTAGCCCCCGCGCAGCAGCTGCACGCCCCAGTCACGTTCAAACAAATATAATAGCAAGCGCGCTGCCTCGCCGCGCTCGCTGGTGAGTCCCCCATCACGCTCCATCAACAGCCGCGCATCGGCATGGGCCGCAGGCAGCAGCCGCTGCACCTGTTCGAGGCTGGCGATCCGGAAGGCGGCCTCGCCCGATTGCCGCGTGCCAAGCAACTCGCCCCCGCCGCGCAGGGCAAGATCCTCTTCGGCGATGCGGAACCCGTCCTGCGTTTCGCGCATCAGCGCCAGCCGGGCACGCGCCGTTTCCGACAAGGCGCCCCCGCGCAGCAGCAGGCACACCGATTTTTCCGCGCCCCGCCCCACCCGGCCGCGCAGCTGGTGCAGCTGGGCAAGGCCGAAGCGTTCGGCCTGTTCGATCACCATCAGCGTCGCGGCGGGCACATCGACGCCGACCTCGATCACCGTGGTCGCCACCAGCAGCCTGGCCTGACCGCTGGCGAAGCGCTCCATGTTGGCGTCCTTGATTTCAGGACGGAGCTGGCCGTGGACCAGCACGACGTCCTGTCCGAAGCGCTCCTTCAGCGCAGCATAGCGGGCCTCGGCCGCGGCGATATCGGCCACTTCGCTGTCGTGCACCATCGGGCACACCCAATAGGCCTGTTGCCCGCTGGAAAGCTGGCGGGCGAGGCCTTCGACCACCTCGTCGATGCGCTCCTGCGGGATCACGCGGGTGTCAATCGCCTGCCGACCGGGGGGCAGTTCGTCGAGCCGGCTTACGTCCATCTCGCCATAGTGCGCCAGCGTCAGCGAACGCGGGATCGGGGTTGCCGTCATCGCGAGCGTATGCGGCGCGCGACGGCCCTTGCCCGCCAGCGCCAGCCGCTGCGCCACCCCGAAGCGGTGCTGTTCGTCGATCACCACCAGGCCGAGATCGCGATAGGCCACCCGATCCTGGAAGATCGCATGGGTGCCGACCAGCAACTGGATCGACCCATCAAGCAGCCCCATCAGAATGCTCTCGCGCTCGCGCCCCTTGGCCCGCCCTGTCAGCAGCGCGATCTCGACCCCGGTGGGGCCGAGCATCTCTCGCAGCGTGTCAAAGTGCTGGCGGGCGAGGATTTCGGTAGGGGCGAGCAGCGCCGCCTGTTTGCCCGCCTCGACCGCGATCAGCATCGCATTCAAGGCCACCACGGTCTTGCCCGCGCCGACATCGCCCTGCAGCAGCCGCAGCATCGGCGCTTCCTGCGCCATGTCGCCCTCGATCTCGGCGATCGCGCGTTGCTGTGCACCGGTAAGCGCGAACGGCAGTTGCAGCTTGGCCCTCACCCTCCCGTCACCGACCAGCGCCTGCCCGCGCCGCCGCCGCCCTTCCGCCTTGACCAGCAGCAGCGCGAGGCTGTTGGCGAGCAATTCGTCATAGGCCAGCCGGTCACGCGCCTTTTCATCGCTGCTCGCGTGCGCCAGCCGCAAGGCATCCCGCCACGCCGGCCAGCCGGCCTGCGCCCGTTGGCCCGGCTCGATCCACTCGGGCAGATCGGGCAGCCGCACGAGCGCCTGCCGCACGAACTCGGCGATGCGCGGCTGCGTCAGCCCTTCCGACAGGCGATAGACCGGCTCCGACAAGCGGCCCATGCTGGCCGCGCTTTCCGCCTCGATATGGTCGGGATGGACGATCTGGAGCATGTCGCCATAGCGATCGAGCCGCCCGGCCAGCCAGCGCCGCTCGCCCACGGGAAGCAGCTTTTTCGCGGTGTAGGCCGCCTTGCCGAACCATGTCAGCGCGCAGACATTGCCCGCCGCGTCCCGCGCCAGCACCCGGTAGGGCCCGCGGCTCCCGGCGCGCGGAGCGCGGTGTTCGACCGGGGTGAGCGCGACAATCACCTGCTCGCCTTCATTGCCCTCGTCCAGATCGGCAATCGCCCGCCTGCTGACAAAGCGTTCTGGCAGGTGATAGGCCACATCCTTGACCCGCACGAGGCCGAGCCGTTCGAGCGGCTTGAGCAGCTTCGGCCCGACGCCGTCCAGCGTCTGGACTTCGGCAAACAGCGGGTTGAGAGCCTCTGGGCGCATGATTGCCTTCGCTATCATTCGCGATGCGTCTTTGCGAGTTGAAGCGGCGGGAAGCTGTGGCTAGGTGAGCGCCATGACCCAAACGCCCTCCTTCGAACAGCGGCTGGCCCGCGCGAAGTTCCGCAGCTGGCACCGTGGCACGCGCGAGGCTGATTACATGATCGGCGGCTTCTTCGATCGCTACCATGCCGGCTGGGACGAGACCGCGCTGGCGTGGTTCGAAGCCCTGCTTGATGAAGACGATGTCGATGTGATGGCCTGGGCGCTGGGAACCCAAGCCCCGCCCGCGCACCTGGCGGGCGCGCAGCTCGCGCTGATGCAACGCCTCGATTACGTCGACATTCCGCGCTAGGGCGCCCCTGCCCTGCCGCTTGACGGGAACCGCTCCGGCGCGCGGGACTTGACGGGACACACCATGCCTGACCTCAACCGCATCCTGTCGGCGCGCGAGCCGCTGACCCTCTCATCGCTACCCCGCGGGAGCCTGCCGCTGGTGCTGGCGGATCTCGCGCGCGCGGCGCAGGGGGTGAAAGGTGGGCAGCGCGCGGTGTTCATCGCCCCGGACGAGGCGGCGATGCGGGCCGCAGCCGACGCCGCCCGCTTCTTCGCGCCCGAAGTCGATGTGCTGACCTTCCCGGCGTGGGACTGCCTGCCCTATGACCGCGCCAGCCCCGCCCTGTCGATCAGCGCCGAGCGGCTGGCGACGCTGCACCGCTTGCAGAACCCCGCCGCCGCCGCGCAATTGCTGGTCACCACCGTCACCGCTGTGCTCCAGCGGGTGCTCACCCCGTTCCGTGTCCGCGAATCCGTGCGTGAGTTGCGCGTCGGCACCAGCATCGGCCACGAAAGCCTTGCCGCCTTGCTCACCCGGCAGGGCTACAGCCGCACCGATACGGTGATCGATCACGGCGAATTCGCGCTGCGCGGCTCGATCATCGACATCTTCCCCTCCAGCCTCGATGCAGGCCTGAGGCTCGACTTCTTCGGGGATGAGCTGGAATCCTTGCGCCTGTTCGATCCGGCCACCCAGCTGACCGTCGAGCGGATCGATTCGCACCTGCTGCTCCCGGCCTCCGAGGCGCTGCTCGACGAGGACAGCATCAAACGCTTCCGCACCCGTTACCGCGAACTGTTCGGCGCCAACGCCACGCAGGATCCGCTTTACGAGGCGGTGTCCGACGGGCGGCGCCTCGCCGGGATGGAGCACTGGCTGCCGCTGTTCGAGGCGCGGCTGGCCACGCTGTTCGACCATCTTGGCAAGGGCGATCTGGTGGTGATCGACCAGAATGCCATCGCCGCGGCCGCGGAGCGGCTGGCCGATATTGCCGATTACCACGAACAGCGCGGGCGGATCGCGGGCGAGAAGAAGGGCAGCTATCGCCCACTGGATCCGCAAGCACTCTACCTCACCCGTGCCGAGTTCGAAGCGGCCTTGGCCGCCCTGCCCGCCCATCGCGCCTCCGGCTTCGCCGCGGAAACCGGCGCTGCCACGGTTGATTTCGGCTTTCGTTCAGCCCGCGATTTCGCGCCGGAACGCGGGCGCTCGGAGAATGTCCATGAAGCTGCCGCCGCGCACCTGAAAGCGGTCGCCGGGGCGGGTCGCAAGGCGCTGCTTGCGGCCTATTCCCCCGGCAGCGCGCGGCGCATTGCCGCGATCCTCGATGAGGCCGGTGCGCCCACCGCGCTCGCCGATACCTGGCAAGAGGCGCTCGGACTGGCCGCCAAGGGCAAGACCGCGGTTGTCGTCCTGCCGCTCGAAACCGGCTTCGCCAATGACACGATGGAGCTTCTCACCGAGGCCGACATGCTCGGCGACCGGCTGGTGCGGCGCAAGAAGAAGCGCAAGGATTCTGATGCCTTCCTCGCCGAACTTCAGGCGCTATCGCGCGGCGATCTGGTGGTTCACATCGAACACGGGATCGGCAGGTATCTCGGCCTTGAACCGATCCCCGTCGGCAACAGCCAGCACGATTGCGTCGCGCTGGAATATGCCGGCGGGGACAAGCTGTTCATTCCGGTCGAAAATATCGATGTCCTCACCCGCTATGGCTCGTCCGAGCAGGCGGTCGCGCTTGACCGGCTGGGCGGAGAGGCGTGGCAGCGCCGCCGCGCCAGGCTGAAAGAACGCATCACCGCCATCGCGGGCGAGCTGATGCAGGTCGCCGCTGCCCGCGCGCTCCGGCAAGCCCCGGCCCTGCCCGCCGATCCCGCCACGCTCGGCCAGTTCACCGACCGCTTCCCCTGGGCCGAGACCGAGGATCAGGAACGCGCCATCGCCGATGTGCTGGCCGACCTCGAAAGCGGGCGCCCGATGGATCGGCTGGTGTGCGGCGATGTCGGCTTCGGCAAGACCGAGGTCGCGCTACGGGCTGCCTTTGTTGCGGCAATGAATGGGCAACAAGTCGCCGTGGTCGCGCCCACCACCCTGCTCGCCCGCCAGCACTACCAGAATTTCGCCGAACGCTTCGCCGGGTTCCCCTTGAAGGTCGGCCGGCTTTCGCGCCTGGTCAGCGCCAGGGAAGCGGCCGAGACCCGCGAAGGGCTGGCCACTGGCCAGATCGACCTTGTGGTGGGCACCCATGCGATCCTTTCCAAGACCACCAGGTTCAAGAATCTCGGCCTCGTGATTGTCGACGAGGAACAGCGCTTCGGCGTGACCCACAAGGAAAAGCTGAAACAGCTGCGCGCCGACGTGCATGTGCTCACCCTTACCGCCACGCCGATCCCGCGCACCTTGCAGATGGCGATGTCGGGCCTGCGCGAACTGTCCACCATCCAGACCCCGCCGGTCGATCGGCTCGCAGTGCGAACCTATGTGATGGAGTGGGACGACATGGTGATCCGCGAAGCCCTGCTGCGCGAGCATCATCGCGGCGGGCAGTCCTTCATTGTCGTGCCGCGCATCTCGGACATGTCAGGGATCGAGGAATGGCTGCGCGAACACGTGCCGGAAGTGAAGTGCGTTTCCGCCCACGGCCAGATGAGCCCGGGCGAGGTCGAGGAGCGGATGGGCGCCTTCTATGATCGCAAATATGACGTGCTGCTCTCGACCACCATTGTCGAGAGCGGGCTGGATATCCCTAGCGCCAACACCATCATCATCCACCGTGCCGATCGCTTCGGCCTCGCCCAGCTCTACCAGCTGCGCGGGCGCGTCGGGCGGGCCAAGCTGCGCGCCTATGCCTATCTCACCCACGAGGCGGGCGTGGCCCTGTCGGAGGTGGCGCAGAAGCGACTCAAGGTGCTGGGCGATATCGACAGCCTCGGGGCAGGCTTCCAGCTTGCCAGCCACGATCTCGACATCCGCGGCGCGGGCAATCTGCTCGGCGACGAGCAATCGGGCCATATCCGCGAGGTCGGGTTCGAACTCTATCAGGCGATGCTGGAGGAGGCGATCCTTGCCGCCAAGGCGGGCGAGATGGGCCTCGAACGTCCGCGCGACAAGCTCACCCCGCAGATCACCGTCGATGCCCCGATCATGATCCCCGAGGACTACGTCCCCGATCTCGCGGTACGCATGGGCCTCTATCGCCGCCTCAACCAGGCCGAGGGCCAGAGCGAGATCGAAAGCCTCGCCGCCGAGATGATCGACCGCTTCGGCGACCTGCCGCAGCCGACCAAGAACCTGATCCGCCTGATCGAGATCAAGCACCAGGCGATTGCCGCCAACATCGCCCGCATCGATGTCGGCGCGCGCGGCACGCTGGTTGGCTTCCACAACGACGATTTCCCCGATCCGGCAGGCCTGATCGCCTATGTCGCGCGACTGAACGAGGGCGGCAAGGACACCGCCCGGCTGCGTCCCGACATGAAGCTGGTGATCAACCGCGCCTGGGGCGATCCGCTGAGCCGCCTCAACGGATTGTTCCAGCTGACCAAGGGCCTCTCCGGCATCGTCAGGAAGGCCGCGCGGGCCAACAAGGCAGCCTGACGGCGCTGGCCTTGCGCCTGTCTGCGAATGTAACAAAAAAGCCACATACGCAGCAATAAACGCGCCAGCGTGGCAATAATCTTTTGCCTGGCCGGGGCTGACTGCAATTTTCGGGCGTTTCATACTCTGCCTAGCAACAAGGAAACACCCTATGTCCTTTCGCTCGATGATCATCGCTTCCAGCGGGCTATCGGCGCTCGCGCTCGCCTGCACCGCGCAAAGCGCGCTTGCCCAGGACAGCAACGCGGCCGCAAGCAGCATGCCCGCTGACACCATCATCGTCACCGGCACCCGCCGCACCGACCGCACGGTATCCGAAAGCACGGTTCCGATCGACGTGATCAGTGCGGAATCGCTGGTCAATCAGGGCACCACCGAGACCAACCGCCTGCTCAACAACCTCGTACCCTCGTTCAACTTCCCGCAACCCTCGCTGACCGACGGCACGGATTCGTTGCGGCCGGCAACGCTGCGCGGTCTCGCGCCCGATCAGGTGCTGGTGCTGGTCAATGGCAAGCGGCGGCATTCCTCGGCGCTGCTCAACCTCAATGGCTCGGTCGGACGCGGTTCGGTCGGGGTGGACATGAACACCATCCCGCCGCTGGCGATCGAGCGCATCGAGGTGCTGCGCGATGGCGCATCCTCGCAATATGGTTCGGACGCGATCGCGGGTGTGATCAATATCCAGCTCAAGAAGCGCGAAGGCGGCCGCGCGCAGGTGACTTACGGCAAATACATCACCACAATGGAGGATGTCGCGCAGGTCGATACCGTCGCGCCGACCGTGGGGGCAAATGATGATCCGGTGATCACCTTCACCGGCCGCGACCGCCGCCGCCGCGACGGCGACACCATCACCATGGCGGCCAATTTCGGCATTCCGGTGGGCGACACCGCCTATGTCAATATCACCGCCGAATACAAGGACCGCGATCCCACCAACCGTTCCGGCCCCGATATCCGTCGCCAATACGCCGGCATCGGCGATCCGCGCGAGACCACCTTCAATCGCTACAACCACCGCTTCGGCGACGGCAAATCGGAAGATGTCAACCTTTTCGTCAATACCGGTGTCGAAGTCGGATCCGGGTTCGAACTCTATGCCTTCGGCTCCTATGGCAAGCGCAAGGCCAATGGCACCGGCTTCTACCGCCGCTCGCTCGATGCGCGTAACCGCGACTTTGCCAATGGCGGCCAGCCCTTCTATCCTGACGGTTTCCTGCCGCAGATCGATTCCGATATCGAGGATATCGCCGGGGTGCTGGGCATTCGCGGCGAGACCGGCGGGTGGAACCTCGACCTGTCGATCAACTACGGCAGCAACCGACTCGATTACGGCGTGTCGAACAGCTGGAACGCCTCGCTTGGCGGGCTTGTCAGCCCCACCGAATTCGACGCGGGCGGGCTGCGTTCGGGCCAGACCTCGGTCAATTTCGATGCCCAGCGCGACCTTGAGCTGGGCATCGGGGAAACCTCGCTCGCGCTCGGCGGCGAATGGCGCAACGAGAACTACAAGATCGTGCCGGGCGAGGAAGCGAGCTGGATCGCCGGGCCTTTCACCTTCTCCAACGGTGCAGCGCCGGGCGCGCAGGTGTTCCCGGGCTTTCAACCCTCCACCGCGGTCGATGCCTCGCGCGACAGTTTTGCCGCCTATGTCGAGCTCGACAATGATTTTTCGGACATGTTCAATCTGCAGGTGGCGGGCCGTTACGAGCACTTCTCGGACTTTGGCGACACCTTCAACGGCAAGATTGCCGCGCGCGTCGAGCCGGTTGAAGGCCTTGCCTTGCGCGGCTCGGCCTCGACCGGCTTTCGCGCTCCGGGCATGGCGCAGCAGTTCTTCTCCACTACCTCGACCAACAACGTCACCGGCGTGGGGCTGATCGAGATCGGCACCTTCCCGGTCAATTCGCCGATCGCCGTCGCACTCGGCGCCCAGCCGCTCAAGCCCGAGGAATCGGTCAACCTCAGCGCCGGGATGGTGTTCACCATGGTCGAGGGGCTGAGCCTGACGGTCGATTACTACAACATCAAGATCACCGACCGCATCGTGCTGACCGAGAACCTGCAAGGCGCGGATGTGGTGGCGCTGTTGCAGGCGGCCGGCGTGGTCGGCACTTCGGCGCGGTTCTTCATCAACGGGATCGATACCCGCACCCAGGGTCTCGATGTGGTGGCCAGCTACCGTGTGCCCGATTTCGGGGCGGGCCGCTTCACCCTGACGGCGGGCTACAATATCAACGATACCAAGATCACCGACCGGGCCACCATCCTCGGCTTCAACGCCCAGCGCCTGTTCGCCCGTCCGGAAAGCTTCCGCCTGACCGATGGCCAGCCCTCGAACAAGCTCAACATCGGCATCGACTGGGAGCTTGAACCGTTCGGCGCGAGCTTGCGTGCCAACCGCTTCGGTTCGGTGTTCCTGCCGATTGGCTCGAACAACGATATCACTATCCCCAAGGGCGCCGCGCCGGGCGATATCACGCTGTCGCCCAAGTGGGTGGTCGATCTCGAACTGCGGTTCAACCCGGCGGAAATGGTGCAGGTGGCGCTGGGGGCAAACAACCTGCTTGATGAATATCCCGATCGGCTGCCGTTCGGGGTGGTCGACGGGTTCAACTACGGCCTCAACCAGAGCTTCCTGCCCTATTCCTCGCAGTCGCCCTTCGGCTTCAGCGGGCGGTTCCTCTACGGGCGCGTCAGCGTCGAGTTCTAGCGGCTTGAATGAGGCGGCGCAGGGGCGTCTTCAGGGGCGCCCCTCCCGTGCTCTGCCGCCGCGACCGGCCTGCTGCTGATCGACCGCCTCAGGTGGCGGCGCGCCGCGGGCGACCTCGAGCAGCAGCATCCGGTTGGCCAGTGCGAGCGTGCGCCTGGCCATGTCGGTAATGCAGCCCGCCTCACTCGCGCGCGCCAAGGTGCCGCCCTTGGTGGACAGCTGACCGCGGCCGACCTCGACGATCTCGCCGCGTTCGAGCAGGTGCGCCACATAACGCCGGACGGTCTCGAGCGGCAGATCTAGCGTCTCGGCAATCCGCCGCCGCGAGATCGCGCCGCGCTGTTCGGGCGGAAGGGGGGTGGCATTGCGAAAGGCCTGGACAGGCGCCGTTTCACGAATGAAGCGCTGGACGGTCGCCATGGCGATCACCAGGAAAATCTGGCATTCGAGCGGTCGCATCGCGAAGGCACGTTGCAGTTCGATCGTGCTCACCAGCAGCGCATTGACCATCTCGTAGGCCACCGGCCTTTCGTTCCGGCTGAGCTCCTCGGGCACCAGTTCCAGACGCACAGCTTTCGATGCCAGCTTCCCTCTCGGCAAGGGTTATCCCCCCTATGGCTGCCGCGCCGCCCCGCGTGCCGGGCGGCGACAGAACAGAGCAAAGATTGGCATAGCGGCGGCAGCCGTGCCTCGTTCGTCTGCCGCCGTTGCCCTGCGCGGTGCGACCCGATCAGCCGGCTGGCTTGAGCGCCAGCATCGAATCGGCTTCGGAATTTTCGCCCAGCTCGGCGAACAGCGTCTTGCCGGCAGCGCAATATCCGGCCCGATCGTCGGCAAACACGGCCAGTTCGCCGCCGAGCAGGGTGTTGTATTGCCGCAGCGCGCGGGTGAGATGCGCGGTTGCCACGTCCTTTTCGACCCCTTCGCTCAGCGGGCGCATGGTCTGCATCATCAGCGCCACCATGCGCTCCTTGTCGATCTCGTAGGCCGCGCAATTCACGCCGATCGCTTCCTGCTTGGCCAGAATCGCCATACGCAGGAACATCGCCGCGAGTTTCTCATCGTCGGTGACGAATTGCTTGAGGTCTTCGAGCACCAGCGCACTGACGTGTATGCCCATGCGCGCGGTCACCGGCACATCGGTCCGGGCGACCGGCTGGTTGGCACCGGCAGGGGCAGACTGGGCGAGCGCGGGGTTGGTGCCGAAAAAAAAGAGCGCGAGCGCACCAAGCGTCGGGGTCAGTTTGAATGTGCGGAACATGATAGGTGTCTCCGTGAAAGATTGACTCTGCCGTCGGTGCTTACAGACGTTTGAAACCGGTCCGACCGTTGGAAAAGTTGTATTCGCAGCGCCAACGCTCGGTGCTGACTGTCTGAGGACTGCGGCGGGTCTGCATTCACACCCGCGCCCGGCGCGCGCCTTCGGGCCGCACCGCCTCGACATAGATGTTCTTCAGGCCCCGATCGCGGCCACGATCGACACACACGCGGCGCGCCCGATCGAGATCCATGCTCCCACCGGAACCGCCGAAACCGCCGCTGCCCCCCGGTGCGATGCCCGCGGCAAATTCCGTCAAACTGTCGGTGCAGTCAATCGTAATGACCCATTTCGGGTCATAGCGCCCTGCAGACCAAGCGCGTCCGACCGCCGCTCGGAGCTGCTGCTCAGCCGTGCCCCATCCCGCGCGCGGTGCGGGCCAGCGCCCGCACCGCATCGCTCGGCATCGGCTGGGCGCGCAGGAACCCTTGCCAGTTGTCGCAGCCTTCGGCCGTGATCGCGGCGCGCTGGATCTCGGTCTCGATCCCCTCGGCATAGATCGCAAGGCCCAGCGCCTTGCCCAGCGCCACGATCGCGCGGAACACAGCGAGCGCGGTGGGATCGCCCGGCACGCCCTCGACCATCACCTTGTCGAGCTTGAGCGCATCGAGCGGCAGTTCGCGCAGGTAGCGAAAGTTGCAGAACCCCGCGCCGAAATCGTCCAATGCGGTGCGGAAGCCGAGGCCGCGCAGCGCCTTCAGCGCGCTCGCCGCCTGGGCAAGATTACGCAGCAGCACGTCTTCGGTGATCTCCAGCATCAGCCGATGCGGGGCGATCCCGGACCGCCCGATCAGCGCCGCAAAATCGGCAGCAAATCGCGGGTCGCCAAGCTCCTCAGGGGTGATGTTCAGCGACAGGATGAGGTTGTGTGGCCAGGTGCCGGCATCTTCCAGCGCGCGGGCGACCACGTGGCGCGAAAGCGGGGCAACCAGTGCCGCGCGCTCGGCAATCGCGAACAAATCGCGCGCGCCGATTTCGCCCAAGGTCGGGTGCCGCCAGCGCGCCAGTGCCTCGGCCCCGGTCACGGCTCCGGTCACACAGGCGAATTGCGGCTGGAACAGCACCTCGATCTCGCGCCGGTCAAGCGCGCGCAGCAGATCGGCTTCGAGCACGCCCGGACGCACGCCCGGCAGGCTGCCGCGCGCGGCCCCTCTCAGCGATGTGCGGCCCTGTTCCATGCGCGCCCTTTCCCTGCTTGCCTTAGCCGCAGAATGTGCGGCTGCCTTCCATCAATTGCAATCCGCGCCGATCTGGCACATCAGGTCGATCCGCTAGCACTGCGCCGGGGATAAGTGGCCAACCTGTGGCAAGCGAAACGGTAGGGGGATTGATGACGAGCAACGGCACGCCTTTCCAGCGCTTGGCGCTGCTCGCCTCGGACACGCCGCGCGCGCAGGAGGCCTATGACGCACTGCTGGCGCAGGGGGAATGGGTGCCTGTGGCCGAAGCCGATGCGGTGGTGGTGCTCGGCGGCGACGGGTTCATGCTGCAAACGCTGCACATGATGATTGATGCCGGACGCGTGATCCCGGCCTATGGCATGAACCTTGGCACGGTCGGCTTCCTGATGAACCGCTACGACAAGCGTGCGGCGATCGCGGCGCGAGTCGCCAAGGCCCGGCGCTGGACGATTGCGCCGCTCAGGGTGGAAGCGGTGACGCAGGATGGCGAAACGCACGAATTCTGCGCGATCAACGAGCTTTCGCTGCTGCGCGAAACCCGCCAGACCGCGAAAATCGAAGTCACCGTGGGTGATCGGGTGCGGATCAGCGAACTGGTGTGCGACGGGGTGCTGGTGGCGACCCCGGCAGGATCGACCGCCTATAATCTTTCCGCCAATGGCCCGATTCTGCCGCTCGATTCAAAGCTGCTCGCGCTCACCCCGATCAGCCCGTTCCGCCCGCGGCGCTGGCGCGGGGCGATCCTGCCGGACCGGATGAAGATCGTGCTGCGCGTGCTCGATCCGGCCAAGCGCCCGGTCGCCGCCGTCGCCGACCAGAAGGAACTGCGCGACATTGCCGAGGTGCGGCTGGAGATATCGCAGCAGATCGCGCTGACTTTGCTGTTCGACAAGGGCCAGAGCCTCGAAGAACGGATCGTCGCCGAACAATTCGTGACCGGCTGATTTCGGCATGTCCCTGGCCCGCGGTCTGCGCTGGACGCGCAGCAAGTTGCGCCCGGCGGTGGTGGCTGGCCGGCCTGGCTGCTCGGGCGCAGCCTGAAGCATGGAAAGGTTGAAGCTCGCTCAAAACCCTCTTGCAATCGCCAAGCAGCCCCAATATAGGCGCGCTTCCGCTCTTCCTTAAGCCGCTTGGAAGAGTTGCTCCCCGATAGCTCAGCGGTAGAGTAGGTGACTGTTAATCACTTGGCCGTAGGTTCGAATCCTACTCGGGGAGCCATCTCCTTGCCTTTTGCCGCTCTTCGCACGATTGCTTAAGCGCGGTCGTGGCAGGCGATGTGCCGATCCGGCACGCAGCCCCAGCGCCAACCCCAGCAACGCGGTCAGTCAGCGATTCCACCTGAGCGGGAGCAGGCGCGCGGCCAGCAGCGGCAACGCCGCGCCCAGGGCTTGTCCGAACGGATCGGGGCCATTCATTACCCATTGCCCGGCGAGGCTGAACAGCGATCGGCACCGCGGCGCCCTATCGCCGATCTGTCACCGGTGCTAGACCCGCCGCCAAGGAGACCGCGCGTGGAACGCAGCATCGCATTGCCCGAATCTATCCGCCGGGCTGGTCTGGCCGAGGCGCAACGGATCGGAGAGATCACCGCAGAGGCGTTTCGCAACGATCCGTTCAACCTGTGGCTGTTCCGCAATTTCGCCGGGATCCGCGCGCTGTTCCTGTTGCAGGCCAAGCGCGTCTACGGGCCACGCGGCTATTGCTACAGCGCGGGAGATGACGGCGCGTGCATGTGGATGATGCCCGGCGGCGACAATGCCTTGCGAACCGGCGATTACCTGCGCTTTGCCGCCAGCACCCTGCTGGCATCAGGGCCGGGCGCGATCGGCAGAGGTCTTCTGACTGGGCGGGCGATGGAGGCGCGGCATCCGAAATTCGTCCATGCCTATCTGTTCAGCATCGGCGTGCGCCAGCACGCGCGCGGCACCGGTCTCGGTCGGCGGCTGATCGCTCCCGTGCTCGACGCCTGCGACCGGACGCGCACCTGCGCCTATCTCGAAAATTCCAATCCCGCCAATACCGGGTTCTACGCCAGCTGCGGCTTCGTGGCGCTGGGCGAGCCGATCCATCCCATGCCGGACAGCCCGCCCCTGCAGCCGATGATCCGCGAGCCGCGCTGAGGATTACACAATCTGGCGCGCGTTCGCGCCTTCGGCGCCGTGGCAGTGCTTGTACTTGTTGCCGCTCCCGCAGGGGCACGGCGCGTTGCGGCTTATGTCGAGACCCGCGTAGGGGTTTTCGGGATTGGCCCCGCCCGGCCCGAAGGCCGCGCGCGGGCTAGGGGCAAGCGAGCCGAACAGTTCCGGCCGCCGTTCCGACCCGTCCCCGTCAGCCGAATTTTCCAGCCCGGTGAGCGGGTCGATATGGCCGGTCAGGAAATCGGGCAGTTCGGGCAGCGCCTGCGGCTGCGGCGGCTCGATCCGCAGTTCGGCGCGGAACAGGATCTTGGTCACATCCTCGCGCAGCTTGTCGAGCATGGTCTCGAACAGGCCGAAGGCTTCCTGCTTGTATTCGTTGATCGGCTGCTTCTGCGCGATCGAACGCATCCAGATCACCTGCCGCAGCGCATCGAGCGTGGCGAGATGTTCCTTCCAGTGGAAATCGAGCTGGCGCAGCAGCACGTCCTTTTCGACGATCCGCCAGATCG